>DASYEC010000128.1:0-81970 GCA_036499225.1 Conexibacter sp.
TCCGCGCTGCTAGATCCTCCCCCCGCTGGGCGAGCGGTGGGTGCCGACTCTGGCACCCCTCGAGTGGCGCCCGAGGTGCCGGCGGCCGAGCCGTCACGTCTTCTCGAAGACCAGCCTGAAGTGGTCGAGTAGCTCGCGCTCGAAGCAGACGCCGTTCGCGCTGACCCCGGACGTGAAAGCGAGCCGGAACTCGCGGCTCGTGAGCCATTTGGGGACAATCTTCGCCTTGAGCAGCGTCTTCTGGAAGCTCGGCTCGCCGAAGCGCTCGCGCCACTGCTTGATCGTCTCGATGTAGTCGAGCCGGCCGCTGATGCTCGAGATGAGCCTGAGGCTCGGCTCCGCGGTCGCGATCACCTGTTCCTGCCCGAACGGCAGGAACGAGCCGGGGAACTGTCTCTGCATCAGCGCGAGGTACCACGAGTCGGAGTCGCGCGGCGCGTCGATCGAGACCTCCTCGATCGGGATCATCTTCGGGCCGAAGACCATCGTCTGCAGGAACAGCCGGCCGCCGGGCGGAAGGATCCCCGCGATGTTCTCGAACAAGCCGCGGTAGACCTGCTCCTGGCGCCCGGCCTCGAAGTCCTCGACCGAGCAGAAGTGCTCGAAGGCGCCGAGGCTCGCGACCGCGTCGAAGGGCCCAAACGTCTCGGCCGTCACCTGCCGCGCGTCGCGCAGGTGGACGTCGAGGCCGTGGCGCTCGCATGCCGCCGCCTGGGCGCTCGAGAGCGTCACGCCGACGCCGGTCGCGCCGCGGCGGCGGATGTCGTTCAGCAGCGGGCCCCACCCGCAGCCGAGGTCGAGCACGCGGCGGCCGGGGCCGATCCCGATCTGCTCGGCGACGTAGTCGTGCTTGCGCCGCTGCGCCTGCTCCAGCGTCAGCGAGAAGTCGCCGTCGTACTTCGCGCCGCTGAAGTCGGCCAGCTCGCCGAGGCTGAGCCGGAAGATCCGATCGATCAGCGAGTACGTGAAGTCCAGGTCTCTCCGGTCTGCCATGACACCTCGCTGTTGCTGGGGGAAGAGCGGCTCAGCCGCCCGCTGGGTTTGGCCCTCGAGCGGGCCGCAGCTCGGGGGTCTCGGCGTCGGGCAACGGCGCCCCGCCGTTGCCGTCGCGGTCTGCCACGGCGCGCTCGAGCGCGCCGATGCGGCTTGCCAGCCCCTTTATCGCGTCCGCGACGGGGTCGGGCAGGTGGACCCAGTCGGCGTCGGGCCCCTCCGGCCGCTTGCCGTCGATCCGCACCGGGTGGCCCGGGTTGCCGACGACGGTCGAGTTCGCCGGCACGTCGTGGATCACGACGGTGTTGGCGCCGATCTTCGAGCCGTGGCCGATCGTGATCGGGCCCAGCAGCTTCGCGCCCGAGCCGATCGTGACGTTGTCCTCGACGCTCGGGTGGCGCTTGCCGGCCGCGAAGCCGGTGCCGCCGAGCGTGACGCCCTGGTAGAGCGTCACGTCGTTGCCGATCGAGGCGGTCTCGCCGATCACGACGCCCATCCCGTGGTCGATGAAGAAGCCCGAGCCGATCGACGCGGCGGGATGGATCTCGATCCCCGTAAGCGCACGCGAGAAGCCGGCGATCGCGCGCGGCAGGACGGGGACCCCAGCGTCGAACAGCGCGTGCGCTATGCGGTGGGCGAAGACCGCGTGGACGCCGGGCCAGATCGCGAAAACCTCAGCAGGGCCGACGCCGCGCGCCGCGGGGTCGCGCTCCTGCGCGGCGCGAACGTCGCAGCGGATCTCGCGGGCGACGCGGACGAGCGAGCGGAATCCCGGCATGTGCGTAGCGTAGAACGTTCCGAGACCGGCCAGGACGGTCTAGGGCGCGAAGAAGGGGGTCGACACGTAGCGCTCGCCGCTGTCGGGCACGATCACGACGATCCGTCTGCCGCTCGACTCCGGCCGCTGCGCGATCCCGAGCGCTGCCGAGACCGCGGCGCCGCCTGAGATCCCGGCGAGCACCCCCTCGCGCGCGGCAAGCAGGCGAGCGGTCTCGATCGCGGCCTCGTCGTCGACCGCGATCACCTCGTCGAGCACGTCGCGGTTGAGAACGGCCGGGACGAAGCCGGCGCCGATCCCCTGGATCTTGTGCGGGCCCGCGGCATGGCCGGAGAGGACCGCCGAGCTGCGCGGCTCGACCGCGACGATGCGCAGCTGAGGGTTGCGCTCCTTGAGGAACTCGCCGCAGCCAGTGATCGTCCCGCCGGTGCCGACGCCGGCGACGAGCACGTCGACCTTGCCGTCCATCGTCTCCCAGATCTCCGGGCCGGTCGAGCGGCGGTGAGCGTCGGGGTTGGCGGGATTGGTGAACTGGTCGGGCAGGAAGACGTCGTCGCGGCGGGCCATCGCGCGGGCGGCGTCGACCGCCTCGTTCATCCCGCCGAGCGACTCGGTGATCTCGAAGCGCGCGCCGTACAGTCTCAGAAGCCCCTCGCGCTCCCGGCTCATCCCCTGCGGCAGCGTCAGCACGAGGTCGTAGCCCTTCGCGGCGCAGACGAAGGCAAGCGCGATCCCGGTGTTGCCCGAGGTGGCCTCGACGATCGTCGTGCGGCCCGGCTCGATCCGGCCCTCCCGCTCGGCGGCCTCGATCATCGCGACGCCGATGCGGTCCTTGACGCTCCCGCCGGGGTTGAACGCCTCCAGCTTCCCGAACAGCCGCGCCCCGCTTTCCGCCGGATCGGGAGGCAGGATCCGCGTGAACTGGACCATCGGCGTGCGCCCGACGTGCTCGGCAATGTTGATCGGGATTCGCGCCATTGGTCGACGAACGATAGTGGTCCGCCGGACGGCAACCGCGAGAAGCCCTTAGTCCCGGTTCGAGGCCGATCGCTGTGAATGAGGTCACAGACCCCCTTGCGCGCGCAACGATCCTGCCAATAATGGGTCTCAAGGGATGACGGCGCCGACAAAGCGCCCGACCCCGTCCTCTCCCAGTTCGCCCTCCAGCCGTTCGCGGCCCGAGCCACTGCTGCCATGACCTTCATCTCCATCGCATCAAGCTTCGCGATCGTGCTCGGCTTCGCCGGCACGATCCCACACATCGCCACGATGGTCCGCACGCGATCGTCCGCCGGCCAGTCGCCGACCGGCTGGTTCATAGGCATCGCCGTCAACGTGATGACGGGCTACGTCAACCTCGCGGGCGTCGGCGACGTCGAGCTCGGGATCGGCAACGTGCTCGCCGGGACGTTCGCCCTGATCGCCCTGCTTTGCGTCGTTCATTTCCGGCGTGGGACGGCGGCTGCGGTTGCGCCCGCACCTGCTCCCGAGGCCGTCGTCGTCGAGCAGCCCGCTTTCGCGCCGGCCGTGCGGGTGCCGTTCCACGAGCTGCCGACCGGCGAGCTGACCGCTATAAAGGTCGAGGTCGACCGCGAGCACGCCCGCCGCGAGAACGACCGCGCCGAGCAGCTCGCCGCGCATGAGGCAGACGTCGAGCGCGTCGGGCAGGACGAGCGAGCGGGGTCGGACGTCGAGCCGGCTTACGAGCTCGACGTCCTCGCGGCGTAGCGGCGCTGCCGCTGCGCCTCAGGCGGCCGGCCAGTCGTAGGCGTCGGCGGTTGCGCGCAGCGCGGCCTTCGTCGCCTCACCGCAGAGCGCGCCGGCAACGCCCGCGTCGAACAGCGCGCGCGGGTCGGCGCCGAGCGAGCGCGCGGCGGCATGCTCCGCGTCGAGCTCGACCGCGAAGAAGGTCGGGTCGTCGGTGTTGACCGTGCATTGGATGCCAGCAGCCAGCAGTTGTGGCAGCTGATGGTCCTCGATGCGGTCGACGACCGACAGGCGGGCGTTGGAGACGACGCAGACGTCGAGCACCAGCTGGCGGTCGGCGAGCTCGCTCAGCAGGGCTGGGTCCTCGACGGCGCGAACGCCGTGACGGATGCGATCGGCGTGGAGCGCGTCGAGCGCCCCGCGGATCGAGGCGGGGCCGGCGACCTCGCCGGCGTGCGGGACCGAGCCCAGGCCGCCGGCGCGCGCAATCTCGAACGCGGGCGCGTAGGGCTCGGGCGGGAACTGCGCCTCCAAGCCGCCGAGCCCGAGCGCGACGATGCCGCGGTCCTTGAAGCGGACGGCGTACTCGGCGGTGCGCTTGGCGGTCTCGATGTCGGCGCCGCGCGTGATGTCGGGCGTCAGCCGGATCTCGAGGCCGAGCTGCTCGCGCGCCGCCTGGACCCCGTCCGTGAAGCCGGTGAAGACGGTGTCGAAGCTGATCCCCTGGTCGAGCTTGTCGACCGGCGAGAAGATCGCCTCGAGGTAGACCGCGCCTTGCGCCTGCGCGCGCCGCGCGTAGTCGAGCACGAGCTCGGTGTAGTCCTGCTCGGTCTGCAGCGCGGGGGTCGTCGCGAACCACGCCTCGATGAAATGGTCGAAGTCGCGGAAGCGCATGAACTCGCCGAGCTCCTCGACGGTCGCGACCGGCAGCTGGAAGCCGTTGCGCTTGGCGGCGGCGAGCAGCGCCTCGGGCGAGACGGCGCCCTCGAGATGGACGTGCAGCTCGATCTTCGGGTAGTTGGCCTCAGTCATCGCGCCAACCTAGCCGGGCCGCCTGCAACGCAGAGCCCCTCGATTGGCGTGTCCTGCGTTGTCCGCTACGGTCCCCGCGTGACAGCGTTCCCCGCCGGCGTCGGCCGCCGCGACGATCTCGACGCCGAGCTGCGCGCAATCGCCCAGGATCTGGGCGAGTCTGACCTCGTCGGCGCGCGCGTGCTGTCGCAGCACAGCGGGGTATGGCTCGTCGCCGAGCCGGGCGCCTCCGCGCCACGCCTCGTACACGCGCGCGCCCGCTTGAGAGACGAGGCAGAGGGCCCGCCGGTCACCGGCGACTGGGTCGCGCTCGACGGCGGCGACGCGATCGCGGCGGTGCTGCCGCGGCACGGGACGGTCGTGCGGCGCGCGGTCGGCGAGGGCCGCGCCGAGCGCCAGGTGCTCGCCGCCAACGTCGAGCTCGCGCTGATCGCCGAGCCGCTGCCCGAGCCCAACGAGCGCCGCGCCGAGCGGCTCGCGTCGATCGCCGGGGCCGGCGAGGTCCCGGTCGCGCTCGTGCTGACGAAGGCCGACCTCGACCCCGACGCCGACGCGACCGCGCTGCGGATCGGCCGCGAGCTCGGCATCACCGACGCCATCGCCGTCTGCTCGAAGGCAGGCGCGGGCGTCGACGCCGTGCGCGGCCTGATCTCCCCCGGCTCGACCGCGGTGCTGCTCGGCCCCTCGGGCGCGGGCAAGTCGACGCTCGTCAACGCGCTGCTCGGCGAGGAGCGCCAGGCGATCGGCGCCGTGCGCGACTCCGACGGCCGCGGCCGCCACACGACCGTGACGCGCGAGCTGCTCGCGCTTCCCCACGGCGGCCTGCTGATCGACACGCCGGGCATGCGCGAGGTCGGCATGTGGGACGGCGGCGTCGACGACACCTTCGACGACATCGTCGAGCTCGCCGCCGGCTGCCGCTTCTCCGACTGCCAGCACGACACCGAGCCCGACTGCGCTGTGCGCGGCGTCGTCCCCGCCGAGCGGATCGAGGCGTGGCGCAAGCTGATCAGAGAGCAGGCGCTGGTCGACGAGCGGCGCGCCGTCGCCCGCCCCCGCTCCGGCCGCACCGCCGTCGAGGTCACGCAGCGCAAGATCCAGCGAGACGTAACCGACGAGTAGCCGCGCCTCACGCAGCGCAAGATCCAGCGTGACGTGACCGACGAGTAGGCGCGCTGCGCTCTTAGATGTAGTACATCGAGGCGCCGGCGTCGCGCGACTCGCGCTCGATCACGTCGGCGACGGTCGTCTGCTCGAGCACCGCGCGGGCGGCGGCGGCCGCGTCGGCGAAGACGCCCTCGGTGTCGGAGCCGAAGGCGCCGTCGAGCAGCTCGACGATCTCGAGGACCGTGATCTCCGCGGGGTCCCTTGCGAAGCTGTAGCCGCCCTTGACGCCGCGTTGCGATCTGAGCACGCCGGCGCGGCGCAGGACCGCGAAAAGCTGCTCGAGGAACTGGACCGGGATTTCACGACGGCGCGCCAGCTCCGCGATCGGGACTGGCCCGGAGGAGCCGAGCTTGCCGAGCTCGCTGAGGGCGCGGAGCGCGTAGGGGGATTTGGTCGTGATCGAGATCATCGAGAACGCCTCTGCCCCGATGGTATGGCACCGGTGCGACGACCCGCGCGCCGAGCCGCGGCGTGCGCGACGGCCGCGCGGCGCCGAGCGCGGGCTAGATCCAGCCGCGCTCGGTCGCGATCAGGACCGCTTGGGCGCGGTCGACGGCGCCGAGCTTGCCGTAGATGTTGTGCAGGTGGGTCCGGACGGTGCTGGTCGACAGCTCCAGCTCGTGCGCGATCTGCTTGTAGACCTTGCCCTGGCCAAGGCGCTTGAGCACCTCGGTCTCGCGCGTCGAGAGCGGGCATGGGTCCATCGCACGCTGCCTGATGCCGGCCGACGGATACGGCAGGTCGTACATCACCGCCCGCAGCTCGGTCGTGCCGATGCCGACGAGGCGGGCGGTCGCGAGCATCTCCGCCGGCGAGACGGTGTCGCCGTGGCTGTAGTGGGCGAGCATGTCGGCGAGCCGCACGAGCGCGGCCTCGCCGTCTGCGTCGTCGCTGTGGTGGCGCTCGATCGTCGAGGCGATCGACTTCGGCAGCCCCCAGCGGCGCGCGAGCACGCCGCCGACGAGCGCGTGGTCGACGCCCAGCTCCCGGCGCTCGCGGTGAATCCTCTCCTGGGGCGTCTTCGCCTCGGCGTGGACTTGCCTCGGGTAGCCCGGGTAGGCGTGGGCGAGCACGAGCTTGCCGATGTCGTGCAGCAGCGCGGTCACCATCAGGCGGTCGCGATCCTCGTAGCCGAGCTCGGCCGCGAGCCGGTCGGCGGCGCGCTGGGTCGCCACGCCGTGCAGGCGGAAGCGCTCCGGCGTGCCCTCCCAGATCCCGCTGCGCTCGAAGAAGTCGAACGTGCGGGCGCGGCTGGCGAGCGCCTGCACCGCTGCTGGCGACAGCACGCTGACGGCGCGCACGACGCTGTCGACTCTGCCGCGCGAGCGGCCGTCGACGCGGTTGGCGAGCCGCAGCGTCGCGATCGCGAGCGCGACGTCGGACTCGACGGCGGCGACGACCTCGGCGGTCGCGGGCCTCTCCTGGGTGAACAGCCTGAGCACGCGGTTGCGTGACTCGGCCAGGACAGGGAACGCCTCAAGCGCCTCGAACGCGGCCGTCAAACGACGGCCATGGCCCTCGTTGTGATGATGGCCGCGGAGGCTGGGATCGGCGGTGGTGGCCGGTGTGTTCAAGCTGGCGGTGAGCGTCGTTGGAGTCATCGGCGATCGGTCCTCGTCGCAGTGTCGGTGCCCGAGGCGGATCGCGATCTCGAGCGCTCAGCTCGATGTCCCGATCCGTTCAGGTTATCGGCACCCCCCACCCGCAAGTTGAGGGCAACCTGACGCTGTACGGGAGCTTGCGCCCTCCCAGCGATCGCGCGCGCGTAAGAGTGGCGGCGCGCCAGCCGGGCGCGTCGCCGCTCTTTGCGGTGCATGTGGCGGCGCTGGGGCGCCGCGTGCGAACGCCTCAGCCTGCCAGGCGGGCGAGCGCGGCGTCGATCCGCCGCAGCGTCTCGTCACGGCCCAAAAGCGCGACGCTCTCGAAGATCCCGGGCGAGATCGTCGTGCCGGCGATCGCGACGCGGACCGGCTGGAAGACGTGCTTGGGCTTCCAGTCGTTCGCCTCCAGCAGCCCGCGCAGGGCCGCCTCGACGCCCTCCTGCGTAAAGGGATCCAGCGTCGCCAGCGCGTCGCGCGCGGCTTGCAAGCCTTCGTGCGAGCCCTCGACGCCGAACGTCTTCTCCCACGCTCTGGCGTCGTCGGAGGGGCCGTCGAAGAAGAAGCCGGCGAGCGGCCAGAAGTCAGCGAGCGTCTGGATCTTCTCGCGGCTGATCTCGACCGCGCCGGCGAGGCCCTCGCGGCCGGTGAACGCCTCCAGCCGGCGCGTCAGCTCCTCGACGGGCAGCTCGCGCAGGTAGTGGCCATTGATGTGGCGCAGCTTTCTCTCGTCGAAGACGGCTGGAGACTTGGAGATTCTCTGCAGCTTCAGCCGCTCCGCCAGCTCCTGCGCGGTGAAGTACTCGCGCTCGGGGTCGAAGCCGGCCCCGAGCAGCGCGGTGTAGTTGACGACGGCCTCTGGCAGGTAGCCCTGCTCGCGCAGCTCCTGCACCGAGGCGGCGCCGTGGCGCTTGGAGAGCTTCTTGCCATCGGGGCCGTGCAGCAGCGGCAGGTGGGCGTAGACCGGCGCTCTCTTGCCGAGCGCCTCGAAGACGAGCAGCTGCTTGGGCGTGTTGGAGAGGTGGTCCTCGCCGCGCACGACATGCGTGATGCCGGCGTCGAGGTCGTCGATCGCGACGGCGAAGTTGTAGAGGACGGTGCCGTCGGCGCGCGCGATCACCGGGTCGTCGAGATGGACGTGCTGGAAGGCCGCGTCGCCGCGGATCGCGTCGTGGACGACCGTCTCCCCCTCGTCGGGCACGCGCAGGCGCACGGCGCCGCTCTCCTCGGGCGTGCCGCGGTAGCCGCGGTCGTCGCCGTGCTGCTGCTTCCACGCCTTGACGTCGTCGCCGGTCGCGTTCGTGCGGTAGGCGTGGCCGGAGTCGAGCAGCTGCTGCAGCGCCTCCTGATGGCGCGGGGCGTTCGCCGTCTGGAAGATCGGCCCCTCGTCCCAGTCAAGCTCGAGCCAGCGCAGCGCGTCGAGGATCTGCTCGACGTTCTCGGGGGTCGATCGCTCACGGTCGGTATCTTCGATCCGCAGCACGAGCGAGCCGCCGCTTCCGCGCGCGAGCAGCCAGTTGTAGAGGGCCGTGCGCGCGCCGCCAATGTGCAGCGCGCCGGTCGGGGAAGGAGCGAAGCGAACTTTCATGGACATCGCATGCTAATCGGCACTCATGTCTCTCAGGCCGGCGGCCTGCCCAAGGCGGTCGAGCGCGGAGTCGAGAGAGGCTGCAGGTCGATCCAGATCTTCAACCAGTCTCCGCGGATGTGGAGACCGACGAGATACACCGACGACGACTTCGCCGCGTTCAGAGCGGCGATGGACGACTCGCCAATCGACGCGGTCGTGATCCACGCCGTCTACCTGATCAACTGCGCCAGCGAGGACCCCGAGATCCGCTCGAAGTCGCTCGCGTCGCTGACGCAGTCGCTCCATGTCGCCGACGGGATCGGCGCCGACGTCGTGCTGCACCCCGGCTCGGCGCTGAGAGGCGACGTCGGCGAGGCGATAGCGCGCGCCGGCGAGGTCTTCAGAGAGGCGCTGGCGGAGACCGACCACAGCCTGCTGCTGCTGGAGAACACCGCGGGCGCGGGCGGAACGCTCGGCCGCTCGTTCGAGGAGCTGCAGGCACTGCTGCAGGCGGCCGGCGGCGGGAGACGCCTCGGCGTCTGCCTCGACTCCTGCCACCTGTTCGCATCGGGCTACGACGTGCGGACGAACGACGGGCTGACGGAGACGCTCGACCGCTTCGACGAGGTCGTCGGCCTTGAGCGGCTCGGCTGCGTCCACCTCAACGACTCGCAGACGGGCCTTGGCTCCAACCGCGACCGCCACGCCAACCTCGGCGAGGGCGAGCTCGGCGAGGAGGGCTGCACGGCCTTCCTGTCCGAGCCTCGCTTCGAGCAGATGGCAGTCGTGCTTGAGACGCCCGGCCCGGACAAGAGAGGCACCTCCGCCGAGGAGATCGCCTACGCGAACAGGCTGCGCAGAAGAGGGCTGAGAACGCGGACGTAAGGTCGGCCCGGCGCGCGGCGCGCGGCGCGCGGCGCGCCGCGGGCTGCGCGCCGCGGGCTGCGGGCTGCGGGCTGCGGGCTGCCGCGCGGCTGTACCCGTTGCACGGGCGGCGCCGAGCGCGCCGCCCTCGCGCCCTCTTACGCCGCTGCGGCCGCGGCGAGCATCGCGGGGCCGAGCAGGTGGTCGAGCTCGGCCTGCAGAGCGGCGTTGCGCGCGACTCTGTAGGTCGGGCCGAGCCGCAGCAGGCGGGGGCCCTGGGAGGTGTGCATCTCCAGCAGCACCGGGCACTCGCCGGGGAAGCTCTCGAAGACCGACTTGAGCTCCTCGATCACGGTCGCGCTGAGGACGGTCGCGTCGAGCCGCAGGCGGATCGCCGCCGGGCCGACCGGGACCTTGGCGGCCTCCTCGCGGGCGCGCTCGACCTCCTCCTCGCTCGGCGCGAAGATCTCGGCCTCCTGCACGACGACGGTCGTCTTCGATGCGTCCTTGTGGTCGACGCGGCCGCGCAGCGTGATCACCGAGTCCATCTCGAAGGCGGCCTCGGAGGCGGCGAGCACTCTGCCGAAGATCAGCAGCTCGACGGTTCCCTCAAGGTCGTCGATCGTGGCGAACATCATGTGATCGCCTCTCTTCGTCCGCAGTCTCTTCGTCTGCGTGATGATGCCGCCGACGGTGACCCACTCGCCGTCCTTCTTGTCGGCCAGCTCGGAGAGCGTGCAGTCGACCTTCGCGCGCATCGCCTCGCGGACGGACTTCAGCGGGTGGGCGGAGATGAAGAGGCCGATCGACTCCTTCTCGGCCGCGAGCAGCTCGGTCTGGTCGAACTCCTCGGGCGGGATCGGCGGGTGCGTGGGGGCGGCGAACGCCGCGGCAGCGCCGTTGCCGTTGCCGGCGTCCATCCCCAGGTCGAAGATCGAGCCCTGGCCGATCAGCGCGTCCTGCTGCGACTTCTGGCCGACCGCCTGCGCCTGCTCGAGCACCTCGAGCATGCCCTTGCGCGAGGCGCCGGTCGAGCCGAAGGCGCCGCACTTGATCAGCGCTTCGATCGACTTCTTGTTGACCGACTTGTTGTCGACGCGCTCGCAGAAGTCCCACAGCGAGGTGAAGTGGCCGTCCTCTTCACGCGCACGCTTGATCGACTCGACAGCGGCGTAGCCGACGCCCTTGACGGCGTCGAGGCCGAAGCGGATGTTGCCGCCCACGACCATGAACTCGTGGTCAGACTCGTTGACGTCCGGCGGCAGGATCTCGATCCCCATCTGCTCCGCCTGGGCGACGAAGAACGGGACCTTGTCCTTCGTGTCCATCACAGAGGAGATCAGCGCGGCCATGTACTCGGCCGGGTAGTTGGCCTTCAGCCACGCGGTGCGGTAGGCGATCAGCGCGTAGCAGGCGGCGTGCGACTTGTTGAAGGAGTAGTCGGCCGACTTCTCGTTCGTCGCCCACAGCCACTCGATCGTGCTCGGGCTCGTGCCCGAGGCGCGGCAGCCCTCGACGAACTCCGGCTGGAGCTTGGCCATCGCCTCGCGGTTCTTCTTGCCGATCGCCTTGCGGAGGTCGTCGGCCTTCGCGCCTGAGAAGCCAGCGAGCTGCTTGGCGATCTGCATCGCCTGCTCCTGGTACAGGATCACGCCCTTGGTCGACTCGAGGATCGGGCGCAGCCGCTCGTCTTGGTAGGTGATCGTGTCCGGGTTGCGCTTCCCGCGGGCGTACGTCGGGATCTGGTCCATCGCGCCCGGGCGGTAGAGCGCGTTGAGCGCGATCAGGTCCTCGAGCTCGGTCGGCCTGACCTTCTTGAGCGACTCCCGCATGCCCTCAGACTCGAACTGGAAGACGCCGACCGAGTCGCCGCGGGCCATCATCGCGTACGTCTTCTCGTCGTCGAGCGGCAGCGTCGTCATGTCCGGGCGCGTCCCGGTCGAGCGCTCGATGATGTCGAGCGCGTCCTCGATCACGTCGAGGTTGCGCAGCCCGAGAAAGTCCATCTTCAGCAGGCCAAGCTCTTCGACGGGCTTCATCGAGAACTGCGTGACCGTGCGGTAGACCTTGTCGCCTCTGTCGTCGGTGCCCGCGTCGGCGAGCTGCAACGGCACGATGTCGGTCAGCGGGAAGCCCGCGATCACGACTGCGGCGGCGTGGATCGAGGAGTTGCGGACGATCCCCTCAAGGCCCTTGGCGACGTCGACGATCTGTCTTGAGACGGGGTTGGAGTCGACCTCGACGCGCAGCGGCTCGCCCGGCTCCAGGCAGTCCTCGAACGACGGCGGACGGCCCATGATCGGGTCCGGGATCAGCTTCGCGAGCTTGTCGCCGGCGCCGTAGTCGTGGCCGAGCACGCGGGCGGCGTCGCGCGTCGCGGCGCGCGGGAACATCTTGCCGAAGGTGACGATCTGCGCGACGGAGCCTCTGCCGTACTTCTCCGTCACGTATCTGATGACGCGCTCACGGCCGCGCACGGAGAAGTCGATGTCGATATCAGGCATCGACACGCGCTCGGGGTTGAGGAACCGCTCGAACAGAAGGTCGTAGGCGAGCGGGTCGACGTCTGTGATCGAGAGGCAGTAGGCGACGATCGAGCCGGCCGCCGAGCCACGGCCCGGGCCGACCGCGATGCCGTTCTCCTTTGAGTATCTGACGAAATCCCAGACGATCAGGAAATAGGCGTTGAAGCCCATTCTGTCGACGACCGCGAGCCCCATCTCCATCCGCTCGACCGCCTCGGCCGGCAGCGGCGTGCCGTAGCGGCGGTGCATCCCCTCCATCACGAGCGAGCGGAGGTAGCTTCTCTCGTCTTCGCCGTTTGGCGTCGGGTAGCTCGGGATCAACTGGCCGCCGAGCGGGATCTCGACGTTGCAGCGCTCGGCGATCTCAAGCGTCGTCGGCAGCGCGTCGGGCCACTCCGCGAACGCGTCCGCCATCTCCTGCGTGGACTTGAGGTAGAACTCGTTCGTGTCGAAGGTCATCTTCGGCTCGGCGAGCGTCGACTTCGTCTGGACGCACAGCAGAGCCGTGTGGTGGTGGTAGTCCTCGCGGCGGAGGTAGTGGACGTCGCCGGTGCCGACGAGCGGGCGGCCGAGCTCGCGGGCGATCTTGACGATCCCCGCGTTCGCCTTGTCCTGGTCGGCGATGCCGTTCTTCTGGACCTCGAAGTAGACCTGCTCGCGGCCGAAGATCTGCATCAGGTCGTCCGCGTGGGCGCGCGCCTCGTCGGGGCGGTCGTTGACGAGCCGCTGGCAGAAGCGCGAGGCGAGGCAGCCGGTGAGCGCGATGATCCCCTCGGCGTGCTGCGACATCGCCTCGAAGTCGACCCCGGGCTTGCCGCGGTGCAGCCCTTCGAGGAAGCCCATCGAGGAGAGCTTGACGAGGTTCCTGTAGCCGACGTCGCTCTGCGCGAGCAGCGTCAGGTGGTTGCGCTCGGTTCTGCCGCCGCGGAAATGGCGGTCGTCGACGACGTAGACCTCGCAGCCGATCAGCGGCTTGATGTCGTGCTTCTTACAGGCCTTGTACATCTCCACGGAGCCGTTCATGACGCCGTGGTCGGTGAGGCCGAGCGCGGGCTGGTCAAAGGCGGCGGCACGGGCCGCGAGCGCGTCGATCTTGCACGCGCCGTCCAGCAGCGAGTATTCGGAGTGGACGTGAAGGTGGGCGCAGGCCTGAGCTGAGGAGGAAGACATCCGGCCAGTCAGAATAGGCCCCGCGGCGGACGCCGTGCGAGATGCCAAGCGGGCCGGCGAATCGCGCTGACTACGGTCCGATCGGCGCCGCGCGAGGGCGAATCCGGCCTGGCGCGACGCAGCGGCGCGGGTGTGCGTCAGCGCCGCGCGAGGGCGAACTCGGTGCGGCGGATCCAGCCGCGCAGGTGCTCGAGCGCCTGCGCGTCGCCCTCGACCGCAGCGGCCTCGCCGGGCGGCAGCGGGACGTCGGCGAGAACGGCGAGCAGCGCGCCGCGCGTGCTGCGGATCGTGACGTCTGCTTCCTCGCCGGGGCGGGTGCGCAGGACCGTCGGCGTTCTGCCGCGCTGGATGCGCAGCCATGCGTCGGGCTCGCCCCCGGGCATGGGCGCGTGTGCGAGCGTGAAGCGGTGGGCGAAGGTCGCCGCGGGATCGATCGCGAGCGCGCCGAGCATCAGCGCGAGCGCCGGCTCGAGCGTCACCCCGGCCTGCGTGAGGTCGCGCAGCGCAAGCGGCTCGCTAGCGAGGCGGCGCAGCTCGCGCAGGCGGCGCCGCGACCCGCGCACGGCGGCGCGCCTACGCAGGCCGCGCTTGCCGAGCAGCAGCTTGGCGAGGCCGGCGTGCGTCGCGGAGACCCGGAAGTCGACCTCTCTCATCGTCCGTGGCTCGACGGCGGGGCTGACGGTCGCCTCGCCGTTGCTGACCGTGGAAGAGACCGTGCCGCGACCCTCGATGACGAGGTCATAGCTGAGCGGGCGTCTGGCGACCAGGCCCTGCGCGGGCAATATCCCGACGAGTATGCGGCCGACCGTGTCCGGGTCCTCGCGGGTGAGCTGCCGTAGCGCCTCGGGCAGCCACGGGCTCGGCGGCCCAGCCGGCGCGACTGCCAGCCTCCGCGGCCGCGGTCGCGCGACAGGCTCCCCGGACGCCGTCGAGGTCGTCGGCGACGGCGCGGAAGCGACCGTCGCCTCCCCCGGCGCCGGGTCAAACCTCGCCTCGCCCCTCGCGATCCCCGGTCCGGGCGCGGCAGGCGCCAAGCCGGCGGCGATCTCGGTGGCCGCAGGCTCGACGCCCGCTGCATGCCCGACCTCGGGCGCATCGGGCGCGGCCTCCGAGGCCTCAGGTTCAGCCGACGTCCCTGTTGCCTCGACCTCGGGCTCCGCCGGCGCGACCTGCTGCGCGAAGTCGTCGGCCTCGGGCGCTGACACGGTGCGAGCCTCGACAGGCTCAGCCAGCGCAAGATCGGAAGCGTCGCCTTCGGCGTCGGGCCCGTCCTGCTCGACGGGGAGCGTCGCGCGCAGGCGAGCACGAGCGGCGTTGAGCCTGCTCGCGTCAAACACGGCCATCGATGGGGCGGCTCGCCCCGCTGGCGCAGCTTCGTTGGCGGCGGGGGCGGCGGGCGTGGGCGTGACGTCTGCGGGCGCGAACGGAACCGCTGCCTCGCCCGGCTCCGCGGCCGCCGTCGTGTCATCAGCGTCGATCGGGGCTGGGCCTGCCGGCTCGCCGGGGCCATAGGAGCGGGTCGCAGAGCCGCGCTCGCTCAGCATCCGCAGCGCGTTCGCGGCCTCAAGCTCGCCGCGCACTCTGCGCAGCGCATGCTCGATCCTCTGCTCGGCGTCGACGCGCGACTCGACGGCCGCCTGCAGCGCCGTGACCTCCGCGCGCAGCGCGCGCTCGGTCTCGACATGCCGCTCGACCTGCGCCTGCAGCCGCGCCGAGCGCTCCCGCTCGCGTCCAAGCGCCGCGACCGGCGCGTCGTGCGCCGCTCGGCGCCCCGCGACAAGCTCGCGCTCGGCCGCCAGCGCGGCCATCGGCTCGGTAGCGACGAGCTCAGAGGCTTGCAAAGGCTCCGTCGGAATAGAGCTCGCGGTGCGCGCAAGCGTCGCCTCCGCCACCAGTCGCGCCGCCAAACCTGCCTGCGGCAGCGCCGCCTCGCCAGCCCGCTCGCGCGCCGCACGGTTCGCGTCGAGCGCCCGCGCGAGCTCGTCCCGCTCCGCGACCGCGCGCTCCAGGCGACCAGTCAACCCGTCGCGCTCCGCGACCGCCCGCTCCAGGCGGGAGGTGAGGCCGTCGCGCTCCGCGTTTGCTTGGGCGAGGTCGGCAGCGGTTGCGTCGGGGTCGGCGGAGGGCTGGGCGAGCTCCCCGCGGAGGGCGTCGCGCTCGGCGGTGACGTGGGCGAGCTCCGCGTTGAGCTCGTCGCGCTCGTTCAGCGCCTGTGCCAGCGCGTCGCGGACGCGGTCGCGCTCGACCGCAGCGGCGGCGACCTCGGCCTGCGCGCGGTCGCGCTCGGCCTCGGCGCTCTCCAGCCGCTCGCTTAGCGCGTCGCGCTCGCCGACGGCGGCAGCCAGCTCGGCGCGCAGCGCATCGCGTTCGGCCAGCTCGTGACGCGACTCGGCCATCACAGCGTCGGCGCCCTCGCGCGCGGCGCGCGCCTCTGCCCATGCGGCGGCGGCGTCGGAGAGCGCGGCGTCGCGCGCCTCGTTGGCGCGCCGGCGCTTCTCGCGTGCGGCGGCGCGCTTCAGCTCGGCACGGCGACGGGCCGCCTCGGCGGCGGCGGCGACCTGCTCAGCCTCGGTCACCTGCGCGCGCATTGCCTTCAGCTGCTCGCGCGCCTGCGCGACCGATTGCTCGGACTGCTCGGCCTTCGCAGTCAGCTCCTCGACAGCCCGCTCCGCCCGCTCGGCGCGGTCGGCGAGCTGGCCCAGCGCGGCGTTGTGCTCTCGCTCGCGTGCGGTCAGCCGCTCGGTCGCCCGCCGCAGCTCCGCAGCATGCTCTCGCGCACGTGCGTCAAGCTGCTCGGCGGCCCGCCCGAGCTCCGCCGCGTGCTCGCGCGCTCTTGCGTCGAGCTGCTCCGCCGCGTGCGCGAGCTTCGCGCTGAGCTCGCGCTCGCGCGTCGTCAACCGCTCGGCGGCCTCGATCCGCTGGGCCTCCTCCCCGTGGGCGCGCTGCTCGGCTGCTCGCAGCGCCCGCTCGCGCTCGGCGACGAGGCGGCTCAGGCGCTCGGGCTCCAGGCGGGCCTGCTCGAGCTCCGCTTCCAGCCGGGCGCGCTCCGCCGACAGCTCAGCCGCAAGCGACTGCGCGTCGGCGGCGCGGCGTGCGGCGACCTGCTCGCTCAGCTCGGCGCGCTGAGCGCGGCGCTCAGCCAAGACAGCCGGGTCGACGACGTTCGCATCGCCGGAGGAGCGATGTGAGTCGTCGGGCGGGAAGGGATCGGGCGACATCTCCATGGGAACCGAAAAGGAGCGCTCAGGCTACCCCCCGGCGCGGACGCATGCTCCCTCGTCGGAGGCGTTGCACGATCTCCTGCACGCAAGGCTGCAACGCCCTTGCAAGAGCGCGCTCGCGCCATCCAACGCACCGCTCTTCGGTTGCGGGATCAGGCCTGCTCGGAGGAGCGGCCGAGCAGCTTCTGCGCTACGACGATCGCGCCGGCGACCGCCACAGCGGCGAGCGCGCCCGCGCCGATCTTCTTCGGCGCGGTGCCATAGCGGCGGCGCAGATACCACGTGCCGCCTCTCCATACCACCCAGCCCAATGCTTTGTAGTACATGGCGCGACCCTACCCGCGTGCGCTCGCGCGCAAGCCGCCGCGCCCGACGGCGGGCGCGACAGGCACCCGCTGAAAGGCGCGCAGCGCGCCGCTCACGACTCTCTGCGAGAGCGCAGCTGGTACGCCATCCGCGACTGCAGCGACCACAGCTCGATGAAGCCGGGCGACGCGGTCTGCGAGAAGAGGCCGCCGGACTCGGCGAAGGAAGCGAGCGACGCGTCGTAGACGGCGTTGGGGGACTCGCGCGTGACGACGCGCACCGAGCCCTTGTAGAGCTTGAGGCCGATCGTGCCGGTCACCTGCTCGTTGACGCGGTCCTGGTAGGCGTCGATGTCGCCGCGCAGCGGCTCCCACCAGAGGCCCGCGTAGACGAGGTACGCCCACTTCTGGTCCAGGCCTGTCTTGAACTGGTTCTGGTGGATCGTGCCGACGAGATGCTCGAGCTCCTGATGGGCCCTCAGCACGATCGCGGCGGCCGGCACCTCGTAGATGTCGCGCACCTTGAGGCCAACGATCCGGTCCTCGATGTGGTCGACGATCCCGACGCCGTGCTTGCAGCCGATCGCGGCGACGCGCTCAAGCAGGTCGACCAGCCCTAGGCGCTCGCCGTTGAGCGCGACCGGCACGCCGCCCTCGAACTCGAGCTCGACCGTCTCAGCCTCGTCGGGCGCCTCCTCGGGCCGCGTCACGAGCTGGAAGACGTCGTCCTCGGGCGCGTGCGCGAGGTCCTCGATCCAGCGGCCCTCGGAGGAGCGGCCCCACAGGTTGTCGTCGATCGAGTACGGCGCGACCTCGGTGCCGCCCTTGACGGGGATCCCGTTCTCCCGCGCGTAGGCGATCTCCTCCTCGCGGCCCATCTGCCACGAGCGCACAGGCGCGATCACCTTCAGCTCGGGCGCCAGCGTCGCGATCGTCGTCTCGATCCGGACCTGGTCGTTACCCTTGCCGGTGCAGCCGTGGGCGATCGTGTCGCAGCCGCTTCTGCGCGCGTACTCGACGGCGAGCTTCGCGATCAGCGGGCGGCCGAGCGCGGTGAAGAGCGGGTAGCCGCCGCCGTAGAGGGCGTTGGCCTTGATCGCCGGCTTGATGTACTCGTGCGCGAACTCCTCGCGCGCGTCGACGACATGCGTCTCGACCGCGCCGATCCGCAGCGCCTTGTCCTTGATGACCTCGTAGTCCTCGCCGGGCTGGCCGAGGTTGACGGTGAGGCAGACGACTTCAGCGCCGTACTCGTCCGCGATCCACTTCAGCATCACGCTCGTGTCCAGGCCGCCTGAGTAGAGCAGCAGGACGCGTCTGACCTCGGCCGGGTCGGCCTCGTAGCTGGCGGTGCGCGCCGGCGCGGCGGGGATGCGGTGGACTTCGGTCTGAGTAGGCTCGCTCATTGCGCCGGCCACTCTACGCGAAATCACTGAAAACGCTCGGGGACGACCTGGGCGCGCAAGCGCGAGCCGCTACGCGAGCTCTTCCAAGGCCGATCGAGGCCGCCGGGGAAGCGTCATGCCCGCAGGCGGGCAGCCGCCGGCGCCAGCCGTGCGAGCAGCCGCTCGATCCGCCCGGTCAGCTCCTCGGTTCCGAGCCCGAGCGTCTGGGCGATGTCCTCGTTGGACGTGCCGTCGAGCAGCATCGCGACGATCGGCGCGTCCTGCGCGGAGATCCGTGAGCGCGCCTCCTGCAGCCGCTCCGGCGTCACCGGCGGGAGCAGCTGCTCGCCTCTGGCGACGCGCCGTACCCCGTCGAACAGCTCGAGCATCGGCGCAGTCTTGTCGAGCATCCCGTCGGCGCCCGCGAGCGTCGCGGCGATCGCCAGCTCGTCCTGTGCGAAGGCCGAGTAGATCAGCACCCGCGTGCGCTCCTCGTCCTGCTTCATCCGGCGGCAGAGCGCGAGGCTGTTGCCGCCGGGCAGGTGAAGGTCGAGCAGCACGAGATCCGGCCGCGCCCGCTGCGACAGCCGCCAGCCCTCCTGCTCGTCGGCAGCCGCCCCGACCGGCACGAGGCCCGGCTCGCTGCGGAGCACGGCCACAAGGCCGGCACGCACGGCAGGGTGGTCGTCGACGATCAAGATGCGAATCACAACGTCGCACGACCATACCCCGTGACCGGACCCCCGCGACCCCCGCGCAACGGGGCTCGGACACCGGCTGTCACAAAGTCGCGGCGATGCGGCGCACGGCTTCTTCGAGCTCGTCGTCGCTGACTGTCAACGGCGGCAGCAGGCGCACCGTCGTCGGGCCGGTGGCGTTGAGCACGAGCCGCTGCTCAAGCAGCGCCCGGCGCACAAACGCGGGCGCGTCCGGGGTCTCGAACGCGACCATCAGCCCGCGCCCGCGCACGCCGGCGACGCCCGGCAGCTCGGCCAGCCGCGCGCGCAGCGTCTCGCCCAGCTCGACCACGCGCGTCAGAAGCCCCGGCTGCTCGAGCACGTCGAAGGCGGCGTTGGCCGCGGCCGCGACGAGCGGTCCGCCGGCGAAGGTCGAGCCGTGGTCGCCGGGCTGGAAGGTGTCGGCCAGGCGCGGGCCGGTCACGAGCGCGCCGATCGGCAGGCCGCCGCCGAGCGCCTTCGCGGTCGTCAAGGCATCCGGCACGACGGGCGTCTGCGCGTACGCCCACAGCGTGCCGGTCCGCCCCATGCCGGTCTGGATCTCGTCGAAGATCAGCGCCGCGCCGACGCGGTCGCAGGCGGCGCGCGCCGCGAGCAGCAGCTCGTCGGGCAGCGGATGGACGCCGGCCTCCCCTTGGACCGGCTCCAACAGGACCGCGGCGGTGCCGTCGTGGACGGCCGCCTCGAGCGCCTCCACGGTCGGCTCGATCGCGACGAAGCCGGGCACCAGCGGCGCGAACGGCGCCTGCTTGGACTCCTGCGGCGTCGCGCTCAGCGCGCCCATCGTGCGGCCGTGGAAGGCGCCGTGGAAGACGACGATCTCGCCGCCGGGCTTCGCCTTGCGGGCGAGCTTCAGCGCCGCCTCGTTGGCTTCCGCGCCGGAGTTGCAGAAGAAGACCTTGCCGCCGAGCGAGCTGTCGGAGAGGCGCTGCGCGAGGCGCATCGCCGGCTCGTTGTAGAAGAGGTTGGTCGTGTGCGTCAGCCGACCGGCCTGGTCGCGCACCGCCGCGACGACGGCCGGGTGGCAGTGGCCGACGTTCAGCACCGAGATGCCGGAGAGGAAGTCGAGGTACTCGTTGCCGTCGGCGTCCCACAGACGTGTGCCCTCGCCGCGCACCAGCTCGACCGGGTAGCGCGCGTACGACGGGATCACGTGGGCGGACTCGATCGCCTGCAGCTGGCTGAGGGACATCGGGCTTCCTTCTGCGGGGAGGGGCTTTTAGAGCGCGGGCTTGACCATCGTGCCGAGGCCGGCGTCGGTGAACAGCTCCAGCAGGAGCGAGTGCGGGACGCGGCCGTCGACGATCACGGCAGAGCTGACGCCGCCGTGGATCGCGTCGATGCAGGCGGCGAGCTTCGGGCGCATCCCGCCGTCGATCTCGGGCAGCCTCGCCTCGACCGCGTCAGCGGTCACCTCGCTGATCACGCTGTCAGCGTCGGCGGGGTCTCGCAGCCAGCCGCGCACGTCGGTCAGGAACATCACCTTGTAGGCGCCGAGCGCGCGCGCGACGGCGCCGGCCGCCTCGTCGGCGTTGATGTTGTACGAGTTTCCCTCGCGGTCGGCGCCAACGGAGGCGACGACCGGGATGTAGTCCTGCGCGACATGCATCAGCACGTCGGTGTTGACCCGCTCGATGCGGCCGACGTAGCCGATGTCCGCGCCGCTGGGGGCGCTCTGGCGCGTCGCGCGGAACAGCTGGCCGTCGTCGCCGCTGAGGCCGACGGCGCTCTGCCCGTGGCGGTTGATGCGCAGGACGATGTCCTTGTTGACCTTGCCGACGAGCACCATCTTGGCGATCTCGACGGTGTCTCTGTCGGAGACGCGCAGGCCGGAGACGAACTCGACCGGCAGGCCGAGCCGCTGCATGTACGCGGTGATGTCCGGGCCGCCGCCGTGGACGACGATCGGGTTGATCCCGACGTACTTGAGCAGCACGACGTCGCGCGCGAACTCCTCGCGCAGCGCCGGGTCGGTCATCGCCGCGCCGCCGTACTTGATCACGACCGTCTTGCCGTGGAACTCGCGGATGTACGGGAGCGCCTCAAGCAGCGTCGCGACGTCGCGCACGGGCGGGGACGGCGGAGTCGGCTGGCTCATGTCGTGTACTCGGCGTTGATCGTCACGTAGTCGTGCCCCAAATCGGAGAAGAAGACCTCGGTGTCGGCTCCGTCGCCCGGCAGCGCGACGACGTACTCGACCTCGTCGCGCTGGACGGCGGCGTCGAGCGCCGGCTGGTCGAAGCGCAGCCCCTGTCCCTCGGCCAGCACCTGCACGCCCTCGATCGCGATGTCGAACGGCAGGGGCGCGCTGTCGAGCAGCGCGGCGCCGACCGCCTGCGCGATCCGGCCCCAGTTGGGATCGCCGCCGTTCAAAGCGGTCTTCACGAGCGGCGAGTTGGCGACGGCCCGGGCCACGTGCTCGACCTGCTCGCCGTCGCCGCCGTGGACGACGACGCGGCCGACGCGGCCGGCGCCCTCGCCGTCGCGCACGATCAGCAGCGCGAGCTGGCGCAGCAGCGCGTCGAGCGCGAGCCCGAGCTGCAGCTCGTCCTCGCTCATCGGCTCGACCTTCACGCCGCTGGCGCCGCTGGCCATCAGGATCACGGTGTCGTTGGTCGACAGCTGGCCGTCGACCGAGATGCGGTCAAACGAGCGCTTCACGGTCGTGCCGAGCAGCAGCTCAGCCGTCTCGTCCTCTAGCTGCGCGTCGGTCTGCACGAAGCAGAGCATCGTCGCGAAGCTCGGCTGGATCATCCCGGCGCCCTTGCACTGTGCGCTGAGCCAGACCTCGCCCGACGGCAGCTGAACGGCGAGCGTCGCGCGCTTCTCGAACTGGTCGGTCGTGCGGATCGCGTCGCTGAAGTCGCGATCGCCGTCTGGGCGCAGCTCGCCACGGATCTCTTCCAGCCCGCCGACAACGCGGTCAAGCGGCAGCGGCACGCCGATCACGCCGGTCGAGGCGACTGCGACCTCGCTTGCGTCCAGGCCCGCGACTCGCGCCGCCGCCAGTTGCATGGCAGCGGCGTCGTTGACCCCGTCTTGACCGGTCGCCGCGTTGGCGTTGCCGGAGTTGGCGATCACGGCGCGCAGCCTGCCAAGGTCGGTCCGCTCGCGGCTGACGATCACCGGCGCGGCGAGCGAGCCCGAGCGGGTGAAGCGGGCGGCGCTGACCGTCCCCGGCACGTCGCTGAGGAGCAGGCCGACGTCCTTCGCGCCGCTCGACTTCACGCCGGCTGCGACGCCGGCGGCGCGGAAGCCACGCGCGAGGCCGCCGTCGAGCACGGTCACGTGCTCGGGCTGCTCGACCCAGCGGGAGGCGAAGAAGTCAGACACCGCTCGAGTCCCCCCGCGGCCGCATGGACGAGTCCCGGGCGAGCCCGTGCACGGAGCCCGAGCTGCCAGGCGAGGGCTCCGCGATCCCGGTCGCCTCGTCGTACCCGAACATCAGGTTGAGGTTCTGGACCGCCTGCGAGGAGGTCCCCTTCCAGAGGTTGTCGATCGCGGAGAAGACGAGCACGCGGCCGGTGCGCTCCTCGACGTGCGTCATCACCCGCGCGAGGTTCGTGTCGCGCACGTCGCGCACGCCCGGCGAGCGCTCGGTCAGTTCGACGAACGGCTCGTGCGAGTAGGCGTGGTCGTAGAGCGCCTGGACCTCTTCGTGGCCGATCGCGCGCGTCGGCTTGACGTACGCGGTGATCAGCTCGCCCTGATCGAGCGGCAGCAGGTGCGGGATGAACGTGACTGTCAGGTCGGCGCCGAGCCGCGCCAGCTCCTGGTCGATCTCCGGCGCGTGGCGATGGCCGGCGATCCCGTAGGCGGAGACGTTCTCGTCGACCGAGACGAAGTGCGTGCGGTCGGTCGCGGCGCGGCCGGCGCCCGAGACGCCCGACTTCGCGTCGATCACGACGTCGTCGATCAGGCCGGCGCGCGCGAGCGGCTGCAGCCCGATCAACGCGGCTGTTGGAAAACAGCCCGGGTTGGCGACGACCCCAGCCGCCGCGATCTGCTCGCGGTAGCCGAGCTCCGGCAGGCCGTAGGCGGCCGAGCCGAACAGCTGCGGCGCCTCGTGCGGGCCGTAGTAGCGCTCATAGGTCGCCAGGTCGGTGAGGCGGAAGTCGGCTGACAGGTCGATCACGCGCACGTCGCGCTCGCGCAGCGCGGCGACGAGCGGGGCGGCCGCGTGATGCGGGTAGGCGACGACCGCGGCGTCGACGTCGGCGTGGCGCGGGAGGTCGAGCTCCTCCATCACCAGCGGGACGCGGTAGTGCGGGTAGAGGTCGTCAAGCCGGCGGCCGACGTCCGAGCGCGACGTGACCGCCGCAAGCTCGAACTTCGGATGGCGCTGCAAGAGCGAGGCGGCGAGCGCGCCGGCGTAGCCGGAGGCGCCGAAGACGGAGACGCTAGGCACGCAGGCTCCCTCCCAGCGCGGCGAGCGCCTGCTCGATCGCGGCCCGGCGCTCAGCGACCTCCTCGTCGGTCAGCGTCCGCTCGGGCGAGCGGAAGGCGAGCCGCAGCGCCAGCGAGACCTTGCCCTCCCCGACCTGCGCGCCGCGGTAGACGTCGAACACCTCCGCGTCGGCGAGCAGCGTGCCGCCGGCTTCGCGGACGGTCCTGACGACCTCGTCGGCGGCGACCGTGTCGTCGAGCACAACGGCGAGGTCCTGGCGCACCTCCGGGAAGCTCGTGTAGTCCTCGTAGACGGCCGGGCCCGGGACGGCCGCGATCACGACGTTGAGGTCGAGCATGAAGGCGGCGGTCCGCTCAAGGTCCCAATCGGCCGCGACCGACGGGTGCAGCTCGCCGAGCCAGCCGACCGCGACCTCGTCGCCGCCGCCGTTAGGCGAGACGAGCACGGTCGCGCTGCGGCCCGGGTGCAGGAACGGCTCGCTGCCCGGCTCAACGCGCCAGTTGACGCGCAGCGTGTCGAGCAGGTGCATGAGCACGCCCTTGGCGGCGAAGAAGTCGGCCTTCGGCGGCTGGCTCTCGCGCCACGTCGCCGGGCGCGTGGCGCCGGTCAACAGCGCGCCGAGCATGTGCGGCTCGTGCGGCAGCGCGTCGTCCGCCGCGCTCGCCCTCGCGCCCGCCGCCGCCGCGACGACGCCGGCCGGGGCCAGGTCGCCCGCCCCCGCCCCGTTGCCCGCGACGCCCGCCAGCGGCTCGTCTGAGGCGCCGACGACGACGCGCCCGCGCTCGCTCGCAGGGAGGAACACCGCGCCCGACTCGAAGATCGCGACGTCGGCGATCCCGCGCGCGACGTTGAGGCCGGCGACGTCGAGCAGGCCGCCGAGCAGGGTCGTGCGCAGCAGGCCGTGCTCCGCCGACATCGGGTTGTCGACCGCGATCGCGGTGCGGCGGGGATCGTCAGCCGGCAGCCGCAGGCGGTCGGCCAGCTCCGGCGGGGACCAGCTCCAGCCGATCACCTCGTGCAGGCCGGCGCCCGCGAGCGTGTCCGCCGCGGTGCGGCGCAGCAGCTGCCACGGCGCCAGCCGGCCGACGGCGCCGCGCCGCAGCGGCAGCGTCGCGGGCAGCTTGTCGACGCCGTCGATCCGCGCGACCTCCTCGATCACGTCGGCCTCGCGCGTCACGTCGTTGCGGCGGAAGTGCGGGACGGTCACGTCGAGGCCGTCGTCGGCCTGCGCCAGCGAGAAGTCGAGCGCGGTGAGGATCTCTGCGCTGCGCTCGCGCGGCAGCTGCTCGCCGAGCAGGCCGCTGACGCGCGCGTCGCGCAGGCGGATCGTCTTGTGCGTCTTGTCCCAGCCCGCGGGGCCGTCGACGTCGAGGGTGCCGGGCCGCACGGTCGCGCCGGTCAGCTCGAGGAAGAGCCGCGTCGCGACCGCCTGCGCCTCAAGCGTCTGCTCGGGCGAGAGGCCCTTCTCGAACCGCCCCGACGCCTCGCTGCGCAGCGCCAGCCGCGTCGAGGTGCGCTGGATGTTGGGACCGTCCCAGCTCGCCGACTCCAGCAGGACGCTCGTCGTGCTCTCGACGACCTCCGAGCGCGCGCCGCCCATCACGCCGGCCAGCGAGGTCGGCCCGTCGGCGTCGCAGATCACGACCATGTCGGCGTCGAGTCTGCGCGTCTCGCCGTCGAGCGTCTCGAGCACGTCGCCGTCGCGGCCGTCGCGGACCGTCAGCGTCGCGCCCGCGACGCGGTCGAGGTCGAAGGCGTGCAGCGGCTGGCCCGACAGCAGCATCACGTAGTTGGTGATGTCGACGACGTTGGAGATCGGCCGCTGGCCGGCGGCCATCAGCCGCGCCTTCAACCACTCAGGCGACGGTCCGACGCGCACGTTGTCGAAGATGCGCGCGGTGAAGCGCGGGCAGCGCTCGGTCTCGACGCGCACGTCGACTCCCTCGAGCGCGCCGGCGCTGCCGGCGTCCTGCTCCCAGGGCGCCGGGCCGAGCGGCGCGCCGGTTGCAGCGTGCACCTCGCGCGCGACGCCGTAGACCGCCAAGCAGTCCGGCCGGTTGGGCGTGATCTCCAGCTCGAGCACGTCGGTCTCAAGCGGCAGCACGTTCGCAAGCGGCGTGCCGGGGATCAGCTCGTCGTCGAGCTCCATGATCCCGGCGTGGTCGACGCCGAGGTCGATCTCTGACTCGCCGAGGATCATGCCCTCGGAGACGACGCCGCGCAGCTTCGCCTTCTTCAGCTTCGTTCCGTCGGGCAGCCGCGCGCCGGGCCGCGCGAGCGCGACGGTGATGCCGGCGCGCGCGTTCGGCGCGCCGCAGACGACCTGGACCGGCTCGCCCTCGCCGATGTCGAGCTTGGTGACGCGCAGGCGGTCGGCGTCCGGATGCTGCTCGGCCTCCAGCACGCGCGCGACGACGAAGTTGTCGGGCGAGGGCACGCCGTGGTGGGTGACGCGCTCGACCTCGGTGCCGGTCAACGCCAGCCGCTGGGCCAGCTCAGCGGCGCTGAGGTCGGGATGGCAGTGCTCGTGGAGCCAGGAAAGCGGGACCTTCATCTGATTGCCTTCCTCAGAACTGCCGCAGGAAGCGGAGGTCGTTGTCGTAGAAGAGGCGCAGGTCGGAGACGCCGTGCTTGAGGAAGGCGATCCGCTCGACGCCCATGCCGAAGGCAAAGCCCTGGATCTTCTCCGGGTCGTAGCCGTTGTCTCTGACGTGCTCGAAGACGTTGGGGTCGACCATGCCGGCGCCGAGGATCTCGATCCAGCCGGTGCCCTTGCAGATCGGGCAGCGCGAGCCGTCGCGCAGATGGCCGCTGCCGCCGCAGCGGAAGCAGGAGACGTCGACCTCGACGCTCGGCTCCGTGAACGGGAAGAAGTGCGGCCGCAGGCGGACCTCGCGCTCGTCGCCGAAGATCGCCCGCGCGAACTGCAGCAGCGTCCCCTTCAGGTCCGCGAGCGTGATGTCCTCGTCGACCGCGAGGCCCTCGATCTGGTGGAACTGCGGCGTGTGCGTCGCGTCGCTGTCGCGCCGGTAGACGCGGCCGGGGACGATGATGAAGAGCGGCGGCGGCTGCTGTTGCATCGCCCGCACCTGCATCGGCGAAGTGTGCGTCCGCAGCACCGTGTCGGGCGCGACGTAGAAGGTGTCGCTCTTGAGCCGCGCCGGATGCGCGGCGTCGTGGTTGAGCGCGTCGAAGTTGTAGTAGACGCGCTCGACCTCGGGCCCCTCTGCGACGCTGAAGCCCATCCCGACGAAGACGTCCTCGATCTCGCGTCGCGTCTGGCTCAGCAGGTGCAGCCCGCCGGCCGGCGGGACGGGCGCCCCGGGCAGCGTCACGTCGACGCGGTCTGCGGCGAGCGTCGTCTCCAGCTCGGCTGAGGCCAGCTCGGCGTTGCGCGCGTCGATCAGCGCCTCGAGCGCCTTGCGCGCCTCGTTGGCGGCACGACCGACCGGGCCGCGCTGCTCGGGCGGCAGCTGCGCGACGCCGCGCAGCAGGTTCGGCAGCTCGGCTCTGCGGCCGAGCCATCTGACGCGCGCCTGCTCGAGCGCGTCCGTCGTGGCAGCGGCGGCGACCTCGGCCTCCCCCGCGCTTCTGAGCTCGTCGATGCGGTCGATCATGCGGCGTCCATCCTATGGTCCGCGGCGATGCGGCCGCGCGTTGCCTCGTACAGCGCGACGGTCGCCGCCATCGCGGCGTTGAGCGACTCCGACATGATCGGGATCCGCACGATCTGGTCGCAGCGCGCCAGCAGCTCCGGCGGCAGCCCATCGCGCTCTGCGCCGACCACCAACGTCGCCACGTCGTCGAGCGGGCCGTTGAGGTCGCCGGCGTCAGCGTGGGCGTCAAGCGCGATCGTCGTGCCGGGCAGCAGGCTCAGGTCCGGCGCTCTCGCGAGCGGCACCTGGAAGACCGCGCCCATGCTTGCGCGCACCGCCTTGGGGCCGTAGGGATCGGCGCAGCCGGGGCCGAGCGCGACCGAGTCGGCGCCGAACGCGAGCGCCGAGCGCAGGACGGTGCCGACGTTGCCGGGGTCGACGATCCCGTGCAGGTAGACGCACAGGGGGCCGGCCGGCGCCGGCTCCCAGCGCTGCTCGAAGATCGCCAGCGCACGGGTGCCCGAGCCGAGCTGCGAGACATGCGCGAGCACGTCGGGGACGACCTCGTCGCCGCGCAGGCCGCTGCCTGCGGCGCAGAAGCGCGAGGTCGCTCTCCAGCCCGCGGCGTCGGCCGCGTCGAGCAGGTCCTCCCCCTCAGCGACGAAGCGCCGCGTCTCGTCACGGCCGCGCTTGCGCGCGAGCCGGCGCAGCTCCTTCAGGCGCTCGTTGTGGGGTGAGGTGATCGGTGTCATTCGCTTTGGTCGTCGTCGGTGTGGGGCGGTGCGCGTTAAACAAAAAGGGCGCCGTTCCGGAGGAAGGCGCCCGTTTCGGGAAGTGCTGTGCGGTTGAGCTAGACAGCCGCCGCCAGCGCCTCACGGGCCTTGTCGGCGAAACGTCGGAACGCCTCGGCGTCACGGACTGCGATGTCCGCGAGGATCTTGCGGTCGACCTCGACACCGGCCAGCGCGAGGCCGTGCATGAACTGCGAGTACGAAAGGTCGTTGATGCGCGCGGCCGCGTTGATGCGCGTGATCCACAGGCGACGGAAGTCGCGCTTGCGGTTGCGGCGATCGCGGTAGCGGTACTGGTCAGCCTTGAGGAGGGCTTCCTTCGCGCGTCTGTAGTTCGAGTTGGCTTCCCCACGGAAGCCTCTCGTCATCTCCAGGACTTCACGGCGCTTCTTGCGCGCGTGAACGGAGCGCTTGACGCGGGTCACTTGCCGACTCCAAGCATCTTCTTGATACGCGGTGTGTCGTGGTCCGACATGATCGCCGGACGACCGAGGGCGCGCTTGCGCTTCGGCGACTTCTTCTCGAGGATGTGGCTCGAGAAGGCGTGACGACCACGGACCTTGCCCTTGGCGGTCACCTTAAAGCGCTTCTTGGCGCCGGAATGAGTCTTCATCTTGGGCATTGGGACGGAGAAGTAAAGCAGAAACGGGAGTGCGCTGGCGTGCTCCTGCGCAGGTGAGCCGCGCCTGCCGGCGCGGCTGCTGCGAGAGAGCGTAGCCGGCCTCAGCGCAGCTTCGCGCGCAGCGCCAGCGCGCGGTCGGCGCCGGCGTCGATCGTCGCGCGGGAGATCGCGCCGCTGTCGACGGCCTTCACCAGCGCGGCGGCACCGCGCACCGCGGCAGCGTCGGTCTGGCAGAAGAGCAGCATGTCCTCACCGGCACGAACCGCGGCGAGCGCCTTGCGCTCGGGCGAGAGATGGGCGAGCGCCGGGACCTCGAGGTCGTCGGTGACTGCGACGCCTCTGAAGCCGACCTCGTCGCGCAGCTCGCCGGTCGCGATCTTCTGCGAGAACATCGCCGGGCGGCTGTCGATCGCCGGGTAGACGCCGGTCGAGACCATCACCATCGGGATCCCCGCTCTCGCGGCGCTGGCGAACGGCGCCTCGTCGACCGCGCGCAGCGTGTCGGCGCTGACGTCGATGCGGTTGAGCTGGTCGTCCTCGTTGATCGTCGCGCGGCCAAGGCCGGGGAAGTGCTTGGCGGTCGCGAGCACGCCGCCGTCGGCGAGACCCTGCGCGAACGCGCCGCCGAGACTGCTGACCGTGCTTGGGGTCGAGCCGTAGGAGCGCCCGAGGTTGGCGTCGCTGGAGCCGGGCATGCCGACGTCGAGCACCGGCGCGAGGTCGACGTTGACGCCGTCCCCTCTGAGGTTGGCCGCCGTCGCGACGCCGGTGCGGCGGGCGAGCGAGGCGCTGCCGCGCGCCCCGACCTGTCGCGGCGAGAGGTTCGGCGCCCCGGGCAGGCGCTTCACGAGCCCGCCCTCCTGGTCGATCATGACCAGCAGCGGCAGGCCGCGCAGCGCTTTGGGGCCGCGCTTGCGCTGCGCCTGCAGGTCAGCGGTCAGCACGCGCAGCTGCGTGGTCGAGCTGAAGTTACGGCTGAAGAGGATCACGCCGCCGACCTCGCCGCGGCGGATCCGCTGCGCCAGCGCCGCCGGCACGGTCGTTCCCGGCAGCGACCCGACGATCCGCTGGCCGACCGCCTGCTCGACGGTCAATGATCCGGCTGGATCGGCCGCCGGCACCGCCGGAGCGACCAGGCCAGCAAGCGCTGTCGCGGCAGTGGCAAAGAGAGGAGCGAGCATTGCCGCGCCAGGCTAGCAACCGAACTCGTCGCCGGCCCTTGCGGACCGGCGACGTCGCGTTCAGCTTCTGGCGGGGACGGCTGCTCTGCGCGGAGCGGCTCTTCTGGCCGCTCTCGCTCTGGCGGGAGCCTCGGCGGCTCTCGCCGCTCTGGCGTCAGCCGCTCTCGCAGCTCTGGCGGGAGCCTCGGCTCTCGCTCTCGCCGCTCTTGCAGCAGCTCTCGGAGCTCTCGCCGCCGCTCTCGCAGCGGGCGCGGCTCTCGCAGGCGCCTCGTCGGCGTCAGCGGCAGCCGCCTCGGCGACCGCGGCGTCAGCCTCAGCAGCCGGAGCCTCAGCCGCAGCGTCCGGCGTCGCAGCGTCGGCGGCCGGGGCTTCAGCCTCGGCGGCCGGAGCCTCAGCCACAGCCTCCGGCGTCGCAGCGTCGGCGGCCGGGGCTTCAACCTCGGCGGGGTTAGCCGCGGCGGGAGCCTCAGCCTTCGCGGGGTTAGCCTCAGCGGGAGCCTCAGCCGTGGCGGGGTTAGCCGCAGCAGCGGGAGCCTCAGCCTCAGCGGCCGGAGCGGCAGCCTCGGCGCCGCGGGCAGCAGCCCCAGCGGCAGGAGCAGCATCCTCAGCGGCCGGAGCAGAAGCCCCAGCGGCCGGAGCAGCAGCCTCAGCGGCGGGGGCCTCAGCTTCGGCAGCCGGGGTGGCAGCGTCGGCGGCCGGGGCCTCAGCAGCAGCCGCAGCATCGGTCGTGTCGGCAACAGGAGCGGCCGTCTCAGCCTCAGCGGCCGCAGGGGCGGCGGCCTTGGGAGCGCTCGCCTGCGCCGACTCGGCTCTTGCGCTGGAGGCGCCGTCGCCGTTCGTCGAAGCGGGCTTGTCCACGTGCTCGTCTGGCTTTCTCGCGCCGCCGCCGGCCTCAGCCTCGGCGAGCACGGCCTTCGACGGGCCGAGCATCATCGTCATGTTGCGACCGTCCTGAATCGGACGCTGCTCCACGACGGCGAGATCTGCCAGCTCCTCCGCAAGTCTCTCGAGCAGGACTTGGCCACGCTCCGGGTGCGTCACCTCGCGCCCGCGGAACATGATCGTGATCTTGACCTTGTCCCGGTGCTTGAGGAAGCGGGTGACGTGCCCCTTCTTCGTGTCGTAGTCGTTCTGCGCGATCTTCGGGCGGAACTTGATCTCACGTATGGTGATTTGCTGCTGGTGCTTACGCGCCTGCTTCTGCTTCTGCGCCTGCTCGTATCTGTACTTCGAGTAGTCGAGCACGCGGCAGACGGGCGGGCGCGCGTCAGGCGCCACCTCGACGAGGTCGAGATCGCGTTCCTGGGCGTAGCGCAGCGCGTCCGGCGTCTTGAGGATGCCGATCTGCTGGCCGTCTTCACCGATGAGACGCACCTCGGGAACGCGGATGCGCTCGTTGATGCGTGTGGTGTCCCGCTCGGGCGGGCGCCGGTCGAATCGTCGAGGGACCGGCATTACAGGGCGTCGTTCTGTCGCGTCAAGAGGTGCGCGACGTGTCGTTGAGGAGCATCAAGGGGCCGCAGTATAGCGGCGTCCACGCCCCGAGATGGGGACTTCCCGGTTTCTGTCCACATGGGCGCGGTCATCGACCGTCTACGCCGACCGGCTCGCGGTCTGCTCGGTGACACGCGCGACGAACTCGGCGACGGGCACGCTGCCCTCGTCGCCCTCGCGGTGGCGCCGCACGGCGACCTCTCCCGCGTCCTGCTCTCTGTCGCCCAGCACCAGCATGTAGGGAGTCTTCTGCAGCTCGGCGTCACGGATCTTGCGGCCGATCGACTCGGTCCGCTCGTCGACCTCGACGCGCACGCCCGCAGCGCGCAGCTGCGCGACAACGTCAGCGGCGTAGTCGACATGACGATCTGAGATCGGCAGCACCATCACCTGCAGCGGCGAGAGCCAGATGGGGAACTCGCCTGCGTAGTGCTCGATCAGGATGCCGATGAAGCGCTCGTAGGAGCCCATCGCCGCGCGATGGATCATCACCGGCGTGTAGACCTGATCGTCGGCGCCGGTGTAGGTCAGCCCGAACCGCTCGGGCATCGAGTAGTCGAGCTGGACGGTGCCGAGCTGCCACGAGCGGCCGAGCGAGTCGGTCACGTGGAAATCGATCTTCGGGCCGTAGAAGGCGCCGTCGCCCTCGTTGACGCGGTACTCCAGTCTCTGGTGTCTGAGCGCCTCGACCAGCTTGCTCTCGGCGCGGTCCCACATCTCTTCGGTGCCGATCCGTCTGTCCGGACGGGTCGAGAGCTCCACGTCGATGTCGAAGCCGAAGCGTCCGAGCGTGTCGAAGACGAGGTCGAGGCAGCCGATCACCTCGTCTTGCACCTGCTCCTCGGTGCAGAAGATGTGCGCGTCGTCCTGCGCGAAGTGCCGCACGCGCAGGAGCCCGTGGAGCGTTCCCGACGGCTCGTAGCGATGCAGCAGGCCCGGCTCGCTGAAGCGGACCGGCAGCTCCTTGTAGGAGTGGCGCTCCAGCCCGAAGAGGTGGGCGTGGCCGGGGCAGTTCATCGGCTTCAGCGCGAGGTCACGGTCCTCGACGTGCGTGACGAACATGTTCTCGCGGTACTTGTCCCAATGGCCAGACGTTCTCCACAGCTCGCTGTCGTAGAGCTGAGGGGTCTTGACCTCCGTGTAGCCGCGCGCGACGTTCATCTCGCGCGAGAGCGCGACGAGGCTGTTCCACAGCTGCGTGCCGCGCGGCAGCCAGAAGGCCGCCCCCGGCGCGACGGTCGAGAACTGAAACAGCTGCAGCTCTCTGCCGAGCTTGCGGTGGTCGCGCTTGCGCGCCTCCTCAAGCCGCTCGAGGTACGCCGCGAGGTCGTCTCTGGAGAAGAAGGCGGTGCCGTAGATCCGCGTCAGCATCGTGCGGCTCGCGTCACCGCGCCAGTAGGCGCCGGCGACCGACTGCAGCTTGAACGCTCTGATCCGCTTCGTGCCCGGGCCGTGCGGGCCACGGCAGAGGTCGGTGAATGGGCCGTTGGTATAGAGCGAGACCCTCTCGACCGGCGCGTCGGCCGGCGCGTTTCTGACGAGGTCCTCGATCAGCTCGACCTTGTACGGCTGCTCCTCGCGGACGAACCGCTCAAGCGCCTCGCCGACCGTCACGTCCTCGCGCTTGAAGTGCTCGTCGGCCTTGACGTGCTCGCGCATCTTCTGCTCGATGCGGTCGAAGTCGGCGTCGGAGACCGTCACGCCGTCCGGGAAGTCGAAGTCGTAGTAGAAGCCGTCCTGGATCGGCGGTCCGATCGAGATCTTCACGCCGGGGTAGAGCTCCATCACCGCGGCCGCGAGCACGTGCGCGGTGTCGTGGCGCAGCAGGTCGAGCGCGTCGTCGCTGCTTTGCGTAACGATCTCGAGTCTCGCGCCGTCATGCAGCGGCGCGTCGAGGTCGCGCAGGTGGCCGTCGACCTTGACCGCGAGCGCGGCGCGCGCGAGGCCGGCGCCGATTGCGGCCGCTGCGTCGGCGCCGGTGGCGCCGTCATCGAGCTGAAGCTCAGTTCCATCTGGGAGGAGGGCCTTCACGGCTGGCCATGGTACGCGAACCGGACCGGCCGCCGCGACCGCACAAATGTGGAGATTCATTAACACCGGGCGGTTGCCCGCCGATCGGGCCCGGGGGCTAGCCACACCTCGCTTCGGGGCCCCGCCGCACCGCCGCTCGCGGGACCCCCTCATGGGCAGCGTGGCAGCCCGTTGAAAGCCTGCTCGCAGCATGTCAGCCACGGCTCACAAGGGGTTGCGAGCAATGCAGAAAGAGAACTTCGCGGCGCGCGCCGGACGCTGGAGCGCGCAGCATCGAAAAGCGGCGATCCTCGGCTGGATCGGCTTCGTGATCGTCGCCTTCATGGCCGGCAGCCTGGTCGGCACGAGACAGCTCGGCGACCGCGATAGCGGCGCGGGAGAGTCGGGCCGCGCCGACACGCTGCTCTACGACGCCTTCCCGCATCGCGCGAGCGAGACCGTGCTGGTCCAGTCGCCGCGCCTGACCGCGGCAGACCCGGCCTTCCGACGCGCCGTCGACGACGTCGCCAGACGGATGCAGCGGCTGCCGCAGGTCGCGCACGTGAGATCGCCGCTGAGCGCCGGCAACGAGGGCCAGATCGCCCCCGGCGGCCACGCGGCGATCGTCCAAGTAGAGATGAGACGCGACGAGGACGATGCCGAGGACGACGTCCCGGCGTTGCTCGCGCAGACGAGCTCGGCGCAGACCGCGCACCCCGACCTGCGGATCGAGCAGTTCGGCGACGCGAGCGCCGGCAAGGCGGTCTCGAAGCTCTATGGCGACGACTTCCACAAGGCCGAGATCCTGTCGATCCCGATCACGCTGCTGATCCTCGTCGTCGCGTTCGGCGCGCTCGTCGCGGCCGGCGTGCCGCTGCTGCTCGCGCTGTCGAGCGTGATGGCGACGCTCGGGCTCGTCGCGCTCGCCTCGCACCTGCTGCCGGTCGAGGACACCGTCAACTCGGTCGTGCTGCTGATCGGCCTCGCCGTCGGCGTCGACTACACGCTCTTCTACCTGCGCCGCGAGCGGGAGGAGCGCGCCTCCGGGCGCAGCGAGCGAGCGGCGCTGCAAGCGGCCGCGGCAACCTCGGGCCGTGCGGTGCTGATCTCGGGCCTGACCGTGATGATCGCGATGGCCGGCATGTTCATCACCGGCAACAGCACCTTCGAGGCGATGGGCATGGGCGCGATCCTCGTCGTCGGCGTCTCGCTCGTCGCGTCGCTGACGGTCCTCCCCGCGCTGCTGTCGAAGCTCGGCGACAAGGTCGACCGCGGGCGGATCCCGTTCCTGATGCGCAAGCGCGACGCCTCAAGGCCGCCGCGCGCGTGGTCGTCCGTGATCGACGCCGTGCTGCGCCGGCCGCTCGTCTCGGTCGTGCTGGCTGGCGGACTGCTGCTGGCGCTCTGCATCCCCGTGCTGGGGATGAAGACCTCGGTTCCCGGCGTCGAGTCGCTGCCGCGCTCGCTGCCGGTGATGCAGACCTTCGACCGTATCCAGTCGGCCTTCCCGGGCCAGCAGATCGAGGCGCAGATGGCCGTCACCGGGGCTGGCAAGCTGACGACGCCTGACGCGAGAGAGGCGCTTGCGAGATTCAGACGCGATGCGCTGGCCAGCGGCGTGATCCACCAGCCGATCGACGTGGCGCTGTCTCGATCGGGCGATGTCGCGCGGATCGACCTGCCGATCGACGGCGACGGCACGAACGGCGCCTCGATGCACGCGCTCGACGTGCTGCGCGGGGAGCTGGCGCCAGCGCTGCGGACCGACCTGCCGCGCGGCGCTGGGACCGCGGTGACCGGCACGACCGCCGGCACGCGCGACTTCAACGACCTGATGAACAGCCGGATCGTCTGGGTCTTCGCGTTCGTGCTGTCGCTCGCGTTCGCGCTGCTGCTGGTGACCTTCCGCTCGCTCGTGATCGCGGTCAAGGCGATCGTGCTCAACCTGCTGTCGGTCGGTGCGGCGTACGGGGTGCTGGTGCTCGTCTTCCAGCACTCGTGGGCGGAGTCGCTGCTCGGCTTCGACTCGACCGGCGCGATCACCTCATGGCTGCCGCTGTTCCTGTTCGTCGTGCTGTTCGGGCTGTCGATGGACTACCACGTGTTCATCCTCAGCCGCGTGCGCGAGGCGTACGACCGCGGCATGCCGACCGACCGCGCCGTCGCGCACGGGATCAAGTCGACCGCCTCGACCGTCACGAGCGCGGCGATCATCATGGTCGCGGTCTTCGGCGTCTTCGCGACGCTGTCGGCGATCGAGTTCAAGCAGCTCGGGATCGGGCTGGCGGCGGCGATCTTCATCGACGCGACGGTCGTGCGGGCGGTGCTGCTGCCCGCGGCGATGAAGCTGCTTGGCGACTGGAACTGGTACCTGCCGCGCTGGCTGCAATGGCTGCCGCGCGTGACGCAGGAGCCGTCGGTCGAGGCGGTCGAGCGGGCCGAGTCGGAGGCGCGGCAGCGGGAGCTGGCTGGCGTCTAGGAGATCGTGCCGAGCGCCGCGCGGGCGTCTAGGAGATCGTGCCGAGCGCCACGCGGGCGCGCTGCTCAAGCGCGTGAGCGCCGCAGGCGACGGCGCCGTCGAGGCCGGCGCGCAGGCGGTCGGCTGCTGCGAGCGGGTCGCCGTCACCGGCGACCCGCTCGCCGAGGTCGATCAGCGCGCGGGCGTGCTCCAGACGGGCGGGCGAGGAGGCGAGCAGCTCGACCGCCTCCTCCAGCGCCGCGCGACCCTCGGGCCCGGGCGTGATAAGCCCGCGGGCGCGCAGCGCGACACCGATCGCGCGCGGAGCTCCGAACAGGCGCGTGAGCTCGAGCTCCTCCGTTGCGAGGCGCCGCGCCGTTGCGACCTCGCCGAGCGCCGCGGCCGCGATCGCCGCGTGAGAGCGCCACGGCAGGCTCGATGGGCGTGTTGCGGCGAACTCGAGCTCGCTGCGGCCGATCCCCAACAGCACGTCGAAGGCGCCGCGTGGGTCGTGCGCGGCGGTCAGGATGCGCGCCTGCGTCAGCCGCACGTCATGCATCCACGCGCGCCCCGAGATCTCCGCGACACTCAGCACGGGTGCGTGCAGCTCGGACGCGGCGCGGACGTCTCCGCGGTCCAGCGCAACTTCGGCGAGCCAGACGCGCGAGGCGGCGGCGCCGAACCGCCAGCGCGACTCGCCGACGGCGTCCAGGACGCTGCGCGCGTCGGTCTCGGCGGCGGCGAGCGAGCCGGCGCGCAGGTGGGCGAGCGCCCGCCAGACGAGGCCGATCTCGACGCCGATCATCGAGCCCTGCCGCGTGGCGTCCGCGACCAGCTCGTCGAGCAGCTCGCCGGCGCGCTCGAGGCGGTCGCAGAAGATCAGCGCGTAGAGCGGGATGTGCAACAGCTGGGACTCGTCGTGCGCGATCTGCGCGGCGGTCAGCGGCAGGCAGCGCTCGGCGAGCGCGACGAGCCCGTCGGCGGGGGCGTTGGTGTAGAAGTCGTCGAGCGCGACGAGCGCGAACGCGAGGCGGTCGTTCAGCGTCGTGCGGGCTCTGTCGAAGTCGAGCCCGGCGCGCAGGTCGGCGATCCGCGCGCGCCCCTCGGCCGCCGTCGCGCGGGTCGAGCGCAGCGCGCGGCTGACCTCCAGCTCGACGCGGCGCAGCAGCCCGGGCGTCGCTCCCGCGCTGCGCTTCAGCGTCTGTTCGAGCACGCGGAAGCCCTCGGCGTAGCGACCGTCGAAGCTGTCGCTCGTCCACAGCACGAGCGCCGCGCGCAGCCGCTCGTCGGGCCGCTCGTTCAGCTCGATCGCGCGTATCAGCGTCGCACGCGCGCTCGGCGAGCGTTGCTGCGCCTCGGCGAGGCCGAGCTCAAGCGTGAGCGCCGCCCGTTCTCTCTCCGTCGGCGGCTCGGCGAGCGCGCGGCGCAGGTGATGGGCGGCGATCTCCGGCGCGCCGCGGTTGATCGCCTCGCGTGCTGCTGCGCGCAGCGTCGCGACCGCCTCTTGGTCGCCGGCCGGGGCCGTGTGCAGCAGCTGCGCGGCGACATGCGAGACGGGCGCGCCGTGCGCTCGCAGCAGCTCCGCCGCGCGGGCGTGCCTCCGGGCTCGCGCGAGGAACGGTTGCAGGTCGCGGACGGTCGCACGCAGGATCGGGTGCGCGAAGCGCGGCTCAGGCCCGTCGTCGAGCAGGCCGATCTCCCGCAGCCGGCGCTCGACGAGCGCTGCGTCGGCGGGGTCGAGGCCGGCCAGCTCAGCGACGAGGCCGCGCGAGGAGCGCTCGCCGAGGACCGCGGCAGCGTCGGCGAAGGCGAGCGCGGGCGCCGGGAGGCTGCGCAGGCGCGCGGCGACCGCGCCCCGCACCGCCGCCGGGCCGAGCCTCGCGACCTCCGCCGCGTTGTCCGCGCTGGGGTCGAGCTGCCGCTCGCCGACCGCGCGCCCCAGCTCGCGGAGATAGAAGGGGTTGCCGCCGCTGGCGACGTAGGCGGCCTCGGCGAAGGCCGGCGCGATCGCGATGGGGGCGCCGGCCGCGGGGGCGGCGGCTGCAGGGGCGCCGGCTTCGGGGGCGCCGACGGCGGAGGCGCCTGCTGCATTGGCGCCGGCCGCGGGGGTGCCGGCCGCGGCGGCGCCGACGGCGGAGGCGCCTGCTGCAGGGGCGCCGGCCGCGGGGGCGCCGCCCGCGGGGGCGCCGGCCGCGGCGGCGCCGGCTGCGGGCGCGGCCGAGGTGCGCTGCGGATGCTCGGGGTCGCTCGCGTGACGGGCGTCCGCGCCCTGCTGGAGCGCGGCCGCGAAGATCGCGTCGGAGGCAGGACGGGAAAGCGGGCGCGGGCGCAGGATGCGGGCGGCGTTGGCGCACAGCACCGCGTCGTGGAGCTCGCGTTTGGGCCATTCGACCGCCGGCCGCCCGCCGACGACGAGCGCGACCGACAGGGGCTGGATGCGGCGGGCGAGGAATCCGAGGAAGCGCAGCGACGGCACGTCTCCCCACTGCGCGTCGTCGACGACAAGAACCAGCGGCTGCTCGGCGGAGAGGCGGCTGACGAGCCGCAGCAGGGCGTGGAGCACGTCGTAGCCGAGCGGGTTGGCGGGGGCGGCTGCGGCGCCGAAGCAGCCGCGCTTGCTGCGCTTGCGAAGGAGGCCGCCACGCGCGTCTTGCCTGGGGCGGCCGAGGTGGTCGGGGCGGCCGGCGGGCCGGGGGCGGCTGCGGCACGCGCACGGCCGAGTGTGTCGAACAGCGCCGAGGCGGGGCGGGCGGCCCCTTCGAGCAGCTGGGCGACGGCGGCGGGGTCGCGGGCGGCGAGGGCCGGGTCCAGCAGCTGGCGCACGAGGCCGAAAGGGAAGTCCTGTTCCAGCACGGAGCCGCCGGCGCTCAGGACGAGCGCCGCCTGGGCGGCTTCGACGCTCACGCGCAGCTCGCGCAACACGGTCGTCTTGCCGATCCCCGCGACGCCCTCGACTGCTACCGCCATCCCCGCGCCGGCGACGGCGGCAGCAACGGCGCCTTCGAGCGCGACGAGCTCGTCCTCACGCTCGAGCGGACCGGCTGACATCAGCGCGCGGGCCTACGCGCCGGCCGGGTGCGGCAGCGGCGACTCCACCGGTTTCGGCCGGTCGCCATCGGTCTTCCATCCGCGCACGTCTTGCTCCTCCCGCCGGCGCTTGCCGACCCCCGCCACGACCCCGAAGCCGAACATCGTAAGGCGCCGCGCGCGGGCGCCAACAATCGACTGGACGGATCGACAGGTTCGGTGGTCAGAGTGCGGGCACCGCGGGCTGTTCCTGCCTGCGCTCGCCGGCCTCCGGCTCGCGCTCCAGCCGCGTGAGCAGCTCCTGCGCGCGGGCGCGGAAACGCTCGACGTTGCGCAGCTTGATCGCCTCGTAGCCGCGCACCAGCTCCGGCAGGCCAGCGATCTCAGCGACGAGCGGCGCCGTCGTTGCGTCGAGCCGTGTCAGCGCGTGCTGGACGAGCGCCTCGTACTCGTCGACGAGCGCTCGCTCCAGCCGTCGCAGCTCGGTGTGCCCGAACGGGTCGAGCCGCGTTCCGCGCAGGCGCTTGGACGCGGCGAGCGTGCGCAGCAGCGGCGTCGCGCTGCGGCCGAGCGCGAGCTTGCGTCTCAGCCCGAGCGCACGCAGCACCGGCGGGTGGAGCATCACGCGCACCTTCGCGTCGGCGCCGAGCGCCTGCTCGCGACGAGCCCGCTCGGTCGCGTCGAGATGGAGCCGCGCAACCTCGTACTCGTCCTTGTACGCCATCAGCTTGTGCAGCCCGCGCGCGAACGCCTCAGCGATCGGCATCGAGCCGTCGCCGGCACCGACTCCACCGCGCTCGCGCTCGACCGCCGCGACGTCCTCGACGGCGCGCGCATAGCGGCGGGCGTACGCCTCGTCCTGGTACGCGATGAGGTCCGCGAGGCGCAGCTCGAGGAGGCGCCGCAGCTCCCCTTCGACGTGCAACTCGGAGACGATGGCGGTGACGATGGGGTCCGACACGGCGCCGTCCGCCCCCACGCTCGCGCCGGTCACGCGAGCACTCGCGCCGTCCCTCGCAGCAGCGCCAGACCTCGCGCCGTTCGCGCCAGTCGCGCCGTTCATCGCGAGCGCGCCACCGGCTGCGTGTCTCACGACCGTCAGCGACGCGCTCGGCGCCACGGCCCGCCCCACCCCGTCCGGATCCGCAACGGCCGCCCGCCCCCAGGCGAACGCGGCGAGGTTGCGCGCGACAGCAACGCCGTTGAGGCGGATCGCCTGCTCGATCGCCTCGGCGCTGAGCGGGATGCAGCCGTGCTGGAAGGCAGCGCCGACGAGCAGCAGGTTCGCTGGGAGGCGGTCGCCGAACAGCTGCTCGGAGAGGGCGCCGGCGTCGAGCGAGAGCGCCTCCTCGGGGCGCGTCACGCGGGCGATCCGGCTGAGCGGATCGCGTCTGAGCGGGAAGCGCACCGTCGTGTCGGTGATCATCCGCGCGGTCGGCGTCTCAGCGGTGTCGATCACCGCGACCGTCCGTGCCGGGTCGCAGACGGCAAGCGTCTCGGGCCCGGCGGCGCCGAGCAGGTCGAAGCCGAGCAGGACGTCGGCGCTCGCGGCCCCGGCGCGCAGCTGCCCGACCACCGGCGCGTCGGAGATGCGGATGTCGGATATGACCGGGCCGCCCTTCTGCGCGAGGCCGGTCTGCTCCAGGCCCGCGGCGAAGCGGCCGTCGAGATGGGCCGCCATCTGGAGGATCTGCGAGACCGTCACGACGCCGGTCCCGCCGACGCCCGGCATCCGCACGAGCACGTCGCGCCCGACGCGGGCGGCCGGCGGCGCCGGCAGGTCAGCGGGCAGCGACGGCGGCGTTCGTGTCGCCGCCGCCTGCCGCTTGCTCGGGATGACGGTGAGGAACGAGGGGCAGTCGCCCTTCAAGCACGAGAAGTCCTGGTTGCAGGAGGACTGGTCGATCCGTGTCTTGCGCCCGAGCTCCGTCTCGACCGGTACGACCGACAGGCAGCTCGACTGCTCGCCGCAGTCGCCGCAGCCCTCGCAGACGCGCTCGTTGATCCACACTCTTTCGACCGGCGTCGGCAGCGTGCCGCGCTTGCGCAGCCGCCGCTTCTCGGTCGCGCAGCGGTCGTCGTGGATCAGCACCGTGACGCCGCCCGCCCGCGCCAGCTCCTGCTCGGCATCGGGCAGCTCGTCGCGATGGCGGACCGAGGCGATCGGGTCGAGCGCGATGCCGCGATAGCGCTTTGGCTCCGGCGTCGTGATCACGATCCGCCCGACCCCTTCGAGCGCCAGCCAGCGCGTCAGCTCGGGGATCGCCATCCGGCCGGGCGGCGCCTGGCCGCCGGTCATCGCGACGGCGTCGTTGTACAGCAGCTTGTACGTGACGTTCGCGTGGGCAGCGACCGCGGCGCGCAGCGCGAGCGAGCCGGAGTGGAAGAAGGTCCCGTCACCGAGGTTCTGGACGAAGTGCTCGTCGTCGGTGAACGGCGCAAGCCCGAGCCATTGCGCACCCTCGCCGCCCATCTGCGGCATCCCGAGCAGCTTCCCGCGCCGGTCGCCGGTGTCGAGCGCGACCATGATGTGGCAGCCGATCCCGGTCCCGACGAGCTGGTCTGGCTGCGCACGCGTCGAGATGTTGTGCGGGCAGCCGGAGCAGAAGGCCGGCGTGCGCTTGGGGAGCGGGGCGAGGGCGTCGGGGGCGCTCGGCGACGTCCGCTGCCCGAGCAGCTCCAGCCGGGCGCGCGCCTGGTGCGGCGGCAGCTCGCGGGCGATCGGCGCCTCCGCCTCGCCCTCGCCACGCGAGTCCCAGCCGAGCACCCGGCCGAGCGCGAGCGCGACCTCGTCGGCGCCGAGCGTCGAGCGCGGCGACAGCAGCGGCGCGCCGTCGGCGTCCTCCTTGCCGAGCACGAGCGGCGCGTTGCGGCGACGGTAGAGCGCGTCGCGCACCAGCTGCTCGACGAACGGCAGCTTGTCCTCGACGACGAGCACGGTCTCGACGCCCTCAGTCAGCGCGCGCAGGTCGTCGCGGTCCAGCGGCCACGGCATCGCGAGCTGCACGAGCCGCAGGCCAAGCCAGCCGCGCGCCTCGTCGTCGCCGAGGCCGAGGTCGTCGAGCGCGCGCAGGACCGCCTGGAAGGCCATGCCGGCGGCGACGATCGCGATCCGCGGGCGGCGCGGCTCGAAGACGACGCGGTTGAGGCGCGCGTGCCGGGCGTACTCGGCGGCGTGCGCGAGCCGCGCGGTCATCAGGTCGTGCTCGGCATCGAGGTTGACCGGCGGCAGCAGCATCGGCGGCCCGGCGCCGGTGCGCGGCGGGAGCTGCGGAAGCTGGTCGAGCAGCCCGTCGAGCTCGACGACGGCGGTCGCGTCGGCGACGTCGGCGACGACCTTCAGCCCGCTCCAAAGGCCAGCGTGCCGAGAGAGCGCGACGGCGTGGAGGCCGAGTGCAAGCTGTTCCTGGACGGTCCCTGGCGCGAGCAGCGGGACGTGGAGGCTGCGGCAGAGCGGCTCGGACGAGCTGGGGACGGTCGAGGACTTGCTGGCGGGGTCGTCGCCGATCCATGCGACGGCGCCGCCAAGCGGAGCGGTACCGCTGAGGTTGCCGTGGCGGATTGCGTCGGCGGCGCGGTCGAGGCCAGGGCTCTTGCCGAACCAGTAGCCCGTGACGCCGTCGACGCGGCGGTGCTCCAGCCCGCCGATCAGCTGGGTGCCAGCGACCGCGGTCGCGGCGAGCTCCTCGTTGACGCCGGGCAGGAAGACGACGTTCGCTTCTCTGAGCCGGTCGTGCTGGCGCTCGAGCTCGCGGTCGACGCCGCCAAGCGGCGAGCCGGGATAGCCGCTGACGAACGCGGCGGTGTTGAGCCCGCGGCGCGCGTCGAGCCGCCGCTGCTCGACCGCGATGCGCACGAGCGCCTGGATTCCCGTTAAGAGGACGCGTCCGTCAGCGGCGTCATACCGCTCGTCAAGCGTCGGTTCTCGCAAGCGCATGCGAATGCCTCCTCCTCGTCGCACCGCGTGTTCACAGGAGAACTCGGCCGGCGCGGCTGCGCAAGGCACGCGAACGTTCGTTGCCGATGACGCAAGAAACAAGGAGTGAAATGGTGTGTCTGCGCGTGTTTCTTGCGCAGATTCGCCGTGCGGCGCTATCGTCGGCAGCGATGTCAGAGCGCGTCGAGCTTGACCCCACCGACGAGCGGATCCTCGACCTGCTGCGCGAGGACGCGCGGCGCACGATCGCCGACATCGCCGCCCGCGTGAACCTCTCCCCCGCGCCGGTCAAGCGCCGCATCGACCGGCTCGAGCGCCTCGGCGTGATCGCCGGCTACACGGTCGTGCTCGACCACGCCAAGCTCGGCGCCACGATCGAGGCGTTCACCGAGCTGCGTCTGACCGGCGAGAGCGACGTCGACGCGATCGTCGGCGAGATCGCCCAGCTGCCCGAGGTGCGCGAGGTCTTCACCACCGCCGGCGACCCCGACGCTCTCGTCCGCCTGCGCGTCGACGACGTCGAGAACCTCAAGCGCGTCGTCAACGGCCTCCGCCGCGGCGGCAACGTCACCGGGACGAAGACGCTGATGGTGCTCAGCCGGTGGGGCCGCTCGAACGACAACGTCCAGCGCGCGGAGCGCTCGGCGCGCAGAGGCTGAGTGGGCGCGGCTTGCGGCGCCCGGCTCGCGGCTCGCGGCGTCCGGCTCGCGGCTCGCGGCGCCCGGCGCCCGGCGCCCGGCGCCCGGCGCCCAGCTCCTGGCACCCGGCGCTCGGCTCCCGCCGCCCGGCTCCCCCTCGCGGCTCCCGGCTCCCGGCTCCCGCGTGGGTGCTGCTCTTGGCAGCGCGGTGAGTCGCCTCCGCCGCGCCCGGGTCCGGCCGTCAGGCGCGGATGGTCATGCGGGCGACGCGGTCGCTGTTGGTCCGGAACGAGAAGTGGCTGGGGCCGTTGAAGCCTCTGCCGCCGACCTCGGCGGTGACGACCGTCTCACCGTTCTCGTCAACGACCCCGTTGACGGCGAGCGAGACCTCGGCGCCGATGAACTCTCTGTCGCTCCACCCGCGGATCGCGGCGGCGCCGCGGAACTCACGGCCCCAGTCGTCGACGACGCCGTCGTCGGTGAAGCAGGCGAGGAAGGCTGTCGTGTCGTTGGCGTTGGCCGCGTCGAGCAGGGCGGCGACTGGCGCTGGAAGCTGGGAGCTCATGCGCTCGATGGTCCCATAGCCCTCACGACCCGCTGGGATCCGGGCGTCTCTGCGCTGGGCCAGCCGACGGGCAGCGCTCGCGCTCGCCGCACGACGGTGACTCGGGCCGTCGCGACGGCGCGACTGGGGGCTTCGGAACGCGTGCCAGCTACCCTCCGAGCCGTGCGACGCGTGAGTGAGCTGATCGCCGCATGCGGCCTGATCGCATTGGTCGTCGGCGCTGCTGGCTGTGGCGGGTCCGGGCCGGCAGCGAGCCCGGCGACCGCCGCAGCGGCGGGCGCGACGGGCGGTGCCCGGGTCACGACCACCGCGCAGGCAGCGCCAAGCGACTTCGGCCTCACACGGACCGTCGACCGCAGCCACGCGACCGAGCCCGAGGCCGGCGTCGCCGGGTCCTCGGACGAGAGCGGGTCGGGGAGCGAAGCCGACGGCCGCGCCACAGCAGCGAGCGGTTCTGGCGCCGAGGCGGAGGGCGACGCTCCGGCGCCGAGCGCGTCGACTGCGGCGACCGGCGGGGCGCGGAAGCCGAAACGGGTGCCGAAGCCGCGTGTGACGTTTGTCGGAGACTCGGTCCCAGACGCGATCAACTTCGACTCGCATGCGCGCACGATCCTCGCGCGCGGAACGCGCTCGCTGCAGCTCAACCTCAAGGTGTGCCGGCGGTTGTGGACGACGAGCTGCCCCTACCAGGGAGTCACCCCTTCGACCGCGCTGGACGCCGTGCGCGCGTACGGCGGCCGGCTCGGCGACGTGCTGATCGTCGACGGCGGCTACAACGACGACGGCTCCACGTACGGCGACGGGATGCGGGCGGTGATCAACACCGCCAACCGCGCCGGCGTCAAGGGGATCGTCTGGGTCAACCTGCGCGAGTCACGCTCCTATTACCGCACGATCAACTCGATCATCGGCAGCGTTGCCCGCAGATCCCCCAACGTCGTCGTCGCCAACTGGAACGCCGAGTCCGCAGGCAAGCCGTGGTTCGGCTCCGACGGGCTCCACCTCAACAACGCCGGCGCCGAGCACCTCGCCTCGTTCCTGCGACCGTACGTGCAGATGGCTGCGGGCAGCGCCTGATCGCCGCCCGCGCGGTCGTTTGGAGAGCACAGGGCCAGCGGCGCGCGCCCGTCCCCGGAGCGAGCAACGCGGCGATCGGCGCTCAGAGCGCCAAGCGCCTCGCACCTGTGCCGGCGGCCCTCAGCGCCCCGCGCGGGCGTGCGCTCTATGCGACGCGGCCGGGCGCTTCGGAGCGGCGGCCGCGAGTCTCCGCCAGCGGCTGAAGTTCCCGGCACGGTCGCGGATGCGGACCCACAGCGGCGGCTTCGCGCTGATCACCTTGGCCGTCGGCTTGTATCTCTGCACGCCCATCGGCTTGTTTCTCTGGACGGCGAACTGCATCGAGGCGACGCCACTCGTTCTGTCGCGCCCGCGCAGCCGGAAGGCGTAGGCGTGGCGGTTGGCGGAAGCGGCGACGGCGCCTGAACGCGCGCTCTTCGGCGATGACGACGGCGCGGCGAGCGCCACCGCGCTCTGCAAGGTCGGCGGCGTCTGGTCGAGGATGATGTCGTCAGTGAACGTCTGCGTGCTGCTGCCGAAGCGCAGGTAGACGGTCTTCGGCAGCCGCTCGGGTCCCGTCGAGCTCAGCTTCCACGGGAGTCTCGCGGCGACGGAAACCTGTCTGGCCTGACCGAACCCGCCGTCGTTGGAGAGCAGCGCGGCGAACGTGCCGCTCGGCCAGACGACTGACAGCGTCACGTTCGGGTTGTTGGTGTAGAGCGCACCCGCGTCGATCGAGACGCCGACGCGGCCGGGCGGCGGCTTCGGCCCGTGCGGCGCGTCGTCGCCTCCGCCTGGGATACCGCCTCCCGAGCCGTCTCTCGGCGGCAGCGGGTTGTCGACCGGCGCGTCACCTTGCGTGACCGCCTGGACGAACGTGAGGTCGCCGGTCGTCGCGTCCCGTTGGAAGACCGAGACCGCGCCCGGCCCTGCCGCGCCCACATAGACAAACCCGCCGTCAGGCGAGATGACGAGCGTCTTCGCTCTCGCCAGCGCGCCCTCGACCGCGTCGCTGTTGCCGATCACCGAGCGGAGGGTGAGCTGCCCGGTCACCGGGTCGCGGTCCCACACGTCGAGCGAGCTCTCGCTGTCCGCCGCCGTGTAGACGTTCTTGCCGTCCGGCGAGACGACGACGCCGCCAACGCCGTCGAGCCCGTGCACGCCGCCGACGCCTTCGGTGAGCGTCCGCGACACGGCAACGTCGCCCGTCGTCGCGTCGCGGCTGAAGACCACGAGCTGCTTGCCGAGCGGGTCGGCTGCATAGAGCGTCGTGCTGCTCGGGTCGATCGCGAGCGCGGTGAGCTGCGTGCCGCCCACGCTGGCCGCCGGACCGGTCGTCAGCTGGCACGTCTGCGCGTCGCGCCCGAGCGTGACGAGCCCCGTCGTGCCCGCGGCGGAGTAGAGGAAGCGCCCGTCGGCGGAGAACGCCATCTGGTCCCAGGCGGCGTAGGGAAACGCGTTGGGGTCGGTGTAGGTCGACGCGTAGGTGAGGTTGTTCGTCGCCGGGTCGCGGCGGAACGCGACGATGCTGCCTGGGTACGAGGAGACCGCGGTCACGTAGACGCAGTTGCCGTCCGGCGACGCCTGAACGACCTGCGGCCCGGTCATGCCGGTGATCCCGCCCTGATAATTGACGTACGCGGCCGCCGGTGCAAGCGAGTCGTCGGTGACCGTCATCTGGCGCAACGTGTCCGCGCCGTTCACGCTGTCGTAGACGGCTTTGCTGTCGGGCGAGACGGCGATCGAGTTGCGGAACTCGCCGGCGGCGCTGCCGCCGCCCGTGCCGGAGAAGCTCGGCGCTGGGAGGAAGCTGAGCCGGCCCGTCGAGGCGTCGCGGGCGAAGGGCGCGTACGGGGTGCCAAGCCCCTGGCCGGCGTAGAGCCGGGCGCCATCTGGGGCGATGGCGAGGCTGTGCACGTCGAACAGGGCGGCGGAGGCGAGCGGCGTGACGACCGCGCAGCTCGCCGCCGCGACGACCGACAACGTCAGTCCAGCCGCCGTCGCGCGCACTCGCCAGCGGCGCGGCCGCGGCGAGCTCGCTCCGATCGACCTGCTCAGAGCCCGACGTCCGCCACGCATCCCTGCCCCTTCCGTCCGATCGCCCAAGCGCGGCGACGATGCTAGAGAGCTTTCGCGCGCCACGCAAACCTGCGCTTGAGCGGACGCGATGGGCAACGGCGAGACCGCGCCCAGAACGACGAAAGCCCCGCATGCGCGGGGCTTTCGGTGAGGTGGGCGATACTGGGCTCGAACCAGTGACCTCCGCCTTGTCGAGGCGGCGCTCTCCCAGCTGAGCTAATCGCCCTGGGAGATGAAAAGCATACCGAGGCGCGTCCGATCGTGGCGCCTGGTCCCGCACGGCGGGGCCGGGCAAGGCGACGACCGGAATCGAACCGGTGTACACGGCTTTGCAGGCCGCTGCGTAGCCACTCCGCCACGTCGCCAGGGGTGCGTAGGGTAATTGATCTGGGGCACTTCACGCGGGGAACCCGCGCGCGGCCCATGGATCGGCGTCGAGCGCGGCCGCGTCTGCCGCCGGATCGGCCGCGAGCAGCAGCAGTCGGCGGGTGTTGAGCAGGTGGGCGCGCAGCTCGCGCGCGACCGCGTCGGCGTCTCTGGCGCGCAGCGCGTCGAGGATGCGGACGTGCTCTCTGTGGATCGCGCGCAGGTCGCGGCCGCGACCGACAGTGGAGGCGCCGCGCAAGCGCACGGTGTCGCGCAGCGAGCCGACGACCTCGACCAGCCGGCGGTTCCCCGACGCGGCAAGCAGCGTCTCGTGGAAGCGTCTGTCGTGGGCCATGAAGGCGGGCTCGTCGCCAGCTCTCGCCTGCGCGCGCATCGCCTCGAGCTCCTGCTTCAGCAGTGCGAGGTCGGCCGGCGTGATCAGCTCGGCGGCGCGGCGGGCAGCCGGGACCTCCAGCAGCAGCCGCAGCGAGAAGATCTCGTCGAGGTCGCGCGCGGTGGAGTCGAGCACGCGGGCGCCGCGGTTGCGCTCGAAGCGGACCATCCCCTGCCGCTCGAGCAGCAGCAGCGCCTCGCGCACCGGCGTGCGCGACACGCCCAGCTGCTGCGCCAGTCTCGCAACCGAGTAGAGCCCGCCCGCCTGGAGGCGGCCGTCGAGGATCGCCGCCCGCAGCGCGGTGACCGCGAGGTCCGTCAGCGTCGTGCGGCCGCCGCTGAGGGGATCGAGCGCCGTGAGCTCGTGGGTGTCCTCCGCCGCCGCTCTCACCAGTTGTGCAGCGAGGCGGTGATGATCCGGCGCAGGTCCTCGGCGTCGGGCTGGCGCGGGGCGACCGCGAGCAGCCGCTGCTGCTTCAGCGCACCCTCGACCAGCGCGGGCACGTCGTCCTCGCCGTAGCCGAGCTCCGCTACCCCGCTCGGCGCGCCGACGTCGCGCATCAGCGCAAGCAGGACGTCTGGCAGCGTGTCGGGTCCGGGGTCGGCGATCGGGCCGCCGTGCAGCAGCTCCGCGACATGGTGGTGACGCTCGGGCGCCGCCTCGTAGGTGAAGCGGAAGGCCGCCGGCGCGGTGACGATCACCGAGTGGCCATGCGGGACGAACGGATGGTCGGCCGGGTAGCCGGGCGGCTGGTAGACATGCTTGAGGCCGGCGATCGGGTACGCGCACGCGTGCGGGATGTGGACGCCGGCCGAGCCGAAGCCGACGCCGGCCATCGTCGCGCCGAGCATCATGAAGCCGCGGGCCTCGATGTCGGTCCCATCCGTGTCCGCGACCGCGCGGCGCAGGTAGCGGCCGCCGTACTCAAGCGCCTTCGCCGACCACACGTCGGCGACAGGGTTGGCGCCCTGATAGGGCGGTCGGTCGTCGGGGCTGGCCGGCCGCGGGCGCGAGTCGAACGGCCGCGAGATGTACGACTCGGCCGCGTGGCAGACGACGTCGAGGCCAGCCGAGGAGGTGATCTGAGGCGGCAGCGTGCGAGTCAGCTCGGGGTCGACGATCGCCTGCGCCGGACGCAGGTAACGATGCGAGATCCCGCTCTTGACCTTCAGCTCGGGGATGTCGAGGACGGCGACGGTCGTCGCCTCCGAGCCGGTGCCCGAGGTCGTCGGGATCGCGAGATGCGGCAACAGCGGCGACGGCGGCCTGCGCCCTTTTCCAACAGGAGCGTTGACGTAGTCCATCACCGGAGCGGGATGGCTGACGACGAGGTTGGCGACCTTCGCGGTGTCGATCGCCGAGCCGCCGCCGAGCGAAACGAAGCCGTCAACGCCCGCGTTGCGTGCCGCTTCGACCGCCTCCTCGAGCGACGCGCGCGTCGGCTCGACGCGCGTGCGGTCGAACAGCACGACCTCGATCCCCTCCGCCTCGATCAGCTCTTGGACGTGCTGTGAGTGGCCGAGCGCAGCGACGCCCGGGTCGGTCACGAGCAGCGTCCGCCGGACGCCGAGCCGTCTCAGCTCCCAGCCCGCGTCGGCGACGGCGCCGGGGCCGAACTTGACCGGGGTCGCTTCCAGCGTGAAGACCGTCTCCGTCGCCTGGGACATCTCTCCTCTTCCGTCGAGCGGCGTGCGTGCTGTGGCTGCGGTGGCGGCCTCGCGACGCGTCGCCGGGGCGCAGGCACCCCGCCGGAGCGGGGCTTTCGTCTGAGTGGGCGATACTGGGCCCGAACCAGTGACCTGCGCCTTTTCCGACCCGCGAGGGCGCTTCGCGGCAGTAGCATGTCACATGCGATGGACCTGAAACAAGCGCTTGCGGCGGTCGTCGGCGACCGTCATGTGCTCGACGACCCCGAGCTGACGGCGACCTACGAGCGCGACTGGACCGGCCGCTTCGGCGGCCGCGCGGCGCTGGTGGTGCGGCCGGCTGACACCGAGCAGGTCGCAGCGGTCGTTGCGGCATGCGCATCGGCGGGGGCGGCTGTCGTGCCCCAGGGCGGCAACACCGGCCTGGTCGGAGGCGGCGTGCCGCGCGGCGGCGAGGTCGTCGTCTCGCTGACGCGGTTGAACGAGATCGGCGCCGTCGACGGGGCGCTGGGCTTGGTCGAGGTCGGGGCGGGCGTGACGCTCGCGGCGTTGCAGGCGGTCGCGCACGCCGCCGGGCTTGACGCGGGCCTTGACTTCGCCTCGCGCGACTCGTGCACGATCGGCGGCGCCGTCGCCTGCGATGCCGGCGGAGCGCGCGCGCTGCGGTATGGGACCGCGCGAGCACGGGTGGCCGGCTTGGAGGCCGTGCTCGCCGACGGGAGCGTCGTGCGGCGGATGGCGGGGCTGGCGAAGGACAACGCCGGCTACGACCTGGCGTCGCTGCTGATCGGCTCCGAGGGGACGTTGGGGATCGTCACGCGCGTGCTGTGGCGGCTGGAGCCGCGCTACGACGCGCGCGTCGCTGTCTTGACGGGGTTGCCGTCGGTCGACGCTGCGGCCGCGCTTTTGTCGGCCCTGCGCGCGACCGCCCCGACGCTGGAGAGCTGCGACTTCTTCCTTGACGCGGGCATGGAGCTCGTGCTCGGGCATCTGGGCCGGAGATCGCCCTTGGCCGCTCGCGCGCCCGTGTATGTGATCGCCGAGTGCGCTGGCCGCAGCGACCCGATGGAGGAGCTGGCGGCGGCGCTGGAGGCGGCGGGGATCGAGGAAGCGGTGGTCGCCGACGACACGCCGGGGCGCGAGCGGCTGTGGGCGCTGCGCGAGCAGCATGCCGACGCGATCAACGCCGTCGGAGTGCCGCACAAGATGGACGTCGGGGTGCCGCTGGCGCGGCTCGGTGGCTTCCTCGACGCGGTCCCCGCGACTGTTGTTAGAGCCGTCCCCGACGTCCCCGACGCCCGCGCGATCCTCTTCGGTCACCTGGGCGACGGCAACGTCCACGTCAACGTCCTTGGCCCGGCTGTCGCGGACGACCGCGCCGACGACGCGATCCTCGCGCTGGTCCTCGCTCACGGCGGCACGATCAGCGCCGAGCACGGTGTCGGCGTGGCAAAAGCACGCTGGCTGGAGCGCGCCCGCGGCCCGGTCGAGGTCGCCGCGATGCGCGCCGTCAAGCAGGCGTTGGACCCCGCCGGCCGCCTCAACCCCGGCGCCGTCCTCCCCCTCCCCTACGCCGAAATCAAGCGCGCCGACGGCGCCCCCACCTGACGACGCCGCCCGTCGCGTTCCGGCTATACTGCCGAAGCCCTGCGGATGTAGCTCAGTTGGCTAGAGCGTCTGCTTGCCATGCAGAAGGTCGAGGGTTCGAGTCCCTTCATCCGCTTCATCGAAAGCCCCGCGAGAGCGGGGCTTTCGGCGTTTTAGGGGCGGTTGTCGTCGAGCCGGATCGATGGCACGGGTACCGGGAGCGGGTACCGCTTGGGGCGCGTTCCGATCCCGTTGCCCGCGAAGGTCTTCAAGCGTCGGTTCGATGCGATTTCCCGCTGTGTGCGAGGAGGCCGACAATCGTGTCGTGCCTGTGCGGTACCTTCGCGCCACGCGGGCGGCGACGGAACCGACTTCAAGTGGGCGTTGCGCGGAGCGAACAGGGAGACATTCGTCATGGTCGGCCTCATCTCCCATCTGCTCGGTGGCAGCCACGACCAAAGCGGCAGCGACCGGGCACTCGAAGCGGTGCGAACTCGGGGTCGCTCCGAAGTCGAGCGGGTGCTGACATCTCCAGTTCCGCCGCGACGCATCGAGGTGCACGCGATGCTCGCACCGATCCTGACGGAGCGGCATGGAAATTGACGGCGCACGGCGGAAGTACGAACGCGCGCTGGAGCACATGGCGGCACTGCTTGAGGCCCGCGAAAGAGTGAACGCCATGACCCGTACGGGGTACAAGTCGACCCTGAGCCGGACGGCGGGCCCCATGCAGTCCGGGTGGTGGTGCGGGCCGATATCGACCTTTTGCGTTTCTCGATCATCTTCGGAGACCTTTTGCACAACCTGCGCTCTGCGCTCGACCACGCGGTGTGGCTGGTTGCCTGCCGGTCGACTCCGGTCGCGGGCCTCTGGGCGACACGTACAGCACCCAGCATCATGTTCCCGATCTCACACAAGATCGAGCGTCGTTCCAGAGGCGTCCCCTCCGGAGATTTGACGCAGCAGATGCATGGACGGTTCTCGGCCGGCTCCAGCCGTACCAAGGCACGATCACCGGGCAGGGGCTCGATCGGCTCAACAGATTCTGCAACGTCGATAAGCACCGAGTACTGATCGCAGGGGTGGGTCAGGTCGATCTGTCAACCGTTCGTTTCCGTCCCGCTGCAATCGACATTGAGGCCTTTCCTGCTCAAGGCTCGGGGCATGCGGCGGCGACCTACCCCTTGCGAGGCCCACTATTCGACCGGCCTTGCAACCCGACCGCATCGGTCGGCGCTACGACCGCAAGAGCGGAAGTACGGCTTGGCGAGCCCGCGTCGCAGCTCTTGGAAGACCAACGGGCAGGCGATCAGCTCGAACGCTCCGTCCGCGCGGACGCCAGCAGCCGGCCGGGCGGACTGCTCCGTGCCGGAGAGCAGCACGCTCGTGTCGAGAACGAGCCGCGTCAACGCCGCTCCGCGCGCACTTCGCGCACGGCTCGAACGGCGAGGTCGTTGGCCTCTTCGTCGCTCAAAGCGTTGCGATCCTGGACCTCGCGCAAGGTCTCGAAGCCCAGCTCGATCCGCGCCAGCTCCTCGAGCAGCGTCCGGTCGTCCTTCCCAGGACGACGCGCGCGCAGCTTCGCGAGCAGCTCGCTGTCGAAATCGATCTTCGTCGTCGCAGCCATAGTCCAAAGCGTAGCCGGGCCCGGGCCAGGCTCCAACACGCTTCGGCGATGGCCCTCTGGACGCAGCGTGACCGTCCTCTCCCGCGCCGACGTCATGCTCGCCGCCTCGCTGAGCTCCAAGCGACTGGTTACTAGATCGTCGGCCAGCAGATCCTCACGCTGCTCGCGCTTGTTCCCGACGATGCGATCGCGGAGCTGCGCGCCCGTGCCAATCAGCGCCACTTCGGACGCGCACTCGACGCCCTCATCGTGAGCGCTGCCGCGATCGCTGATGGCGACGCTCCGACCCGACGAGCCGCTGCCCTACCCCACCACCCCCTCCAGCACCCCCTCGATCTCCCGCGGCCCCGTGATTCGGCGGGGGTTGTAGAAGGAGTCGTGGTCGCGCCAGGCTGCGTCGGCGAGGGCGGGGATCGCATCCGGCGTGACGCCGAGATCGCTCAGGGTCGCGGGCAACGCAAAGGCGTCGGCGGTCGCTCGCAGCCAGGCCGCGAGGGCCGCCGAATCCCCGTCGTCGAGCGAGAGGACGCGGGCGGCGTCGGCGTGGGCGCGGGCCGCGGCTGGGTCCCCCGCGTTGAAGCGGACGACCGCGGGGGCGATGACGGCGTGGCACCAGCCGTGGGGGACGCCGTGGACGCCGCCGATCACGTGGCCGATCGCGTGGGCCAGGCCGAGCCACGATCCCGGGAGGCCGACGCCGATCAGCGCCGACGCCACGCCGGCGCGCTCGCACGAGGCGGCGTCGAGACCCGAGGCCGCCAGCGACTCGCTCACCGCCGCCAGCTCGCCCAGCCCGCTGCGGAACAAAGCGGTCGTGAACAGCGACGACCGACGCGACGCCAAGCCTTCAACACAGTGGTTGACGGCGTTCATCACGCTGCCGAGATAGATCTCGCGCGGGGTCGCCGCCGCCAGCTCGCCGTCGACGAGCACGGCCGTCGGCGTCAGCGACAGGTCGGCGAGGACGCGCTTGCCGCCTTCCGTCGCGTAGCCGGCCGCGCCGTTGGCCTCCGCCCCGGACAAGGTCGTCGGGATCGTGACAATGGGGACCTTCTCGCCGGGCAGCGGGTGCGGGCGCAGGTCGTCCGGCGGGTCGAACGTCAAGGTGTGGTCGAGCAGCCTCCCACCCCGCTCCAACAGCACCGCGACGCCCTTCGCGAGGTCGTGGCTCGAGCCACCGCCCGCGCTGACGATCACGTCGGGGCCGAACGGGCGCAGCGCGGCCGCCGCTGCCTCGACCGACGCGACCGGGGCATGCGGCGTGCCGTCGGCCCACGTCAGGACCTCGGCCGCGGGCAAGGCGGCGCGAAGCGCGTCCGGCAGCCCGGTCGCCCGCGCGAACGCGGTGCCGCAGACCAACGCAACGCGTCGCCAGCCGCGCTCAGCCACCAGCGCCCCAAGTTGGCGCTCCCACGGGCCGGTGCGGACGGCGATCGCGGGGATCGCGATCTGGGGCACCTCGGGACGGACAAGAACAGTCTCAGACATCTCTGCGCTCCTTCAAGACGCGGCCAGCCGCGTCGGCTCCTGCGATCCACGCGACCATCCCGCCAGGGACAATCGCCGCACGGACCGCCTCGTACAGCTCTTCGGGCTTCGCGCCGCCGTCAAGCGCGCCGCGCAGGTGGGTCGTCAGGCCCGTGTCATAGCGCTCGGCCGCGTTGACGACGACCAGCAGCAGCTCCTTGTGCCGCCGCGGCAGCGCGCCGTCGCGCAGGATCTCGGCGCGCAGCGCGTAATACGACTCCAACGCCTGCGGCGCGGTGTCGATCAACATGTGCAGCCAGCCGGGCACGCTGCCGAACGTCGCGTCGAAGTACTCCCGGATCTCGCTCGCGGCGGCGGCCCGCTCGCCCGCGACCTGCCACTCCCCCTCAGGCGCCGCGTCGACCAGCCAGCGCATCTCCTCCAAGACCCACGTCCCGCGCGACAGCACTGCGGCGAGCAGCGCCTCGACAACCTCAGGGCGCGTCAGCCCCGCGGCCAGCGCGGCCTCGCCGTGCCGCCGCGCGAGCCCGTCGCGGCCTTTGTTCGCGAACGCGAGCGCGATCGCGAGCCGCTTCACGCCCTCCGGCAGCCCGACCCCGTCGAGCGCGGCGCGCTCGAGCCGGTCCAGCTCCGTCGTGTACGGCGCGGGCAGCGTGCTCGGCGCAGTCACGCCACACCCCCGGCGCGCTCGAGCCAGTCCAGCTCGGTCGTGGAGGGCGCCGGCGACGCGCTCGGCGCAGTCACGCCCCACCGCCGTCGCGGTAGACCGTGCCGAGCACACACTCGTCGTGCGATGGCAGCACGACGTCGGCTACATCAGCCAGCCGCGACATCGAGCGGTAGCAGTCCTGCAAGGAGACATGGATGCCCTGCGGGATCCATCTCGCGGGCTCGGGCCCGCTCCACGACGACTGCCACGGGACGTTGTCGCCGGCAATCGCGTAGCGGGTCGACCCGGCGTGGACGAACAACGCCTGCAACCCCGGGGTGTGGCCGGGCATGTGGAGGATCCGGATGTGCTCGTCGAGCTCGTGGTCGCCGTCGATCACCACCACCTCCGGGTACTCGGACGCGAACGCAGGCAGCAGGCCCTTCGTCGAGACCGGGTCGTACAGGCCTGCGTGCGGTGGGTACGGCGCCGCGGCGTATGCCAGCTCGCTTCGCTGGAGATAGATGCGCGCGTTCGGGAACGGGCGGTCCTCGAGGCTGAGCGCGTGATCCCAATGCAGGTGCGTCTGCACGACGACTTCGACCTCGTCGGGGTCGACGCCCGCCGCGCGCACCGCGTCGCGCGGGCGCTGCGCGGCAGACTGCTCGAAGACGCGGCCGAAGCGCTCGTGGACGCGCTCGGGCGTGCCGGAGCCGACGTCGACGACGATCGTCTGGCGCGCGCCGCGGATGAGCCACAGCACCGACTGGGCGGTCACCTTCTCGCCGAAGCCGGTGAAGTACTGATGGGCGGAGCGCTCGACCTGCGTGATGCGGCCGCAGTCGAGCGGGACGATCTCGATTGCCATCTGATTCCTCGTTCTCGTAGGTAATCCGTCAGAGCGTCAGGACGGTTGGCAGCCAGCCGGTCAGCGGCCCGATGAACAGGACGAGCAGCAGGTCGACGAACAGCGCGAAGATGAACGGCGCCGCCCACTTCGCCGTCTGCTCAACAGTCACGTTGACGGTCGAGGAGACGAGGAAGAGGCAGAGCCCGATCGGCGGCAGCAGCAGCGCCATCGCGGCGTCGATCTGCATCAGCACGCCGAACTTGATCAGGTCGACGCCGACCGAGTTCAACAACGGCAGCAGCACCGGCACGACCACCAATGGGGTCGTGCTCGGCTCCAGAACGGTGCTGACGAAGACCAGCCCGGCAAGCAGCAACAGCATCACGACGGTCGGGTTGGAAGAGATCCCGCCGATCGCGTTGACGAGGTCCTGCGGGCCGCTGTTGGCGACCATCGCCTCGCCGAACGCCAACGCCGCGCCGATGATGAAGCCGACCCGGCCGGTGTTGCGGACCGCGTCGACGAGCGCGTCGAGCGCGAACCGCTGCCCGCCCGTGCGATAGCCGAGCACGCCCGCGACCATGATGTACGTGACCGCGACGGCGCCGGCCTCGGTCGCGGTGAACAGTCCGGAGAAGATCCCGCCGAGCACGACCACGACGGTGAACAGCGCCGGCGCCGCGCTCATGCCCGAGGTCCCGACTGTCTTGACTGAGAAGCCGGTCCGCACGCCCCACCCCTTGCGCCAGCACAACAGCGATGCCGTCACCGCGAAGGAGAAGGCGACGAGCAGGCCGGGGATCAGCAGCGCGGCGAACATCGCACCGACCGACACGCTCGCGACCGACGCGTAGATCAGCGTGCTGATGCTCGGCGGGAACAGCACGCCGAGCGTGCCCGCCGACGCCTGCAGGCCGGCCGCGAACTCGCGCGGGTAGCCCTCGCGCTCGAGCTCGGGGATCATGCTGCTGCTGAGCGCGACCGTGTCGGCAACGGCCGAGCCCGAGATGTCCGCGAAGACCGCGCTGGCGCCGACGTCCGCGACCGCCAGCCCGCCCGGCAGCCAGCCGACGAGCGAGCGGCTGAAGCTCGCCAGTCTCGTCGCCGCGCCGGTGTGGGCGACCAACGCCCCGGTCAGCAGGAACAGCGGGATCGCGACGAACGTGAAGTTCTCCAGCCCGCTGACCAGCCCCTGCACGTAGGCGACGTTCGCCGTGAACGGCGAGGTCAGCCCGAGCCCGAGGACCGCGCCGGCGAGCATCGACTCGCCGATCGGCACCCCGACGAGCAGGCAGAGCGCGAGGATCCCGAGTGTCGCGATGTAGAACCAGCCCTCCGACAGCTGGAACGAGTGGCCGGCGACGAACAGGCCCAGCGCGACCGCGGCGGCAGCGAGCAAAAGCGGCCGCAGACGCAGCCGCGAGAGCAGCAGGCTGAGCTTGAAGAACAGCATCAGCGCGGCGCCGACCGGCACCGCGGCGACGACCCAGGCGAGCGAGATCCCGCTCGCGGGGCTGTGCTCGGAGCCGACGAGGTTGATCAGCTGGATGCCGTAGACCAGCAGGTAGACAAAGAGGAAGACCGAGACGGCGTCGGCGACGTCGTTCACCTCGCGCGCGACCCGCCGCGGCAGCCGGCTGACGAAGAGCTCGACCGCCGGCTCGGAGCGGTCGGTGACCGCCAGGCCGGCGCCGAGGAAGACGATCCAGACAAGCAGGTACGTCGAGATCTCGTTGGTCCATGGCGCCGCGCCCCCGGACAGCAGCTCGCGCCCGACGATCTCGTAGAGGACGACGAGGACGAGGGCGACCATCGCGGCGCCGGTGAGGGCGAGCGTGACGACGCGCGCAACGCGCGTCGCGCTGCCCACCCGTGCGAGCAGGACGGCCGGACGGCCGCCCTCCTTGCCGAGGAGAGGCTCTGCTGTGCTCATCGTGACTGCGCTCCGTCAGGTAGGGGCACGCCTAGTAGGCCGACTCGATCTGCTGCGCCTGCTTGATGCGGTCCGCTCCGATCGAGCTCTCGAACTGCGGGTACAGCGTCTCGGCCTCGGTGCGGAAGGGCGTCTTGTCGGGTCTGACGACCGTCACGCCTCTCGCCTTCAGCTGGGCCTCGAAGCCGGCCTCGGTTCTCGTCGCGATGCTGTTGTCGTAGTCGCGCGCCATCTCGCTCGCTCTGACGACTGCGTCGCGGTACTGCGCCGGCAGCCGTCTCATCGTCTGCGGCGAGGCGAGCAGGACCTGCGTGTCCCACTGCTGGTCGAGGTCGTTCAGCGTTCTCGCGACCTCGTACCACTTCAGCTGCAGGAAGCCGGCGGGCGCGGAGATCGCGCCGTCGATCACGCCCTGCTGAAGGCCGGAGTAGACCTGCAGCGACGGCAGCGGCACAGCGTTCGCGTTGAACTTCTTGATCATCGCCGTCGAGATCGGGTCGGTGACGACGCGCAGCTTCATCCCAGAGAAGTCAACGGGCGTGTTGATCGCCTTCTTGGCGAGCACCTCGAACGGGCCGTTGCTGATGATCTGCAAGCCCTGCACGCCGTCGCTGGAGAGGCTGTCGAGCATCTCTCTGCTGAGCGGGCTGCTGTAGAGCGCCTGCGCGCCCTCCTCCGAGCGGATCAGGAACGGAAGGCTGTAGAGGCCAAGCGACGGGATCTGCCCAGTGATCGACGACGTGTTGAGGTCGGCGAAGTCGAGCGAGCCGGTCTTGATGTCCGTGAGGATCTTGTCCTCGGTGCCCAGCTGTGACAGCGGGAAGACCTTCACCGTGACATGGCCGCCGGTGAGCTTCTCGACCTGCTGCGCGAAATAGGCCTCGGTCTTGCCGCCGCTGGAGTCGGGCGGCAAGTCGCCCGACAGCTTCAGCGAGAAGCTCCCACCGGAGCTGCCGCCGTTTGACGCGCCCGTCGCGCTCGACGAGCCGCACCCAGCCGCGGCGGTCGTGATCAGGCCTGCGGCGAGCACGGCGGCCGCCGCTTTGGCCGCACGCGTTCGCCGCAATGCCGGCAACGCCTTCACATCCATTCTCTTCTCTCCTTGCTCTCGCTCTGGCCGCGGAGGTCTCCTCACGCAGCCGGCTAACAGCCCTCTCGAACCGCGGCGAAGCTACCAGCGCGGTCTACATCGTGCAAGTAAAGTTTCGCGATGTAGAACCAACTGGATCGACCGAGTGTCACTTCGCCACACCCGGAAACTGCCTGCAAACAGCAGGTATCGGAGGCGCCGCACGGCGCCTCTGCATCAATAGCTCATATCTCGTCCGACCGGCGACCGCACGAAAATCGGGCCGCCGGTTTCACTTCGACAGAACGAACGCGCTGCTACGTCGGGCGCTCGCCCTCCGCGGCAGCCCCGGCCCGCCGCCGCCTCGCGACCTCCGAGCGCGTGAACGCGACGACGTCGTCGAGCGACGTGCCGGGGCCGAACGCGCCCTCGATCCCCAGCTCGCGCAGGCTGGCCGCGACCGTCGGCGGGATGATCCCGCCGACGAGCACGAGCACGTCGTCAAGGCCGCGCGCGCTCAGCGCCTCCGTCATCGCGGAGGCAAGCGGGACGACCGCGCCCGACAGGATGCTCAGCCCGAGCACGTCGGCGTCCTCCTGCAAGACGATCTCCGCCAGCTCCTCGGGCCGGCGGCGCAGACCGGCGTAGATCACCTCCATGCCGGCGTCGCGGAAGCCGCGCGCGATCACCTTCGCCCCACGGTCATGGCCGTCGAGGCCGATCTTGCTGACGACCACGCGGATCGTCTCCGTCGACACGCTGCTCACAGCCGGGTCGCCTCCGAGCGGTAGTCGCCGAACGCCTCGCGCCAGACGCCGGCGATCTCGCCGGTCGTCGCGTACGCCTCGACGCAGTCGATCACTGCCGGCATCACGTTCGCGTCGGTCACGCAAACCGACCGCAGCCGGTCGAGCGCCGCCCTCACCGCCTCCCCGTCGCGCTCCGCGCGGGTCCGCTGCAGCCGTTCGAGCTGTCGCGCGATGCTCGTCTCGTCGACCTCGAAGACCGGCAGCTCGGGCTCCTCCGCGAGCTGGAAGCGGTTGACGCCGACGATCACCTTCTCGCCCGAGTCGACCGCCACCTGGTCGCGATAGGCGCCGTCCGCGAGCTGCCCCTGGAAGTAGCCGCGGCGGGTCGCCTCCACGGCGCCGCCCATGTCGTCGACCTTCTCGATCTCCGCCCAGATCCGCTGGCGGAACTCGTGCGTCAGCGACTCCAGGTAGTAGGAGCCGCCGAGCGGGTCGGCGGTGTACGGGACGCCGCTCTCGTACGCGATCACCTGGTTGGCGCGGATCGACGTGCGCGCGGCGACCTCCGTCGGGATCCCGAGCGCCTCGTCGTAGGAGGCCGTGCGCGTCTGCTCACAGCCGCCGAGGATCTGGGCGAGGATCTGCATCGTGATCCGCGAGATGTTGTTGAGCGGCTGCTGCGCCGTCAGCGGGCGGCCGGAGGTCGCGGCATGCAGGCGGAAGTGCTCTGCTCTCGCGGTCGTCCCGCCGAAGCGCTCGCGCACCAGCTGCGTCCAGACGGCTCGCACGGCGCGGTACTTCGCGACCTCCTCGAAGAAGTCCATCTCCGTGCAGAAATGCAGCTCGATGCTCTCGCCGAAGTCGTCGATCCGCATCCCCTTCGCGAGGCATGTCTCGACGTAGGCGATCCCATTGCAGATCGTGAACGCCGCCTCCTGCACGCAGCTCGAGCCGGCCTGTTTCATATGCGAGCCCGAGACGCTGATCGGCAGCCACGTCGGCGCGACCTCGTTGACGTGCTGAAGCATGTCGGTCGCCAGCCGCACCGATGCCTCGATCGGCAGGAACTGCGTCCCGCGCGCGATGTACTCCTTGATCGGGTCGTTCTGGATCTGCACCGTGAACGACGACGTGTCGACGCCCTGCTTGCGCGCGAGCGTGAGGAACCACGCGGCGGCGAGCGGGCCGATGCAGTTGGCTGTCTTAAAGACGTGGCCGACGCGGTCGAGCGGGATCCCGTCGAAGACCCGCTCGACGTCGGCGAGCGACGACAGCGCGACGCCCATCTGCCCGACCTCGACGCGCGCGAACGGGTCGTCTGCGTCGAGGCCGATCTGCGTCGGCAGGTCGAGCGCCATCGAAACGCCGCCCGTGCTGCCCTGCTCGATCAGGTATCTGTAGCGCCGGTTGGCGTCCTCGGCCGAGCCGAAGCCGGCGTACATCTCCATCTTCCACAGCTGCTGCCGGTAGCCGCCGGGCTTGAAGCCGCGCGTCCATGGCCGCTCCCCCGGCAGGCCGAGCTCGCGCTCGTACTCCCAGCCGAGCTGCTCCAGGTCCAGCGGCGTGTAGACCGGCTTGACCGGGATGCCGCTCGACGTCTCGTACCTCGGCTGCCACCCCTCTGACAGCGCATCACGGTGCTCGTCCAGCCACGCGTCATACCTGTCGCGCAGCCCGGTCGACCGCTCGACCGATGTCGTCATCTCTCTGTCCCTCCGGTGGTGCGTTTACAGCTCAGCTCCCGCCGGGCGGCGGGGCTGCCGCTTCGGCCGACGCGTCGGCGTCCTCGTCGATCACGGTCGCGGGGCTGCTGAGGATCTGCTCGATCGCGACCGCTGCGGCACGGATCGCCGGCAGCAGGTCGAGGCTCTTCTGCGGCGTCAGGCGGTCGGCCGGGCCGAGCACGCTGAGCGCGGCCAGCAGGCCGTTGCTCGCGCTGACCGGGACCGAGATCGCCGAGGCGCCGACGATCCGCTCGCCGCTGCTCATCGCCCAGCCCTGGCGCGTGACCGTCGCCAGCTCCTGGCGCAGCGCCTCGCGGTCGGTGATCGTCGCGTGCGTGAGGCCGGTCAGCGGGAGCGAGCCGAGCGCGCGCGTCAGCTCCTCGGGCGGCATGAACGCGAGCAGCACCTTGCCGGCGGAGCCGACGTGCAGCGGCGCGGTCGCGCCGACGGCCGCGACGTAGCGGATCGGCTGGGCGCTCGGCAGCTCCGCGACGCAGATCCGCTCGGCGCCGCTGCGGACATGCAGCGTCACGGTCTCGCCCGAGGCGCGCCACAGCTCTTCCAGCGCGGGGCGGGCGAGCGTCGCGATTGCGCCGAGGTCGTCCATCACGCCCTGGAACAGCCGCAGGAAGCCCGGGCCGAGCAGATAGCCGTTCTCGCGCGGGTCGCGCACGACGAGCTGCTCGTGGTTGAGGCTGACCAGCAGCCGGAACGCGGTGCCCTTCGAGAGGCCGGTCGCGCGCGTCACGTCGGTCAGCGTTCTCGCGCCGCCAGCGAGCGCGAGCAGGATGTCGATCCCGCGCTCGATCGATTGGACGCGCCTCATCGGTCATTCCGTGGTGAGCTCATCGGCATAGCAGTACCACATCGCAAAACCTAGATTCCACTTTGGGCGGTGGCGTCCGCTTTGAGATGGTCGCGATGATCGGCGACCGCCTGCCAGACGGCGTCGATCGCCTCGTCAGGCTCGATGGCGGTTGTCGCGACGATCGGCGGGCGCCAGGCGCTGCGGGTGCCGAGGTTGAGCGCGGTGCGCAGCTCGCGCACGAGCCGGTCGGCGCCGGGCCGGTCGGCCTTGTTGACGACGAAGACGTCGGCGATCTCCATGATCCCCGCCTTCTCCAGCTGGACGTCGTCGCCCATCCCGGGCGTCAGCACGACGATCGTCGTGTCGACCAGCCTCGGTACCTCCAGCTCGGACTGGCCGGTCCCGACCGTCTCGACGACCACCTCGTCGAAGCCGAAGGCGCCGAGCAGCCAGGCGACATCGCTGGCCGCCGGCGAGAGCCCGCCGAGCTGGCCGCGCGTGCCCATGCTGCGCACGAAGACGCCCGGGTCGAGCAGGTGGGCGTCCATCCGCAGCCGGTCGCCAAGCAGCGCGCCGCCGGAGAACGGCGAGCTGGGATCGACGGCGAGCACGCCGACAGTTCTTCCCGCATGCCGCGCAACGCGCACCAGCGCGTCGGCGAGCGTCGACTTGCCAGCGCCGGGGGCGCCGGTCAGGCCGATGCTCAGCGGGCGGGGGCGCGGCTCAGCATCGCCCGCGCGCTCGCGCTCCTGCTCCCGCTCCCTGAGCCCCGCCAGCAGCTCGGCCGCGCGCGGGTCCTCGCGCTCGACGAGCGTGATCGCCTGCGCCAGCGCGCGCGGCTCGCCGTCGGCGAAGCGGGTGGCGAGGTCGCTCACCGTGCGGCGGCGAGCGCCTCCTGCAATCTCCTGCACGCGCTGTTCGTTCAGCGAGGCCATCGCGCTCAGCGGTCGGCCTCGCGGTAGCCGAGCGCGTACTCCGCGACCAGCCCCCGATGCAGCTGGTTGTTGCCCTCGATGATCTGGAAGACCTTCGCGTCGCGGAAGTAGCGCGCGACCGGGTACTCCTCCGAGATCCCGTAGGCACCGTGGATCTGCACCGCGTTGGTCGCGGCCATCATCGCGACGTCGGTCGCCGCGAGCTTGGCGAGGCTCGCGTCGCGGCGCGGGCGCTGGACGCCGGCGTCCTTGCGGCGGGCGAGGTCGTAGAGCAGGCGGCGCGCCCCTTCGACCCCCACGACCATGTCGGTGATCATGCTCTGGACCATCTGGAAGCGGCCGATCTCGTTGCCGAAGACCTTGCGCTCGCGGGCGTAGGCGACCGACGCGTCGAGGCTCGCCTGCGCCAGCCCGACCGCGCGCGCCGCGACTGACAGGCGGCCGGTCTCGACCGCCGCCATCGCGACGCGGTAGCCCTGCCCCTCGTCGCCAATCCGGTTCTCGACCGGCACGCGCACCTCGTCGAGCACGAGGTCGCCGGTCGACAGCGGGCGGAAGCCGAGCTTGTTCTTGTACGGCGCGACCGACAGCCCCGGCGTGTCGCGGTCGACGACGAAGGCGCAGATGCCGTCGCGGCCGAGCGCCGGGTCGAGCGTCGCGAACGTGAGGAACCAGTCGGCCTGGTCGAGCATGCTGATCCACGCCTTCGCGCCGGAGATCACGTACTCGTCGCCCTCCCGCCGGCAGCGGGTCGCCATCGTCGCGACGTCGGTACCGCTCGCCGGCTCGGTCACGCCGGCGCCCGCGAACGTCTCGCCGCGCACCATCGGCGTGATCCAGCGCTGCTTCTGCTCGTCGGTGCCGTAGCGCAGGATCCCGCCGCCGACGAGGCCGCTCGGGAACGAGACGGCCAGCCCGAGCACGTGGCAGGTGCGCGACAGCTCCTCGATCAGCTTCGCGAAGCCGAGCCAGTCGAGGCCTTGGCCGCCGTACTCCTCTGGGATCACCGCGCCGATCCAGCCGAGGCCGGCGGCCTTGCGCACGAGCTCGACTGGAAAGCGCTCCTCGCGGTCGTACGCGGCGACCTGCGGCGCGATCTCGCGGCGCGCGAAGTCGCGCGCGCTGTCGAGCAGCGCGGCGTGTTCAACGTTCTCGTTGACGTTGACGGAGAGGGACTCGGCGATCGTCATTGCTGCTCCAGGGGCTCGAACCAGAACGGTGGGACGGCCGTGCGGTCGGGGTCGACGACGATCCGTACGGCAAGCGGGACCTGCGCGCCGTCGGGCAGTCCGCGGCCATGCGCGAAGACGCGGACGCCGTCGGAGAGGTCGACCTGCCCGAGCGTGTACGGCGGCGTCAGCCCGGGCCGCGGGACCCAGACGGTGGTGTACGTCGCCAGCTCGCCGAGGTCGGACAGCAGCAGGCTCTCGGTCGCAGCCGAGCCGCAGCGCTGACAGACCGGGCGCGCCGGCCACGAGACCGCGCCGCAGTTGATGCAGCGCGACCCGGCAAGGCGCCCGGCCGCGTAGTCGATTCGCTCGCGCTCGCCCGAGGGCGTCGCGTCGAGCGCACGGCTCAGTTCCATGGGTCCACCCGCTCGAGCACGTTGACGTTGCAGGCGGCGGGCTCGCCCGAGAGCCAGCCGCCCGAGTTCTGCGCAAGCGCGATCCGCGGCTTGCCGGCCTGACGCGGGCCAGCCTCGCCGCGCAGCTGCCAGACCAGCTCGGCGAGCTGCGCGAGGCCGGTCGCGCCGACCGGGTGGCCGCGCGAGGAGAGGCCGCCGCTGGGGTTGACGGGGATGCGGCCGTGGAGCGAGGTCGCGCCGGAGGAGAGCAGCGCGCCGGCCTCGCCCGGCTTGCAGAAGCCGAGCTGCTCGTAATAGATCAGCTCGCCAGGGGCCATCGCGTCGTGCACCTCGGCGACGTTGACGTCCTCGGGGCCGAGGCCAGCCTGGGCGTAGGCGTCCTGCGCGCAGGCGGCCGCGGTCGAGGGCTGGTCGTCGTCCTCGGGGCCGGCCGAGTAGCCGGAGGCAGCGGCTGACGCCCGCACGCGCACGCGCGGGCGCGAGGTTGTCGGCGCGCCGGCGTCGGCCCGGCGCAGGACCGCCGCGGCCGCGCCGTCGCAGAACGAGCTGCACATCAGCAGCGTCAGCGGCTCGGCGATCGGCCGCGAGCCGAGCACCTCCTCGGCGGTCACCTCGCGCTGGTGCTGGGCGTTCGGGTTGAGCGACCCGTTGTGATGGCTCTTGATCGTCGCGCCGACGAGGTCGTCGAGCGAGAGGTTCCCAGCGTCGATCCGCTTGCGCAGCCGCATCGCGTAGATCGCCGTGAACTGCAAGCCGAGGCCGCCGACGATCTCGATGTCGGCCGCCGTCTCCAGCGCCGCGAGCGTCTTGTCGCGGTCGTCGGTGAACATCTTCTCGAAGCCGACCGCGAGCGCGACGTCGACCGCGCCGGACTTGATCGCCATCAGCGCTTCGCGAAAGGCGGTCGATGCGCTCGCGCAGGCGTTCTCGACGTTGACGATCGGGACGCCCTCGATGCCGACGTCGCGCAGGACCGACTGGCCGCGGATCTGCTCCTGGCCTTGCAGCATCCCGGCCATCCCGTTGGCCGAGTAGACGGCCTGGACGTCCTTGATGCCGATGCCGGCGTCGTCGAGCGCGCGGACCGTCGCAACGCGCACGAGGTCCTTCAGCGAGCGGTCCTGAAACCGCCCGAACGGGTGCATCCCGACGCCTGCGATCTCGACGTCGGTTGTCGTGTTCAGGGTCATGTGCCCACCTCCAGCAGGCGTCGAAGCTCCGTCGCGCTGGGCGCTGGAGCGGACAGCGCGTCGCGCGCACGGGCGACCGACTCGGCGGCCGCCTCGCTGCGGCGAGCGAGCTCCTCGCCGTCGGCGCTGATGCGCGCCCACGGCGGGAAGAGGACGTCGGCGGCGCGGCCCGATCGCGACAGCTCGCGGCCGCCCGCGGTGCGCAACGCGACGCGCGCCTCGTTCTCCGGCAGCGCGGGATCGGGGACGACCGACACGCGCGAGAGCAGCTCGGCGAGGTCGGGCGCGCCGGGGCGCTCGAGGCGTGCCAGCCGCACGGTGCCGTCGGCGAGGCCGCAGGCGACGCAGAAGGCGATGCTCATCAAGGCGCTGGCACGCGAAGCGAACGGGCCGCGGTTGCCGGAGCCCGGGTAGGCGTGCTCGATCGGCGAGACCGACACGCGCACATCGGCGATCGGGTCGCCGGCGGCGTCGTCGTGGAGCGCGCACGCCAGCCCGGTCGGCACCTGCGCGATGCCGCTGACCGGGTACGGCTTGACCGCGACCGCCTGAGGGCTGAGCTCGCGCTCCTGCTCTTCGCTGTGCTCCGCGAGGGTCTCGGTCAGCCCCGCGGCCCCCGGCTCGTCGAACAGCGCGGCGGCCCAGCCGGCCTTCCCCTCGATCGCGTCAGGCGCCGCGCGGACGCCCGCACGCGTGAAGAGGGCAGCCTCGACCCCGGCCCGCGCAGCGGCGCCGACCTCGCAGAACCACTCGTCGCTGCTGGCGATCCACGCTTGGTTATGGCCGCCGCAGGCAGCGGCGGAGAGGGCGATCGCGTTCGCGGTCTGCGTTGGGTCGAGCCCGAGCATGACCGCCGCGGCAGCCGCAGCGCCGAACGGCCCGAAGACGCCCGACGGCCGCAGCCCGCGCCGCTGCGCCTGCACCGAGTAGGACCGCGCGACGGTGCACAGCACGCGGTAGCCGGCGGCGAGGGCGGGGAGCGTACGCGCGTGCGCGTCGGCTTCTTCGCCGCGCGTCAGCCTCGCCAGCTCGGGCAGCGTCCGCTTGTGCGCGTCGGCATCGCCAGCCAGCGCGGGCAGGCCGCGCCCCTGCCCGGTGTCCTCCTCGGCCAGCGCCAGCACGGCAGCCAGCACAATCGCGCCGACGTGCACGCGGCCCTCGGGGTGGAAGTCGTCCTGCGTGCGGGCGTGGAGCTGCGCGGCGAACAGGTACGCCGCGTCGGCCGGCCGACGGGCGTCGAGCGGCAGCGCCGGCAGCAGGTCGGCAAGCGCTCCCCGCTCCCCCACGCCCGCGGCGATGTTCGTCAGCGTCAACGCCCGCAGCGCGTCAGCGTCGGCCTGCGACAGCGGAGCAAGCGCGCGGGCGGCGAGCTGCTCAGCGACCGTTGCCATCGCCGTTCCCTCCCGCGTCCGCACCCTCAAGCGCCAGCAGCACGCGCGCGCGGTCGACCTTGCCGTACGGGTTTTTCGGGATTCCGTCGGCGACGAAGACGCGCTTGGGCGTGCGGAACGTCAGTCGCGGTCTCGCGAAGGCGATGATCTCCTCGCCGGTCACGCCAGCATCGGCGCGCAGCCGGACGACGGCGTTGACGGCCGTGCCCCAGCGCGGGTCGGGCGTCCCGATCACGACGCACTCGGCGACGGCGGGATGGTCCTGCAAGACGTGCTCGACCTCGCGCGGGGAGATGTTGAAGCCGCCCGAGTTGATCATCTCGTCGCGGCGCCCGAGCAGGTGAACAAAGCCCTGCTCGTCGATCGTGCCCATGTCCTTCGTCCACACCCAGCCGTCGCGCAGCACCTCGGCCGTCGCCTCCGGCAGGCCGTGGTAGCCGGTCATGTGATGGGTGCCGCGGACGACGACCTCGCCCGTCTCGCCGACGCCGACCGGCGCGCCGTCGGGCGCGCGCACCTCGACCGCGACCGAGCTCCACGGACGACCTGCGGAGCCGCGATGCGCGCCCGTCCGCGCGTGGTCCTCCTGGCGCATGCAGGTGATCGTCACCGGGGCCTCCGACTGCCCGTAGATCTGTATGAGCACCGGGCCGAAGCGCTCGAGCGCCTCGTCGAGGATCGGCCCCGGCATCGGCGACGCGCCGTAGACGATCTTGTCGTAGCCGAGCGGCCGCCCGCCAGCGGCGGCGTGCGCCTCCAGCAGCGTCGGGAACATCGCCGGGACCGCCTTCAGCGCGTCGACGCCCGGCTGCTCGGCAGCCCACAGCACCTCGTCGGCGACGAAGCCGTCGATCACGTGGACCCCGCCGCCAGCGAACAGCCACGGCAGCACGAAGTAGCCGGCGCCGTGCGACAGCGGCTGGGTCAGCACGAGCCGCGCGCCGGTGCGCTGCGGGCCGAGCTCGAGCAGCAGGTTGAACGCCACCTCGCGCACCGCGCGATGGCTGAGCACGACCCCCTTCGGCCGCCCGGTCGTGCCCGACGTATAGGAGATCCACGCCGGCTGCTCGACGTCGAGCGCGCGCACGACCGGCGTCGCCGGCGCGTCGGCGAGCAGCCTCGGGTAGCCACGCTCGCCCTCCCCGTCGAGGTCGATCGCGACGAGGCCGAGCTCGGCCGCCAGCGCTTCGGCGTCCTCGGCGAAGCTGCCCGAGTGGACGAGAGCGCGCGCGCCCGAGTCCTGCAGCGCGAAGCGGAAGTCGTCGCGGTGCAGCTTGCAGTTGAGCGCGACGCGCACGCGGCGGCCGAGCGCGAGCGCGAGGTCGACCTCGGGGTACTCGACGCGGTTCTCCGACAACACCCCGACGGCGGCGCCCGCGGGCACGCCGAGCATGTCGAGCGCGTTGGCCATCCGCTCGGCGCGGTCGACGACCGCGGCGAGGGTCGCGATCCCGCGGCGGTCGCTCACCGCCGGGGCGTCCGGATAGGAGCGGGCAGCCCGCCGGATCAGATACGCCAGGTCCATCAATTCCTCCTCGTGCCGTGTCCGGCAACGTTCACCGCGGTCAGCTCCAGCGCCGGCACCACGTCGTCAACGAATGCGTTGACATGTCCCAGCGCCGCGCCTGCGCCCATCTCCGGCCAGCACAGCCGCAGCACGACCCCCGCCGGGCGGGCCGCGGCGATCAGCGCGTTCAAGTTCTCAGCGACGGCGCTCGCCGTGCCCGCGACGACATGCGCGGACCCGTCGGGCGCGTAGCCCCAGCTCGCATACGCGCCGTACTTCGGCGCGACCCACTGCTCCCAGCGCGCGCGCAGGTCGGCGTCGTCTTCGCCGAGCAGGACGTCACGGCGCAGGACGGCCGTCCCGCCGACAGCGCGCGCGATCGCGGCCGCGTCTCTGTCGGCGAGCGTCGGCGCCCCGTACCACGCCGCGCCCGCCTCGACCGCGCGGCGCGCCGCACGCTCGTTGGCGGCCGCCGACCACGTCCACTGCCCCGCGCCGACCAGCGCCTCGCGCAGGTGTGCGCGCAGCGTGAAGCGGTCGGCGATGTCGCGGCCGACGGCGGCGAACTCGTCCGGCCGGTAGCCGGCAGCAAGCGCGGCGCCGGCGCGGCCGTTGCCGACGGCGCGCACGGTCATCAGGTCGCCGAGCGTTTGCGGCAGCGAGCTGATCCCGGCGATCACCGACCCGACCGTGGCGAGCTCCCCGTCCAGCCGTCCGCGCAGTGTGGCCAACAGCGGCCAAGGCCGCAGCATCGCGTACGGCTCCGCATGCAGATGCTCCGGCGCAACAAGCACGTTGACGCCGCCCGCGACAGCAGCCGCCGCCTCGGCCTCGACGGCGGCGTACAGCGCGCCGCCCGACAGCGTGCGCCGCTGGCTGCCGAGCAGCAGCCCAAGCCACGGCTCGCCGGTCATTGCCGCGCTCCCGCCGAGTGGGGATCGGCGGCAAGGAGCGACTCGCCGCTCACGCCGCCGCCCCCGCCGGGTCGGGCAGGCCGAGGTAGGCACGGCGGGCGTCGTCGCGGGCCTCGATCTCGGCCGGCGTGCCGTGCGCGGCGACGGCGCCGTTGGCGATCACGTGAACGTGGTCGGCGAGCGACAGCGCAAGCGGCACGTTCTGCTCGGCGAGCAGGACGGTGCAGCCCGCCGCCTTGATCTGCGCGACGAGCGCGCCGACGTCGTCGATGATCGCCGGCGCGAGGCCGACGGAGGGCTCGTCGAGCAGCAGCAGCCGCGGCTCGCAGACGAGCCCGCGCGCAATCGCGACCATCTGCTGCTGCCCGCCGCTGAGCGTGTGCGCCAGCTGCCCGCGCCGCTCCCGCACGATCGGGAAGATCTCGACCAGCTCCTCGATCCGCCGCTCGACGTCGATCCGCCGACGCACGCTGTGCCCGCCGAGCCGCAGGTTCTCCTCGACGGTCAGCTCGCCGAACAGATGGCGGCCCTGCGGGACCTGCATGATCCCGCGCCGCACCAGCTCGACCGGCCGCAGCCCGGTGACCTCCTCGCCGTCGAAGACGACCCGCCCCCCGCTCGGGCGCAGCGCGCCCGAGACGCAGCGGATCAGCGTCGTCTTCCCGGCGCCGTTGGGCCCGATGATCGAGACCGTCGTGCGCTCGGCGACCTCGATGCTGAGGTCGCGCAGCACCTCGCCGCGGCCGTAGCCAGCGGTCAGCCCCTCCACCCGCAACAGCGGCGCGCTCATCGGCTGCCTCCGTCGGTCCCGCTGGTCGACAGCTCGACCGCGCGGCGGCCGAAGCTGCCCAGGAACGCCTCGACGACGACCTCGTCGGAGGTCACCTCGGCGGGCGTCCCCTCCGCGAGCTTCGCGCCACTGCCGAGCACCATCACGCGGTCGCAGACGCCCATCACCATCTCCATGTGGTGCTCGATCAGCACGACCGAGGTCCCGTTGTCACGTGCGAGGCGGATCATCTCCGCGACCGACTCGGCCTCCTCGGGCCCAAGGCCCGCGGCCGGCTCGTCAAGCAGCACGACCGCCGGCGCGGAGGCGAAGGCGAGGCCGATCGCCAGCAACCGCTGGCTGCCGTGCGACAGCTCGCCGACGCGCACGTCGGAGCCGGGGAAGACCTCGGGCTTCGCCCGCATCGCGTTCCAGACGAGCTGCGTGAAGCGGCGCGAGCGGCCCCCGACGCGCGCGACGAGCGCGCTCTCGGCGATCGTCAGCGTCGGGAAGGCGGCCTCCTCCTGGAAGGTCCGCACCAGCCCGAGCCCCGCGATCCGCTCCGGCGCCGCCGCCGTCACGTCATGGTCGAACAGCGAGACAGTGCCGGAGTCCGGCGCGACGAAGCCGCTCAGCACGTTGAACAGCGTCGTCTTGCCTGAGCCGTTGGGCCCGACCAGCCCGAGCACCTCGCCGCCGGCACGCAGCTCGAGGCTGACGCCGTCGAGCGCCTGCACGCCGCCGAAGCGCTTGGCGAGGCCGTCGGCCCGCAGCGCGATCCCATCGCGCGGCGTCACGCTCGGCGCAGTCACCGCGGCACGCGCCCAGCCGCGCACGTCGACCTCGCCCGGCTCCAGCGAGCCAGCCGCGCGCCCGTCGACCGCGCCGCTCGCCCGCGCCGCCGCCGCCACCGCCGAAGCGGCGCCAGAGCGCGACCGCAGCCGCCCCCGCACCCGCCGCCACCCGTCAACCGCCGCCCCGCCGAGCCCGCTTGGCAGCATCGTCACGACCGCGATCATGATCGCCCCGAAGACCAGCCATTTGACGTCCTCGCCGAGGTTGACGACCTTCGGCAGCACCTCGAAGACGACAGCGCCCAGCAGCGGCGCCCAGAAGAGGTCCTTGCCGCCGAGCACGATCATCAGGAGCAGCAGCAGGGAGTTCTGCAGCCCGAACGTTCCCGGGCTGACGAACTCGTAGTAGATGAAGTAGAGGACGCCGGCGATCGAGGCGACGACCGACACCAGGACGAACGCGCCGAGCTTGAACGGCGTCGCGCGCACGCCGAAGCTGCGCGCGAGCGCCTCGTTGTCGCGCAGCGCCAAAGCGATCCGCCCGACGCCGCCGCGCATCAGCCGCCACAGCCCGACGAGCAGCACAGCCGCGACGACGACGGTCAGCAAGTAGACCGTGCGGTACTGCGAGAAGTCGAGCGAGATCGCCGGCAGCGGCAGCGACAGCTGGCCGGCGTACGTGAGCCCGTTGGAGCCGTTCGTCAGCCCCGACGCGTTCGTCGCCGCGAGCACGAACAGCTGCGCAAGCGCGAGCGTGACGATCGCGAAGTAGAGGCCTCGCAGGTGGAGCGTCAGCCGCCCGATGACGAGGCTGACGAGCAGCGCGACGGCGATCGCCGCGCCCGCCGCGACCCACAGGTTGTCGGTCACCCGCTCGGCGACGATCGCGCCGGCGTAGGCGCCGATCCCGAAGAAGGCGATCTGGCTGAACGGCAGGTAGCCGAGGTAGCCGACCATCACGTTGAGGCTCACGCTGACGACGCCGTAGACGACGACGAGGTCCATCAGCTCCAGCGCGTAGTCGCTGGACCAGATCAGCGGCGCGACAAGCGCGAAGGCGATCAACGTGATCACGCCGAGCCACGGAGCCGCGCCAGCGCGCAGCGCACCGCCCGCCGCCGAAGCCGCCCCACCCGGTGACCGGCGCTTGACGCCCGCGACGCTCATGCCCGCACCGCCCGCGCGGTCCCGGGGAAGAGCCCCTGCGGCCGGAACAGCAGCACCGCGACGACCAGCACGTACGCGACGTACTGCCGGCTGCCTGAGGGCCCGTAGCCGGCCGCGAGCGCCTCGGCGATCCCGAGCCCGAGCCCGACCATCACCGCGCCCGGCAAGCTGCCGAGCCCGGCTGCGATCACGACGATGAACGCGGTGATCAGGATGTCCTGGCCCGAGTACGGGTTGACCGAGTAGAGCGGCGCGACGATCGCGCCGGCGACGGCGGCCAGCGCCGCGGCGACCGCGAACGCCGCCCAGTAGACGCGCTCGACCTCGATCCCCATCAGCGAGCCGGTCGCCCGGTCCTGCGCGACGGCCCGCAGCACGAGCCCGACGTAGGAGCGCCGCAGCACGACGAACAGCGCGCCGACCAGCACGATCGTCAACGCGATCAGCACGAGCTGCTGGTCGGTCAGCACGACGCCAGCGAAGTGCATGTCGCCGGTGAAGCTGGTGGCGACGGTGTGCGGCTGGCCGCCGAGCAGCAGCTTGACGCCGTACAGCAGCACGAGCGACAGCCCGAAGGTCGACAGGAAGACAGCGTCCTCCGGCGCCCCGCGCAGCGGCTTCACGGCAAGCCGCTCCGCGACCGCGCCGACGGCGAGGCCGGCGAGCGCCGCCAGCACGACCGCCGACCAGTACGGCAGGCCGAGCGAGGCGGTGCAGAGGTAGGCGACGAACCCGCCGACGACATAGAACTCCCCGTGCGCGAAGTTGACGACCTTCAGCACGCCGAAGACGAGGCTGAGGCCGATGGCGACGAGGACGTAGACGCCGCCCTGGACGACGCCGTTGACGATCTCCTGCGCGAACAGGCTGGTGGCGAGCAGCGGGTGCATAGCGCGCCTCCTACTTGCTCAGCGGCTCGAACGCGTTGCCTCTCACGACCTGGAGCTCGGTCTCGGCATTCGTGTTCTGGCCCTTGTCGTCGAACTTCACCGCGCCGATCGGGCTGTCCCAGCTCGTCGCGCGCATCGCGCCGGCGAGCTTGTTCGCGTCGTCAGCGCCGCCGGCTCTCTGGACCGCCATCGCGAGCGTGCGCAGGGCGGTGTACGCCTCCGCGGAGATGCTCGACGGGTCCTGGCCGTACTTCGCTCTGAACTCTCTGAAGAACTCCTGCGAGCCGCCGCCCGCTTGTGGCAGCGTCGACCAGGCGTACTGCCCGTCCATCGCGCCTCTGCTGAGGTCGAGCAGGTCGCGGCTCGTCATGCCGGAGCTCGCGAGCAGCTTCGCGCTCAGCCCGAGGCTCTTCGCCTGCTGGGAGATCAGCCCGCCGTGGTTGGCCTCGCCGATCATCAGCAGCAGGTCGACGCCGTCGGACTTCGCCTTCGCCAGCTCGGCGCTGAAGTCAGTCTGATCGGCCTCGAACGACGCCGAGTACGGGACGTCGACGCTCGCGTCCTGGAACGCTCTCGTGAAGCGCTTGAGCTCGTCCTGCCCGAACGAGTTGTTCTCGGCGAGGATCCCGACCTTCTGCGGTCTCAGCTGCTGGATGATCTCCGGCGCGACCTTCTCGACCTCGACCGCGCCGGAGATGCCGGTGCGGAACAGCAGTCTGTTGCCCTGCTCGGTCAGCTCGGTGTCGCGCTGGGAGGGCATCATTGCGACGACGCCGGAGCGCGCGGTGACGGCCGAGTCGGCGAGCGCCGCCGGGCTGGCGGTGTCGAGGATGACGGCCTTGAGGCCGTCCTCGGAGGTCAGCTTGCGCGTGCACGCCGTGCTCTGGTCGACGTCGACCTGGTCCTCGCATCTGACGAGCTCCAGTCTCGGCCCGCCCTCTCTCGCGATGTCCGCCTGGGCGATCGTGAAGCCCTGCATCATGTGGTCCTCGTTGGCGCCCACGGGGCCCGACAGGATCACGAGGCCGACTCTCGCGGAGTCGGCCGACGGCGCCGCTTGACCGGAGCTCGACGTAGAGCCCGACGACGTCGAGCTTGACCCGGAGCTCGCGCCCGAGCTTGAGCTCGAGCTGGAGCCGCAGGCGGCCAGGCCGCCGGCGAGCACGGCAGCAGCCAGCAGCGCGCTGCCGCGCGTCACGGTGGAACCCATCTTCTCTCCTCGTGGTCGAAAACCGATCACTCGGCACACATGAGCGTGCCGTCTTGCAGCACCCTAGTAACGCAATGTGGAACTCGTCAAGAGCAATTGCCGTTTTTGGCTGCCGAAGTCCGCACACGGGCTTCTGGTTCCGCGATGCGGTACCTCGCTGACGGCCGCAGAGGAAAGCGGCGAGTGCGGCCTCGAGGGCGACGCTGGGCAGCCGTCGTCATGCAGCCCCGGCCGCCAGCCGCGCCGCCGCGCCAGGCCCGCGCCAGAGCGCTTGCACGCGTTAGGCGCGGGCGCGCGGTGGGCAGTCCGTCCAGGGATGACGCACGAGCCACCAGAAGAAAGACTCGAGCTGCAGGACACGCAGCCGCACGAGGTCGTCCCGACCGACGACCTCGCGCCCGACGCGCAACGCGCCGAGATCGAGGCCACGAGCGCCATGGATGACGCGACATCGAACGGGATCGGCAAGGCACCGGGCGACACCGGCGACGCCACGAACAACGCGATCCGCGAGGCGCCGGGCGATGCCGATGACGCGACGATCAACGCGACCCGGTTGGCGCCGAACAGCCGCGACCACGGCACGATCGGCACGCTTGGCGAGAACGTGGAAGACCGCCCGGACCTCGCCCCCACCCGGTCGCTCGACCGCCTTTCCGCGAGCGACGCGCTCGTCGCAGCCGGCACCGCGATAGAGCGCTCCGACGCCGCCGAGCCAGGCGCCGATCCCGAGATCGAGGCGCTGCGCGAGATCGACTTCCCGCTCTCCTTCCGCGGCTACGACACGCATGCGGTCGACGACTACGTCGCGCGCGTCGAGCGCTGCATCGCCCGCTTCGACGAAGCTCGCTCGCCGTCGGCCGCCGTCCGCATAGCGCTCGACCGCGTCGGCGAGCAGACGGCGGCGATCCTCCACGAGGCCGAGCGCGCCGCCGAGGAGACGACCAGCCGCTCGCGCGCACAAGCCGACGACCGCCTCCAACGGGCGGAGCAGGAGGCCAGCGCCGCCTGGGTCGCCGCCCAAGCCCGCGTCAGAAGCTTCGACGAGGACATCGAACGCCTGTGGGAGGAGCGGCAGCGCCTGATCGAGTCGACCCGCGACCTCTCCAAGTCGCTCATCGGCATCGCCGACGCCGCCGAGGCCCGCTTCCCGCCCGCCGAGGACGACCCGGCCACCCCCGGCAGCCCGTCGAGGCCGGGCCGCAACGGCGCCAGAACCGAGCCCCCGGACCCCGACACCACGCCCGACAGCCTCCTCGACCCCGACTGAGCGAGACCCGTCAGCGACGATTCATGGCGACCCGCAGCAGCAGACGCGGCAGAGCGGCGGAGGATCGCCCGCCCGCGCCAGTGCCGGAGCGCCCGACGCTCCCGCGCCTGCGCGAGGCTGTGCAGCGTTGCCGCGCCTGCGAGCTGTGGGAGCCGGCTACCCAGGCCGTCCTCGGCGAGGGTCCGGCGGGCGCCCGCGCAGTCCTCGTCGGCGAGGTGCCAGGTGACCGCGAGGACATCGAGGGCGCGCCGTTCGTCGGCCCCGCCGGCCGCGTGCTCGACCGGGCGTTGGAAGACGCGCGCATCGAGCGCAGCGACGTCTACCTGACGAACGCCGTCAAGCACTTCCGCTACAGACTGCGCGGCAAGCGCCGCATCCACCAGCGCCCCGAGGCGGCTCACATCGCGGCATGTCGCCCGTGGATCGAGGCCGAGATCCACGTCGTCAAGCCGCAGGTGCTGGTCTGCCTCGGCGCCGTCGCCGCACAATCCCTGCTCGGCCGCGACGTCCGCGTCACGCGCGACCGCGGCACGCGGATCGAGTCCCCGCTCGCGGCGTGGGTAACGGTCACCGTCCACCCCTCGTCGATCCTCCGAGCCCGCGACGAAGACGAGCGCCACACCGCCTACGCAGCCTTCGTCCGCGACCTCGGAAGCGTCCGCGAAGCGATCTACGCCTCGCGCGCCGCCGACGGTTGAGGCGGCGGCTCAGGCCCGCCCACCGGCCCCGCCCCCTGCTGCCGGTCGGCCTGCACCGGCAAGAGCAGTGCCCCGATCAGGAAGCAGGCCGCCCCGGCGGCCGTCCCGCCGTTTGCGATCGCGTCGTTGACCGCCGTCCCGGTCGCTGGCCGCACGAACGCCGCCACCGCAGAGATGCCGAAGGCGATCGAGCCGAGCAGGTTGGCTCCGGCGATCCACCAGTCGAGGTCGTGCGGCCGGAACGAGACCCAGCGGTGCTCTGAGTTTGCGAACGCGAGCAGGCTCGCGACGAGGAAGCAGCCTGAGCCGATCATGTCCGGCGTCCACACGCGCACGTTGACCTGCGTCGGGTCGAGCGCGTGGTTGAGCGCCTCGAAGGTGTTGACGTTGAAGAGGATCGTCCCGGGGAACTGGACGGCCGCGGCGAGCCAGTCGACCGCCCTCGGCAGCCACGCCCGCGGCCGCAGCATCCGCCGCTCGTGCGCAGGCCGCGCCCTGTGCGGGACTTCCGAGGCGGCGAGCAGCTGCAGCCCCGCAGCCGAGGTGAAGAAGATCGAGCCGGCGAAGAACGCCACCCCGATCCAGTCGGCCGAGGAGCCGAGCGCCGCGACGCCCGGCACCAAGAACAGGACCGAGCCGATCGCGAACAGCAGGCCGGTCCACCACGCAAGCCGGTCGGGCCGCCACCACACAGACATGCGCGCAGTCTGCCAGCGCCCCGACCGCCACGCAGCAACTCCGCCCCGCGTGACCGCAAGCCGCGGCGCGGCACGCAGCAACCGCGCGCCACCTCGCCCGCGCCCACTCCGCCCGCCGCGCCGTCAGCGAGGGGCCCGACCCGCGCGCCTGACGGATACCGTGCGAGGCATGAGAGTCGCCACGCACAACGGTTCCTTCCACGCCGACGAGGTCTTCGCCATCGCGGCGCTGCAGCTGCTGCACGGCGACGCCTTGGAGATCGTCCGCACGCGCGAGCCGCACCTGCTCGCGGAAGCTGACCTGCGCGTCGACGTCGGCCTGCGCGACGACGCCGCCGCCGGCGACTTCGACCACCATCAGCGCGGCGGCGCCGGCGAGCGTCCCAACGGGATCCGCTACGCCTCCTTCGGCCTCGTGTGGCGCGCGTTCGGCGCGCAGATCGCCGGCAGCGACGAGATCGCCAAGCGGATCGACGAGGCGATCGTGCAGACCGTCGACGCCAACGACACCGGCCAGAACGTCGTGGAGCCGCTCGTCGAGGGCTTCTCTCCGTTCTCAGTGCCGTACGCGATCGCCTCGCTCAACCCCAACTGGGACGAGGACGCCTCAGGCGCCGGCAAGCAGGCGGCGTTTGACGCGGCGCTGGCCCTGGCCGGCTCGATCCTCGAGCGCGCGCTCGCCTCCGCCCGCGCGACGGAGCGCGCCGCCGAGCTCGTGCGCAGCGCGATCGCGCGCGCGAGCGACCCGCGCCTGATCGAGCTCGACCGCGGGATGCCGTGGCACCGCGCCGTGCTCGCGAGCGCGCCAGAGGCGCTGTTCGTCGTCTACCCGCGCGAGGAGGACTGGGGGCTGCAGGCGGTCCCGCGCGTGCTCGGCGAGTTCGCCAACCGCAAGGACCTGCCCGAGGCTTGGGCCGGCCTGACCGGCGACGAGCTGGCGGCGGTCACTGGCGTGGCCGACGCGCGCTTCTGCCACAGCGGCCGCTTCATGTGCGTCGCCGGCAGCCGCGACGGGGTGATGGCGCTCGCGGCACAGGCGCTCGCCGACGGGAGCGGCGCCGGCGCCTCCTAGCTCAGTCCAGCTCGCCTGCGACAGCGGCCGTCTGCAGCGGCCGCGGACGTCGGCTTGAGCGCCGGCCGAGGTGGCGGTCGTCGGCAGGAGTCTGCTTCTCAGGGACGCCCTGCGCGTCGAACATCATCATCACGACGCCGGTTGTTCTCGCGGGCGCCGCGACTGCCTCGCCGCCCTCGCGCAGGCGCGCCGCGCTCTCGGCCTCGATCCGCTCGACCGTCTCCAGCGCCTTCGCGAGCTCGCCGGCAAGGTCCTTCCAACCGCGCTCGTCGAGCGTCAACACGCTGCGGCTGAGATGCGCGTCAGCGTTGTCGAAGCCGCCTCTGGAGGCCGCGGCGTTGACGTAGGTGCTGACCTGCTCCAGCGAGGCGCCGACCATCGCCCGCTTGACGATCGACGGCGTCTCCGCCCAGCCCTCGTCGGAGACCTTCGGCCGCGCCTTCGCGCGGTAGTGATGCTCTATCGCCCCACGACGCGGCGTCCGTCTCACAAGCTCGAGAAACCCGAGCGCGTGCAGGCGGCGCACGTGATAGCTCATGACCCCGAGCGAGACCCCGAGCAGCTCAGAGAGCTCGTTCGGGCTCGCAAGCTCACGGTCCTCGAGGATCGCAAGGATGCGAATCCGGAGCGGATGGGCAAGCGCCTTGATCAGGCGCGGATCGGTGATGTCGCTGTACGGCTTCATCGGCTCGTCTCGAGCTCCTTCCGCAGGCGTCCTCGGAGTCGGTGGAGCCGAACCTTGACGGTTCCTTCAGGGATCCCCAACATCCGGGCTACCTCAGGCTGGCTCAAATCTCTCGCATAGCGTAAAGCAAGCAAGCGCCGGTCATCAACGGACAACGCGTCGACCACCTGGCCGACGTGCAGGCGCAGCAGCAGTCCCTCGCGCTCGAGCTCGGCGTCTTCGTCAGCGACGCGGGCGAGCGCATCCTCGTCGTCGAACAGCTCGCGCTCCCCTCGGGCTCTCCGCCGCTCCAGCAATCGCAGCGCTTCGTTGCGCGCGATCTGGCGCATCCATGGCACGCGGTCCTCCCCGCGACAGGTTGCCCGTCGCCGCCACGCGCGCATGAGCGCTTCTTGAACCACGTCGTCGACGTCGTGCCCGGCCAGGAGATAGCGCCGGGCTTCTCGTGTCGCAGTAGCCCGCATCCGCTCCCAATCCCAATCGTCTTCTCCTGGCTGGTGCACGCGGACCCCCGCGATCGCTCCGGCCACAGGGCAAATATCGAGGTTTCGTCAAAGTTCGCGAACTACGTGAAACGGTTGTGAGCGTTCGAAGGGTCTTGCCTTTCATGACCCCGACTCAAGCCCCGCCGTTCCCCGCCGCCGGAGCCGCCTCGACTGCTTCGATCGCGCCGCCTGGCGCCCCTGCGGCGCTCGAGGCCTACGAGCAGCTGGCGCACGTTTATGACCGCTTCACCGCCTCCTACGACCACGACGGGTGGGTCCGGCGGCTGGTGGAGCTGGCGCGTCGGCATGGTCTTGAGGGGAGCCGCGCGCTCGACGTCGCCTGCGGCACAGGCAAGAGCTTCGGACCGTTGCTGGAACTCGGCTACGACGTCTGGGCATGCGACTTGTCGCCCGCGATGGTCGCTCAAGCTCGGCGCGTTGGCGCTCTTCCTGAGGGGCGGATTCGCGTCGCGGACATGCGCGAGCTGCCCGAGATCGGCACGTTCGACCTCGTCACATGCCTCGACGACGCCGTCAACTACCTGCTCGACGCTGACGACCTCGCCGCCGCCTTCGCGAGCGTCGCACGCCTGCTGAGCGACGACGGCCTCTACCTCTTCGACGCGAACACGCTCTCGACGTACCGCGACGGCTTCAGCGCCCGCGCAACGTTCGAGCGCCCGCTCGCAGAAGCGATCTGGCGGGGTGAGACGACCGGGCCGATCGTGCCCGGCGCGATCTGCTCCGCCTCGATCGAGATCGGCGGCCGCGACGCAGCGGTCAGCCGCCACATCCAGCGCCACCACCCCCAAGCGGCGGTGCGCAACGCCTTGGCGTCAGCCGGGCTCGCTTGCCGAGCTGTGCTGGGTCAGTCCACGGGCGGCGTCCTGCATCAGGACGCCGACGAGGAGGCCCACACGAAGCTCGTGTACGTCGCAGGGCGAGCGGCCTGACGTATGACCTTCGAGACCCTGGAAGGAGGTGACCGAAACATGATCATCAAGCCGAGCATCATCAAGCCCATCATCAAGCCCATCATCAAGCCGTAATCCCTGTGGCGACGGGCGTTGCTGGCCCATCTTCGGGCCGGCGACGTCCAGCGCCCTCGCGCGGGATCGCAAATCCGGGAGAGCGATTGGCCTCGAACGGGTAGTGCAGGGACGGATGAAGGTCAGCGACACGACAGTCCGCTCCGGCGATCGGTTCGTCTACGTGCTCGATCACGACGCCGGGCTGCGCAGCGTTCTCGATGAGACCGAGCGCGCCCGCTGCCGCCAGCACGCGGTGGCAGCCATTGCCGAAGTCGGCACCGGCCCCTGGGACCCCCACGCGGCCCCACCACCCGACGCCGAGCTCGGCTTGCTGATGCTCGACGGGCTGCTGATCCGCGACGTGACCGTCGCGGAGGCTCGCTGCGGCGAGCTGATCGGGAGGGGCGCGATCCTGCGCCCGTGGGATGAGAGCGGCTATGACGCCCCGATGCGCCACGAGGTCGACTGGCAGGTGATCGAGCCGGCGCGCTTCGCTGTGCTCGACCAGCACTTCCTGCGCGTCGCCGCCCATTGGCCAGCGCTGATCACGGCGCTTGTCGCGCGCGCGAACGAGCGCGCGCAGGATCTTGCCGTGATGGTCAGCATCCACAGCCTCAAGCGCGTCGACGTACGGCTGCTGGCGTTCTTCTGGCACCTCGCGGACCGCTACGGCAAGGTGACCGCGGACGGCGTGCTGGTCCCGCTGGCGCTGACGCACCGCCAGCTCGCGCTGCTCGTCGGCGCGCAGCGGCCGTCGGTCACCTCCGCGCTGGGGACGCTGTCGGACCGCGCGCTGCTGCGGCGCGATGACGAGGGCAACTGGCTGCTGACCGGCGACCCGCCGGAAGACCTCAGCGTGTTGGCGCCCAACGGCGTCGCGGCCTGAAGCCGCGGCCCCTGGGGCACACAGCGACGCGCGACGCGCCTACCGGACTGGCTGGCTACGGCCACGCAGCGACGCGCGACGCGCCTGCCGGACAGCTGGCTACGGCCACGCAGCGACGCGCGACGCGCCGGCCGGACAGGCTGGCTACGGGCACACAGCGAGGGCGGCTCGATGAAAGCCGCCCTCGCGTACTCGCGTACCGAATGTGCGTCCTGCGGCCGCCTCAGGCGGCAGGCGTCGCCGGGCGTGCAGGCCCGACCTCGCCGACGGCGCGCGGCGAGAGCGGAGCCCGCCGGGCCCCAGCGTCGCGGCCCATCGACAGCAGCTCGTCGATCAGCGCGAGCGCCGCCGCATGGCTCTTGTCGGTGTGGCGCCGGATCGAACGGGCCGCATACGTGCCCGCCGCGTCCAGCCCAAGCCGACGGTCGACGACCGACGGCGATGCACGCAGCACCCACCGCAACGGCCGCGCCCGCTCACGCTTGCGCTCTTCCGCCCACTCCAGGCAACGCCGCTCGCGCCGCCGCTCGATCTCCGCGCTTCCGCGCGATCCGACGACCTCCGACGCGTAGCGGTAGAGGTCCTGCCGCCGCTCGTCGTCGATCCTGTCGTTGTACGCCCGCAGGAAGCCGCCCACCACGGGGCAAGCCGTCGCAGGCCTGTCGGAGAACGGCTCGCCCGCGAGCATCGACGCGAGCTCCATCACGCAGGCGCCTTCCGTCGGGGCGGCGTGCTTCCCTTTGCTCAGACGGATCGTCTGGTGGTTCACTTGCTGAGCATCGCGCTGCTCGGACATTGGAAACCCCTTTCTGACTCATCAGCGCGGCCGGCTGACGCTCAGCCCACGACGTCCTTCACGACGCGTTCGCTGACGGTCAGCGCGCCTTTTTGAATACCCCAGAGCCGGAGCCGTCAGCCGTACCGGGCGCAAGCGGGCGGCTAGGCGTCATAACCCGAACGCTGGTCGGGTCGCGCGCAGTCGCTGCAGC
>DASYEC010000129.1:0-41187 GCA_036499225.1 Conexibacter sp.
GTGAACCCTCTGACGTGCGTCTCGTAGATCACGGTGTCGTGCCAGGAGTTCCTCGGCGGCCGGTCGCCCTCCCAGTCGAAGCGCGGGTCGACGACGACCGAGCGCGGGATCGCCGGCGCCGAGTCCTCGTCGTCGCGCTCGAGGTCGACGTCGTCGGGCACCTCGGCGCCGCCCGGGACGTACGGCAGCGTGTTCGCCGCGTCCCATCTGACGTCGCCCTCGATCGCCTTCGCGTACGGGTCGATCAGCAGCTTCGCCGCGTTGAAGCGGTGGCCGTCCTCCGGCGCGTACGGGCCGTGGACGCGGTAGCCGTAGCGCTGGCCGGGGCCGATTCCCGGCACGTAGCAATGCCAGTGGCGCGCGGTGTGGTGCTCGACCTCGAGCCGCGTCTCGACGCCCTCCTCGTCGAACAGGCAGAGCTGGACGCGCTGGGCGTACTCGGAGAAGAGCGCGAAGTTGACGCCGTCGCCGTCCCATGCGGCGCCAAGCGGGAACGGCTCGCCGAGCCAGACGTCGTATCTGGCTGCCTCCTCCGCACTCATTGAGACACCAGCGCGCCGGCGAGCGAGGGCAGCTCGAGCGTTCCGTCGGGCGAAGCGACGATGTCGGCGTGGGTGGTGAGCACGAGCTCGCAGCCCTCGAGCGGCACGGTCGCGGGCGCGCCGCCGAAGTTCGCCAGCAGCGTGTGCTCGCCGCGGCGCACGCGCAGGCAGCCGGCGTGCGGGTCGAGCTCGACGGCGTCCGCCTCGCCGCGGGGGAGCTCGCGGCGGACCCGCAGCAGGTCGCGGTAAAGGCGCGCGATTGCGGGGTCGGCGGCCCGCGTCAGCTTCGAGCCTGCGAACGTCTCGACCGCCTGCGGGTCGGGGACCTCGGCGCCGCTGAACGCGGCAAAAGCGGCGAACTCGCGGCGCCGTCCGGCGCGTGTCGCCTCGGCGATCTCGGGATCGATGTGATCGGTGAAGAAGCGGAAGGGAGCGTTCTCTCCGTATTCCTCGCCCATGAAAAGCATCGGCGTGTACGGTGCCAAAAGCGCGCAGAAGGCAGCGAGCGGCCGCACCGCGGATGGCAGCCGATCGCCGAGCGCGCGGTTGCCGACCTGGTCGTGGTTGGCGCTGAAGACGACGAACTGCGCGGGTTCGCGATCGTCCGCTGGGGCGCCGTAACGACGCCTTCGGCCGGGCGAGTAGAGACCGTCGTAGACGAACGGCCGGTGGAAGGCTCTCGCCAGCTGCTCGAGCTCGCCGAAGTCGGCGTAATAGCCCTCGCGCTCGCCGGTCAGCAGCACGCGCAGCGCGTGGTGGAAGTCGTCGGCCCACTGCAGGTCGCAGCCGAGGCCGCCCTGCTCGCGCGGGCGGATCACGCGCGGGTCGTTGAGCGCGCTCTCGGCGATCACGAGCGGCGGCCGTGCGCGTGTGCCGGCGGCGTGCACGCGGGCTGCGATCTCGCCGACGATCGGGCGCGCGGAGTCGTCGAAGATCGCGTGGACCGCGTCGAGCCGCAGGCCGTCGATCCCGAAGTCGCGGATCCATCCCCCGGCGCTCTGCAGGACCCACTCGCGCACCGGGTCGCAGTCGGCGTCGTCGTAGTTGACCGCCTTGCCCCAGAACGTCTCGTGCTTGGCGGTGAAGTAGGGCCCGAACGCCTCCAGCGCCTTCACGCCCGATGCGCCGAGGTGGTTGTAGACGACGTCGAGGATCACGCCGAGGCCCGCGTCGTGGGCTGCTTTCACGAGCCGAGCGAGCCCCTCCGGCCCGCCGTAGCTCGACTGCGCCGCGGAGATGTAGACGCCGTCGTAGCCCCACCCCCGCGCGCCCGGGAACTCCGCCACCGGCATCAGCTCGATCGCGGTCACGCCGAGCTCGGCAAGCGCGGGCAGGTGCGGGATCGCGCCGTCGAAGGTCCCTTCCGCGCTGAACGTCCCGACGTGCAGCTCGTAGAGGACGAGGTCGTCGAGGTCGAGGCCGTCCCAGTCGTCGTCGGCGGCGAGGCCTCTCGGATCCACGACCCGCGAAGGCCCGCGCAGTCCTTGGGGTTGACAGCGCGATGCGGGATCGGGCAGCGGCGTGCCGTCGAGCACCACGCGGTAGTCGTCGCCGTGGCCGGCCGCGAGCGTCGCCGCCCACATGCCGCCGCCCTCGTCGGCGAGCGGGTGGCGGCCGCCGTCGAGCTCGATCTCGACCGTCCGTGCCGACGACGCCGCGCCGTCGCCGCGCGGCTCAGCGAGCGCCGGCGCCCAGACGCGGAACTCGGTGCGGCCGTCGCCGAGCGGCGTCGCGCCGTGGCGGCGCTCCCAAGGGTAGGCCGCGCTCACGGGCGATCACCGGCCGGCGCAGGCACAAGCCACACCACCGCCAGCGGCGGCAGCGTCAGCTCGGCCGAGCACGGCTGGCCGTGCCAGGCGAGCTGCTCCGCTTCCAGCGGTCCGTCATTGCCGATCCCGGCGCCGCCGTACTCCTGCGCGTCGGTGTTGAGCGCCTCGACCCAGGCGCCGCCGCGCGGCAGCCCGACGCGGTAGCGCTCGTGTGGGATCGGCGAGAGGTTCGCGGCGCAGACGAGCAGGTCGCGCTCGGCAGCGCCCTCGGACGGGCCCTCGCCACCCCGCCCGGCGCGCGCGAACGCCAGCACGTTGCGCTCGGCGTCGTTGGGCTCCAGCCACCAGAAGCCCTCAGCCTCGAAGTCGATCTCCCACAGCGCCGGGTGCGCGCGGTAGACGCGGTTGAGGTCGCGCACCGTCGCCTGCACGCCGCGGTGCTCGGCGTAGTCGAGCAGGTGCCAGTCGAGCGAGTGCTCGTGGCGCCACTCGGCGTCCTGCGCGAGCTCCTGACCCATGAACAACAGCTTCTTGCCGGGATGGGCCCACATGAACCCGTAGAGCGCGCGCAGGTTCGCCATCTGCTGCCAGCGGTCCCCCGGCATCTTGTGCAGCAGCGACCGCTTGCCGTGGACGACCTCGTCATGGCTCAGCGGCAGCACGAAGTTCTCGCTGAAGGCGTACTGCATCGCGAACGTCAGCTCGTGGTGGTGATAGCGGCGGTAGACCGGGTCCTGTCTGAAGTACTCGAGCGTGTCGTGCATCCAGCCCATGTTCCACTTGAAGCCGAAGCCGAGGCCGCCGAGATAGGTCGGCCGCGAGACCGCCGGCCACGCGGTCGACTCCTCTGCCGCGGTCAAGATGCCGGGGACCGCGCCGTAGAGCAGCTCGTTCATCTCCTTCAGGAAGGCGACTGCCTCGAGGTCCTCGCGCCCGCCGTGCTCGTTGGGGACCCACTCGCCCGGCTCGCGTGAGTAGTCGAGGTAGAGCATCGAGGCGACCGCGTCGACGCGCAGCCCGTCGACGTGAAACTCGCGCGCCCAGAACAGCGCGCTCGCCAGCAGGAAGTTCCTCACCTCGGCGCGGCCGAAGTTGAAGATCAGCGTGCCCCAGTCGGGATGGGCGCCGCGGCGCGGGTCGGCATGCTCGTAGAGCGCGGTGCCGTCGAAGCGGGCGAGCGCCCAGACGTCGCGCGGGAAATGCGCCGGGACCCAGTCGAGCAGCACGCCGATGCCGCGCGCATGCAGCCGGTCGACGAAGGCGCGGAAGTCGTCGGGCGAGCCGTGGCGCGGCGTCGGGGCGAAGTAGGAGGTCACCTGATATCCCCACGAGCCGGGGAACGGGTGCGCCATCACCGGCAGCAGCTCGACGTGCGTGAAGCCCATCTCGCTGACGTAGTCGGCGAGCTCCTCGGCAAGCTCGAGATAGGTGAGCATCCGGTGGTCCTCCTCGGGGCGCCGCCGCCACGAGCCGAGGTGCACCTCGTAGATCGACATCGGCGCGGCGAGCTGGTCGCGCTGCGCGCGGCGCTCCAGCCAGTCGGCGTCGTGCCACTGGTAAACGCTCGTGTTGACGATCGAGCTCGTCTCCGGCGGGACGTCCGCGGCGAAGGCGAACGGGTCGGCGTGCATCACCAGCTCGTTGTCGACGGTGCGGATCTCGAACTTGTAACGGGCGCCGTCGCTGACGCCCGGCACGAACAGCTCCCAGACGCCGCTGGAGCCGAGCGCGCGCATCGGATGGAGGCGGCCGTCCCAGTCGTCGAACTCGCCGACGACGCTCACTGAGCGCGCGTTCGGCGCCCAGACCGCGAAGCTCGTCCCGGCGATCCCGTCGAGCTCGCGCACGTGTGCGCCGAGCCGCTCCCACAGCCGCTCATGCCGGCCTTCGCCCATCAGATGCTCGTCAAGCTCGCCGATCGTCGGCGCGTGGCGGTAGGGATCGTCAAGCGGGAAGCGGCCGTGCTCGCCGTAGTCGACCTCGAGCGAGTAGCGCAGCGGCAGCTCGGCGCCAGCGACCAGGCCCTCGAACAGGCCGACGGCGTGGACCCGCTCGAGCGCGACCGGCTCCTGCCCGTCAACGTGAACGGTGACGTTGACCGCGTCCGGCCGCCACGCCCGCACGACGACCCCGTCGCCGCTGCCGGCCGGGTGCGCGCCGAGCAGCCGATGCGGGTCGCGCAGTTCGCGCGCGAGCAGCGCGGCAACGTCGGCGTCGAAGGTGGCGGTCACGACGGCGCCTCCTGAGTCGAGCACTCCGCGCGAGTCAATGACAGCGCCTCCTGAGTCGAGCGGGCTGCGCGAGCGAGCCCCTGGGCGAGCCCGCGCACGGCATGCGAGCGCTCCGCGCGAGTCATGCCGCTTCCTCGTCCAGAAGCCGGGCAATCGCTGCCGTTGGGATCGCTACCCAGTCGGGGCGGTGGTCGAGCTCGTAGCGCAGCTCGTAGACGGCCTTCTCCAGCTCGAGGATCGACAGCAGCATTCTCGTCGCGGCGGCGCTTGGCGGCAAGACGGTCGGGTCGACGGCAGCGAGGTAGCCCTCCAGGAACGCCTCGCGCGCCCGCTCCTCCCAGCCTTCCGGGACGAGCACGTCGCGCTGCAGCTTTGCCGCGAAGACCGCGTACGCGAGCGAGCGCAGCAAGCCGGCGACGTCTCTCAGCGCCGGCCCCTTGCGCCGCCGCTCCCGCAGCGGCCGCGCCGGCTCGCCCTCGAAGTCGAGCAGGACCCAGGAGGGGACGGGCCGGTCGGCGGCGCTCCCGCCGACCGCCGCGCTTGCGCCTGCCGGCGCCAACCGGCCCGCACCGACACCCGCGCCTGCCGGCGCCACCCGGCCCGCACCGACACCCGCGCCCGTCGGCGCCGCCCCGCCCGCGGCCCCCGCCGGCACCAACAGCGTCTGCCCGAGATGGAAGTCTCCGTGGTGCCGGATCAGCCGCCCGAGATGGCCGGCGTTCGCGACGAGCCGCAGGCGGTCGCGGGCCTCTTCGCCACGGCCGGCGATCGCGGCCAGCCGCTCGTCGTCGCGCGGCAGGTCGACGAAGAGGCGGTCGATCTGCTCGTCGATCGTCGCGGTCAGCAGCGGCAGCGCCTCTTCGCTGGGCTCCTCGGGCGCGAACGCGGGGTCGCTCGAGTCCGACGCGAGCACGGCGTGCATCGCGCCGACGACGGCGCCGAGGTCGCGCAACCGGTCGATCAGCGCGTCTGGGTCCTCTTCGAGGCCGTCGAGCACCAGCTCCCAGCCGTCGCGCCCGCCCTCGATCAGCCGCTGGCAGATCGCGAGCGTCGCGTCCATCACCTCGCCCGCGTACTCGCACCAGCCGGCGAGCTCTGCGATGTGCGGGAAGCCGCGCTCGCTGAGGAAGCGGACCATCTCCAGCTCCGGGCTCTCGCCGGGCTCGAGTCTGCGGAAGCACTTCAGCACGAGCCGCTCGTCGAGCACGACCGACGAGTTCGACTGCTCGGCGCCGATCGGCCGCGCGGGCGGCATCCCGGTCGGCGGCGCGACCGTGTCGAGCCAGTGGAAGGAGACGCGCGAGGCGTCGCCCATCGACGCCTGCTCACGCAGCAGGCCGCTGATCAAAGCGACTGCGTCCGGGTCAGCGAGCGCGTCGTAGACCGTCTGCCTGCCGAGCTGCTGGACGACCTCGCGGTCCCAGCCCTCAGCCGCCGGGCGCGCGGCAAGCAGCAGCTGGTAGAGGTCGTGCGTGCCGCCAGGGAAGCGCGCCTCGACGATCGCGACCGACAGCGCCGGCGGCCCGTCGTGCAGCACCACCGCGTCGAGCACGTGCGCCTGCGCGAGCTCGCGCGACTTGGCGCCGAACCACCGCCGCTGGACAAGCCAGCCCGCCAGCGCGTCGTCGTCGAGCCGTGTCACGTCAAACGCCACTTCCGACATCCTCCCCAGCCTCGCCGTCGTCACGCAGGAGGAACCAGAAGAAGCCGCGCGGCGCGAGCGTCAGCAGGTACGGCAGCTCGCCGATCCGCGGGAAGCGCGTGCGCCCGAACATCTCCTCCGGCCAGCGGCCCTCGAACGCGGACAGGTCCAGCTCGACCGCCTGCGCGCTGCGCGCGAGGTTGTGGACGCACAGCGCGATGTCTCTCTCGTAGCGGCGGATGTGCGCGAAGACCTTCGGGTTCGACGGTGACAACGGCTCGTACGCGCCGACGCCGAAGACCGGGTGCTCCTTGCGCAGCGCGATGAAGCGCTTGAGCCAGCGCAGCAGCGAGGTCGGCGTGCGCAGCTGCGCCTCGATGTTGACCGCCTGATAGCCGTAGACCGGGTCCATCAGCGGCGGCGCGTAGAGCTGCGCGAAGTCGGCGCGCGAGAAGCCGCCGTTGCGGTCGCCCGTCCACTGCATCGGCGTCCGCACGCCGTCACGGTCGCCGAGGTAGACGTTGTCGCCCATCCCGATCTCGTCGCCGTAGTAGAGCACCGGGCTGCCGGGCAGCGAGAACATGATCGCGGTCATCAGCTCGATCTCGTCGCGGCCGTTGTCGAGCAGCGGCGCGAGCCGGCGGCGTATCCCGAGGTTGAGCTTCATGCGCGGGTCCTTCGCGTACTCCGCGTACATGTAGTCGCGCTCCTCGTCGGTCACCATCTCGAGCGTCAGCTCGTCGTGGTTGCGCAGGAACAGGCCCCACTGACAGTTTTCCGGGATGTCAGGGGTCTGCTCGAGGATCTCGTACATCGGTGCCGAGTCCTCACGCCGAAGCGCCATGAACATCCGCGGCATCAGCGGGAAGTGAAACGCCATGTGGCACTCGTCTCCCTCGCCGAAGTACTCGACGACGTCGGAGGGCCACTGGTTGGCCTCCGCGAGCAGCACGCGGTCGGGGTATCTCGCGTCGACCTCGCGGCGCACGCGTCTGAGGAAGGCGTGCGTCTCGGGCAGGTTCTCGCCGTTGGTCCCGTCGCGCTCGAACAGGTACGGGACGGCGTCGAGGCGGAAGCCGTCGATGCCGAGGTCGAGCCAGAAGCGCAGCGCGTCGAGCATCGCCTCCTGGACCTCGGGGTTGTCGTAGTTGAGGTCGGGCTGGTGGCTGAAGAAGCGATGCCAGTAGTAGGCGCCGGCGATCGGGTCCCACGTCCAGTTCGACGGCTCGGTGTCGACGAAGATGATCCGCGCCTCGGGGTAGCGCTCGTCGGTGTCCGACCAGACGTACCAGTCGCGCTCGTGCGAGCCAGCCGGCGCTCTGCGGGCCCGCTGGAACCACGGATGGTCGCTTGAGGTGTGGTTCATCACGAGGTCCGCGATCACCCGCATCCCCCGCTCGTGCGCGGCCTCTATCAGCGCGCGGACGTCCTCGATCGTGCCGTAGTCGGGATGGACGGCGTAGAAGTCGGCGATGTCGTACCCGCCGTCGCGCAGCGGCGAGGCGTACATCGGCAGCAGCCAGATGCAGTCGATCCCGAGCCACTGGAGGTAGTCGAGCTTCTCGGTCAGCCCGCGCACGTCGCCCGAGCCGTCGGCGTTGGCGTCGAAGAAGCCGCGCAGGTGGATCTCGTAGAAGACCGCGCGCTTGAACCACAGCGGGTCGGACTCGAACCAGTGCGACGGCGCGAAGGCGGCGCGGGTGCCCTCGGGCGGGCCGGTCTGGGGGCTGCGCTGGGCGCTCATCGCGTGTCCACCCGCAGTACGTGAGCGGCGCGCTCGCCGGGCACGAGCCGGACGTAGTTGCCGCCCGTGCGCCAGTCGAAGCGCTCGACGGTGAGCAGGTCGGTGACGGTGTAGCCAGGCGGCAGGCCGAGGTCCCACGGCATCTCCACAAGCCCCTCCTGCGGGTGCGTGAAGTCGATGTTGACGACGGTGACGACGACGTTGTCACCGTGACGCTTGAGGTAGGCGATCAGCGCGTCGTTGTGCGTGTCGAGGAAGCGCGTGCGCTCGTCGAGCCACTGCAGCGCCGGGTTGTCGCGACGGGCGCGGTTGAGCGCCTGGACCATCGGCAGCAGCGGGCCGTCGAGGCGGCGCTCGCGCAGCTGGTACTTCTCGGAGTCGAGGTATTCCTCGCTGCCTGTCCTGACCGGCGTGTGCTCGAAGCTCTCAAAGCCCGAGTAGATCCCGTAGCTGGGTGACAGCGTCGCCGCGAGCACGAGCCGCACCGGGAAGGCGTTGGGCCCGCCGACCTGGAGGTACTCGGTGAGGATGTCCGGCGTGTTGGTGAAGGCGTTGGGGCGGAAGTACTCGCGCTCGTCACTGTGCGCGAGCTCGCCGAAGTACTCGGTCAGCTCCCACGCTGAGCTCTTCCAGGTGAAATAGGTATACGACTGCTGAAAGCCCGCTCTCGCGAGCGCCTGCATCACGCGGCGGCGGGTGAACGCCTCCGCGAGGAAGATCACGTCCGGGTCGCTCTCCCTCACCTCGGCGAGCAGCCACTCCCAGAACGCGAGCGGCTTCGTGTGCGGGTTGTCGACGCGGAAGACGCGCACGCCGTGGCCGATCCAGAAGCGGACGACCCCCAGCAGCGCCTCCCACAGCCCTCTCCAATCCGGCGAGTCGAAGTTGACGTTGTAGATGTCCTCGTACTTCTTGGGCGGGTTCTCGGCGTACTTCAGCGTGCCGTCGGGACGATGGTTGAACCACTCCGGGTGCTCGGTCAGCCAGGGGTGGTCGGCCGAGCACTGGATCGCGAAGTCGAGCGCGAGGCGCATCCCGTGCTCGTCGAGGGCTTCGGCCAGCCGCTCGACGTCCTCGACGGTGCCAAGCGCAGGGTCGACGGCAGTGTGGCCGCCCTGCGCCGAGCCGATCGCGTAGGGGCTGCCGGGGTCGTCGGGGCTGGCGACGAGGCTGTTGTTCGCGCCCTTGCGGTTTCGCTTGCCGATCGGGTGGATCGGCGGCAGGTAGAGGACGTCGAAGCCGAGGTCGGCGAGGCGCGGGACCTGTTGCGCGACTCCTTGCAGGCCGCCCCACGAGCGCGGGAACAGCTCGTACCAGGCGCCGAAGCGGGCGAGCACGGGGTCGACCTGGATCTTCAGCGACTCGCCTCTCGCCTGCTCGGAGCGGTCGGGATGGGCGTCGAGCAGCGCGGCGAGGTCGGGGTCGAGCGCGCGGCCCGGGTCGGCTTGGGGCGCGGCGAGCATCTCTGCAGCAGCCGCGATCCGCTCGCCGGCGGCGCCCTTCGCACGGGCAGCGGCGTCGCGCAGGATCAGCACGCCCTCCGACAGCTCGCCCGCCAGGTCGGTCTGCCCAGCGGCGAGCTTGCGCTCGAGCTCGTCGCGCCAGGAGCCGAAGCGGTCGACCCAGGCAAGCACGTGCCAGCGCCATCTGCCGAGCGTCTCGTCGAGCGTCAGCGTGCCGGCCCAGCGGACGCCCTGCTCGTGGGCGTCGATCGGCTCCAGCGGCGCCTCGCGCCAGCTGTCGTCGTGCGGCGAGCGATAGCGCGCCACGGCGCGAAGCAGCTCATGGCCGTCGCGGAAAATGTCAGCAGAGACGTTGACGACGTCGCCAACGGTCCGCTTCACGGGGTGGCGGCCCGCGTCGACGGTCGGGGCCTCGCGCTCGATGCGAATGCGTGGCGGCGGAGGTGAGACGCTCGATCTCGGCACTTTCCCGTCAGTATCCGCTGCCGGTGTTCTCCAACCGAGCGTCCGCAACGAGACTTTCACGACCTGGCGCGGCGCTGCGCCGCTCTTCCGGCGTGCAGCTCCACATCACGTCGCTGCCAGGTGGACGAATGGGCCAGGCGGCGTACGACTTCGTCGACTGGCTGTCGAGCGCTGGCCAGTCGTGGTGGCAGGTGCTGCCACTCGGCCCGCCCGACAGATATCGCTCGCCGTACAAGTCGGCGTCGGCGTTTGCGGCGTGGCCGGGCCTGCTCGCCGACCCGGATGCTCCAGTTCACGGTCCCGAGCGAGACCGGTTTCGCGCGCGCCAGTCGTTCTGGATCTCCGACTGGGAGGCGTTTGCCGGCAACGGCGCTGTTGACGATCAGGTGCGATTCGAGCGCGAGTGGAGCGCGCTGCGGGCCTACGCGCTCGACCGCGGTGTGCGGCTGTTCGGCGACGTCCCGATCTACGTCGCTCCCGACGGCGCCGACCACCGCGCCCACCCCGAGCTGTTCCGCGACGGCCTCGTCGCCGGCGCCCCGCCCGACGCGTACGCCCTCACCGGCCAGTTGTGGGGAAACCCCATCTACGACTGGCCCGCTCTGCAACGACGCGGGTATCGCTGGTGGATCGAGCGCTTCCGCCGCACCTTCGGGCTGTTCGATCTCGCCCGGTTAGACCACTTCCGCGGGTTCGTCGCCTATTGGGCTGTGGATGCTCGCGCGGAGGTCGCGGCGGGCGGAAGATGGATGCGCGGGCCGGGGCGGGCGTTGTTCGACGCTGCTTCGCGGGAGCTCGGCGATGGCGGTTTGCCGTTCGTCGCCGAAGACCTCGGCGTGATCACGCCCGCGGTGACCCGCCTGCGCGATGAGCTTGGGCTGCCGGGGATGGTCGTGCTGCAGTTCGCCTTCGATCCCCACGACCCGCACGGCCCACACCGGTTGGAGAACCACCGGGAGCGCCAGGCTCTCTACACGGGCACCCATGACAACGACACGTTGCGCGGCTGGTGGGAGTCGCTTGACGCCGGCACCCGCGAGGAGGCGATGCGCGCGATCGAGGCGGCCGACGTGCGCGAGCGGGAGGTCGAGTGGTCGCTCCTGCGCCTCGCCCAACGCTCCCCCGCCCGCCTCTGCATGCTCCAGGCCCAAGACGTCCTCGGCCTCGGCAGCGACGCCCGCATGAACGTCCCCGGCTCGATCGGCAGCTCGTGGAGCTTCCAGTTGCAGGACGGTCAGCTGGGGGCCGCCGAGGCGCGGCGGCTGGCAAGGGTGGCGGAGGAGGCTGGGCGCGCATGATGCGGCAGCCGGCGAGGGACGGGTCTTTCGGAGCTGCCGTTCACGACGCTCGCGCGCGACGGAGCGATCGGCACGGCGGCTCGCGTCACAGCGCGCCGGCGCGCAACGCCGCGCCGCCGACAACCGCCCCCACCTCGACCTCGCCGTCAACGACAGCCCCCGGCCCGACGACAGCGCCAGCCCCGACTCGTGCGCCGTCCGCCAACACGACAGCCGCGCCGACGACGCCCTGCAAGCGCACCGGGCGCTCGACATCGTCGGCTCTCCACGTGTGGTCGATCAGGGCCGCGCGGTCGCCGACGAGGCAGCCGGAGCCAATCGTGATGCGCTCGGTGGAGAGGATCATGGCGGCGTCGCCAATCACGCTTCCCGGCCCGATGCGGACTTCGCCGCCGTCGGCGCGAATGCGGGCGCCGGGGGCGATCCAGGCATCGGTGCCGAGGACGACGAGGCCGCCGCGCAGCAGCTCGAAGCGGACAGCGCGTCCGACGAACGCCCGGCCGGAGGCCTGAAAGCGCCCGCCCCAGCGCACGCGCAGCCACGCCAGCCGCAGCGCGAAGCGCGCTCGGCGGATGGCGGAGAGCTCGGCGACGTCACGGGCCAGGAAAGGATCCATCGCGCGCCGAATGGTACGGCGAGCGACGACGCTCGCGGCCCTCCAACGAGCTCCTCAAGAATCCCCTGCGTGCGCCCGATATTGCCGCTGATGAGCGGGCATGTGCCAGAACGCCCCGGCGGTCGCTACGCTCGTGCGATGCCGAGTCGGGAGCAGACCCTGGCATATCGTCCGGGGCTTGATGGAATCCGCGCGCTCGCGGTCGCGGCCGTGGTGCTCTACCACGGGCGCGTCAGCGTCACGCCCGGAGGCTTCCTCGGCGTCGACATCTTCTTCGTCCTCAGCGGCTTCCTCATCACGTCGCTGCTGCTCAGCGAGCATGCCCGCACCGGCTCGATAGACCTGATCCGCTTCTGGCTCGCGCGCGTGCGGCGGCTGCTGCCCGCGGCGCTGTTGGTGATCGTCGTCTCGCTGCTAGCGGTCGCGATCCTCTCCTCGGCCGACCTGCCGCCGCTGCGCAGCGACGCGCTGTGGTCGGCCCTGTACGTCAACAACTGGCATCAGATCTTCGCCGACCGCTCGTACTTCTCCGCGTTCGGCCGCCCGTCGCTGCTGCAGCACTACTGGTCGCTCGCGCTCGAGGAGCAGTTCTACCTCCTCTGGCCGCCGCTGCTGCTGATCGGCTTGCGCTACCTCACTCGCGCCAAGGCTCAACTGCTCGTGCTGCTCGCGGCGGTCGTCTCGTTCGGGTTGATGCTCGTGCTGTACGACCCGCACGTCGACCCGACGCGCGTCTACTACGGCACCGACACGCGCGCGCTGCCGCTGCTGGTCGGCGTGCTGCTCGCGTTCGTCTGGCCGGCGATGAGCGAGTCGCACAAGGTCAGAGAGTCCGCGCGGCTCGGCCTCGACGCGATCGGCGTCGCCGGCCTCGCGATCGTGCTGTTCGGGATCGTCAGCTGGAACGACTTCGACCCGTTCGTCTACCGCGGCGGCTTCCTGATCGTCGCGCTCGGCGCCGGGCTGCTGATCGCCAGCGTCTCGAATCCCGCGAGCGATCTCAGCCGCGTCTTCGCGTGGGCCCCGCTCGTGTGGATCGGGCGACGCAGCTACGGGATCTACCTGTGGCACTGGCCGGTGATGGCGATGACGCGGCCCGACCTCGACGTCCGCGCGAGCACCTGGGTGCTCGTACCGCTGCAGATCGCGCTGACGCTAGTGCTCGCCGCGCTCTCCTACCGCTACGTCGAGATGCCCGTCCGGCGCGGCGATCTCCAGGCGCGGGTGCGCGAGTGGGTCCGCCGCGACCGCAAGCCACGGCGCCGCGCGATCGCGATAGCGGCGCCGGCCGCGCTCGCCGCCTTCATCGGGATCGTCATCGCGCTGCCGGCGGCGGCCAGACACGTCCCCTTGAAGGAGTCGGCGTCGGCGCTGGCGCAGGTCTCGCCGGTCTCCTCGCCGGCCAGGGCGCCGCGGACGCCGGGGCCGACGAGCCGGCCGCCCGCGACGACGACGACCCCGCGCCCTTCGACCACCGCTCAGCCAGCGCCGTCGGAGCCGACCCATCAGAGCGTCCCGCCGCCGGCCCACAGAGCGAGAGCGACCCCGCGCGGCCCAGTCCTGATGGTCGGCGCCTCGGTGATGCTCGCCGCGATCCACGAGCTCCAGACGAGACTCCACGCAAGCGTTGACGCCGCCGTCTCGCGCCAGCCGGGCACGATCCTCGACCGGCTGGAGGACTACCGCAACGCCGGCAGGCTGCCGCCGGTCGTCGTCGTGCAGATCGGCGAGAACGGCCCGCTCTACTACGCCGACGTGCAGCGGTTGAAGGCGGTCTTGAGAGGTGTGCCGCGCGTCGTGTTGATGACCGTCCGCGCCCCGACCGTCAACTGGATCGACGACGTCAACGCCAAGCTCGTCGACCTCGCGAAGGGCTGGCCGCAGGCGCGCATCGCCGACTGGCATGCCGCCAGCTCCAACCCCGACCTGACCTTCGACGGCGCCCATCCCGACCCGGCCGGCGCGAAGGTCTACGAGTCGGTCGTCGCGAGAGCGATCCGCGCGAGATAGCCGCCCGCTCGGCGCGCGCCACGCAGGCCGCGCGGTATGACTCAATGGGGAGATGGAGATGGAGCCTCGAGGGGATCGGCCGCTGCACCGCAACCGCGATTACGCGCTGCTGTGGAGCGGCCAGGCCGTCTCCGAGCTCGGCTCGCAGATCACGCTCATCGCGTATCCCCTGCTCGTGCTCGCGGCGACCGGGTCGTCGGCGCAGGCGGGCTTCGTCGCGTTCGCGAAGGCGCTGCCGATGCTGCTCGTCGCGGTCCCCGCCGGCGCGCTCGCCGACCGCTTCGACCGCCGCCTGCTGCTGGTCGCATGCGACGCGGCCCGCGCGCTTGCGCTGGCGAGCCTCGTGCTGGCGATCGCGACCGGCTCGGTGCACTTCGTCCACGTCGCGGCGGTCGCCTTCGTCGACGGCAGCGGCTTCGCGCTCTCCTACGTCGCCGAGCGCGGCGCGCTGCGCAACGTCGTCCCGCGCGGGCAGCTGTCGGAGGCGGTCGCGCGCAACGAGGCGCGCACCTACGGGGCGATGCTCCTCGGACCGCCGCTTGGCGGGATCCTCTTCGCCGCGGGCAGGCTCGTCCCGTTCGCCGTCGACAGCGCCTCCTACGCCGCGTCGACGACCGCGACGCTGCTGTTGCGCGGCCCGTTGCAGGAGGAGCGCGTCGCCGCGCGCGAGCCGCTGCGGCGCGAGCTCGCGGAGGGCGCGCGCTGGTTGTGGCAACGCCCGTTCTTCCGTTTCACGTCGCTGTTCGCCGCCGGCATGAACCCCGTCTTCGCCGGGCTCTACCTGCTCGCCGTCGTGCGCGCGACGGACGGCGGCTCGCCGCCCGGGAAGACCGGCGTGATGTTCGCGCTCGTCGGGCTCGGCGGCCTGCTCGGGGCGCTCGCGGCTCCAAGGCTGCAGCGGCTGCTGTCAACGCGCCAGGTGATTCTCACCGAGTGCTGGCTGCTCGTCGTGCTCGTGCCGACGATCCTGTTGACGGACCAACCGATCCTGCTCGGCCTGATCATCGGCGCTGCCGAGCTGCTCGCGCCGGTGACGAACTCCGTCGTGCAAGGAACACGGATCGCCGCCGCGCCAGACGCGCTGCAGGGGCGCGTTCAGGCTGCCGCGATGGCGATCGCGCAGAGCGTCGGCTGGGCCGGGCCGCTCGTCGTCGGCGTCGCGCTGTCAACAGCGGGCGCGGACGCGACGATCGTGGGGCTGGCCGTCTGGGTGGGCGTGATGGCGCTCGCAGCGACGCGAAGCAGGGCATTGCGGAGCGGTCCCGGAGCGGGAGCATTCTCGTAGTCAGCCTTTGGGCACCCTACTCATTTCGTTGCTAGTGTCGAGCGTTCCCGGTAGCCCGTGGCACGGCGTGGTTACCCTCCGGACGAAAGGCGATGCCCGCGTGAAGCTCAAAGCCCTCTCAGCGCTCGCAGCCGTGGGCCTGCTGGCGGCGGCCAGCGCCTCGACCGCCTCCGCGGACACGATCCGCGTGCAGAGCACGACCGACACCGTTGACGCCGGCCTCGTTGACGGGCTCCTCAAGCCCGCGTATCAGGCCGCTCAACCTGGGGACACCCTCAGCTACGTCGGCGTAGGCACCGGAGCGGCGCTCGCGAACGCGCAGAGAGGCCTCGCGGACGTCGTGATCACCCACGCTCCCTCGCTGGAGCGCCAGTTCACCGCCAACGGGTTCTCGCTCGAGCCCGAGGGCGGCCGCGCGATCTTCTCCTCCGACTACGTGATCGTCGGCCCCGCGTCGGACCCGGCTGGCGTCGGCAGCGGCGCGCCGCACGACGCGATCAGCGCTTTTGAGAAGATCGCCGCAGCTGGTGCCGCCGGCAGAGCGAGCTTCGTCTCGCGCGGTGACAACTCCGGCACGAACGTGCAGGAGGAGGTCATGTGGGGTGACACCGGTGTCACCCCCAAGCAGCCCGCCTCCAACGGCGCGGGCGACGCGACCCGCTCGGAGCCGGGCAGCGGCGGCACGAGCCCGAGCTGGTACGTCAAGACCGGCGCCGGCCAGGCCGCGAGCCTGTTGAGAGCAGACGCCTGCGCGGCCGCCGAGTTCCCCGACGGCAGCTGCTACACGATCGTCGACCGCGGCACGTACGACAACCAGCTCAACAGAGGCACGATCGCCAACCTCAGAATCCTCAGCCAGGACAACGCCGCCAACGCGCGCGGCGGGGCGGACCTGCTGGTCAACCCGTTCAGCGCGTACATCGTGAGCCCGGCCAAGGTCCCGGGCGTCAACGTCGCGGCCGCGCGGCGGTTCATCGACTTCCTCGTCTCGCCGAGATTCCAGGCCTCGGTCGACACGTTCCCGACCGCAACCGACCCGGCGTTCCATGCTGACGCCTACCCGTCGGTGAGACTGGCCAGATCGCTGTCGCCGTCGCTGAGCGCGGACGCAACGCTGCCGTTGACGGTCACGCTCGCCAACAAGGTGCCGGGCTCGCCGATCGTCGTCGGCATGCCGGTCACGCTGCAGTCGTCGACCAACAGCGGCAGAAGCTGGAAGACGGTTGTAGCCAACCGCAAGACTGACTCGAGAGGCGTCGTCAGGTTCAGCCCGAAGGTCAAGACGACGACGAGCTACCGGCTCAGCCTGCCGCGCTTCAGAGCGACGGACTGGAACCAGTTCAGCCCGAACACGCAGGATCTCGGCACCGTCGCCGTCGCGCCGCCGGCGGTGACGAAGGCGACGCTCAAGCCGCGCGCGCTGCTCGTCACCGTGAGCGCGCCCGCCACGATCAGAGCGACGGTCAGCAAGCGCACGGTGACGACGGTCAGAAGAGGCGGCAGAGCCCGCAAGGCCGTCACGTGGACGAAGGTCCGCAGCGCCAGCAAGGCCGCTGGCAGGAGAGGCCGCGTCGAGCTGAAGTGGAAGCGAGCGCTTGCGCCCGGCGCCTACAGAGCCGAGCTGCGGCTGAATGACAGGTTCGGCCACTCGAGAAGACAGACGGTCAGCCTTTCCCTGAAGGCGGGGAAGGCCGCCGCCCGTTGACGCCCCCCGGCCATCGCCTCACGCCGCTTGCGGCGATGACCGCGTCGGCGCTCCTGTCGGGAGTGCTGTCTGCGAACGCTGGCGCCGCCGAGCCGAGCACCGGCGGCGTCAACGTGACTGTTGCGCCGACCGCTGGCGGAGCGGCGCCGCCCGCGCGGTTCCTGTCAGCGCTCACGTTGAGCGCGAACGAGGACGTCGCCGGGATCGTGATCGACGGCACGCCCGCGCACGGCATCTCGGCGAGCGCCTTCGCGAGCCTCGCCGGCGTGCCGGCCAGTGCCGTGACGGGCATGACGATCTCCGGCAGCGGCTTCACCACGATGACGCTCACGGGCGCGCAGGTGACGGCTGGGCAGGGATCGCTCGGCGGGCAGGCGGTCTTCCTGCCCGACTACAACCTTGGAGCGGGCAACGAGGTCGGCGTCGCGACGTCGACCGGCAACGCGGACGGCCAGACGAAGCGAGACCAACCGCCGATCGGGGCGACGCTGAACGTCACGATCACGACCGACGCGCCGATCCATCCGCTGACGATCTCCGCGCCGAGCGGCGTGGCGGCGACGAGACCGGCCGCGTTCAGCGCCCAGCCCTCCGACGGAAGCGGCGTCGCGGTGAGCAGCTGGTCGTGGTCGTTCGACGGCCGGCCGGTCGGCACGCCGGGCCAGGGCGCGAGCTCGACGCATGCGTTTCCCGCTGCCGGCGTCTGGACCGTGTCCGTGACGGCGGTGACCTCCCCTGACAACGGCGTCGCGTTCGGCAGCACGACAGTCCAGGTCGGCGCGCCGGTCGCGACGAGAGCGCGACCGCCGAGAAGCGGGACCGACAGCCGACCGCACGGCAGCAGCGGCGGAGCCATCGGCGGCGACAACGGCGCGGCCGGCGGCGGCAACGGCAGAGTGACCGGCGCGACGACCGGGCCCGCGCGCGGGCACGGGAGAGCCAGCGGCAGCGGCGCGGCGGGCGGGGCCGGCGGGGCGGGTAACGGGACCGACGGCAACGGGCAGACGTCGGCCGGCGGCGGCTCTCCGGGCGCGGGCGGGAACACGTTGGCGCCGCCAGCACCGGCAACGCCGCCGGTGACGCGGCCCGCCGCGGCGCCGCCAAGCACGCCCGCGACACCGGCCCAGCCGCCGACGCCTCCACCGCCCGCGTCCGCGCCCGCGACAAGAGCGGTCCCAAGCAGAGCGAGATCCCACACCGCCGTCCCGCCAAGCTCCGGCCAGAACCAGCCGCCGCCCGCGAAGAACGGCACCGGGAGCGGCGCCGAGCAGGACGTCTCCGGGGTCCTGCTCGCCTCCGCCGGTCAGTCGGCCGGCGCGCTCGCCGCCGGGCATAGCGACGTCTCGCTGCCGCGCACCGCGGCCGCGATCCGGCCCGGCGGTGGCGGCGCTCCCCCAGTCCCCTGGTGGGTCTTCGGGGTCCTCGCCGCGCTCGGCTCGGTCGGCCTCGGAGTGGCACGCGAGGCCGGCGTCCTACCGACGCGTAGGCTCCCGAGATCATGATCCCGCTCGCGCCCTTCGCGTCGATCGACGACGTCGTCTTCGACGTCGCCAACGCGCTGCGCGTCCCCGTGTTGATCCTCGCCCTGCTCGCTCTCGCGCTCGTGCTCGTGGAGCTCGGGGCGCTCGCGGTCGAGCTGACGCGGCGGCGTCGCCACGACTCGGCGGCGCTTGAAGGCGCGACCCGCATCGCCTCCGACGCGCTCGCTCGCGGCGACCGTGCAACGGCCGCCGCCGCGCTCGACCCGGTCGTCTCGGGCGAGACGATGAGACATGCGCTCAACCGCCTGCTGCGCCATGCGGCGACGCCGGGCGGCGAGCGCGACATGGCGAAAGCGCTCGCCGACTTCGACCTCGAGTCGATGCGCCGGCTGGAGCGCCCGCGGCTGCTCGTGCGCGCTGGCCCGGCGCTCGGCCTGATGGGCACGCTGATCCCGCTCGCGCCGGCGCTTGAAGGGCTCGCCTCGGGCGATGTGAAGACCTTGAGCGACAACCTCCGCGTCGCGTTCAGCGTGACCGTGCTCGGGCTGCTCGTCGGCGCGGTCGCCTTCGCGATCGCGCTCGTGCGCGACCGCCTCTATGCGCAGGACCTCTCCGACCTCGAGTACGTCGGAACGTGGCTGCAACCGTCCGCGCCGCCGGCCGCGCCCGCCGCGACGACCCCGTCGGTGGTCGCGTGATCAGAGTCACCCCCCGCGCGCAGCGCCATGCCGACCGCGCCGGCGACCCGCTCGACGGCCTCGTCAACATGTTCGACATCGGCCTCGTGCTGGCCGTCGCCTTCCTGCTCGCCGCGCTGCAGTCGCTGCACCTCAGCGACCTGCTGACGAGCAGAGACGTGACGCTGATACGGCAGACGCCGAGCGGCCAGGCGATCATCGTCAAAAGAGGCCAGCAGCTCAGAACGCTGCAGCTGTCGAGACAGAGCGTCGCGGGCCGCGGAGCCAGGGTCGGCTCGGTCTTCAGGCTGGCTGACGGCAGACTCGTCTACGTGACCGGGAGATAGCGATGGACAGCCTCCTCGTCATCACCCTGCGGACGCTGCGGATCGGGCTGGAGTCGACGGCGATCGCGGCGCTGCTGGGCCTGCCGCTGGGCTGCCTGCTCGGCCTTGGCGAGTTCCGCGGCCGCGGCGTCCTGATGACGCTCGTCAACGGCCTGTTGAGAATCCCGCCTGTCGCGGTCGGCTTGATCGTCTGGATCCTCTTGTGGCCCAACTCGCTGTGGGGCGGCGGGCCGCTCTCCGGCCTCGGCTGGATCTACTCGATGAGCGCCGTGATCCTCGTGCAGACGGTGCTCGCCTTCCCGATCATCGTCGCGCTGACCGCGTCGGCCGTGCAGGGCGTGCCGAGCGAGCTGCTGCAGCAGGCGCGGGCGTTCGGCGCGGCGCCGTGGCAGCGGACGGCGCTGGCGCTGCGCGAGGCGCGCGTCGGCGTCTACGCCGCGCTGCTGACCGCGTTGGGGACCGCGATCGCCGCCGTCGGCGCGATCCTCGTCGTCGGCGGATCGGCGCTCGACACCTCGCTTGCAACAGCCGCGTTGACGACCTGGGGCGCCGGCGGCCAAGACGGCCGCGCCGCCGCGCTCGGCTCCCTGCTGCTCGGCCTCTTCATCATCCTGGCCGCGATCCTCACGACGCTTCAACATCGACGGACGCGATGGAACCTCGGTCCGGCCTCGTAATCGACACCGCGCACGAAGAGCGCCCGACCGGCTCGGCGGTCCTCACCGCGACCGGCCTCGCCGTGGCGCGTGGGAAGCGGACGCTGCTCGACGGGCTCGACGTGGAGCTGCGGCGCGGCGAGGTCGTGGCGCTGCTCGGGCCCAACGGGGCGGGGAAGTCGACGCTGCTGTCGGTGCTCGCGGGCCTGCTCGACCCAGCGGCCGGGACGGTGACGCGGCATGGGCGCGTGGCGGCGGCGTTGCAGGCGCCGGCGCTCGCGCGCCGCAGCGTGCAGGCGAACGTCGAGGCCGCGCTCGCGTGGTGGGGCGTACCGCGCGGCGAGCGCGCCGCACGGGCGCGTGACGCGCTGGAGCGGCTGCGCGTCGGGCAGCTTGCGGCACGGCCCGCGGCGTCGCTCTCCGGCGGCGAGGCGCGGCGCGTCCACCTCGCGCGCGGGATCGCGCTCGAGGCCGACGCGCTGCTGCTCGACGAGCCGTTCGCGGGCCTCGACGCGCCGACGCGTGCTGAGCTGCTGCACGACGCCGCGACGCTGCTGCGCCACCCGCAGCGCGCGACGCTGCTCGTCGTCCACGACCGCGCCGAGGCGTGGGCGCTCGCCGACCGCGTGCTCGTGCTGCTCGACGGCACGGTCGCGAGCGGGACGCCAGCCGAGGTCTTCGAGCACCCTCCGACCCCCGCGCTCGCCCGCTTCCTCGGCTTCAACGGCGAGCTGCGCGACGCCGACGGCGCGCTGCGCTTCCTGCGCCCCGCCCACGTCGCGCTCGATCCCGACGGCGAGCTGGACGGCGAGGTCATCCGCCGCATCCCCGAGGAGGACGGCATGCTCTGCGAGCTCGCGCTCCCCGTCGGCACCGTCCACGTCCGCGCCCCCCTCCCCGGCCCCGCCGTCGGCGCCCGCGTGCGCGTGCGGCTGAGCGGCGGGGTGCGGTTCGAGGGCGACGACGGAGCGCGCGGCCGCGCCGGTCTCGCCGGCCGCGCGGCTCGGGCGACCGACGACCGCGAGGCGGGGGAGCGCTAGCGCGATGGAGTTCCTCTGGCAGATGCTGTCGCAGGCGTTCAACACGATCGTCGACGGCGATCCGGAGCTGTACGCGACGCTCTGGCGGACGATGCGGTTTGCGCTGATCGCGACGGCGATCGCACTGGTGATCGGGCTGCCGATCGCGCTGCTGCTGTCGAGCGCGCGCTCGCGCGGGCAGCGGGCCGGGCTGCTCGTGGCGAACGCGGGCCTGGGCCTGCCGCCGGTCGCGCTCGGGATCTACCTCGGGATCGCGCTGCAGCCGTCGTGGCCGCTCGGCGGGCTGAGATGGAGCTTCACGCCGCAGGGCGTCGTGCTCGCGCAGGCGCTGCTCGCGCTGCCGATCGTGGTCGCGCTCAGCGCCGCCGCGCTGCGCGCCGTTCCCGAGGGGCTGCTCGACCAGGCCCGCGCGTTCGGCGCGTCCCGCGCGGCGGTCGCCGTGCTGGCGCTGCGCGAGGCGCGCGTCGGGATCATCGCGGCCGTGATCGCGTCGCTCGGCTCGGCGATCGCCGAGGTCGGCGCCGTCGTGATCGTTGGCGGCAACTCCTCCGGCGTGACGAACACGCTCGCCTCGACTGTCCTGCTCGACCTCGCCGCCGCCAACCCCTCCTCCGCGGTCGCCGACACGCTGATCTTGCTCGCCGTGCTGCTCGTCCTCGCGCTGATCCTGACGCTCGTCCAACGCGGCCGCACGCCCGCACGCGCTGTGAAAGCGTTTGCCCGATGACGGACCCCGCCGCTTCCTCCCTCACCCGCCGCACCCTCCTGCGCCGCGCCGGCGCCGCGACGCTGCTTGCCGGGCCGCTGCCCGCGCTGCTCGCCGCGTGTGGCGGGGGCGACACGCCGTTGGGGCCGCACGCGAGCGCGGTTGCGGGGCGGGCGATTGGGATCGACTACGCGTCGTTCTACCTCCCGATCGAGGACGTGCAGCGCCTCGTGCTCGCGCGGGCGAGAACGCGCGGCGCGAGAGTGACGTTCAGCAGCGACGCGTCGGGCAGCAGCGCGCAGCTCGCCAACCTCACCGACTGGACCGGCGAGCGCGGCGGCTTCAGAGTCCTCGTGATCGCGCCGTTCGACGCGAGCGCCGTCGACCCGCTCGCGGCGAGAGCGATCAGCGGCGGGATCGACGTCGTCTCCTACGGCGTCCCGTTGTCCCACCAGACCGCCGCCGTCGCAACCGATGCCGCCGCCAGCGGGCAGGCGCTCGCCCGCGATGCAGCCTCCTTCGTGACAGGCACGCTGGGCGGCGCGGGCCGGGCGCTGATCGTCCGCCCGCCGACCGACTCGCAGGCGCCGGACCAATTCGCCGCCCGCGCTGCGCCGAGTGAGAGAGCGCTGCGCGCCGAGCTCGCGCAGCGCGCGCCCGGCCTGAAGATCGCCGGCACGGCGACCGCCCAGAGCAGCGCCGACGCCGAGACCGCCGTGCAGGCCGCGCTGTTGCAGTTCCCGAGCGTCTCGGTCGTCCTCTGCTGGAATGACACGACCGCCGTCGGCGCCGCCAGAGCGCTGCGCAGCGCCCATCCGCGCAGCGCGTGGCCCCGCCTCTATGCCGGCGGCCAAGGCGCCCCCGCGATCGCCAGTGCGGCGACGATCACCGCGTTGAGAGACGACCCCGCCCTGCGCTGCATCGTCGCCCCGCGCTTGCGCGACATCGCCAACGCGCTCGTTGACGTTCCCTATTCGCTGCTCAGAAACGCCCAGCCCCACGACGTCAACCCGCCGCTCGCCGCCCTCACCCCGAGATCGCCCCAGCTCGCGGCGTTCGCCAGCGATTACGCGAACGGCAGCTAGCCCTTCCCCTCCCGCTCCAACAGCTCGTCGACGAACCGCAGGCCTGCGTCGGCGGTCAGCCAGCGCATGCGGACGACGTCGACGCGCGTGCCGGAGGCGGCGGCCTGCTCGCCTTCCAGCTCGCTCATCCGCTCGATCAGCACGTCGTGCTGTGCACGCAGCAGCGGCGCCAAAGAGTCGCCGCGACGGCGCAGCAGGGCGACCTTCAGCAGCAGCTCGGAGCGGAGGTCGCGCGGGCGCTGAGCGGGCGCGGCGAGCCAGCTCTCGAGCAGCTCGCGGCCTCTCTCGGTCGCGCGCAGCTCGGTGCGACGCGGGGCGCGGTCGCCCGGGGTCTCGCCGCTCACCTCGACCAGCTCGAGCGTCTGCAGCACGGTCAGCGCCCGGTACGTCAGCGGCTGGCCGAGCGACCAGATCGCGCCAACCTCTCCATCTTTCGCCATCGTCGCGGCGACCGCGTAGCCGTGCATCGGGCGCTCGCTCAGCAACGCGAGCACGGCCCATTCGCCGAGCGAAAGCGCTCTCTTCGTTCGCACACTGTCGAGCATAGAGGCGCCAAGCCGAGCGGCGCGCGCGATACCGTCGGAGGCGATGGCGTTCGTCCCTCCGGACCGGCACCTCCTGCGCGCGAAAGACCTTGCCGACGCGCGCTACTTCGAGCCGCTCGGCGTCGAGGACCTCGCGCGCGCCGCCGGGCTGTCGCGTGCCCATTTCAGCCGCGAGTTCCGCCGCGCCTTCGGCGATCCTCCGCATGCCTACCTGCTGACGCGCCGGCTTGAGCGCGCCGCCGCTCTGCTGCGCACGACCGACCGCACGGTCGCGGACATCTGCCTGGCGGTCGGGCTGCAAAGCGTCGGCTCGTTCACGACCAGCTTCACGCGCACCTACGGCACCTCGCCGACGGCGTATCGCGCCGCCCACCCGCCGGCCTCACAGCTCGCGCTCGTCCCGACGTGCGTGCTGCGCGCCTACGCCCGGCCGAGACACCGCACGTTTCGAGAAGACAGCGACGCCGAGCCGAGTTAGCGTCCGCCGCGACCGTACAGTCTCGAAAGCAGGAGAACGATCGCGATGCTGAAGATCGCCAACATGCAGGTCTGGGTCCATGACCAGGACGAAGCGCTCGCCTTCTACACCGAGAAGCTCGGGATGGAAGTCCGCATCGACGCGACGCTGGAGGAGATGGGCAACTTCCGCTGGCTCGCCGTCGGCACGCCCGGCCAGCCCGACTTCGCGCTCGTGCTGATGGCGCTCCCGGGCCCGCCGATCATGGACGTCGAGACGCAGGAGCAGGTCAAGGCGCTGATGGCGAAGGGCCTCGCCGGCACCGTCTTCATCACGACCGACGACTGCCGCGCCAGCTACGAGGAGCTGCGCAGCCGCGGCGTCGAGTTCACCGAGGCGCCCGAGGACCGGCCGTACGGGATCGACGCCGGCCTGCGCGACCCGTCCGGCAACAGCATCCGGCTGACGCAGGTGCGGGAGATGGCGAACAGCTAGGCCGCGGGGCGTCGCGCCCAGGCGGGCGGCTCCGCGGGAGCCGCCCGCAGGTCCCGCGCGGGCGGCTTCGCGGGGCGTCGCGCCCACCGCGCATCGGCTGGTGATGCCCGTCGCGAGCCGGTCTAAAACAGGACCAATTCTCATTCTCTGTAGGATGTCGCGTCATGGCCCGCACGCGACTCCTCTTCCTCCCTGTCACGCTCGCCGCCGCAGTCGCCCTCAGCGCCTGCGGCGGCTCCGGCAGCTCTGACTCCGCCCCCGCGAGCACGGGGGCCGCCGGCGCCTCGACGACCGCGGCCTCCGCCTCCCCGATCAAGGTCGTCGCGACGACGACCCAGCTTGGCGACTTCGTCAGGGAGATCGGCGGCGCTGGCGCCGACGTCACCCAGGTGCTCCAGCCCAACACCGACCCGCACGACTACGAGCCGCGCCCCAACGACGTCACGTCGACGTCGGGCGCGAAGATCGTCTTCGAGAGCGGCAACAACCTCGACAGATGGATGGGCAAGGTCGTCGAGCAGTCCGGCGGCAGCCCGACCGTCGTCACGCTCGCCGACTCCAACGTCGACCGCCTCGCAGGCGAGGCCTCCGGCCCCGAGGCGTCGAGATACGACCCGCACTGGTGGCACGACCCGGCCAACGTCGAGGCCGCGATCCCGGTGATCGCGCAGGCGCTCGCGACCGCCAACCCCGGCGACAGAGCGACCTACGAGGCGAACGCCGACGCCTACCTCAGACAGGTCCAGGCGATGGACGCGGGCGTCAAGAGATGCTTCGCCCAGGTCCCCGAGTCAGAGCGCAAGCTCGTCACCGACCACGACGCCTTCAACTACTTCGCCAAGCACTTCGGCATCCACGTGATCGGCGCCGTGATCCCCTCCCAGACGACGACGGCACAGGCCTCCGCGGGGGAGCTCGCGAGACTGGCGCAGACGATCAAGTCCGAGGGCGTCAGAGCGATCTTCCCCGAGACCTCCGTGAACTCGAAGCTCGAGAAGTCGATCGCGTCGGAGACCGGGGCCTCCGCCGACTACACCCTCTACGGCGACACCCTCGGCCCGCAGGGATCGACCGGCGAGACCTACACGAAGATGGAAGTCGCAAACGCGGACCAGATGGTCCGCGGCTTCACCGACGGCAGAGACGGGTGCACGGTCAGCGGGATCTGAGCGCGGGCCGGCCTGGCGCGTGGGCGTCGGCGACGGCCCGGCCCACAGCCCCTCTCGCCTGGCCGAGTGGTATGACTCGTCGCCGCGATGCTGACGACGGTCCTGATGCTTGCTCCCGCGATTGCGCTCTTGGCGCTGCTGCTGTCGGGACGGGCGCCGGGCGAGGAGCTGATCCTTCGCCTGCGCAAGCGCGCTACTGCGCCACGTCGTCGTCGCTCCGCTGCCGCGCCGCCGCTTGCGCCGACCCACGCCGCGCCGTTCGTGCGGCTCGCGGGGCGGATAAGCGCGTCGGCGCTGGCGATGCGACCGCCTCCGCGGCTCGTGATGAGCCACCGCTGAGGCGGACGCGCGGTCGCACGTAAGTGCGCGGCCGGGCTTCCGCCCGTTCCTGCACGACCGTACGACCGACGACAAGGACTCCCTGATGAGCCATCCAGGCTGGACCTCGTGGTCGCTTGACCCTGCCTTCCTCTGCGCGCTCGCGCTGGCGGCCTGGGCTTATGCGACCGCCTACCGCCGTGCCCGCCGGCTCGCGCCGAGCCCGCCGGGCGCCGGGCATTGGATCCCCTACGCCGGCGGCCTGCTCGCGCTGCTGATCGCGCTCGCCTCGCCGCTGGACGCGATCGGCGACGACTACCTGATCTCCGCCCACATGGTCCAGCACGTGCTGCTCGGCGACCTCGCTCCAGCGCTGATCGTGCTCGGCCTCCGCGCGCCCGTCCTCCCGCTCGGGCTGCCGAAGGGCGGGCTGCGCTGGATCGCCCCGGGCGGCAAGCTCGGCGGCTTCATCCACATCGTCACCCGGCCGTGGGTCGCGCTGCCGGTGTGGGCGATCGCGACGTGGGCGTGGGCGATCCCGGCCGTCTTCGACCAGGCCGCCGCGCACCCGGTCCTCCACGCCCTTGAGCACGCGACGCTGTTCTACGCCGGCCTCGCAGTCTGGTGGCTGATCGTCGACCCGCTGCCGAGCGACCGGCTCAAGCCCCACCCCGTGCGGCTCGCCTACCTCGGCTTCACGCGCCTCGTCAGCGCCGCCGTCTGCCTGCCGCTCACCTGGCTGGCGACGACGATGTACCCGCGCTACGCCGACGCGCCGCGCGTCTACGGGATCTCGGCGATCCGCGACCAGCAGCTTGCCGGCGCCGCGATGTGCCTGCTCGAGTTCCTGATCTTCGGGGTCGCGGTGGCGGTCGTCTTCATCGACATGCTCGGGCGCGACGAGCGGATGTCCGAGCGGGCCGACGCGCTGTTGGCGTCGTCGTCGCCTCGCAGAGCGGTCTAACCGGCGGGCGCGGCGCGGCGTCCCCGCGAGCCTCAGCCCGCTGCGTCGTAGCCGGACTGAACCCCCTGGTCACCAGCGACCGGGGGGTTGTCGAGCATCAGCCTGGGGATCGAGACGAACCTGTAGCCCTGTCTCTTCAGCTCGGGGATGATCTGCTCGAGCGCGCCGACCGTCTCGCTGCGGTCGCCGCCGCCGTCGTGCATCAGGATGATCGCGCCGGGGAAGACGGCCGGGACGACGTTGTGGACGATCTGGTCGACGCCCGGCCGCGTGTAGTCCTCGCTGTCGACCGACCACAGCACTGCGAGCATTCTGCGCTGGGCGAGCAGCTGTCTCGTCGTCTGGTTGAAGGCGCCGTACGGCGGGCGGAACAGGCGCGGCGCGGCGGCGCCGGTCCCCTGTATCGCTCTCGCCGCGTCGTCTATCTCGGCAGTCTGGTCTCTTTGCGACAGCGTCGTGAAGTCGGGGTGGTCCTGCGAGTGGTCGCCGATCGTCATGCCGGCGTCGGTCAGCGCCTGGACCGACTGCGGGAAGCCCGGCACCTCTCTGCCGACCTCGAAAAAGGTCGCGGGGACGCTGTATCTCCGGAGCGTCGCGAGCACGCGCTCGGTGTACTCGCCGGGGCCGTCGTCGAAGGTGAGGGCGATCTCTCTCGTCTCTCTGCCGCCGAGACGCACGAACGGCGTCGCGCCGAGCGCTCTGTCGACGGCGCCGTTCTCGACCGCCCGCTGCTCGAGGTCGAGCGACCCTCTGCCGCCGCCAGCGAGCATCTTCAGATGGCCGTACCAGCCGACTCTGCCGCTCGCGGCCTTCGCCTGCTGCGGCCCGCCATGGTTGGCGCCGACGATCAGCCCGAGCAGGAGCGCGAGCAGCCCCACGCCGAACAGCGCACGCGCCCGGCGGCGGCGATGTTGGAGCTGTCTGAGCGTCGGGCGGGACGGGCCACGGACGAGCCTGAGGACATCATCTCGATTCATGCTGCCCGCCCATGATCGCGGATCGCGCGGACGGGCGGCCGGTCGGTGGGTCGGCGGGGTCGTTGTCTCGCGTGCGTGCGCGGTCGCGCGGGCGCTCCCGCGACCGGAGCGGCCAGGCGTCGCTTCCCGCCCAAGCGGCTGCGCTCAGGCGCTCACGGACGCGGCGGAGGCCGACGCCGACGCCGGCTCGCGCGCCGGGACCACCTGGGCTCCGCCGATCCGGCGGAAGGCGATCAGGGCGAGGCCGACGACCGCGAAGCAGGTGATCGCGCCGATGCCGAGACCAGCGCGGGCGCCGAGGGCGGCCATCAGCCAGCCGACGAGCGGGCCGCCGATCGGCGTCGAGCCCTGGAAGGCGACGAACCACAGCGACATCACGCGCCCGCGCATCGACGGGTCGGCGTTCAGCTGGAGGGTCGCGTTGCCGGTCGACATGAAGGCGATGCTCGCCCAGCCGACGAGCCCGAGCGCGATCAGCTCGACCGCCAGGCTCGGCGCGACAGCCGCGACCGTGATCGCAGCGCCGAACGCGGTCGCGGCGATGATCAACGGCTTGATCCCCGTCTGCCCGCGCGCGGCGACGACGAGCCCGCCGATGACCGCGCCGACGCCCATCGCGGCGGTCATGAAGCCGTAGCCGGCCGCGCCGCTGTGCAGCGCCTGCTTCGCCATCACCGGCAGCGTCACCTGGAACTCGTACGCGAGCATGCCGGTGATCCCCATCATCAGCAGCGGTATCCCGAGCTGCGGCGTGCGCACGACGTACGCCAGCCCCTCGCGCAGCTGGCCCTTCGCGCGCGGCGCGGGCGTGCTCGGTCTCAGCTGGCTGCGATCGAGCCGCATCAGCGACGAGACGACCGCGACGAAGCTGGCCGCGTTGACGAGGAAGCAGGCGCCAACCCCGACGGTCGCGATCAGGATGCCGCCGATCGCCGGGCCGACGGCGCGGCCGACGTTCACCAGCACCGAGTTGAGCGTGACCGCGTTGCGCAGGTGCGCGGGCCCGACCATCTCCAGCACGAACGACTGCCGCGCCGGGTTCTCGAAGGCGTTGTTGAGGCCGAGCAGCGAGGCGAGGACGGCGATCTGCCACAGCTGCACCGTGCCGGTCACCGTCAGCAGACCGAGCACGAGCGCCTGCACGCCCATCGCGCTCTGCAGGATCACCATCAACCGGCGCTTGTCGACGCGGTCGGCGATCACGCCGCCGTACGGGGCGAGCAGCAGCACCGGCAACGTCTGCAGCGCGACGATGATGCCGAGCTTCGTGCTCGAGTGCGTCAGCGTGATCACGAGCCACGACTGCGCCGTCATCTGCATCCACGTCCCGACGAGCGAGATCGCCTGGCCACTGATGTACGTGCGGTAGTTGGGGACCGCGAACGCGGCGAACGTCATGCGGCTGGCGAGGGTGAGGCGGCCGATCACGCGCGGGCCTCGCTGGTGGCCGAGCGGGCCACGGCGCGGTTGGTGGCTGGCCGCGCAGCGCTGGCGCCGGTCGTGGCTGGCCGCGCAGCGCTGGCGCGGGTGGTTGCTGGCCGCGCAGCGCTGGCGCCGGTCGTCGCTGGCCGCGCAGCGCTCACGCTCGTCGCCGTCACGTCAGCCGCTCCTTCAGCGTTTCCGCCAGCTGTTCGAGCACCGGGAGCGCCTCGAGGAGAACGGCGCGCTGGTCGGCGTCGAGCTCGGCGAGCTCTGAGGCGATCACCTCGTCGCGCTCGCGGTGGATCTTCGTGCGCAGGCGCCTGCCGGCCCCGGTCGCCTCGACAGTCGCGGCGCGGCGGTCGTCGGGGTCGGTCAAGCGGCGCACGAGGCCGCGCTCGGCGAGGCCGCCGACGATGCGCGACAGCATCGTCGGGTTGAGCGACTCGATCTCGGCGAGCTGCGCCATCCGCAGCGGGCCGCGACGGACGACCGTGAACAGCACCGATATGCCGGTCGGCGTGAGCCCGCCTGCGGCCTGCGTCGTGCGCAGCGCGCGGGAGAGCTTCCCGACGGACGCCCGCAGGCGCGCCGCCGTCTCACTGTCGATCTCTTGGCCGGTGCTGAACTGGGTCAAGTCGCTCGTCGCCCTCCTCGGGGAAAATATTTGCTTGCCAGCAAGCATTATAGCTGCGCGGCGCCGCGTCCTGGCGCCGACAGTCGGCCTGCCGGCGCATCGCCATCTCCGCGGGCTTGCGCCGTACGCGCGGCTAGCTACGGTGGATGGAGTTCCCGACCGCCAGGAGCCCGTCATGGCCGAAGACCGCCCGCCGCTGCCGCCGTTCACGCACGAGACCGCGACGATCAAGACGCAAAGCGCCGAGGACGGCTGGAACACGCGCGACCCCGAGCGGGTGGCGCTCGCGTACACCGAGGACTCCGTCTGGCGAAACCGCGACACGTTCGTCGTCGGTCGCGCGGAGATCGTCGCGTTCCTGACGCAGAAGTGGGAGCGCGAGCTCGACTACGCGCTGCGCAAGGGGCTGTGGTCGTTCTCGGGCAACAGAATCGCCGTGCGCTTCCAGTACGAGTCGCACAACGCCGCCGGCCAGTGGTTCCGCAGCTACGGCAACGAGCTGTGGGAGTTCGACGAGCACGGCCTGATGCTGCGCCGCGAGGCGAGCATCAACGACGTCCCGATCGAGCCGAGCGACCGCCGCATCTTCGGGCCCCGGCCCGAGTCCGAGCGCGGGATGGACTTCCCGCTGCGGTAGGCGGCGGCAGGGCTGCGGCGGGACAGCGGGCCCTGCGCGCCGCCCGGTGCGCCGGCCGGTGCGCCGGCCGGTGCGCCGGGCGAGGCTACGCCGAAGCCGCCTCGCCGACCTCGTCGGCGAGCGCCATCCGCAGCCCCTCGCGGCCGGTCACGTCGAGCTTGCGGTAGGCGTGCGAGAGGTGCATCTCGATCGTGCGCGGCGAGACGAAGCTCGCCTGGGCGATCTGGCGGTTGGTGAGGCCCTCGATCGCCAGCAGCGCCGCACGCCGCTCGGCCGGCGTCAGCGCCTCGATGCCGCTCTCGCGCGGACGGCGGGGGCGCCCGCCAGCGGCGCGGAGCTCGTCGCGGACCTCGCCGGCGAAGGAGGTCGCGCCGCCCGCGACGGCGATGTCGAGCGCCGTGCGCAGCGGCACGCGCGCGTCGACGAGCTGGCGCCGCGCGCGCAGCAGCGAGCCGAGGTCCGCGAGCGCGCGGGCGTGCATCATCCGCGCCGGCGACTGCGCCAGCGTCGCGACCGCCTGCTCCATCTGCGAGATGTCGCGATCGACGAGCGCGCAGGAGTGCTGCGCCTGCCCGATCACGAACGCGCTGCCGAACTCCTCGGCTATCGCGAGCTGCTCGGCGGCGAGCGCGCGGGCCTCCGCCTCCTCCCCGCGCAGCAAGAGCACGGCGATCATCGGCGCCCGCCACGGCATGAACGCGACTGAGCGACCGCCCGAGAAGCCCTCCTCCCACATGCGGCAGCGGTCAAGCTCGGCGAACGCGGTGTCAAGCCGGCGCTCGGCGAGCGCGAGCAGGCCGCGCGCGAGCGGGAGCGGCTGCGCGCCCGCGCCGTCCTCGTCGCCGTCGATGTTGGCGAACTCGTCCGCGACCTCGCGGGCCGCGAGCGGGCCGCGGCAGTCGAGCACCGCGGCGATCAGCGTCCCGACGGCGGCCGGTTGCAACAGCGCGTTGACGGTGTCGCCGTCGGCCAGCTCAAGCGCGCTGCGCGCCTCCGCCTCCGCGTCGGCCGGCCGTCCGAAGCGCTGCAGCGCCCAGCCGCGCAGCACGCTCGAGCGCGCGGCCAGCAGCGCGTCGCCGCGCTCGCTCGCCTGCACGACCGCCTTGTCGTACTCGCGCAGCGCGGGGACCGCGGCGTCGGCGAGCGCGAGCGCGGTCGCCGTCAGCTCGTGGACGCCGTCGGACTGGCCGCTGGCGAGCAGCGCGCCGTCAAGCAGCGCCTCGGTCCCCAGCTCGATGATGCGCTTGGCGGGGCCGTTCGTCATCGCCAGCTCAAGCGCGAGCAGGCCGGTGCGCAGCTGGTTGCCGTCGCCGCGCAGCTCGGCGTCCATCGCGCGCAGCTGCGCCAACCGCCCGCCGCTGACCTTGCGGACTGCGACTGACCCGGTCGCCGCGCGCAGCAGCTGGACCTGGAGCAGGTCGGCAGTCGGGGTGCCGGGCGCGGCGGCGATCCCGCGCTCGAGCGTCCTGATCGACTCCAGCCATCTCCCCCGCCACATCTGCGCGTCACCGAGCGGAAGCGCGATCTGCTGCACCATCGGCGAGCCAGGACCGGCCCAGTCGCGCGCCTCGATGAAGTGGTCGACCGCCTCGGGCAATCCGGCGAACGACTCAGCGGTCCCCAGCTCGAGCAGCAGCTGCGCCCGCTGGTCGGCCGGCGGCGGCTCCTGCAGCGCGCGCGAGAGGTAGGTGACGGCGACCTCCGAGGCGCCGCGGCCGAGCGCCCGCGTCGCGGCGGCGCGCAGCACGGCGACCGCGGCGGGATCGCCGAGCGGCTCGGCGTTGCGCAGGTGATGGGCGGCCTGCTCGTCGAGGCTCTCGTCGGCAAGCAGGCGGGCGGCGCGGGCGTGGCAGCGGGCGCGCGCGGTCTCGGTGACGTCGTCGAGCACGGCGGCGCGGACGATCGGGTGGGCGAAGCCGAGCGGGCTGGCGCCGTCGAGCACGTCCTCGGAGATCAGCGCGTCGACCGCCGCGGCGGCGTCGGGCTCCTCCACCTCGGCGAGCGCGCGGACCCGCCGGTAGGTCGCCGACGGGCCGAGAATCGCGGCTGCGAGCGCGACCTGCGGCGCGGCTGCCCCGCAGCGGCCGATGCGGCGGCGGACGGACGTCGCGACGCGCCCCGCGCCGGCGCGCTCGACGCTCTCAAGCTCCTCCGCCGCGCCGCTCACGCGCTCGTGCGCAAGCTCGGTCGCGAGGGCGACGCACAGCAGCGGGTTGCCGCCGGTCGCGGTGACGCAGGCGTCGGCGAACGGCGGCTCGACGTCGCGTCCGAGCGTCGCGCCGACGAGCGTCGAGACGCCCTCGGGGCTGAGCGCGGAGAGGTCGAGGCGGCGGACGCTTGGCAGCTCGACCAGCGCCTGCACGTCCGCGCGCGGGCGGGCGTTGGGCCCGACGCGCAGGCCGAGCGCAAGCAGGCAGCGCAGGTCGGAGAGGCGCCGCGCGAGGTAGACGAGGAAGCGGACCGACGCGGGGTCGGCCCACTGCACGTCGTCGACGACGAGCATGATCGGCTCCCGCTCGGCGGCGTCGGCGACGAGCCAGTACAGCCCGTGCAGGATCGAGCCGGCGTTGACCGGCTCCCCGCTCGCTTGCGCCCCCGCGCCGAAGACCGGCGCGCACAGCGCCGCCGCATCCGACAGCGCCCGCTCCCCTTCGAGCAGCGGGCTGAGGAGGTCGCGCACAACCCCGAACGGCACATCGGCCTCGAGCTCGCCGGCGGCGGCGTGGAGAGCGAGCGGGTGGCTGCCGGTCGCGACGCCGCCGAGCGAGCGCGCAGCCGCGCCGTCGCCATCGGGCGCGAGCGCGCGCGACCCCTCGATCGTCGCCGCGAGCGCGCGTGACCCCTTGATCGTCGCCGTCACCGCGCGCGACCCCTCGATCGTCGCTGCGAGCGCGCGCGACCCCTTGCTCGTCGCCGTCAGCGCGTGCAGCAGCGTCGTCTTGCCGATCCCGGCCGTGCCCGCGACGACGGCGCACGCTCCGTCCCCGGCGCTCGCATCCGCCCACATCCGCTGCAGCGCCGCGAGATCCCTCTCGCGTTCCAGTATCCGCATGGCCCCGGGAAACGTAGCGTGTGCGGCGTACGGCGAACCGCGCCGCTCGCAGGCGCGGGCGGGCGCCGCTCAGTTGCTGGTCGAGCTCGCCGTTCTCTCCAGCTCGGAGATGTCGATCGCGTCGGCCGGCGCCGACAGCTCGACCGGCTCGTCCCATCTGTCGAAGACGACCTTGCCGGCACCCTCAGCGCCGCCCGTCTGCGAGATCTGCAGCGGGTAGGGGTCGCCGGTCGTCGCGACGAACAGCGTGCCTCCTCTGTTCGTGAGGCCGATCGCTTTGCCGCTGTCGAGCGTCGCCGCCTTGCCCTTGGCTATCGCGCCGTCAGGCTTCAGCGCCTGCGTCATCAGCTGGCCCATGTCGGCAAGCTGCGCGAACTGGCTGAAGTCGCGGCCGCCTGCCGGGACCTTCAGCCACTTGCCGGCAAGCAGCTCGACGGCCGCCTCACCGCCGAGCTGGCGGTAGAAGTCGTCGTCGGCCTTCAGATAGACGGCTCTGCCGACGTAGACGATGTCGAATCTCGTCGGGCCCTGGCTGATCGTGCCGACCGCGCCTTCGCCTCTGACGAGGCTGAGGTCCAGGCCGGTGTTGCCGAGCTCGCCGACGACGTGGACGGCGCCCGCGGCGAGCGCCGCGGTTCTCGCGGCGGTGAGGATCTCCTCGGCGTTCTTGTCGGCGACGCCGTTGTCGGCAGCCTCGCTGTCGGTTGCCGCAGTCGAGGTCGCGGTCTCGTCGCTGTTCGCGACGTCCGGCGCGCTCGGCGTCGTGCTCGCGGGCCCTGTCGCGCTCGTCGCGTTATCGGAGCTGCCGCCGCAGGCGCTCAGCGCGGCCGCCGCAAGCACCGCCACCGCGCTGGCGCCGGCTGCCGTCGCCAGGCGTCGCCGCAGCTGCAAAGTCCCCGCCTCAGGGCATCGGCCGCGTGAAGGTGCGTCGATGCTCTGCTCTTCGTCATATCCCATGAGACCCCAATCGGTCCCCAACGCAAGGGGCTAAAGAGCGGCGCAGCGCCACGTTCTCCGGGCCGCGGCGCGGGACGACGCGCCGCGGCCCGAAGCTCGATCGGTCAGGTCACTTCAGGCGTGTGACGGTGTGCGCCCTCGCTGGGCGGCCGGCGTGGCCGGCGGTGACGCGGCGGCGGGCTGCCCTGCGGCGCGCAGCTGAGGGCGTGACGCGCAGCACGGCGCGGTACGGACGGTCGATGGTCGCGACCGGGAAAGCGCCGTGCGCGAGGGCGCCGGGCTCAGCGGTGAGCGCGTCGATCAGCACGTCGGGGTCGTCGGCGACCGAGCGGACGCGCGCTTGCGCGAAGCCGTTGCCCGGCTCGACCGTCGCGCCGTGCGAGGAGGAGGCGACCGTCATGCGGCGGCCGTGGTCGAGCGCGAAGAGATCGTCCCTCGTGATCCCGTCGAGCGAGTGGACCCAGGCGCCGACGGGGTGCGCGGCGCCGGTCGGGAGCAGGCGGCTATCGGTCTCGATCGCGGTGCGCGAGGGCAGCGCGATCGTCGCGGCACCGTCCTCCTCGTCGCGGCGAAGGAAGGCGCGCAGGCCGAGGCAGACGGGGACGGCGGCGCTGCTGGTCGCCTCGACGGTGACCGTCAGCGTGAGCGCGCGGCCGACGAGGTCGGCGTCGAGGTGGAGGCGATGCGGGAAGGGGAACAGCTCGAGCTGGCGCGGGTCGTGGTCGAAGGCGAGCGTCGCGCGCAGGTGGGCGCCGCGTTCGTCGGCTTGGAGCGAGTCGACGTGCCACGCTCGCGGGCCGCTCTGAACGCCGTTGACGGGGAGGCCGCTGCCGTCGGTGTGCAGGCGCGGCGAGATCGGAAGCCTGACGGTCTCGCCCAGCGCGCTGTAGCGCCAGCTCGGCAGCCGGCCGATCCACGGGTGCAACAGCGCGAGGCCCATCGTGACCCCGCAGCTGGCAAAGGCCGGCAGGCCGTGGCGGGTGCCGAGCAGCTCATCGCCGTTGTCCTTCAGCGAGCAACAGGCCATGCCGACGGCGGGCGCGAAGGTGGCCTCCATCCCAGCGGCTGAGGTGAGCCGGACGAGCTCGTATCCCTGATCGTGCACGACCGCAGTCGCGTGCGTGCCGCTGCCCCTGTGGGCGACGGCACGCTTGGGTTGTGCGGGAGGGACAGCGGCGGCGGAAGTCGTGGACATGGACGCTCCTCAGAGGCAAATGGTGGGTGTCGTCAGTCTCCGACCGGGCGTGTCCGCGTCTTGTCAAGATCCGGGCTGGGGGCGTAAAGAATTCGTTCAGACGGGTTGTCTCGCGGGCGGTGCCGGGCCCTACGATGGCGGCATGGGGATCAGGCCGCCGCACTGCCCCGCGGGCCGGGCTGTGGGGCGCGGGCTCGCGCGTCAGCCGGCCGGCCGCTGACCGCGCAGCAGCTCGAGGCTGCGCTGCAGGTGGGCGGCCATCAGCTCGCCGACGTTCGGGTCACCGGCGGCGAGGGCGGCGACGAGGCCGCGGTGCTCCTCGCGGATCTCGCGCATGCGGTCCTCGGCAGCGGCAAGCGCGACGAGGCCCATGCGGCTCTGACGGTCGCGCAGCGAGGCGTGCAACGAGACGAGTACGGCGTTGCCGGCAGCGACGACGAGCAGGTGATGGAACTCGCGGTCGGAGTCGGCGAAGCCGCGCGCGTCACCGCTCGCGGCGAACCGCTCCTGCCGCTCGATCTCCGTCTCCAAGCGGGCGAGCAGGCCCGCAGGCGCTCTCCCGATCTTCTCGATCGCGAACCGCTCGACCAGCATCCGCGTCTCCATCACGTCCTCGACCTCGGCCGCCGAGACCGGCACCACGAGCGCCCCGCGCTTTGGGTAGAGCCGCAGGAAGCCCTCGGCCTCGAGTCGCAGGAACGCCTCGCGAACTGGCGTGCGGCTGAGCCCGACGCTCGTCGCGACGTCGCCCTCGCTCAGCAGCTCGCCGCCGGGGAAGCGCCCGTCGAGCACGCGCTCCTTCGTGAAGGCGTAGGCCCGCTCAGTCGCCGTCGCCGTGCGCGGTTCGGTCTTCGCCATGCGGGCATCCATACCACAAGAGCGTTGACAGTCCGCTGATCGGTGTGAAATAAATCGGACTTAGATGCAAGAGAGATGGGACAGGCCTGAGCGCGTGTCCGCGCGGGAGCGTGGGCGGCGATGCGAGCGCGCGGCGCTCGGAGGGAGCGGCCGATGCCGCTGACCGAGCTGCTCGCCGACCTGCGCGCGCCTGAGCTTGGCCTCGGCGACCGCGTCCTGACGGAAGGAGCGGCGCTGGCGGCGTTCGGCTCTGACGCGCTCGCCGCCTTCCACCAGCGGCCGGCTGCGGTCGTGCTGGCCGAGCGGGCGGAGGAAGTCGTCGCGGTCGTGCGCGCCTGCCACCGCGAGTCCGTGCCGTTCGTCGCGCGCGGAAGCGGTACCTCGCTGTCCGGCGGCTCGCTGCCGCTCGAGGGCGGCGTCCTGATCGCGCTCAACCGGATGAACCGCGTCCTGTCGGTCGACCCCGACGCGCGCACCGCGGTCGTCGAGCCGGGCGCGATCAACCTGCGCATCAGCGCCGCCGCCGCGCCGCACGGGCTCCACTACGCGCCCGACCCGTCGAGCCAGTCGGTCTGCACGATCGGCGGCAACCTCGCCTTCAACTCCGGCGGCGCGCACTGCCTCGCGCACGGGATGACGAGCAACCACGTGCTGGCGATCAGAGCCGTCCTGCCGGACGGCACCGTCGTTGAGCTCGGGAGCCGGTCGACCGAGCACGTCGGCCCCGACTGGACGGGCATGTTCGTCGGCTCCGAGGGTCTGTTCGGGATCGCTTTGGAAGTCACGGTGAGACTGATCCCGATCGCCGAGGCGACCCACACAGCGCTCGCCGTCTACGACAGCCTGCAGTCGGCCGGCGACGCGGTCGCGGAGATCGTCGCGGCGGGGCTGCTGCCGGTCGCGATGGAGATCATGGACGCGCTCGCGATCGAGGCGGCGGAGGCGTCGGTCAGACCTGGGTATCCGCCGGGCGCCGCTTTGTTGATCGTCGAGCTGGAGGGCGAGCGGTCCGTCGTCGGCGCCGACGCCGTCCGCCTGCGCGAGCTGCTGAGAGCGTCCGGCGCGGCGACTGTGCAGACGACCGAGGACGCCGACGAGCGGGGACTGATCTGGAAGGGCCGCAAGAGCGCCTTCTCCGCCGTCGGCTGGCTCGCGCCCGACTACATCGTGCAGGACGGCGTCGTGCCGCGGACGAGGCTAGGCGCGACGCTCGCCGAGATCGACCGCCTGAGCGCCGAGCGCGGGATCCGCGTCGCGAACGTCTTCCACGCCGGCGACGGCAACCTCCACCCCCTGATCCTGTTCGACGGCGCCGAGCCCGGAGCGCTCGAGCGAGCCGAAGCCCTCGGCCGCGAGATCCTCACGCTCTGCATCGAAGCCGGCGGCTCGGTCACCGGCGAGCACGGCATCGGCGTCGAGAAGCGCGACTACCTCCCCCTGATGTTCTCGCCCGACGAGATGGCGTTGATGCACCGCCTGCGCACGTCCGTCGACCCCGACGAGCTCGCGAACCGCGGCAAGATGCTGGCGGTGGGCGAGGACGTCGGGCCGGGCGCGGCCGCCAGCAACGCGGCGGCCAGCAACGCGGCGGCCACTGACGCGGCAGCCAGGGACACACCGGCGGCGTCATGAGCGTCGCCGCAGGTGAGATCGACGCGGTGCGCGATGCGTTTCACGCGGCTGTGCTTGGCGGGCGACGGGTGTTGCCGGCCGGTGGGCGGACGAAGCCCGGGCTGTCGACGCCGCCGGCCGACGACGTCGCGACGCTCGACACAAGCGGGCTGCGCGGGATCGTCGAGTACGACCCGCGCGAGCTGACGATGACGGCGCTCGCCGGGACGCCGGTCGCCGAGGTCCGCGACGCGCTCGCCGAGCACGGCCAGCACCTGCCGTTCGATCCTCCGCTGGTCGCGGCCGGCGCGACGCTCGGCGGCGTCGTCGCGAGCGGCGCGGCCGGGCCGTGCGCGCTGCGGCACGGCGGCGTGCGCGACTTCCTGATCGGCGTGCGCTTCCTCGACGGGACGGGAACGCTCGTCGGCGGGGGCGGCAGAGTCGTCAAGAACGCAGCGGGCTTCGACCTGCCGAAGCTGATGGTCGGCTCGATCGGCCGCCTGGGCGTGCTCGTCCAGCTTGCCTTCAAGGTCTTCCCGTCGCCGCCGCGCCGCACGACGGTCGTGATCGAGCGTGACGACCTCGCCAGCGCCCTCGGCACGATCGCCCGCCTCGGGCGCGGCCCGATCGCGGTGGAGGCAATCGAGCTGCTCCCGCCGACGCGTGCGACGCCCGCCTCGCCGTCCGGCCCAGCCCGCCTTTTCATCCGCGCCGACTGCTCCCCCGAGACCGTCGCCGCCCGCGTCGCCGACGTCGCCGGCGCCACCCCAACCGAGCAGCTCTTCGGCGACGAGGAACGGGCCTTGTGGGACGACGCGAGCGAATTGCGATGGGCCCCCGAAGGCCACCACCTGCTCCGGGTCCCCCTCACCCCCGCCGCCGTTATCCCGCTGGACGCGGCGCTGCGCGGCGCAGCGATCGCCGAAGGACCGGCAGTCGCTGGCGGTAGCGATCCTTCGACCCTGGGCACAGAGCGGCGCGCTGCGGAGCCGGTCGTCCGCTACACGCTCGGAGCAAACGCGGCGTGGGTCGCGTGGCCGGGCGACCAACCGCTCGATCGGCTCGACGCGACGCTGAGAGAGCTTGGCCTCGCCGCCGCGCACTTCAGCGCGCCGCCGGCAGCGGCCGGCCAGTCAACGCGGCCGTTGCTCGGCGCTGTCCCCGCGCATGCCTTTGCGCAGCGGATCCGCGCGGCGCTCGACCCCAACGGCCGCTTCCCGGAGGAGTAGACCGATGCAGCATTCGATCGACACCGACGCGCTCGGGCCGCGCGGCGAGGCGATGGGCGGGGCGATCGGCGCATGCGTCCACTGCGGCTTCTGCCTCCCGACCTGCCCGACCTACGTCGAGCTCGGCGAGGAGATGGACTCGCCGCGCGGGCGGATCTTCCTGATGAAAGAGGTGCTCGAAGGCAAGCTCGAGCTCGACGACGCCCTCCCCGCCCTCGACAACTGCCTCGGCTGCCAGGCATGTCAGACCGCGTGCCCCTCCGGCGTCGAGTACGGCGACCTGATCACCGCCTTCCGCGCCCACGCCGAGCCGCTGCGCGACCGCCCGCCGCTCGAGCGCGCCCAGCGCGAGGTCGTCCTGCGCACCCTCCCGTACCCCCGCCGCTTCCGGGTCGCCGCGCGCGCGGGCGGCCTGGCGAAGCCCGTCGTGAAACGCCTTCCCAGCACGGTCAACGACGTTGTTGAGCCGATGGTCGACCTCCTCCCCGCCAGCCTCCCCCGCGCCGGCAAGCCGTTGCCGGAGATCCACCCCGCCACCGGCTCGCGCCGGGCACGCGTCGCGCTGCTCGCGGGCTGTGCGCAGCAGGTGCTCGCGCCGGAGATCAACTGGGCGACGCTGCGGGTGCTTGCGCACAACGGCGTCGAGACCGTGATCCCGCGTCAACAGGGGTGTTGCGGGGCGCTTGCGATGCACACCGGCGCCGCCGAGCAGGCGATGGGGCTCGCGCGTCGCAATATCCTCGCGTTCCCCGACGACGTCGACGCCGTCATCACGACGGCAGCCGGCTGCGGCTCGGGGATGCGGGAGTACGGGCTGCTGCTGGCCGGCGAGCCCGACGAGCAGGCGGGGCGCGAGCTCGCCGCGCGCGTGAAGGACGTCAGCCTCTTCCTCGCCGAGCTCGGCCTCGTGCAGCAGCCGCCGCCGCTCGCGACGCCCCGGACGATCGCCTACCAAGACGCCTGCCACCTCGCTCACGCTCAGCGCGTCCGTGCCCAGCCACGCGCGCTGCTGAGCGCGATCGAGGGCGTGACGCTTGCCGAGCCGGCCGAGTGGGAGCTGTGCTGCGGCTCGGCTGGCACCTACAACATCGAGCGGCCGGAGATCGCCGCGCGGCTCGGTGAGCGCAAGGCCCGCAACCTGCTGGAGACCGCGCCTGACGCGATCGCCAGCGGGAACATCGGCTGCATGTCGCAGTTACAGCATCAGCTGCGACAGCTCGGTCGCGAGCTTCCCGTCCTGCACACGATGCAGGTACTCGACCGCGCCTACGCCCAGCGTCTCTAGCGCAACAAAGGAGCCCCGAAACCGATGACGGCAACGTGGAACGGCGACCAGCTCGACGAGCGCGCCCGCAGCGAGATCCTGAGCGACCCCGCGGTCGCGTTCCTCGCCGAGCTGCACCGGCGCTTCGAGCCGCGCCGGCGGGAGCTGCTCAACGCGCGCGTTGAACGCCACGCCGCGCTGCGCGCCGGCGCGACGCTCGACTTCCTGCCCGAGACGCGCGCGATCCGCGACGACGCGAGCTGGCAGGTCCCGCCGCCGCGCCCCGACTACGCCGACCGCCGTGTTGAGATCACCGGCCCGACCGATCGCAAGCTCGTCATCAACGCGCTCAACTCCGGCGCGAAGGGCTTCATGGCGGACTTCGAGGACGCCAACGCCCCGACGTGGAAGAACCAGGTCGAGGGCCATGTGAACCTGATCGACGCCGTCGAGCGGACGATCGCCTATGACAGCTCCGACGGCCGTCACTATGAGCTCAGAGACGAGACCGCCACGCTGCTCGTGCGCCCGCGCGGCTGGCATCTACCGGAGAAACACGTCCTCTTGGATGGTCGGCCGATTTCCGGCAGCCTGTTCGATTTCGGTTTGTATTTCTTTCACAACGCCGCCGAATTGTTGAA
>DASYEC010000130.1:0-64613 GCA_036499225.1 Conexibacter sp.
GGGGGGGCGCCGCTCGCCTGCCGGACTGTTGCTTCTTTTCTCTTTCATCTATCACACACTTTTTGACTAATTGTCCTTAACCCGGTTCCGTCCTGACCATCCACCTCATAGGTATCTGATACCTGACCCTCTCCCTCCTCGTACCAGGGGGTTCCACATTAAGCTGATCCGTTCCTGACCACCTGATCTCCCATGCTTTGCTGGTGGGAGCGGGTGGTCAGGAACGGTGAAAGCGTGGAACCCCCGCCAGTACGGGGAGGGAGAGGGTCCTGTCGTTCACGCTCGCGTGAACGACAGGGATGGTCAGGAGGGAACCGGGCGCGAGCTAAGCGAGCTGACGCCGGAACCCCTCTCTCCCAGGCTGCTTTTCTCCCGCCGCTTGCGGCGGGCCCGGCCGTAGGCCGGGATCGAGCGCCGCAGGCGCGCACTCTGCAAACCTGACCGACAAGCATCGGAAGTCGGCTCGGGTAGGACTGGTTGAGCAGCGAATAGGAGCCTTCCGGGCCGTAGGCCGGATCGAACGCCGAAGGCGCGTTCCTGTGCTAGCTCATAGGCCGTTCGGGCCGCGGCGCGGCCGGTTCTACCTACAGGGTTTTGATGGGGAGGGACCGTTTTCCGTCCCAGGCAACGCCTGGTGCTGCCAGCGATTCGCGCGAATTCGAGTCCGACGATCCCCGGACCGTTTCGCGAGTGGGTCCGGCGGAAGCCGAAGGGTCGTCCGGTGATCCCCACAGCCGTCCGGTAATACCCGCTCTTAGGAAGCCGGCCGGCCGGGGCCGATCACGGTCGCGATCGACGTCGAGGAGCCGCTCTCGCCGTATCCCGCCGCCGCGGCGGCCTCCCCAGGCTGATCGGCGCCAGATCGGCGCGCCGCTGCCGGGCATCTGGACAGGTGGGCCGCGTTCAGGGCACGCCAGAGCGCTCCCGCCAGGAGGGAGCGATGCAGCGGATGGGGATAGGTGAGCGACGCCGCGAAGAGCTAGCGGCCGCCGGCGCCGGGCGGGCCGTGCGGTGCGGTGCGATCCCGCGGGGGCGTCCGGCGCGGAGGCTGCTCGCGCCGAGGGACGTTCCAGGCAGCTTCTGCAGTCGCCTGGCTGAGCCGCCGGCGATATCGGCTGCGCGGCAGCCGCGCGAACGCGCGTGGCTGGCCTGTGCAAGAGCCGCGGCGGACGAGCTCGCGGTGCCAGGCTCGCCGAGCAAGCCTCGGCTCGGACTCGGCGCCCGGGCGCGGCCCGTGCAGGCGTCTGCCGGTGACGCCGTCGACCCCGACGCCGACGCGCACGACAGCACAGCCGTTGCCGCCGTCGCCGAGCTTAACCCACGCGAAGCCGGCGTCAAGCTCGCAGAGCCGCAAGAGGTCGTCCTGGAGGTCCTGCTCCATCCGCCGCTGCGCCTTCTGGCGGGTCCGGAGGGCAGACGCGCGGATCTCTTCGTCGGGGTGCAGCTCGAGCGCGGGGTCGACGCGGCCGTGAAGACCGAGCTGCTGGAGCCACGGCCAGCCTGTGTAGCGCTTGCGCGCGCCTCTGTCGGGCGCGACCGCCTGGTGGCGGACGTAAGGCAGAAGCTCGCGCGCGGCCAGGAGACCGAGCGTCGCGCGTGAGACAAGGCGGCAGGCGTCCTCTGTCGCGACGAGGTCCGCAAAGCGGGGAGCGACGTCGAGCACGACGGCAGCGACACGGCTTGAGGCGATGTCTGCTGTCCGCGCGACGGCCGGGTCGAGGACCTCGCCCTCAGCCGTGACGACCTGGCCGCGCGCCGGCGGGCCGTCGATAACGATCGAGGGCTGCGACGGCCCCCACGCCCCTCTGGCTCGATCGGGCACGCGAACGGTGACGCGCAGGGTGCCGCAGGCGTTCCAGTCGGCGAGCACGCGCAACAGGTCGCGCACGTCCCGGCCGCCGGGCCGTCTATAGCCCGCGGCACGCAGCAGCTCCTCGGGCGCGACCACGACCCGCCCACCGCGCTCGACGCCGCCTTGAAGGCAGGCGGCGACACCGAGTACGACTCGCAGGTGTAGCGGCGTCGAGACGTGGTCGATCTCGACGTCAGCGCCGACGTGCTCCCAGCTTCGCACGCCCCTTCCCCGCCAGTTGCCGGCTGCGTGAGGATCACGCTCGACCGGAAAGTGCGCCAGGTAGTGAAGCGGGACGCGGATCTGCGCGTGGGCGCTAGGTGCCAGCGGCGCCTGCGGCCGCGCCGCTTGCTCGCTGGCGACCAAGCGGACATGCAGCGGCCGACCCACGGCTTCGCTCGCCGCGGCGTCGAGCAACCGCGAGAAGCGATCGGCGACCCACGAACGGACGCGCTCCGGCGCCCCGACCCGAAGCTGGCCGGCGCTCAGCGCGACCGGGCGCAGCTCGGCGAGCCAGAGCGCATAGGTCGACTCGGGGACCTGGGATCGAACAAGGGACACGGTCCGGTCCCACACGGCGTCGATGCCGCCAGCGTCAGGAGTGCCGTGGGTCATCGGACGCACGTCGACCTGCCAGCGGGATGAAGGCAGTGGAGATCCGCCGCGGACTCCCCTATAGTCAGGGCCGCGAATCGTTGGGATATCGACTTCGTTGGAGCGGCAAGCGCCGGGCGGACACCCGGCGTTCCGCGTTTAAACCGCCAGTTCACGGCGGCCCCCGCTCCACGGCAGTGGTCACGGCTCGGATGTGCGCCGCATGCCTCCCGCGGGCGAGCGCGTCACGCGAAGAAGCCGATTGCGAGGCGATCGTGGAAGGACGCGGCCCGACCGATAGGCCCGTCTGTCTCAGGTGACCTCTAGGTGACCCCGGCCCGGCGGCGCGCCGCCGGGCCGCTTCCCTAGAACCTCCGCGATTACGGGAGGTTCGGCGGACGGACAGGGCGGGATTCGAACCCGCGATGGAGCGTAAACCCCATACTCGCTTAGCAGGCGAGTGCCTTCAGCCACTCGGCCACCTGTCCCTGCGACGCGACGCAGTCTAGAGGCTCGCGCCAGCTCCTGCATGCTCTGTCGTCGCCACTCCGCTCGCACGACGACGGGCGGCCCGAACCGCGATCTCCATTAGCATCGTCGGGCTGCGCTTGGAGGGGTGGCAGAGCGGTTGAATGCACCGGTCTTGAAAACCGGCATGGGTGCAAGCCCATCGAGGGTTCGAATCCCTCCCCCTCCGCTGCGATTCACGGGCAAACAGCGCGGGATCGGCTACCACGCCCGATCAAGGTCGTCGCGAAGCCTCACAGGTCACGTGGGCCACGCTCTGAAGTATCGCCCGGGCCAGAACGCCAGGGATCCCACCGGACCCGTCCGGGCCCCGCGTCACGATTCGCCCGATGAGCTGGCACATGGGCCGTCTCGCGGCGTTCGATATCGAGACCACGGGCGTCGATCCGACGAGCGATCGGATCGTCACGGCTGCGGTCAGCCTGGTTGGCGGCGGACGGGCGTCGGAGAGCTACGCCTGGCTGGTCGACCCCGGGGTCGAGATCCCCGAGGGGGCGACCGCGGTCCACGGGATCACGACCGAGCACGCGCGGGCTGAGGGGCAGGCGACGGGCGAGGCGGTCGCGGAGATCACGGCGCTGCTCGCCGATCAGGTCCGCCAGGGCGTGCCGGTGATCGCCTTCAACGCCCGCTTCGACCTCACCTGCCTCGATCGCGAGGCCCGGCGGCACGGGGTGCTCCCGCTCGTCGAGCGGATCGGCGGGACGGACAGGCTGCTCGTCGTCGACCCGTTCGTGCTCGACAAGCAGTTCGACCGCTTCCGACGCGGGAAGCGGACGCTCGGAGCCGTCTGCGAGCACTACCGCGTCCCGCTCCACGACGCCCACACCGCAAACGCCGACGCGATCGCGGCGGCGCGCGTCGCCTGGCGGCTCGGGCAGCACCTCGCCGAGCTGCGCGAGACCGACCTGCGCACGCTGCACGGCCACCAGGTCGGCTGGGCCGCCGAGCAGGCCGCCTCGCTTGAGGACTACTTCCGCGAGCAGGGCCGCGCCGAGCACGTCGAGCGCGCCTGGCCGATCGTCCCGCTCACCCCGCTCGCCCCGCTCGCCCCGCTCGCCGAGGAGCTGGCCGTCGCCGAGCTCGCCGGCGCACCGCTCGCGCTTCCGGCCTGAGCCACGCCTGCGGCCTTCGCGCTCGCCGCCGCGCCGATCGCATCGCCGGTCTCAGCCTGGGTGCGCGACGAGAGGGCGGCGCGCCGCGCGCACGCCGGCCGTGGCGCCCGCGCAGTCAACCTGACACCACGCTCGCCGCCTCCGCCCCAGCCCCCACGCGCTCGAGGTGATCGACGAGCAGGCGCTCGACCGTCTCGGAGGCGTCGGCGAAGGGCCAGTGGCCGCTTGACGGCAGCACGTGGACATCAGCGCTGGGGAACAGGTCGCGCTGGCGCGGTGCCAACGAGGACGGCAGATACGCGTCGTGCTCGCCCCAGATCACGAGCGCGGGGATGTCGCGCGGGGCGAGCAGCGCTACCAGCTCGCGCGCGCCGATGCCCAGGTCGCCAGTCGCGCGGTAGAGCTTGAGGACCGCGCGTCGCGTGCGGCGGTCGTAGTGGTCGAACATCGTGTCGAGGAACGGCCGCGGCAGCCCGCGCGGCTCGCTGCGCCCGACAAGCCAGCGGAAGCCCGAGCGCGTCGCGCCGGCCTGGAACAGCTCGCCGATGACCGGCGTCCGCCATACGCGCGCGAGCGAATGCCATCTGTAGCCAGGCAGCGTGCCCGTGTCGATCAGCACCGCGCTCGCGAGCCGGTCTGGGCGGCCCGCCGCCCATGCGAGCCCTATCGGCCCGCCGAAGTCGTGCACGACGAGATGGACGCGCTCGATCCCGAGCGCCGCAAGGACGGCGTCGACAAACGCCGCATAGCCGCCGATCGTGTGCTCGAAGCACGGCGGCGCTGGCGTCTCGCCGAAGTCGGGCAAGTCGAACGCGACCGCCCGGACGCCGGCCGCTCCGACAGCATCGACGAGCCGGTCCCAGTCGTCGGCGGAGCCGGGGCTCCCATGCACGAAGACGACCGCCTCGCGCGTCTCCTGCGGCCCGGCCGTCCGCAACCGCGTCCGCGTCCCGCCAGCCTCGACGCCCCGCACGAGCGCGCTCATGCCGGCCGCCCCGCTCGACGACGCGCAGCGCGCAGAGCGCAGCTCGCCGCGTCAAACCATGCAAGCCCGGTCATGCGACCTGCTCAGCGGCAGGCGCTCCCTCCTGAGCTGCCGGGCTGCTCGCCGCGGTCACCGCGGTCGCCGCCACGGCGCTCCGGTTCTCCGCATAGCGCGGCCGTCTCGACAGCGCATGCCGGACGTTTACGGCGATCATCCGCGGCAGCACTGGCGCGACCGCGGGGATCGGCGCAAGTGTGCGCGCGCCCACCGCGTCGACCTTCAGCGCGACCTTGCTGTCGCGCGCGGCGGCGGAGAACATCATCCGCTCGAACGGGTCGAAAGGCCGGCCGCCGGAGAGCGGCTCGATGATTCTCGCGTGCGGTTTCAGTCCGCGCACCCAGCGCTTGCGGTAGCGCTGCAAGCCCGTCTCCAGCTCGCCGGCGCACGACGGCCCGCCCGCGAGTGCCGGCCCGACCGCGTCCGCAAGCCACTCGCCCGACTGCAGCGCCCAGCCGCAGCCGATCCCAAACAGCGGGTCGATCGCCATCGCGGCGTCGCCGATCAGCGCGAGGCCAGGCGCGACCGGCTCGTGCGTCACGTTCGGCATCTCGAGCTTGCCCATGATGTCGCCGACGCGGCGCGAGTCGCGGATCGGCGGCGCGTCGGGCATGTCGGAGAGGAACGACACGAGCGCGCGCTCAGGATCGCTGCGGAACTCCGGCAGGTGCTGCTTCGTCGGCATCGCGGCGTAGAAGGTGAGCCCGCTGTCGGTCGGGAAGGCGGCGCCCCATTGCGGGTCGAGCATCCAGACGCTCGCGTCGGGCGCGCCGGCTGGCGACGGTCCCTCGAAGTAGCCGCCGTAGGCGAATCGGCCGTGTGGCGTGACGCGCTCGCGCACACCCGCGAGCTTCGCGATCCGCGAGCCACGGCCGTCGGCGCCGATCACGAGCCGCGCCCGCAGCGACTGCTCCGCGCCCGTGCGATCCCGCACGACGACGCCCGTGATGCGGCCGCCGGCCGAGCCGGCGAGGCCCGCAGCGCCCGCCGCGCCGCGCGCTCCACCCGATCCCGCCCCACCCGAGCCCGCCCCGCCGGCCGCACTGGCCGCGCGGTCCGACTCCCACAGCAGCCGCTCGGCGCTGTGCCCGAGCAGCGACTCGACGCCCGGCGTCGCGAGCGCCGCCTCGCGCACGAGCGGGTCAAGCACCTCACGGCGCAGGTTGAGGCCGACCTGCGCTCGCTCCGGTGGCGCGACGATCCAGCCCCAGCGCGTCCAGACGCGAAAGCGCGGCCGGACCGCGCCGGCGGCGAGCAACGCGTCGAGCAGCCCGAGCCGCTCCAGCGTCGGCACGCCCGACGCCTGTATGAAGTGCGAGCAGACCTTCTTGAACGCCGCCGGGTCGGACTGGCGCTCGACGAGCGCGACGCGCGCGCCGGCCTTTCCGAGCTTGATCGCCGCCGTGCACCCGGCAAGGCTCGCGCCGACGATCACCGCGTCGAATGACGCTGTGCCGTTGCTTCGCTGACCGTTTCCGCTCATCTCAGCCTCTCGTCGCACGTCACTCTGGTTTCCGACCGTACGATCCGTACTATACGGTCCGAACTATGGAGCGCAAGCCGATACGTCTCAGCGGGACCTCCTACGCGGTCCTCGCGCTGCTCTCGCATCTCGGCGAGTCGACGCCATACGACCTTAAGCAGGCGCTCGTGCGCTCGATCGAGAACTTCTGGCAGGTCCCACACACGACGTTCTACGCCGAGCCGGCGCGGCTCGCCGCCGCCGGCTACCTGTCCGAGCGCCAGGAGCAGCACGGTCGCCGCCGCAAGCTCTACGCGCTGACCGACCAGGGCAGAGCAGCGCTCGACGAGTGGGTCGCCTCGCCGGTCGCGGCGCCGCAGGAGGTCCGCGACGAGGCGATCCTGAAGGTCTTCGCCGGTGCCGACCCCGCGCCGCTGCTGCACCGTCGCCGCGAGTGGCACGCGACGAAGCTGGCGGAGCTCGAGGGCTACGCGCAGCACGACGAGTGGAGGCTGACCGACCACACCGGCCCGACGCGCACGCTCGCGACGGGGATCGCGTACCACCGCTTCTCGCTGAGCGCGATCGACGCCTACCTTGCCGCGCTTGAGGCCGGCGATCAGCCCTGGTAGCCGCGGCCGTTTTCACACGAGCACTCAAAAGTCACCTGGGAGGGCCTATCGTCGGGTAGAACGGGCGGGAAGACCGCCCGATCCGAACGCCAAGGAGCGACCACATGTCGAACAACCCGACGATAAGCCAGGACCACCACCCGACCCTGCGGCACAACGACCGCGAGGCGATCGGTGCCGAGCTCCAAACGATCCTCGTCACGCTGACGGACCTCGCGCTGCTCGGCAAGCAGGCGCATTGGAACGTCGTCGGCCCGCACTTCCGCACGCTGCACCTCCAGCTCGACGAGTTCGTCGATGCGTGGCGCGCTGCTTCCGACGCGGTCGCAGAACGCGCAGTAGCGCTCGGCTACTCGGTCGACGGCCGGGTCAGAACGGTCGCCGCGCGCACGACGCTCGCGCCGCTTCCCGAGGGCCAGCTGCTCGACCAGGACGTGATCGCCGCGTTCACGCGGCTGCTGACCGACGCGATCGGCGACACGCGCAACCGCATGGACAAGCTCGAGGACGTCGACACCGTGACGGCCGACCTGCTCCACAGCGTCGTCTCGGGCCTTGAGGAGAACCTCTGGATGATCCGCGTCCAGGCAGGCTGAGCACGCCCCGCGTGCTTGCGCTGCTCTACGACGTTCACGGCAACCTCCCGGCGCTCGACGCCGTGCTCGCTGACGCGAGCACGGCGGGCGCCGGCCGGTTCCTGCTCGGCGGCGACTTCACGCTGTTCGGCGGCTGGCCGACGAGCTGTCTGGAGCGGCTGGAAGGGCTGCGCGCCGCGACATGGATCCGCGGCAACGGCGAGCGCTGGTCCAACGCGCCGGCTGAGGCGCCGCAACCGGTGCGCGCCGCCGCGTGGTGGTGCGCCGACCAGCTTGGGCCCGACACGGTCGCACGGCTTGCGGCGCTGCCCGAGCAGGCGGTGATCGACGGCACCCGCTACTGCCACGCCTCGCCGCTGTCAGACACGATCGGGCTGCAGCCCTCGCCTGCCGCCGACGAGGACGCACTGCTCAGAGAGGTGCGCGAGCGACGGCTTGTCGCCGGCCACACGCACCTGCCGCTGCACCGCACGGCGACGAGCGGGATCGAGCTGATCAACCCCGGCAGCGTCGGGATGCCGTTCGACGGCAACCCGCAGGCCGCCTACGCGCTGATCGCCGACGACGGCACGGTCACTCAGCGCCGCGTCCCCTACGACCACCGCGAAGCCGCCGCCGCGATCCGCGACGCGCTCGGTCCCGACGGCGAGCTGTTCGCGCGGCGGGTCGAGCAGGCGCGGATCGATCCTGAGACGGCGTAACGCGGAGCGGCTCGGCGCGGTCGGGGCGTTGAGTGCGCGGCGACCGGACGAGCGGGCGGCGGCCGGACGAGCGCGCGGCCGCCTGACGAGCGGGCGGCGGCCTGACGAGTGCGCGGCGGCCTGACGAGCGCGCGGCGGCCTGACGAGTGTCGCGCGCGAGGCGCCTACCCCGGCGCGACCGCCGGCGGCGCGGCTGCTGCCTCGGCCGGCAGCACGATCCGCTCGCCTGGCCGGATGCACGCGCGGGCGATCAGCTCGGCGACGATTGCCGCGCTCAGCAACTCGACGGCGAGCAGCGCCACGAGCACGGTGAATTGAAGACGCGCGGCGGACGCGGGCGAGGCGCCGCCGAGCAGCAGGCCGACGAACGTGCCGGGCAACGCGACGAGGCCGACGCTGCGCGTCTGGTCGATCACCGGGATCAGACCGGTTTGAATCGCTTGCCGGGTGAACGGCGCCAGCGCTCTGCGGGCCGCGTCGCCGAGCGACAGGCGCGTCTCGAGCTCGTCGCCGCCGGTGTCGAGTGCTTCCAGCAGGCGCCGGCCCGTCAACGTGGTCGCCGACATCGCGCCCCCGATCAGGATCCCGGCAGTCGGGATCGCCGCGCGCGGCGTCCACGAGAAGGCACCGACGGCGAGCAGGATCACGGTCGCCGACAGCGCGGGGATCGCGATCGCGACGGCCGCCGCCCGCCGCGCCGCCGGCAGCGCGCGCAGACGGCTGCCCGAGGTGAGCGCGGCCGTCGTTGCCATCACCGCGACGAACGCGATCGCCAGCACCGGCACGCGGAAGACGAGCGCGATCAGCGCCCCGACCGCCGCAAGCTGCACCCCCGCCCGCACCGCGGCAGTCACCAGGGGCCGCGCCAGCCCAAGCTCGTAGCGCCACGCTAACAAGGCCGCCCCGATTACGAAGGCGGAGCCGGCGACGACTTGGGCGATGGCGGAGCTCATCGGGCCGCCTCAGTGAACGGGCTGCCGCGCAAGGGCTCGGACGCAGCGGAGCTCACGGAGCCGCTTCGCTCGTCGGGGCGGCGTGCGCGCTGCGGCCAGCCCGTGCCGCCGCCTCGGCGGCTGCGAGCACCTCGTCCGGCGCGCCCTCGACCGCGCGGCCGTCGCGGAGCGCGACGGCGTCGTCCGCGATGGTGGCGGCGAAGGCGAGGTCGTGGGTGGCGAGGAGGATGCCGAGGCCGTCGGTGTGCGCGAGCCGGCGCAGGGTCTCGCCGATGCGAGCGGCGATTGCGCCGTCGAGGGCGGCGGTCGGCTCGTCGAGCAGGAGCAGCTCGGGACCGCGGGTGAGCGCTCGCGCCAACGCAACCCGCGCGCGCTCGCCGCCCGACAGCGCCTGCGCCGGCCGCGCGAGGAAGCCAGCGTCGAGGCCAGCCTCTTCGAGCGCCCGCGTCAGTGCCCGCTCGCTGCGGTCGTCGTGCTCGCTCAGCCCGTAGGCGAGGTTCTCTGCGACGGTCCCGTGCAGCATCACCGGCAGCTGCCCGACAAGCCCGACCCGCCGCCGCAGCGCGGTTGCCTCCAACGACGCGAGCGGCGCACCGTCGAGCAGGATCTCGCCGCTGTCGGGCGCAAGCAGCCCGTTGCAGCAGCGCAGCAGCGTGCTCTTGCCAGCGCCCGACGGAGCGACGATGACGGTGACCCGCCGCCGCCGCACCGTCAGCGACGCACCACGCAGCACCGCGCGGCCCCGACGGGCAATCGACAGCTCGCGGACCTCGAGCCCGACCGGATCGCCCTCGCTGCCCATGGTTGAACGCTAGCGCCGGCGTCGCCGGGGCGCGCGACTGAGCGACCCGCTCGTGCGCGCAACCAAGCGACTCACGCGCCGGCGTCCCCGGGGCGCGCGACTCGCAGCGACCCGCTCGTGCGCGCAACCGTGCGACTCAATCTTGCGGCGCGCCCACGCATCGGCACGCTGGGGCCGGATGTCCGCAGCAACCAGCTCGCTTTATCCTCCTCCCATGACCGCCGTGCGGCTGCTGCGCGTGCCGCTTTCCATCGGCTGTTCGCCCGCCGCGGCGCTGCGAGCGCTTCGCGAGGACTCGCTGTCGTTCGCGCTCGTGGGGCGCTGGGCCGGGAGCGGCGCGATCGTCGGCTCCTCCCCCGTGCGGGTCGCCGCGCCCGGGGACGACCCGTTCGACTTGCTCGACGAGCTGCCGCGGGTCGAGGGCGAGACGAACGCCGACGCGGTCGGCGGGGGCTGGTTCGGCTGGCTCGGCTACGGCCTCGGCGCGCGCGTCGAGACGCTCCCACCGCCACCACCACGCCCCGTCCCGCTCCCCCCCTTCCAGCTCGCCTACTACGACCACCTGCTGCGGCTCGACGCCGAGGGCCGCTGGTGGTTCGAGGCGCTCGCGACCCCCGCTCGCGAGTCCGCGTTGCACGCGCGGCTCGCGCTGCTGAGCGAGCGGCTCGCCGCCGTCCTCGGGCCTCGTCCGACCGACGACGCGGAGCACCGCGCGCCCGCGCCGAGCGTGAACGGCGACGCCAACACGCACCGCGCGCCCCCGCGGTTCCGCATCGCCGGCGGCGGGGCCGTTGCGCATCTCGCCGCCGTGCGCGAATGCCGCGAGCGGATAGCGGCCGGGGAGATCTTCCAGGCAAACGTCTGCCTGCGCTTCGAAGCGGCCTGGGATGGCGACGTCGCGGAGCTGTTCGCGACTGCGAGCGAGCGGCTGCAGCCCGCGTACGGCGCCGCCTTCCCGACCCCGTGGGGCGGGATCGCGAGCCTCTCGCCCGAGCTGTTCCTGCGCCGCCGCGGCGGCGCGGTCGAGACGGCGCCGATCAAGGGCACGATCGCGCGCGACGCGACGCCCGATTCAGACGCGGGCACGATCGCGCGCGACGCGACGCCTGATTCAGACGCCGCCCGCGCAGCGCTCGTCGCCTCCAAGAAGGATCACGCCGAGCACGTGATGATCGTCGACCTGATGCGCAACGACCTTGGGCGCGTCAGTCGGTACGGCACCGTGGAGGCGGCGCGCACGCCGGAAGCGCAGGCGCATCCGGGGCTGTGGCACCTCGTCTCGCGCGTGCGCGGGGAGTTGCGGCCAGAGGTCGGTGACGGCGAGCTGCTGCGCGCGACCTTCCCGCCCGGCTCGGTGACCGGCGCGCCAAAGGTCCAAGCGCTCCACGTGATCAGCGAGCTGGAGGGGACGGCGCGGGAGCTCTACACCGGCGCGGTCGGCTTCGCGAGCCCGATCGCCGGCCTCGAGCTGAACGTCGCAATCCGCACCTTCGAGGCCCGCGACGGCCGCCTCTGGCTCGGCGCCGGCGGCGGCATCGTCGCCGATTCCGACCCGCTCGCCGAGCTGGAGGAATGCCACGTCAAAGCCCGCCCGCTGATCGCCGCGATCGGCGGCGTGCTGGACGAGGCGCCGCCGGCCGAGACGAGCCATGTGAGCTCGCTTCTCGCCCTCACCCCCACCCGCCGTCGGCCTGATCCAGCCCTCGGGGTTTTCGAGACGCTGCTCGTCTCCGACCGCGTCGCTCTGCGCGCCGAGGCGCACCTCGCGCGGCTGAGCGCGAGCACTCGCGTCCTCTACGGCCGTCCGCTGCCGGCGCGGCTCGCCAAGCAGGTCGATGAGGCGGCGGCCGGGGCTGGACCGGGCCAGTGGCGGCTGAGAGTCGCGCTGATCGTCGACGACAAGGGCGAGCCGGCCGCCGAGCTGTCGAGCGGACCGCTCCCAACCCGCTCGCTGCCGATCGCGCTCGCGCCGGTGACGCTCCCCGGCGGGCTCGGGGCGCACAAGTGGCTCGACCGCCGGCTGCTCGACGCGCTCGCGCTAGAGCTCAGAGCGACGGCGCTGCTGCTCGACGCCGACGACACCGTGCTCGAAGCGGCGTGGGGAAGCGTCTTCGTCGTCGAGGGCACGCGCCTCGTCACGCCTCCGGCCGACGGTCGCATCCTCTCCGGCGTGACCCGCGCCGCGCTGCTCCAACGCGCCGCCGACGCCGGCCTGAGGCCGAGCGAGGAGCCGCTGACCGTTGCGCGCCTTCACGCCGCGGACGCGCTGCTGATCACCTCCGCCCTCGGCCTTGCGCTGCCGGCAACGCTCAGCGCCGAGCCCCAAAGCGACGGCACCCTCGCCGTCCGGATCGCCCGCCGCCTGCACACGCTTCTCCTCGCAGCGGACTCACCGGCCGCAACGCCGGCGTAGCCGCTCAGCCGCAGCCGACCCGGCATCGCGCCACAAGCCCATCGGCGCCCCGCCCCACAAAGCAAGCCGGCGCGGCCCAAGGGCCGCGCCGGAGAACGTCAACTGCTGTTAGCTCGGAGCGCTTAGCGCGCGGCTGCTGCGACGTCAGCCGCGCCAATCGGCGTGCCTGCCGGCAGTGCCGCCAGGCTCGGGCTGATCGCGCCGAGCGCGGCGATCGCCGTGCTGTTCAGGTTGATCGAGATGTCACCGATCGCGATCGTCCGCTTCGCGGCGTCGATGTTCGTCGCCATCGTCGAGTACTGCAGGTCGGCAAGCGTGCCGAGGCTCGTCGACAACGTCTTCGTCGAGCCGAGGTTCAGCGCGACGCTCGTCAGCTGGAACGAGCCGATCGAGAGACCGCCGCCATGCGTGATCTGGCCGTCGAGCGTGTCCGGGTTGAGCACGCCGCCAGTGATCGGCAGCGACAGCGTGAGCGTCGTCGTGTCGAGCGTCGCCGGAGCGATCGCACCGACCGACGCCCCGGCCCCGATGAGCGTTCTCGCCGCGGTCGGGTCGATGTGAATCGACGTCGTGCCTCTGGCGATCGCGACCTGCTTGCTCGTCGGCGCGCTCGACGCCGTCGCGAGCACCAGGCCGGCCTTGAACGCTCTCGTCGCGAACGACGTGTTGAGCGCGCCAGCACCGGTCTTGTTCAGCTTCACCTTGACGCCGGAGACGGTCGTCGCGAAGCCTCTACGGGCGACCTTGCCGCCCGACAGCGAGGCGATCGCCACTGACGTCTTGCCCGACTTCGCAGACAGCGTGCCTTTGCTGGTGTTGAGCACCAAATTGCCGAGCGAGAGCTTCGTTCTGCCCTTCTTGAGCACGAGACCGCCCTTTTGGCTGATCGTGCCCTTCGCCGTTGCGGGGTCGATCGACCCGCCGCTGACCGGGAGCAAAATGCCGGCGCCCGTCGCCTGCGCGGGCTTGGACGGGCTCATCGTGACGCCCGCGGATCTCAGTGCCTTCGCGGCGGAGCCGGCGATTCTGATGGTCGTCGTGCCGCCTGAGAGCTTGACCGTCGACGCTGCCATGGCCGGAGCGGCCACCGCGAGCGATGCAGTCAAACCCAGCGCCACAGCGAGGCGGCCGTGCCAACCGAGCCTCGTATGCATGGCGTTGTGTCCTTTCGTTGGGGGAATCTCCTCGCGCAGAACCTATGTGGCGTGTCAGACGCCTGTCAAATGTGACGGCCTGCCACCGTTGGCAGCCGCTCGCGGGCAAACGCGCCAACTCCTACCGACGCCATACCCGTGCCAGGTGTTGATCGTGCGACAGTGGTGACGCCCTGATGCGCCGAAGCAGCCCGTCTTCCACTGAGCGTCGCATCGCCAACGGCCTGCGCCGACGCGACCCCGAAGCAGTCCGCGCCCTGTGCGCGGAGTACGGCCCCCGGACGCTCGCCACGCTCTCCGACACGCTCGGCGATCGCGCCGCCGCGGAGGACGTTTTCCAGCAGGTGCTGCTGGAGGCGTGGATGCGCTGCGACTCCTATGACCCGGCCCGTGCTTCGCTGCGCACGTGGCTGGCGACGATCGCCCGCTCGCGCGCGATCGACCATCTGCGGCGCCGCATCCCCGAGCCGCTGGACCCGACCGAGCGCGCGACGCGCATGGACACGGTCATCTCAGAGCGCGAGATCTCCGCCGACGTCGTCGACCGGATGGTGCTCGAGAGCGTGCTCGAGCGGCTCTCGCCAGCCGAGGCGGAGGTCGTGCGGCTGCACTTTCACTTCGGCTTCAGCCAGAGCCAGATCGTCGCGCGGACCGGCATCCCGCTGGGGACCGTCAAGTCGCGTATGGCGAGCGCGTTGCGCCGACTGCGCACGATGCTCGAAGAAGAGCCGGCGCCGAGCTGACTACGGCGGCGGCGGCGAGCGAGGCCTCCCGGAGCGCACAAGGGCACCCCGGGAAGCGGGCAGGCTCAGCTGTTCGCGTAGTACTCCGCGTTTCTCTGCGCGAAACCGGCCCACTGCTCGGGCAGCAGGTCCTCCGGGAAGATCGCGTCGACCGGGCACGCCTCAACGCAGGCGTCGCAGTCGATGCACTCCTCGGGATCGATGAAGAGCATGGTTGCCGTGTCGAAGCCCGGCTCGTCCTGCGTCGGGTGGATGCAGTCGACGGGGCAGACCTCAGTGCACGAGACGTCCTTCGTGCCGATGCACGGCTCTGCAATCACGTACGTCATCAGGCGGCGGCGAAGCGCTCGGAGACCTTGTCCCAGTTGACGACGTTCCAGACTGCCTTGATGTAGTCCGGACGTCTGTTCTGGTACTTCAGGTAATACGCGTGCTCCCACACGTCGACGCCGAACAGCGGCGTCTTGCCCTCGGCGAGCGGCGTGTCCTGGTTCGGGGTCGAGATGACCTCGAGGCCGTTGTCGCCCTTGACGAGCCACGCCCAGCCGGAGCCGAAACGGCCGGCGCCGGCAGCCTCGAGCTTCGACTTGAAGTCATCGAAGGAGCCGAAGGCGGCGTCGATCGCGGCCGCGAGATCCCCCGTCGGGGCGCCGCCGCCGTTCGGGGAGAGGTTCTCCCACCACATCGTGTGGTTGTAGTGACCACCCGCGTTGTTTCTCAACGGGTTCAGCTTGTCCGCCGGAAGCTTGTCGAGGTTCTTCAGCAGCTCCTCGACCGGCTTGTCCGCCCACTCGGTGCCCTCAAGGGCCTCGTTGGCTCTCGCCACGTAGGTCGCATGATGCTTGTCGTGGTGGAACTGCTGCGTCGCCTCATCGATGTGCGGCTCGAGAGCGTCGTAAGCGTAGGGAAGCGGGGGAAGCTCGTAGGCCATCTGTGCTCCTTAGGGTCCGCGGCGGATAAAGACAGTCGCTACTGTTCAAACATACATGGAACCGGCTCTGGGTCCAGTCCTCGCAGAACTTCCACCTACCCGAAGGGCGTTGCTCGTCACCCTGCGCAAAAGAGGTGAGACGCGCGCGGAGGATCTCGCGCAGGAGCTCGGCATCACCGTGAGCGCGGTACGGCAGCATCTGCAAGGGCTTGCGGCCGCTGATCTCGTGATCCACAGAGACGAGCGCGCGGGTCCCGGCCGGCCCCGCCGCAGCTACGCGCTCGGGCCCGCGGCGGAGGCGCTCTTCCCGAAGGCGTACGGCGAGCTGACGCTTGAGCTGCTCGACCATCTCGCCGAGGAGGACCCGGCGGTCGTCGGGCGCGTCTTCGAGCGGCGGCGCGCCGCGCGCGTCAGACGCGTCAAGGCGCGCATGGAGGGGATGGGCTTTGGCGCGCGCGTCGCGGAGATCGCGCGCGTGCTCGACGAGGACGGCTATCTCGCCGACTTCGCGCCGACCGACGACGGCGCCGGCTTCCTGATCCGCGAGCACAACTGCGCGATCCTCGCGGTCGCCCAGCGCCACGGCCACGCCTGCGCGACCGAGATCGCCTTCCTGCGCGAGCTGCTCCCCGACGCCGACGTCACCCGGACCGCGCACATCCTCAGCGGCTCGCACGCGTGCGTCTATGAAGTGCGGCCGCGCGCTGCCGCCTGAGCAGCGTTGAGCTGGGGGCGTGGGACGCCCCTGACTTCACTGTCCTGGGCAGCGGGCCGGCCGTTCAGTCGACCAGGTCGCGCACGAGCGCGTCGGCGAGCAGGCGGCCACGGCGTGTGAGGACCAGCCGGCCGTCCGCTGCGAGCGGGGCTGCTTCGGCGAGGCCGTCCCGTACCGCGCGCTCGGCGACCGCTCTACCGGCCGGGCGCAGCAGGGCGGTGTCGAGCCCTTCGCGCAGACGCGTCTCGAGCATGACGCGCTCGAAGCGGCGCGTCTCGTCGTCGAGCAGCTCGCGGTCGGCCCGCGGCGACCCGCCGCTGGCGAGCGCTCTCGCGTAGGCGCTCGGGTGCAGGACGTTCCACCAGCGCACGCCGCCGACATGGCTGTGCGCCCCGGGGCCGATGCCCCACCAGTCGCCGCCACGCCAGTAGTTGACGTTGTGGGCGCAGCGGGCGGCGTCGTCGCGGGACCAGTTGGAGATCTCGTACCAGTGCAGGCCGGCGGCGGCGAGCGCCTCGTCGGCGATCGCGTAGCGGTCGGCCAGCGCGTCCTCGTCGGGCTCAGGCAGCTTGCCGCGCCGCACGAGCGCGCCCATCCGCGTGCCGGGCTCGATCGTCAGCGAGTAGGCGCTGACGTGGTCGGGCTCCGCTGAAAGAGCCGCGTCAAGCGAGGCGCGCCAGTCGTCGTCGGACTCGCCCGGCGTGCCGTAGATCAGGTCGAGGCTGACGTGCTCGAAGCCGGCCGCGCGCGCCTCGGCAACTGCCGCCTGCGGGCGGCCTGGCGTGTGCGTGCGGTCGAGCGTCGTCAGCACGTGCGGGACGGCGCTCTGCATCCCTAGAGAAATGCGCGTGAAGCCGGCCTCGCGCAGCGTCGCGAACGACGCCGGGTCGACGCTCTCCGGGTTCGCCTCCGTCGTCACTTCAGCGCCTGGCGCCAGCCCGAATGTCTGATCGATCCCGCGCAGGATCGACGCCAGCTGGCCGGGCGCCAGCAGCGTCGGGGTGCCGCCGCCGAAGAAGACGGTCGAGACCTGCGGGGCGCCGTCGCCGAGGATCCCGCGCGCGAGCGCCAGCTCGCTGATCGCGCTCGCCGCATAGCTCCCGCGGTCGACCCCGCCCGGCAGCTCCTGCGCCGTGTACGTGTTGAAGTCGCAGTAGCCGCAGCGCGTCGCGCAGAACGGCACGTGGACGTAGACGCCAAACGGCCGCTCGCCAAGCTCAGCGAGCGCGGAGGCGGGCAGCGTGCCGTCGGCGGGACGCGATGGCGTGTCGAGAGACATCGCTCCAGTCTGGCAGCCGCCGCGCGAGCGGCCTCGGCCGCCAGCCGCGGCGCCGCGTCCGAGCGCTCGCCTCAGCCGGCGGGCGCTGGCGCCGCCGGCTGGCACGCGCGCTCGCCGACGAACCCCGGCCGTGACGCGACCAGCGCGGCGATCAGCTCGGGGATCACGAGCGCGATCAGCACGACGAGCGGCAGCGACCAGCCGCCCGAGACGTCGTGCAGCGCGCCGACGCTGAGCGGCCCGAGCGCCGCGACCGTGTAGCCGAACGTCTGCGCCATGCTCGACAGCGCCGCCGTCTGGCGCGCGTCGCGCCCGCGCAGGACGATCAGCGTCAACGCGAGTGGAAACGCGGTGCTGACACCGATCCCGAGCACGACCGTCGCGGGGACGGCGAGCGCGTCGGGGCCGAGCAGCAGCCCGAGCCAGCCGATCACGGGCAGCATGCACGAGACGACCGCGAGCACGCCCTGGTTGCGCATCCGCCCAGAGAGCGCCGCGGTCGCAAGGCCGAACGGGATCCCGACGATCAGCACGATCGACAGCAGCCCGCCGGCGGCGCCGTCGCTCAGCCCTCTGTCCTGCAATATCGACGGCAGCCACGCGGCCCCGGCGTAGTAGATCAGCGACTGCAGCCCCATGAAGACGGTCACCGCCCACGCCCGGCGGTCGCGCCACAGCGAGACGGCCGGCCGCGCCGGGGGTGAGACGGAGGTGGCAGCGGGCCGCCACACTCGCAGCTGCGGCAGCCACGCAACTGCCGCGACGAGCGCTGGCAGCGCCCAGATCGCGAGGGCGATGTGCCAGTTGCCGTTGAAGGCGTCCTCGATCGGCACGGCGAGGCCGGCCGAGAGCGAGCCGCCGACGCTGAGGCCCGCCGAGTAGACGCCGGTCATCAGCGCGGCCCTGTCGGCGAAGCGGCGCTTGACGATCCCCGGCATCAGCACGTTGCCGATCGCGATCGCGCAGCCGGCCAGCACCGAGCCGGCAAACAGCAACGCGACGGGCGGCAGCCAACGCAGCAGCACGCCGGCGGCGATCACCAGCATGCAGCCGAAGATCACCTGCTCGGCGCCGAAGCGTGCAGCAAGGCGTGGCGCGAACGGCGAGACCAGCCCGAGCGCGAGCAACGGCGCCGTTGACAGCAGTCCGACCGCCGTCCCCGACAGCGCGGTGTCGCGTCTGATGTCGTCCACGAGCGGCCCGACGCCGGTCAGCGCGAAGCGCAGGTTGAGCGCGACCAGCAGCAGCCCGACGATCAGCAGCCCGGCGCCTCGCGTGCGCGAGCCGCGGGGCCCGCTGGTGGCAGCGCTCATGAGATCGCCCGCTCGGCGGGCCCCCTTGCCCAGGCCGGCAGTCATGCGCTCGGTTCGTGACCGAGCGCCGCTGCCAGCCCGTCGAGCGTCTGGACGGTCGCGGCCTCCGCCGCGTCAGCATCGCGGGCGCGGATCGCGCGGACGAGCGCGTCGTGGCTGTCCTCGTCGTCGGGCGTCTCGCAGATCGCGGTCTCGACGGTCTCGCGCAACGCTGTGGCGAAGTCGCGATACAGCTCCGCGAGCATCGAGTTGTGGCTCGCCTCGGCGACGAGCGTATGCAGACGGACGTCGAGCTCGACGAACAGCGCATGTCCGTCGTCGAGGTCCCACGCCGCAACGCGCTCCTCGAGCACCCGCTCGAGCTCGCTCGCCTCCGCCTCGGTGCGGCGCTCGGCGGCCAGCCGCGAGACGGCGACTTCGAGCGCCCTCCGCACCTCCAGCATCTCGATCAGCCGCTGGCGCTTGGTCCAGATGCGCAGCACGCCGACGAGGTCGCTCGTCGCGCGCACATAGGTGCCGTCGCCCTGGCGCGTCTCCAGCAGCCCGGCATGGACGAGCGCCCGGACGGCCTCGCGCAGGCTGTTGCGGCCGATCCCGAACTGCTCCGCCAACTCCGGCTCGGTCGGGATCCGTCTCCCAACCTCCCATGCCCCGGACGCGATCTCCGCGCGCATCGCGGTTATCGCCTGCTCGACGAGCGAGACCGAATGCAAACGTCCAGTCATGGGATGAATCCTAGCGAAGCGAAAGCCCCACCCAGCGGTGAGGCCTCGGCCAACGCGCGCTACAGGATCCCGGTGAAGACGCTGCCGGCCTTGCCGGCAAGGTCAAACAGCGGCCCGGGGATGATTCCGAAGAAGAGGATCGCCGCCGTCGCGAGCCACGCGACGAACAGCACCTCCGGCTGCGCCTTCTCGGCAAGCCCCAACTCGGCGTCAGCCTCCTGCGAGCCGCCGGCCATCACCGGCGGGACGCCCGATGCCTCGGCGGGGACGGTCGCCACGGACGGCTGCGGCTCGCTCATCCACACCGTCGCGACGACGCGCAGGTAATAGCCGAGCGAGATCATCGCCCCGACGACGAGCACGATGCCGAGCCAGGCGTAGCCGCCGTCGACAAGCGCGTCGATCAAATAGAACTTGCCGATGAAGCCAGCCGTCGCGGGGATGCCGGCGAGCGCCAGCATCGCGAGCGTGATCGGCCAGGCAAGCAGCGGCTGCGAGCGCCCGAGCCCGGCGAACGCGTCGAGCTGGTCGCCCTGGGCGCTGGCGCGCTCACGAGCGATGACGACGGCAAATGCGGCGACGTTCATCGCGAGGTACGCGACGAGGTAGAAGACCGTCGCCTTGACCCCTTGCTGGCTACCAGGCACAAGCCCGCAGAGCAGGTAGCCGGCCTGGCCGACCGCCGAGTAGCCGAGCATCCGCTTGAGTGAGCGCTGCGACAGCGCGCCGACGTTGCCGACGATGATCGTCAGCGCGGCAAGCCCGGCGACGGCCGGCGCCCAGTCGGCGTGCGCGTTGGGCAGTGCCGTGTCGAACAGCCGCAGCAGCACGCCGAAGGCGGCGACCTTCGTCGCGACCGCCATGAACGTCGTGACCGCCGTCGGCGCACCCTCGTAGACGTCTGGCGTCCACTGGTGGAACGGCGCGACCGAGGCCTTGAAGGCGAGGCCGACGAGCGTCAGCCCGACGCCGCTCAGCAGCAGCACGTCCTTGCTGATCGCGGCAGTGCCGAGCGCGCGGTCGATCCCGGCGAAGTCGGTCGAGCCGGTCGCGCCGTAGATCAGCGCGAGGCCGTAGAGCAGCGTCGCGGAGCCGACCGAGCCGATGATCAGGTACTTGAGGCCGGACTCGAGCGACCCCTCGGTGCGGAACTCCGAGGCGCACAGCACGTAGAGCGGGATCGACAGCAGCTCGAAGCCGAGGAACAGCGTAACGAGGTTCTGCGAGGCGGCGAGGATCAGCATCCCCAGCAGCGACAGCAGCAGCAGCGCGTAGTACTCGGGATGGCCGGCGACCGCTGCGGCGCGCGAGCGCCACGACAACAGCACCGCGGACATGCCGGTCGCGCAGAGGATGAAGTTGAGCGTCAGCGAGAACGTGTCGATCGACAGCGCGCCGGAGATGATCGACGCCGGGCCTTCGCCGAACTGCCAGATCGACAGGCCGATCGAGATGCCCATCGCCGCCAGCGCCATCGCCGGCGTGACGTTGCGCGCGGAGCGCCCGAGGAAGACGCCGACGATCAGCACGAGGATGCCGCCGACGCCGAGCGCGAGCAGCGGCGACAGCGCGGCGTAGTCGATGTGCGGGGCTCTCGCGGTCGTCGCCGCGGTCACGAGCGCAGCGGTCATGGCGTCTGCTCCTGGGACGTGTCAGCGGTGAGCTGGCCGGTCATCGCCTGCACCTGCGAGACGGTTGCCCTCACGCTCGTCTCGCTCTTGTTCAGCCCGAACTGCGGGTAGAGCGCGAGCGCGAGGATCACGACGACCGCCGGCGCGAGCACGCCGAGGTCGCGGAAGGTGATCTCTCTGGAGTCAGCAGTCGGGCTCACACGGTTGTGCATCGCGCGGATAAACGCGCGCAACATGTAGACCGCCGCGAGCGCGACGCCGACAGAGGCGAAGAAGGCGATCACGATCTTCGCTCTGAAGACGCCGAGCAGGATCAGGAACTCGCCGACGAAGTTGGCGGAGCCGGGCATCGCCAGCGTCGCCAGCGAGAGGATCAGGAAGATCGTCGCGAGCACCGGCGCGCGGAAGGCGATCCCGCCAAGGTCCTTGAGCTGCTCCGAGCCGTCGGCGCGCGCTGCGAGCAGCGCGACGATGACGAACAGCGGCGCGGTCACGAGGCCGTGGTTGACCATCTGCAGCAGGGCGCCCTGGGCGCCGTTGTCGTTGAGCGCGAATATCCCGAGCGTGATGAAGCCCATCTGCGCGATCGACGAGTAGGCGACGACGAGCCGGATGTCACGCGAGGAGAACGCCATCGTCGAGCCGTAGAGGATCGACGCGAGCGCGATCAGCAGCATGATCTCCTGGTAGTGGACGGAGGCGTCCGGGAAGATCGGCAGCACGATCCGCAGGAAGCCGTAGGCGGCGACCTTCGACAGCACGCCGGAGAAGACCGCGACCGCCGGCAACGGCATCGCCTTGTAGCCGTCGGGCAGCCAGCCGTGGAGCGGGAAGGCTGGCATCTTCACGAGGAACGCGGCGGCGAAGCAGAGGAAGACCCACTCCTGCGAGCCCTTCGACAGCGGCAGTCTCTGCAGCGCTGCGAGCGAGTAGGTGAGGTCGGTGCCGTGCTGCTGGGAGGCGAGCACGCCGGTCGCGATCGCCGCGACGAGCATCAGCAGCGAGCCGACGAGCGTGTAGATCACGAGCTTCTGCGTCCCGCGCACGCGCTGCTCGCGAGTGCCCGATCCCCAGATCCCTGTGAGGAAGTAGAACGGGATCAGCATCAGGTCGAAGAAGGCGACGAACAGGATCAGGTCCTGCGCGCAGAACGCCCCGAGCACCGCCGTCTCGGCCAGCGCGAGGTGGAAGAAGAACAGCCCGGGCCGCTCCCACTCTCTGAGGTTGGCGAAGATCGTCGCCAGCGCGAAGAGGAAGGCCGCCAGCAGCAGCAGCACGACGTTGAGGCCGTCGACGCCAAGCGAGTAGGAGATCCCGAGCTGGGAGATCCACGAGTGGTCGGTGACGAACTGCAGGCCGTCGTGGCCGCTCTTGAAGCGGATCACGAACGAGATCGCGATCGCGAGCGTCGCCAGCGAGCCGGCGATCGCGATCTTCGGCGCGGCTTTGCCGCCGACGACCGCGCCGACGACGGCGACAGCGAGCGGCAGCCAGATGAGGATTGAGAGGGTCATCGACGGCGCCTCACGAGCTCGCGATCAGGAAGTAGAGGACGACGGCCGCGCCGCCGAGCAGCAGGAGCGCGGCGTAGTAGCGCAGGAAGCCGGTCTGGACGGCGCGTACCGCGGCCGAGCCGGCCTTGACGATCCCGGTCGTGCCACCGACGAGCACCCCGTCGATCACTCTGCGCTCGAACCAGTCGCGGTCGAAGGATCCGAACGCGTTCCACGGTCTGACGACGAGGAAGTCGATCAGCTCGTCGAAGTACCACTTGTTGAAGAGGAAGGTGTGGATCGGCTTGAAGCGCCGCTCCAGCCGCGCCGCGGTCCCCGGCTTGCGCACATAGACCTGGTACGCGATCGAGATGCCGAACAGCGCGACGACCGTGCCGAGCGCCATGCCGAACCAGACGAGCGAGTCGCTCGGCTCGACGTTGACGAACTTCGAGTCGGCGAAGGTCGGCTCCAGGAACGTGTCGATCACGTGCGTCACGAACGGGATCTGCAGCGCGCCGAGGAAGGTGGCGCCGATCGCCAGCAGCCCCATCGCGACCTTCATCGGCATCTCGCGCTCGGCGATCACGTGCTCGGGGCCGGGGAAGCCGGCCTCGGTGTCCTCGCGCTCGCCGTTGGCGGGGTTGGTCGGGAACTCGGCGTGCGCGATGTGGCCGTGCTCGAGCTCGACGGCTTCCGGCACCGGTCTGTTGAAGAAGGCGCGGAAGATCATCCGCCAGGTGTAAATCCCAGTCAAGAACGCGCCGACATATCCAATTACGTAGAGGATCACGAACCAGCCGCCGCGCGCGCCGACGAACGCGAGGATCTCGTCCTTGGAGAAGAAGCCCGAGAACGGCACCACGCCCGACAGCGCGAGGCCGCCGACGACGAAGCAGAGGAAGGTGAACGGCAGCGCTCTCTTGAAGCCCGACATCTTGTCGAGCAACTGGGCGCCGCCCATCGCGCCGATGATCGAGCCGGCTGCCATGAACAGCAGCGCCTTGAAGAAGGCGTGCGTCAGCAGGTGGAACATGCCCGCGGCGTAGGCCCCAGCCGAGACGCCCATGATCATGTAGCCGATCTGGGACATCGTCGAATAGGCGATCACGCGCTTGATGTCGGTCTGCGTCAAGGCGATCGTGCCGGCGACCAGCAGCGTCACGCAGCCGCCGATCGCGCCGACGGTCTCGGCGGCCGGCGCCTGCTCGAACAGCGGGTGCATGCGGGCGATCAGGTAGACGCCCGCGGTCACCATCGTCGCTGCGTGGATCAACGAGGACACCGGCGTCGGGCCTTCCATCGCGTCCGGCAGCCAGGTGTGGAGCGGGATCTGGGCCGACTTCGCGAAGGCGCCGACGAGCAGGAGCATGCAGCCGGCCGTGAGCGCGCCGTGGTGTGAGGCGAACGCCCCGGCCTCGACCGCTCTGAACGTGCCGAGGAAGTCGAGCGTGCCGGCGTAGCGCAGGATGAAGAAGGTCCCCAGCACGAGGCCGATGTCGCCGACGACGTTGATCACGAACGCCTTGATGCCGGCTCTCGTCGCCGTCTCGCGGCGATACCAGAACGAGATCAGCAGGTAGGAGGCGGCGCCGACGAACGCCCAGCCGATGATCAGCAGCAGGAAGTTGGCCGCCAGCACCAGCAGGAGCATCGAGAAGACGAAGAAGTTGAGGTACGCGAAGTAGCGCGCGTTGCCGCGGTCGCTCTTCATGTAGCTGACCGAGTAGAGGTGGATCAGCGTCGAGACGCCCGTCACGACGAGCGCCATGAAGATCGACAGCGGGTCGACGAGGATCTGCACCCGCGCGTCGACCCCGCCGGTGACGGCGTAGTCCCACAGCGAGGCGGTCAGCTGACGCGCGTGCTCGTCATGGCCCTGCAGCGAGATCAGCCCGGCGACTGCGGAGACGAAGGCAAGCAGGATCGCGAGCGTGCCGATCGTGCCGGCCAGCCCTCTCCCCAAACGCTTGTAGCCGAGGCTGATGACGATCGTCCCGAGCGCCGGAAAGGCGAGGACAAGCCAGCCCCACGAGGTAGTGCTCAACCCTGAAGCTCCTTCAGCTCGTCCACGTCGACAGGCAGCTTGCGGCGGAAGATCGCGACGATCATGCCGAGGCCGACCGCGACCTCGCAGGCCGCGACGACCATCACGATCAACGCGAAGATCTGGCCGTCGGAGTTCCCGTGCATGCGCGAGAACGCGATCAGCGAGAGGTTCGCGGCGTTCAGCATCAGCTCGAGGCAGAGCAGGATCACGAGCGGGTTGCGCCGTGTCATCACGCCGCCCGCGCCGATGCAGAAGATCAGCGCCGAGACGACGAGGTACCAGCCGATGTCCATCGATCAGCCCTCCTGGGTGTCGTCGTCGGAGTCGGAGCCGTCGGAGCCGGAGCCGCGCGTCGGAGCAGGCACTGGCGCCTGCGGACGCGGCTTCGTCGGCTCCTCGACCGGCGCGTGCAGCGCGCCGACCGCTTCGGCCATCGTGCCGCTGAAGAGCGAGCGCGGGGTGATGTAGCGCGTCGCGTCGTAGGGCTCGTCGTCGATCGTCGTGCCGCCGCGCCGGCGGCGGGCGAGCATCACGGCGCCGACGGCCGCGACGAGCAGCAGCAGCGAGGCGACCTCGAACGGGAAGAGGAACTTCGTCAGCAGCGACTCGCCGATCGCGGCGGGCGTCCCGAAGTCGCCGAGGTTGGTCGCGCCGCGCGTGTCGATCGCCTTCAACCCTGAGCCGAGCAGGGCGATACAGAGCTCGACGAACAGCATCCCGACGAACAGCAGCGCGACGTTGCGCAGTCTGACCCCGCCAGGCCCGAGCGGGACGGACCCGTCGCCGACATAGGAGACGACGAAGACGTACAAGACGGTGACGGCGCCGGCGTAGACGATCACCTGCGCGGCCGCGATGAACTCCGCGTTCAGCAGCAGGAACAGCGCCGACAGGAAGATCAGGTGGCAGACCAGCGCAAGCACGCTGTAGAAGGGGTTTCTCAGCGTGGCGACCCCGATCGCGCCCGCCAGGGCGCCGATCGAAGCGATGAAGAAGATGACCGCTGACATCGTCGCCGGCCCCTACTCGTCCTCGGTCCGCAACGGGGTCCGCTCAAGCGGCTCGGCGAGCAGCATCTCCTTGGTGAAGATGAGGTCGGCGCGGTTGTAGTCCGACATCTCGTAGTCGTGGCCCATCGTGATCGCGTCGAACGGGCAGGCGACCTCGCAGTAGCCGCAGAAGATGCAGCGCGAGAGGTTGATCTCATACACGGCGGCGTAGCGCTCGCCGGCCGAGACGCGATGCTCGGGCGTGTTCTCCGCCGCGACGACGCGGATGCAGTCGGCCGGGCAGGCGGCCGCGCAGAGCGAGCAGCCGACGCACTTCTCCAGGCCCGAGTCCTCGAACTTGTGCAGCTTGTGGCGCCCGCGGAAGCGCGGGTAGACCGGCACCTTCTCTTCCGGATACTGGTAGACGACCGGTCTTTCGAGCATTCGCCCGAAGGTCGTCTTGAGGCCGCGCAGCGTCTCGCCGAAAGCGCGATAGACGCCACCGGCGCCGCCGGGCTCGGGAGCGCGCTGGACGGCGATCACGTCGTCGCCGGGGTTCCAGGCCATCAGTGCGTCACCACCACGATGATCGAGGTCACAAGCAGGTTTGCCGTGGCCAGGGGAAGCAGGATCTTCCAGCCGAGCGCCATCAGCTGGTCGTAGCGCGGCCGGGGCAGCGTCGTGCGGACCCACACGAACAGGCAGACGACGAGGATCGTCTTGACGATCACGACGATCGGGTCGACCCAGTTGGGCGGGTGGATGCCGAACGGCATCGCCCAGCCGCCGAAGAACATCGTCACCGCGATCGCGGAGGCGATCACCATGTTGAAGTACTCGGCCGCGTAGTAGGCGGCGAAGCGCCCGCCGCCGTACTCGGTGCCGTAGCCGCCGACGAGCTCGGCGTCAGCCTCTGTCAGGTCGAACGGCGGGCGGTTCGTCTCAGCGAAGGCCGCCAGCAGGAAGACGATGAAGCCGGCGAACTGCGGGATGAAGTACCACATGCCGCCCTGCGCGTTGACGATCCCGGTCAGTGACAGCGTGCCGGCCGTGATCACGACGCCGATCAGCGACAGGCCCATCGAGACCTCGTAGGAGATCAGCTGCGCAGCGGAGCGCATCGCGCCGAGGAAGGAGTACTTCGAGCCCGACGCCCAGCCGCCGAGCATCAGCCCGTAGACCGACAGCGAGCTGAAGGCGAACAGCACGAGGATCCCGATCGAGACGTCGATCCCATAGAGGCCGACCTTCGCGCCGAAGATGTGGACCGTGTTCCCGAACGGGATCACGGAGAAGGCGCCGGCCGCGCAGACCATCGAGATCGCGGGCGCCACGGCGAAGAGCAAGCCAACCGACGTTCTCGGGCGGAACTGCTGCTTGAACAGCAGCTTCCCGATGTCGGCCATCGGCTGCAGCGCGCCGAACGGGCCGACGCGGTTGGGGCCGTAGCGCATCTGCATGCGGCCCATCAGCTTGCGGTCGAGCATCAGCGCCAGCGGCACGAGCGTGAAGCCGACGAGGAAGATGATCACCGCCTTGATGATCTGAATCCACCAGGACTCGGCGAAGCCGACCTCGGCGAACGTCAGCAGTCCTGTCATCAGCGTTCCTCTCCACTGGAGGAGGGGGCCCCGTGGGCGAGCTCCTCCGACGAAGGCCAAGTCCTCTGGCCGCCGGCCTTCGCGACCTCCACGAGCGCGGGCTCTGAGCCCAGCAGCTCCGTCGCTGACTGCTCGGCGGTCGCCTCGCCGAGGAAGACCGTGCCGGCGGGGACGTTGGCGCGCACGAACACCTGCGCCATGACGCTCGCCGCGCCGACCGAGACCGAGACCTTGTCGCCGTGCTCGAGGCCGAGGCGGTCGGCGTCTATCGGCGCAAGCTCAGCCTGCTGCTTGGCGGTGAGGAACTTCAACGCCGGCGACTGCTCGACCTCGGGCGTGGCCCAGATCGAGCGGTAGGTGCCGAGGCGCAGCGCGCCGTTCGGTCTCGGCGCGGCGAGCGGCTGGCCGGTCTCGAAGGGCGCGTCCGGCGCGGCGGGCGCGCTCGCGGCCGCCTCGCGCTCATGCCAGCGGACGCCGCGTCCGCCGATCTCGTCAAGCGTGATGCCGGCGTAGAAGGGGACCGCGTCGACGAGCTGTCTCGTCGCCATCGGGCTCGTCAGCACGCCGAGGTCGAGGCCAAGCCGCTTCGCGACGTCGGCGATCACCTGCCACTCGGCGCGGACCGAGCCGGGGCGGCCGATCGCCGCGCGCAGCCGCTGGACGCGGCCGTCGAGGTTGACGATCGTGCCGTCCTTCTCGGCGTAGGACTCGGCCGGGAAGACGACGGTCGCGTTGGCGCGCAGCGTGTCGGTCAGCAGCGAGGCGTGCGCAATCACCGCGTCGGCGCTCTCCAGCGCGGAGGCCCACAAGCGGCGGTCGGCATAGTCGCGCACTGGGTCGGCGTGCAGCAGCCAGAGCGTGGACAGCTCGCCGGAGGCGAGGCCGACGCCGATCTCACGGGCCGCCTTGCCGGCGCTGCCGGAGGGCTTCGCCAAGCCGGGGCCGGCGTTCGGCTGCACGCCTGCCTCGCGCAGGCCACGGCCGTTGCCGCCGACCGGCACCTCGATCAGGCCCGCGCCAGCGCGCTCGGTCAAACGCAGCGATGCGGCAATGTTGAGCAGCGAAGGGAGCGGAGCGGCACCGATCCGTTGGCTCCAGAGGATCACGACGTCCTCGCCGCCCTCCTTCAACAGCTTCGCGAGCGCGTCGAGCGCCTTCGGGTCGGCGTCGGCGGCGTCGGCGAGCGCGGTCAGGTCGCCGGTGCCGGTGATCGCCGCCTCGAGCGCGGCGACGAAGGCATGCTCGCCGCCGGGCGCGTAGCGCAGCCACAGCGTCGCGTTGGGGTCGAGCGAGCTGGGGCGGGTCGTCGCGACCGCCAGCTTGACGCGGTTGCGGCGGACGCCCTTGCGGATCCGCAGGTCGAGGGTGGCGACGTCGTCGACCAGCTCGGTGCCGAGCACGAGCACGGTGTGCGCGAACTCGAGGTCGGGGATCGTCGCCTGCAGCGCCGGCGCGGCGAGCGCCTGCTGCAGCTCGAGCGCGACCAGCGCGCCCGGCCGGGCGTCGAGGTGGCCGGACTTCAGCCGCTCGCGCATCACGCGCTGGAGCAGGAAGCCCTCCTCGTTTGTGATCGTCCCGCCGACGAGCGCCGCCGTCTTCGCGCCGGACTGGTCGAGCGCGGCAGCGGCGACGTCGAGCGCGTACTCCCACGTGGCAGACGTCAGCTCGCCGGTGGCCGGATCGCGCACGAGCGGCTCGGTGATGCGCTCCTCGCTGTGGATCGCCTGGTAGGCGAAGCGGCCCTTGTCGCACAGCCAGCCGTCGTCGACGCCCTCGTTGTCACGCGCGAGGACGCGCAGGACGCGCTCGTCGCGGACGGTGAACTCGACGTTGCACTGCGCCGGGCAATGGGTGCAGACGGAGCCCGAGCCCTCGATGTCCCACGGCCGCGCGCGGAAGCGGTAGGCGCGCGAGGTAAGCGCGCCGACAGGGCAGAGCTCGATGATGTTCCCGCTGAACGGCGCGACGTACGGATGGCCGTCGAACGTGCCGACGAACGACGACGCGCCGCGCTCGTTGAGGATCAGCTGGTAGTCCTCGCTGATCTCCTGCGAGAAGCGCACGCAGCGGTAGCAGAGGATGCAGCGCTCGCGGTCGATTGCGATCAGCGGCGAGAGCTCGAGCGGCTTTCTGAAGTGGCGCTTAGGCTCGATCATCCGCGAGATGCCGCGCCCCCAGCCGAAGGTGATGTCCTGCAGCGGGCACTCGCCGCCCTTGTCGCAGACGGGGCAGTCGAGCGGATGATTGACGAGCAGGAACTCGATCACCGAGTTCTGCGCCTCTCTCACGCGCGCGGTCTGCGTGTGGACGACCATACCGTCCTTGACCGGAGTCGAGCAGGCCGTCTGCAGCTTCGGTATGCCCTCGATCTCGACGAGGCACATGCGGCAGGCGCCGACCGGGTTGCCGAGCTTGGGCTCGTAACAGAAGACCGGGATCTCGACGTCGCCGTACTTGGCGCCGTCGGCCAGCATCATCCCCTCGGGGGCGCTGACCTCGCGCCCGTCAAGCGAGAAGGTGACGAATCTCTGCTCGGGGCGAGGCATCAGGCGACGGCTCCTGCGATTGAAACAGTTCCCCGCCCGCCCGCTGCTGGCGGCGCTCCGAGGCCAGCGCGCTCGCGCGCCTCCTCCATGTACTGCTCGAACTCGTCCCGGAACTTGGCGACCATCGAGGAGAGCGGCATCGCCATCGCGTCGCCGAGCACGCACAGGCAGTTGCCCATGATCTGGTCCTGGACGGACGCGATGATGTCGAGGTCCATCGGCGTCCCCTCGCCGGCCTCGATCCGCTCGAGCATCTTGACGGTCCAGTTCGTGCCCTCGCGGCACGGCGTGCACTTGCCGCACGACTCGTGTCTATAGAACTTCGCGAGCTTCAGCGCGACGCTCATCACGGGGACCGAGTCGTCGACGACGATGATCGCCCCGGAGCCGAGCATCGAGCCCGCTCTCGCCATCGAGTCGAAGTCGTAGGGCAGGTCGAGGTCCTCTGGCTTGAGCACCGGCGAGGACGAGCCGCCGGGGAACCAGAACTTGACCTCGCGGCCGGGCTCGGGGCCGCCGGCGAGGCCGAAGATGATCTCGCGCGAGGACATCCCCAGCTCGATCTCGTAATTGCCCGGGCGCTGAACGTTGCCCGAGACCGAGACCAGCTTCGTGCCCGAGGAGTTCTCGACTCCGAGCTTGGCGTACTCGCCGCCCGACATCTTGATGATGTGCGGGACGGTCGCCAGCGTCTCAACGTTGTTGATCAACGTCGGGCCCTGGTAGAGGCCCTGGTTGGCCGGGAACGGCGGCTTCAGGCGCGGGTTGCCGCGCTTGCCCTCAAGCGAGTCGAGCAGGCCCGTCTCCTCGCCGCAGATGTACGCGCCAGCGCCGCGGTGCAGCACGAGCGTCAGCGAATGGTCGGAGCCGAGGATCCGCTCGCCGAGGAAGCCGGCCTCGCGCGCCTCGTGGATCGCCGCCTCAAGCTTCATCGCCTGCAGCTCGTACTCGCCGCGGATGTAGATGAACGAGCGGTTCGCGCCAGCCGCGTACGCCGCGATCACCATGCCCTCGATCAGCATGTGCGGCGACTTCTGCATCAGCTCGCGGTCCTTGAAGGTCCCCGGCTCAGACTCGTCGGCGTTGCAGACGAGGTACTTGTCCATCGTCCCCTTGGGCAGGAACGACGCCTTCTTGCCCATCGCAAAGCCGGCGCCGCCGCGGCCGCGCAGGCCGGAGTCGAGCAGGTTCTGCAGGACCTCCTCGGGCCCCATCGCGAGCGCCTTCTTGAGCGACTCATAGCCGCCACGGCGCTGGTAGACCTCGATCGTGTCGAGGCCCGGCTCGTCGATGCGGTCGAACAGCAGCTTCTCGCTCATGACGCGGCCCCTCCCACGCTCGGGTTGGCGCCCGGGTCAGCGCATACGCGCCGCGAGAGCTGCAGCTCGGGCAGCACCTCGCGGCCCTCGCGCAGGTCGTCGACGAGCTGGGCGGCGTCGGCCAGCTCCAGCGGCCCGACGAACTCGCCGTTGACCGAGGCCATCGGCGCGATGTCGCAGGCGCCGAGGCACTCGAACGGGCGCACGTTGAAGTCGGGGTCCTCGCCAGCGGCCTGCTGGACGGCGGCAAGCACGTCGTCGGCGCCGCGCAGCGAGCAGGAGATGTTCGTGCAGACATAGACGCGATGTCTGCCGACCGGCTTGGTCTCGAACATGTCGTAGAAGGTCGCGACCGCGGTCAGGTAACCGGGCGTGAGCCGCATGACGCAGGCGGCCTGCTCGATCGCCTCCGGCGAGCACCAGCCGTGATGCGCCTGCGCGGCGTGCAGCGCGGGGATCGCGGCCGAGCGGAAGTCCGGGTACTTCGCCATCGCCGCCTCGATCTCGACGCGCAGCGTCTCGGGGACGGGCGTGCGTGCGGGATCGGGGACCTGCGCCGGGTCCTTGCCGAGGTCGACGGAGTCGTCCCAGCCAGGAATGCGCGAGCCGTGCCCGTACCGGGCGACGGCTGCCTGAGACTGCTCGGCCATCAGCGGTCCACTCCTCCCAGGATCGGGTCGAGCATCGCGAGCGTCGCGACGAGGTCCGCGATGTAGGTGTCGCGCGTGGCGGCCGCGGTCGCCTGCAGGTTGACGAACGACGGGTCGCGCATGTGCACGCGCGCGGGCTTGGAGGAGCCGTCAGAGCGGACGAAGCAGCCGAGCTCGCCGCGCGGTGACTCGATCGGGTGGTAGACCTCGCCCGGCGGGACCCGGAAGCCCTCGGTGACCAGCTTGAAGTGATGGATCAGCGCCTCCATCGAGGTCGCAAGCTCGTGCCGCGGCGGCAGCGCGACCTTGCGGTCCTCGGTGATGAAGGGGCCTTCCGGGAGGCCGTCGATCGCCTGGTCGATGATCTCGCACGACTCGAGTATCTCGGCGTGCCGGACCCGGTAGCGGTCGTAGTTGTCGCCGGTCGTCCCGACCGGGATGCGGAATCTGAAGTCCTCGTAGGAGCAGTACGGCGCGGCCTTGCGCAGGTCCCACGGGTTGCCGGTCGCGCGCAGCAGCGGGCCGGTGACGCCGAGGCCGAGCAGCGACTGCTCGTCGACGACGCCGGTGTGGCGCATCCGCTGCAGGAAGATCTCGTTGCGGTCCAGCAGCGCCTGGTACTGCTCAGAACGGTGGCGCATCGTTCTCGTGAATCTCTTCACGCGCTCGACCCAGCCGCGCGGGATGTCCTCGATGACGCCGCCGACTTGGAAGTAGCGCGTGTGCATCCGCTGGCCAGAGGACATCTCGAACAGGTCGAGGACCTGCTCGCGCTCCCGGAAGGCATACCACCACATGCCGATCGCGCCGAGGTCGATGCAGCTGGTGCCGAGCCAGATCAGGTGCGAGACGATCCGGTTGAGCTCCATGTGGATCACGCGCAGGTACTGCGCGCGCTTGGGGACCTCGACCTCCAGCAACTGCTCGACCGCGCCACAGAAGGCGTACGCGTTGAAGTAATACGAGACGTAATCCATCCGCTCAACGACGGGGATCACTTTCCAGTACGCCTTCTGCTCGGCCGTCTTCTCGATGCCGGTGTGGACATAGCCGATGACCGGCTTGATGTCACGTACAACCTCACCCTCAAGGGTGAGGATGAGGCGCAGCACACCGTGAGTCGACGGGTGGTGGGGCCCCATGTTGACGGTCATCATCTCCTGCTCCAAGCCCATGCCTGCGGGCTCGGCGGAGTAGGTGACGGACTCCTCGCGTCTGCGGTAATCGCTCAACGCGGTCACTCGGTCCACCCCGGGATCTTGTCTTCGTTGTAGGTGAAGATCACCGGCTCGCCGCCGACCGGGAAGTCACGCCGCTGCGGATAGCCCTCGTAGTCCTCGGGCATCAGGATGCGGCGCAGGTCCGGGTGGTCGTCGAAGACGATCCCGAACATGTCATAGACCTCTCGCTCCGGGTGGTTCGCTCCCGGCCACAAGTCAAAGACGCTTGCGATCTGGGCCTCCTCCAGGCCCATCCGCACTTTCACGCAAATGCGGTCGACAGCGTCCATGTCCAGCAGTTGGTAATGAACGCTGAGGCGTGGCTCCTCGGGGTAGTAATCCACTCCGTGGAGACTCGCCAAGAAGCTGTAGCCGCGCCTCTTGAGCTGCGCCAAAACGTCGTGAGCTTGCCTTCGCTCCACCGTGATCGTCGCCTCGCCGCGGAAGTGCAGCGTGTCGAGCACGGCGCCCGGGAGGGTGTCGCGCAGCTCCTGCGCGATCAGCTCTAACCCGGTTGCGTCAGGCACCTTGGGTCTCCCCGCTCTGGAAGACGTTGACCGCGTTCACGCCGGGGCGGTCAGCGTCGCCGACGACTTCCTCGGTGCCGATCGCCTCGTAGCGCTCGCGCCAGCCTCTGGGCGGGTTGCCCTGCACCTTCGCGCGCAGCTTGAGGATCGCGTGGGCGAGCGCCTCAGGGCGCGGCGGGCAGCCGGGCACATGCACGTCGATCGGCATGAACTTGTCGGCCGGGACGATCGCGTAGTTGTTGAAGACGCCCATCGACGAGCAGCAGGCGCCCATCGAGATCGCCCAGCGAGGCTCGAGCATCTGGTCGTAGATGCGGCGGACGATCGGGGCCATCTTGATCGAGACGCGGCCCGAGAGTATGAGCATGTCGGCCTGGCGCGGCGAGGCGCGGAAGGCCTCAAAGCCAAAGCGGCCGATATCCAGCCGGGCGCCGGGCAGCGACATCATCTCGATCGCGCAGCAGGCCAGCCCGAAGGTCGCGGGGAAGAGCGAGTTTCCCTGCGCCCACGCCGTCACCTTGTCGAGCGTCGTGGCGAGCACCCGCTCCTCGACGTACGCCTCCAGCTCAGCGTCAGTGAGGTCACCGCGCAGCATGTCGCGTGCGCGCTGCTGCTGGATGCGAAACTCCTCGCCGCCGCCGTCGACGGCAGGCGCTCCGAGCTTTGCACGGGTTATTTCCATTCGAGTGCCCCTCGGCGCCAGACGTACACGAAGGCCACCATCAGGAGCACGACGAAGAGGATCGTCTCTACCAGCGCGAACGACCCGAACGCCTTGAGCTGCACGGCGATCGGATACAGGAAGATGACCTCGATGTCGAAGAGGATGAACAGCATCGCGATCAGGTAAAAGCTGATCCCGAAGCGGAAGTTGCCTCTCACCTCGGATGGGAGGCCACATTCATATGGCGTCACCTGCGCCTCTTGTGTCGTCCCCGCGCGTCTGGGCCCCAGGAGGGATCCAACCGACACGAAGACTCCGCCAATAAGCGCGCCGAGCACCACAAACACGATGGCTGGGCCGTACGTAGTCAACATCTCCGGCCGTGGTTATATCACCAGAACGCAGAACCTTGTAACAAGCTGTTACTTAGTGCTTAAAGCCGCTAATTCCATGTGCTGAAAGGCGCAAGATGCCTACCGTTCATTTCGTCGTCGGCGTGTCTCTTCTCGTGTTCAACCTCGCTGCTGGTGCAGTGGGCGCATGGTCCTGGTTTCGGGTGCATCCAAGCCTGGCATTCTGGCGTCTCCTTCGTGCCGGACAGGTGGCAATCGTGACCCAGGCCGTGCTCGGCGGGCTGCTGCTGATCCTCGGTCACTCGCCCAAGGGATCGCTCCATGTCCTCTACGGATTGCTGCCCGTGGGCGTCTCGTTCGTTGCCGAGCAGCTGCGGATCACGTCGGCCGAGGCGATCCTCGACGGGCGTGGGTTCAGCTCCGCTCAGGAGGTCGGCGAGCTGCCCCCGGACGAGCAGCGGGTCGTCGTGCTGTCGATCGTCCGCCGCGAGGTCGGCGTGATGACGATCTCCTGCTTCGTCGTCGTCCTGCTTGCGCTGCGCGCGATCAGCCAGGCCGTCTGATCAGCGGGTCTTGGCCGGCACCCGCGGCGCCGGGCCGAGGCTTCGCCTCGCGGGCGCGCGTCATGCGCGTGGCCGCGAGCGCTCGCGCACGCACTAAGAAGGAGAGGGGTCCCGGCGCCGACCCTCTTTGGTTGCCGCCGTTGAGGACGATCGAAATCTGAAGATCGTCTCGGTCGGCGCCGGGACACCCGTTCCTTTCGCCGCCATGGCGATCACTCCTTCCCCGTTTCGCCGCGATCCCATTCACGCGCGCGAGCGGGCTCAGACGCCCCTGACCTCGATCGTGCCCCACTCTCCGAGAGTGTTGTGACGCTCCTGCGCGCAGCGCATCAGATAGCTGCCCGAGGGGAGCGTCACGAGCAGCGTCTGCTGCTCGCCCGGAGTCATCGGGCGCCCGAGCACGATCGGCTTGCCGCCGTCCTTGGGGAGGATCTCGAAGCGGTGGACGACGGTCCCCGCGTTGCGCACGACGAAGGCGCGGCGGCCGGCGGCGACCGTCAGCCGTTGCGGGACAAGTCGGAACTCCGACATCGCGATCGTGACCTTTTGGCTGGCCGCGACCGTTGCGGATGGGCCGCTTCCACAGCCCGAAAGGGCCAGTGCGAGCGCCGCGGCGAGCGCCGCCAGGACAGGTCGAAGGGGGAGCAGGGGCATCGTCGCGAGATTCTTCCGTATAGTCCCCGACCGCATGACGCGCCTTCGGAAGACGATCACTCTTATCGCCGCCGCGCTGGCGGTTTCCTTCGCGCTCGCCGCATGCGGTGAGCAGAAGATCGAGGTCTCTGCTCAGAGCCCCAACTTCACTGGTGCCTCGCTCTTCTCTGAGCGCTGCGCCGGCTGCCACACCTTCCGCCAAGCCGCAACGCACGGCTCGGCGTCGAACATCAGATCGCGTGAGCGCACAGACGGGCCGAACTTCAATGTCCGTCACGAGTGCGTCCAGCGCGTCCTCTACGCGATCAAGAACGGCGGTTTCTCCGGCGCGATAATGCCGGCGAACATCGTCGTCGGCAGAGATGCCGAGGAAGTCGCGGCGTTCGTCGCCAAGTACGCGGGCACGGACAGAGGCGGCCCCCGCCCCGAAGGGACGGGCGACGCGGCGAACAACTACGACTGCACCAGCATGGCGTCCCCGGGCGCCAGCACGTCTGGCTCGGACGACAGCGCCAGCACTGGCGCTGACGACACCAGCGCTGGCGGCTGACCGGAGAGCCGGGCGTGCTCGACCTCCGGCTCATTCGCAGAGACCCCGACGCCGTGCGAGCAGCGCTCGCGCGGCGCGGCGACGTCGCGCCTGACGCGATCGACCGCCTTCTCTCGCTCGACGAGCAGTGGCGTGGCCTGACCACGCAGCTCGAGGAGATCCAGGCGGAGCAGAACAAGCTCAGCCGCGCCTTGCGGGGCGCGCCGACGCCAGAGCAGCACACGGAGATGAGCGAGCTTGCCGCCCGCGGCCGTTCGCGCTCTGACGAGCACACCGCGCTCAGACGCCAGCTCGACGAGCTGCTGGCAAGACTGCCCAACACCCCCTTCGCGGACGCTGCCGACGAGGACACCGTCGTGCGCGAGGTCGGCGAGGCGACGAAGACCGGCAAGGACCACCTCGAGCTGGCCGGCGAGCGGATCGACATGGAGCGCGGCGCGCGTCTGTCGGGCTCGCGCTTCGCATACCTGCGCGGCGACCTCGTGCTGCTCGAGCTCGCGCTCGTGCGCTACGCGCTGGAGAAGCTTCAGGGCCTCGGCTTCGAGCCGGTGATCCCGCCGGTGCTCGTGCGCGGGCAGGCGCTCTACGGGACCGGCATGCTGCCGGACACCGAGCAGCAGATCTACCACCTGCCCGACGACGACCTTTACCTCGCCGGCACCTCGGAGGTCGCGCTCGCCTCGCTGCACGCGGGCGAGATCCTCGCCGAGGAGGAGCTGCCGCTGCGCTACGCCGGCTTCTCCCCCTGCTTCCGCCGCGAGGCCGGCGCCGCTGGCAAGGACACCCGCGGCATCTTCCGCGTTCACCAGTTTGACAAGGTCGAGATGTTCTCGTTCGTCACCCCGGAGGAGTCGCTCGCCGAGCACGAGCGGCTGCTGGCGATCGAGGAAGGGATCCTGCAAGACCTCCAGATCCCGTACCGCGTCCTCAACATCGCGGTCAACGACCTTGGCGCCTCGGCCGCAAAGAAGTACGACACCGAGGGCTGGCTGCCGGGGCAGGAGCGCTTCCGCGAGCTGACGTCGACGTCGAACACGACCGACTACCAGGCCCGGCGTCTCGACATCCGCTACCGGCCGAAGGACAGCAAGAAGCCGGTCACGCTGCACACGCTGAACGGCACCGCCGTCGCTGTCGGCCGCACGATCATCGCGCTGCTGGAGAACGGCCAGCAGGATGACGGCACCGTCGTGCTCCCTCCGGCGCTTGTTGCTGCCGGCGCGCCAGCCGTGCTGCCGGCCGCCTCCTAGCCGTCCGCTTGCGGCGCTAGCATCGCCCGTCCTGTGAAGTACCCCCACGACTCCTTCACCGCTGATGAGCGCGCCCGCCTGGCACCTCATTTCAGCAATCTCGACGGCCCCGTCTTCGCGCTGAGAAACCTTCCCGAGACGGTCAAGGGCGCCCTCTTCGCGCGCTACTCGCGCTACCCGGGCACGCTGCGGCGCCTGTTCCTCGACGAGTTCGCGTCGTCGCTGCCCGAGCTGCCGCAGGGCTGGGAGGACGTCGGCGAGGGCGAGCGCGCCGCACGCCTCTACGAGAACGTCTTCCTCGGCTACGGCGACGACTCGGTCGCCCAGCTCGGCGGCGCGCACGTCGCCTGCGAATGGGTCTCCAACGTACTGACGAAGGTGCTCCAACGGCCGCGCCTCGGCGCGTACCTGGAGCAGTCGACGCGCTACATCGCCTACGACGCGCCGATGCCCGGCGGCGGCTACCGCTTCTACCGCGACGACCAGCTCGGCACGCAGTACGAGGCGGCGATGAACGAGCTGTTCACGATCTACGCCGAGGCGCTCCCGGTCGTGATGGCCTCCGTCGCGGAGCGCTTCCCGCGCGGCGAGGGCGACTCCGAGAGAGCGCACACGCGGGCGATCAAGGCGAAGGCGTTCGACCTGCTGCGCGGGCTGCTGCCGGCGGCGTCGCTCTCGCACATGGGGATCTTCGCGACCGGCCAGACCTACGAGCAGCTGATCCTCCACCTGCTCGCGCATCCGCTGCCAGAGGCGCAGCGCTACGGCGAGCTGATGCTGGAGGCGGTCAGATCGACGATCCCGAGCTTCGTCGCGCGCGTCGAGCGGCCTGACCGCGGCGGCGCCTGGGTCGACTACCTGCGCACGCGCGCCGACGCCGGCCGCGCCTGGGCCGCGCACCTCGGCCTTGAGGAAAATGGCGGCGAGCTGGCTGCGTCGGTCACGCTGCTGCGCGCCGACGGCGACGAGGACGACCTGCTCGCCGCGCTGCTGTTCGAGGCGACCGGCGTCCCCGAGGACCGCACACGCGAGCGCGTCGCCGGCCTGCCCCTCGAGGAGCGCGCGCGGCTGCTGCGCGACCTCGTCGGCGCGCGCGAGAACCGCCGCCACCGCCCTGGGCGTGGGCTGGAGGCGCTGCGCTACCGCTTCGAGGTCGTCTCCGACTACGGCGCTTTCCGCGACCTGCAGCGCCACCGCATGCTGACCGTGCAGTGGCAGTCGCTCTCCCCCGCGCTCGGCGCTGAGGTCCCCGAAGAGGTCGACCGCGCCGGCGCTGGCGACGCCTACCGCCGCGCGCTTGAGGTCTCGCGCGCCGAGTACGAGCGGCTTGTCGCCGCCGGGATGCGCGAGGCCGCTCCCTACGCCGTCTGCCTCGGCTACCGCATCCGCTACGTGCTCGACATGAACGCGCGCGCCGCGATGCAGCTGATCGAGCTGCGCTCCGGCCGTGAGGGCCACCCGAGCTACCGCGCCGTCGCGCACGCGCTCCACGCGCAGATCGCCGCAGTCCACCCCGCCGTCGGGGCGACGATGACGCACGTCGACCGCACCGCCGAGCCCCGCCTCGAGCGCATCCTAAGCGAGATGCGGACCGAGGCGAAGCAAGCAGCGGCCAGGCGCGACTAAGGACGCGAGCGCATGAACGCCGAGCCCACGCCGAGCACCGGTCTGTGGGGCGAGGCGTTCCGCGTCGAGCGCGGCGGGATCGACCTGCGCGCGGGGCTGGCCGGCGGGATCGCGAGTTGCGCCCCGCTCGCGGTCGGGATCGCGACCGGTCATGCCGCGATCGGCTCGGTTGCCTGCTTCGGCGGCCTCAACGCCGCGCTCGGCGTACCGCGTGGGCCGCTGCGCGGGCGCCTCGGCTGGGGCGCCGGCGCAGCGCTGGCCTGCTCGCTGTCGGTCCTCGTCACGACGGCCGTGCAGGACAGCACAGCCGCGTCGGTGATCGTCGCCTTCGTCTGGATCGCGCTCGCGACGATGCTGCGCACGTTCGGCGCGGTCGGCGGGCTGGCCGGCTTCGTGATCGGCGCGATGCTCGTGATCCTCGGCGGCATCCCCGCGGCGCCGGTCGACGCCGGCGAGCGGATGCTGTGGTTCGCCGCCGGCTCCGCGCTTGGCACCGCGCTGATGGTGCTCGCGTATGGCAGCGAGCCGGGCGGAGGCACCGGGAAGAATCACGCGGCCCCGGCAGCACCGCCGCTTGCAGCCGTCATCGTCGCGGGCGCGCGGCAGTACGTCGCGGCGGCGCGGCACGACCGCGCGCTGCAGGCCCACGCGTTGCGGCTCGCCACGGCGGTCGCCGCGACGACGCTGCTCTACAGAGCGCTCGGCCTCGAGCACGGCTATTGGATCCCGCTGACCGTCCTCGCGATCCTCCAGCCCGACGAGCACGCCAGCCGCGTGCGGGCGATCCAGCGCGCGGTCGGCACGCTGTGCGGGACCGCCGTGATCGCGCTGCTGACGGTCGTGACCGGCGAGCAGTGGGTGCTCGTCGCCGTGCAGGGGATCGCGGCAGGCGCGCTGTTCTCGCTGTTCGCCCGCGGCTACTTCTGGCTCGTTGTGCTGCTGACCCCAACGGCGCTCCTGACGGTTAGCGCGGTCGACTACCAGGGCGCCGCGATCGCGCTCGAGCGCGCCGGATGGAGCGCACTCGGGATTGCCTGCGGCCTCGCGGTCGGCGAGGCTGTCTGGCAGCTCGCGCCCCATCTGGCGCCCGGACGCCGGCCGTGGGAGTCGACCGGCGCCGAGTGAGCGGCGAGCGCGCGGGCTCCGGTTGGGCGCTTGCTACCTCTCCTGCGCCTCCGCCTGCTGGATCTGACCTTCGAGCGCGGCCATCACGCTCGGATCGCGCAGGGTCGTGACGTCGCCCAGGGCGCGGCCCTCGGCGATGTCGCGAAGGAGGCGGCGCATGATCTTGCCCGAGCGGGTCTTGGGCAGGTCGTCGGCCCAGATGATCCGCTTGGGTCGGGCGAACTTGCCGATCCGCTCGGCGACGACGGCGCCGATCTCAGCGACAAGCGCGTCGCTGCCCTCCAGGTCGCCCTGGAGCGTCACGAAGGCGGCGATCGCCTGGCCGGTCTGCTCGTCGGACTGGCCGATCACGGCCGCCTCGGCGACCTTCTCGTGCGCGACGATCGCCGACTCGACCTCGGCGGTCGAGAGGCGATGGCCGGAGACGTTGACGACGTCGTCGATCCGCCCGATCACCCAGATGAAGCCGTCCTTGTCCTTGCGCGCCGCGTCGCCGACGAGGTACGTCTCCTTGCCGAACCGCTCGAAGTAGGTCTCGACGAAGCGCTCGGGCTCCTTGTAGAGCGTGCGCAGCATCGAAGGCCACGGCTGTGTCAGCACGAGCAAACCCTGCCCGCTCTCGATCGGCTGACCGTCGCTCTCGCTCACAACATCGGCCGCTATCCCCGGGAAGGGCGTCGTCGCCGAGCCCGGCTTCGCAGCTGTGATCCCGGGCAGCGGCGTGATCATGATCGCGCCCGTCTCGGTCTGCCACCACGTGTCGACGATCGGGCAGCGCCCGCCGCCGATCACCTGGTGGTACCAGAGCCACGCCTTCGGGTTGATCGGCTCGCCGACCGACCCGAGCAGCCGCAGCGACGAGAGGTCGTATCTGTCCGGGATCTCGTGGCCCCACTTGATGAAGGTGCGGATCGCTGTGGGGGCGGCGTAGAGGATCGTCGCTCTCGTCTCCTGCGCGATCTCCCACCAGATTCCCTGGTGCGGGTAGTCGGGCGCGCCCTCCCACATCACCGACGTGGCGCCGTTGGCGAGTGGGCCGTAGACGATGTAGGAGTGGCCGGTGATCCAGCCGACGTCGGCCGCGCACCAGTAGACGTCCGACTCGGGCTTGAGGTCGAAGACGTATCTGTGCGTCGCGCTCACGCCAGTCAGATAGCCGCCGGTCGTGTGCAGGATCCCCTTCGGAGAGGCCGTCGAGCCCGACGTGTAGAGGATGAACAGCGGGTGCTCGGCGTCGAGTGGGGCCGCGGGGCACTCGGGCCCCGCGGCCGCGCAGACCTCGTCGAACCAGACGTCCCTGCCGGCCCGCATCGGCACGCCGTCGAGGCCGGCGTGTCTGACGACGACGATCGTCGCAAGCGTGTCGAGGTCGCCCATCGCCTCGTCGACCGTCGCCTTGATCGGCGCGACCTTGCCCTTGCGCCGAGCGCCGTCGACGGTCACGAGCACCTTCGCGTCCGAGAACGCCATCCGCTCTTTGACCGACTCGGCCGAGAAGCCGCCGAAGACGACGTTGTGCGGTGCGCCGATCCGGGCGCACGCGAGCATCGCGACGACGACCTCGGGGATCATCGGCAGGTAGATCCCGACGACGTCGCCCTGCTGGACGCCGAGGTCCGTCAGCGCGTTGGCGAAGCGCTGGACGTCGCAATGCAGCTCCGCGTACGTGACGTCACGCTTCTCGCCCTCCTCCCCGCGCCAGTGGTACGCGACGCGCTCGCCGATGCCAGCCTCGACATGACGGTCGAGGCAGTTGTAGGAGGCGTTCAGCTTCCCGCCCGTGAACCACCTGTAGAACGGCGGGTCGGTGTCGTCCAGGACGGTCTGCCACGGCGTTGCCCAGTCGAGCGACTCCGCCTGACGGGCCCACCACCCCTGCGGGTCCGCGGCCGCCTGCTGGTAGACGGCAGGGTCGCTCAGCAGCGCCTGCGCGCGGAACTGCTCGGACGGCTCGAAGCGCTCGATCTGCAACATCTCGTCGAGCCTGCGCTCGAGTGACGCGTTCGCCTCTGTCGTCGTCGGATCAGCCATTCCAACTCCTCTTCCCGGTAACGCACCCCTCTGGGCGAACCGGCGCGAGCCGATCCACCTTGCAGCCGGTACGTCTACCCGATCCGAGCACCTCGGTGGAGGAACACGTTCGTGAAGCGGTCAGAATGTGACGCGTAGCGCGCAGCACTCAGCGACGGCGCCGATGGGGTGCCGTCGCTGGGCTGTGAGGGGCGGCTACTGGAGGCCTTCGCGCGCTTCGCGCACGAGCGTGACGGCCTCGGGGAAGACGACCGCCATCACGCTGCGGATCTGTTGCGCCTGTTCCTCGGTCGTGCCTTGGATGTTGACGCGGTTGATCGCAGCGACCGTCAGATCGACGGCGAGCTTGATCGCGTTGTCCGCCCACGCAAGTCTCTGAGCGCCCTGCATCTGATCCGCGAACTCAGCCATGCGGCGCTGCAGCTCGTCGGGATCGCCGAACAGTCCTCCGAATCCTTCCATCCATCTGATGGTACTCCCCGCCCTCGCCCGGCTACCCTCCGGCGTGTGAGCGAGCTGCGAGTCGAGGGTGCGGGAGTCGAGCTGGCGGCCGTCGTCGAGGGCGCCGGCCAGCCGCTGCTGCTCGTCCACGACCTCGCCGCCGACCACCGCGACTGGGCGCCACTCGTCGCAGCGCTCGGTGGCGCGACTGAGGGCGGCGCGGGCGCAGCGGGGGCAGGCGGCGCGGGCGCAGCGGGGGCAGGCGGCTCAGGTGCAGCGGAGGCGGGCGGCGCGGGCGCAGCGGGGGCGGGCGGCGCGAGTGCGAGCGTTCGCACGATCGCCTACGACCGGCGCGGCTATGGCGACAGCGGCGCGCCCGAGCCGTATGAGGGGACGACGGTCCAGGAGCAGGCGCAGGACGCCGTCGCGCTGCTGCGGGCGCTCGAGGCCGACGGTGGCGACGCGCTCGCCGTCGGGGCCGGGTTCGGGGCGCTCGTCGTGCTCGACCTGCTCGTGCGAATGCCTGGGCTGCTCGCGGGCGCCGTTCTGGTCGAGCCGCCCGTCAACCAGTTCTCCGACGCCGCCGCGGCGGTCCTGTCTGAGCAGCGCGGCGTGCTGGAGCAGGCGCTGCGAGCTGGCGGGCCGACCGACGCTGTGCGCGCCTTCCGGCCCGACGCCGACGAACGCCTCGCCAACGCCTACCGCGGCTTCCTCGCCGACTTCGGCGGCCTGGCGAGCTGGCCGGTCGCGCGGCGCGAGCTGCGCGCGGTGACGGTCCCGGTCGCCGTCGTCACCGGCGGCGCGACACCGCCCCATCTCGTCAAGGCCAGCGACGCGCTTGCCGCTCTTCTCGGCGCCGGCCGCCGCGCCCACGGCGGCGCCGCCGACCCGCTCGGGCCGCTGCGCGAGCTGCTCGCGCGCTGAGCGGGCGCACCGTCGAAACCTGAGCAAACGCTGCCATTGTGTGGCGGCGACTCGCCGGACGATCCGCACGGCTAGCATGTGCGCTCCATGGCCACGATTGACCTTCACCAGGCGGAGGCGCCAGCGCGCCAGCGCGTGGCCATCGTTGCGGGCGTCGCCGCCCTTCTCACCGTCGCAGCGCCGCTGATCGTCCGCGTCGCGGTCGGGTCGGACCCGACTGACAACGCGCTCACCCGCGCGCTGACGCAGGCCGATCATCGCTTCGCGGTGCTGATCGGCGCCGGCGTCTCGGTGCTCGGGCTGCTCGGCATCACCTACGTGCTCGACTTCCTGCTGCGCGCGACCGCCGCGCGCGACAGAGTCGCGCCCTGGGTCCGCCCAACGCTGCTGATCGGCGGCATCGGCCTGGCGATCTTCAGCGGCGCGTTGCAGGTCGTCACCGCGATACGGCTCGAGCACTGGGCCACGCATGGGACGCAGACGTGGGAGGAGCTCAAGAAGGCGTCGGACTACGGCGCGCTTGTCTACCTCGGCGTGATCTTCCAGTTCGCGTTCGCGATCGGCTTCATCCTCGTCTGCCTCAACGCGATGAGATACGGCCTGCTGACGCGCTTCCTCGGCTACCTCGGCGTGCTGAGCGCCGTGCTGTTCGTGATCGCGCTGCTGCCGATCCCGATAGTCCAGGCCTACTGGCTCGCGACGATGGCCTTCCTGCTGTGGAACGTCGGCGGCGCCAGAGAGCCGCCGGCTTGGGCTGCCGGCAGATCGGTCGCATGGCCGTCCGCGGCCGAGATGCGCGAAGAGCGCGTCCGCGCGGCCGAGGCCCGCCGAGGCGGCGGCACAGCAGAGCCCGAGCCGGAGCCTGAGCCCGAGGCCGCTGTTATCGAGCCGGCCGACGACGCGGCCACCGCTGGCGCCGCCAACGGCGCCAGCAGCGCGAGCCCTGCGGGCTCTCGCCGCAAGCGCAAGCGCCGCTAAGACCACGCGCGCTCGGACAGGTCGGCGGCAGGCCCTACGCCGCCGCCAGCTGCTCGAGGACCTTCAGGACCTCGTCGTCGTGGGTTCTCGGGGAGACTCTGGGGATCACGTGGGCCACGGTGCCGGTGCCGTCGATGACGAACGTGGCGCGCTGGGCGCCCCAGTACTTGCGCCCATAGTTGACCTTCTCGACCCAGGCGCCGTACGCCTCGGTGACAGCGTGGTCTTCGTCGGCCAGGAGGGTGAAGTCGAGCGCGTGTCTGTCGGCGAATCTCTTCACTCTTCTGACCGTGTCCGGCGAGATGCCGATCACGACCGCGCCAGCCTCGGTGTAGTTGGGCAGGTGGTCGCGGACGCCGCAGGCCTGGGTCGTGCAGCCTGGCGTGTCGGCCTTGGGGTAAAAATACAGTACAATTGTTTTGCCATGCAGGTCTGACAGCCGGACCGGCTCTCCGTTCTGATCCGGCAGCTCGAAGTCAGGTGCTTGCTGGCCCTTCTCGATCATCGCTCGCTCCAGTCGCCCGTGGGAGGTTCCGCCCGAGTATGGCTGCCACACCACCAATCCGACGTGCCATCGGAGTCATCCGCGTGTCGCGGGTCGGTGACCGCGACGGCAAGCGCGGTCGTGGGAGACAGCGCAGAGCCGAGGCTGTCGACCGGCTCGTGTCGCCAATCGACCAGCGCCAGCGCATCGAGGCCGCGTGCGAGATGAAGGGCCTCGCGCTCGTCGGCTGGGAGACCGAGCTGAACGTCACGGCAGGCGCGCCGCTCGCGAAGCGCCCCGGCCTGCTGAGAGCAATCGAGCAGGTGGAGGCTGGCAAGGCCGATGTGATCGCCGTCGCCTACTTCGACCGCGCGTTCCGCAGACTGCGCGTGCAGGGCGAGGTCATCGAGCGCGTCGAGGAGGCTGGCGGGAAGGTGCTGACAGCCGACATGGGCGAGGTCGGCGAGGACACCGCTGCGAAGTGGATGGAGTCGACGGTCCACGGGATGTTCGCGGAGTACACGCGCCGCAAGGGCCGCGAAACGTCGATGGCGGGGCAGCGTCTCGCGTTCGAGGAGGGCCGCGCGCCGGTGATCCTCATCCCCGGCCTGATGCGCGACCAGGCCGGGAAGCCGGTGATCGACCACTCGAAGGCCGAGGCGGTCCGCGAGGCGTGCCGAATGCGCGCCGACAGCGAGACGATCGCCGCCGTCCGCGAGCACCTGCGGGACAACGGCATCGAGCGCAGCTACCACGGCGTCCAGAGCCTCTTGGAGTCGCGACAGCTCTACGGCGAGGTCGTCTTCGGCGATCAGCGCATGAGCGTTCCCGCGCTGATCGACCGAGCGCTCTGGGAGCAAGTGCAGAAGGTCAGAGTCCCGCGGGGCCGACGCCCAGCTTCGGATCGCCTGCTGGCCCGGCTGGGGGTGCTCGTGTGCGGCACCTGCGGTGCCCGCATGGTCGTCGCCAGCTCGAACAACGGGCAGTACCCGATGTACCGCTGCCCGCCGGTCGGCGACTGCCCCCGCCGCGTGTCGATCAGCGCCGAGCTGGTCGAGGAGATCGTGATCGACATCGCGAAGAAGCTGCTCGCCGACTCCAGCGTCAGCGTCTCCGCCGGTGAGGAGGAGCGAGCGGCGTTGGCTCGGCGCGACCGCGCCCAGCACGACTTAGATGCCGCCATCCGCGCGTTCAGCGGAGTCGGGGACGAACCGGCAGCGAAAGAGCGCCTCGACGAGCTGAGAGCTGCCCGAGACGCTGCGCAGGCTGAGTGTGACCAGCTCGCCGCCGTGCAGCAGGTAGCCCTGACGCTGACGTTCGCCGACTGGGACGAGCTGACCAGAGACGAGCAGCGCGAGGTCATCAGCGCCGTGATCGAGCGGGTGACGGTCGCGCCGGGGCGCGGGGCTAGTCGCGTAACGGTGGTGGGCGCCCTCACCCTCCCGCCCGAGCCGCAGCGCTGAAACGGGAGGTCGGCTCGGCCTTGTTCCACGGTGTAACAAAGCGATAGGCATCCTCCGGAGCGGCGCGTAACGTTATGGGCGTCCAACGCCCGCGAGGAGGGCCAATGCCAGGACATGGCGGCGCTATGCACAGCGCCGAGCAGCTTCCCACTGACGAGCAGGCGTTCAACGACACGCTGCGTCAGCAAGCGGCGCGAGGCCGTATACGCGTGGCGCCCGCGCCGGACCCGTTCGGCCGCCTGATCAGCCTGCAGGCCGCTGACCGAAGCCGGGTGCAGCGGCGTCGGCGCAAGATCGCGGAGAGGCTGTTCGGTGGCCGAGCTGCGTGACATCACACTCGCGAACGGCATCGGCCGACCGATCTGGACCGGCCCCGAGGCCGAGCAGATCGCGCAGCCGGACATCGCCGCCGCCGTTGCCGAGCTGCGCCGGGCACAGGCCGCTCGGACAGCCGCGCACGACGCCGTCACCGGGCTGAGAGCCAAGCTGGCCGGAGCCAAGGCGCAGGACGCCGCCGAGCTGGTGGACGCGCTCGACGCTGGCAGAAAGCAGCCCACAAGGGCGAGACGGACGGCAGTAGTCGAGTCGCAGATCGGCGACGCGGAACGTCTCGCCGCCGCTCACGACGAGCTGGTGAGGCGCAGGTTCACCGCCCTTCGCGCCGCGCTCAATGCCCACCAGGCCGAATGGGCCGAGCTGACCGCAGCAAGCCGCGAGGAGGCTCGCGAGGCACTGACCGCCGCGCTGGCCGAGTCGCGTGGGGCGCTCAGCCGTTGGCAGGCAATGAGCGCGATGGACCGCTTCGCGCACGGCGGTCAACCGTCGCCAGCCTCGGCGTCGGTCTACGCCAGCGGAGCCGAGGTGAGTCTCGTTGACGTGCTCGACGTACCGCAGCACATCGACACCGACGAGGCGCCGAGAGCGCGGCGGAAGCTCGTGCACGGCGGCATGCGCGGCTGAGCGATCGGCCTGGCCCCACGGCGCGACTGCGTCGCGTACACCGCGCGGCAGATGCGCGTCTCGACCTGGAGGCTTCCACGGTCCTTCAGGCGAGGAACGGCTGCCGATCACACTGGTCGTGGCGACCCTGGCGGCCCACCACTTCCTCATCGCCGACGTGGAGCGGGTGACCGAGCACGCATTCTCCGTCCGCCTCCCGGATGGGCGCCCCGGCGTCGTCGCCGTCAGCGACATAGCCATCGCGGAGCTCGGCGACCGGCTCACCCCGAGGCTGGTCAGCATGCAGCTCAACGAGCACGCGAGGCTCTTCGGCAGCGACGCGACGATCACAGCTCTGTCGCGACAGCAGGGAGTCGAGCTGGCGCCCGACGGCACGCTCGACGACGGCTAGCGCCCGACTCCGCCTTTGAGTGGTGGACCGCGATGCGACGATCGACCCATGGCAGGTTCCGGCATCGTCCCCTACCCGGTGTTCGCGCAGGCATTTGAGGCGGGCAGCTTGCAGCGCGTCGAGAACATCGCTCGCCAGATGCCGACCGTCTCCCTCAGAGACGCGCTGCGCATCGTGGAGCTGATGGCGCGCGAGGGCGATCCTCGCTACGCGCGGGCCTCTCAACGGTGGCTCGATCGTCTCGGCGCCGAGACTGACCTCGGCCCCAGGGACCGAGAAGCTGCCGCGGCTGCACTGCTCGCGCTCCCGCACCGGCCGGACGTCATCGCGACGGTCCACCCGCTGCTCTGACGAGGATGTCCTCCACGCGCCCCGCGCACTAGGCCATCCGCAGCCCGGCCGCCCCGGTGATCGAACCGGCACACAGTCGCGCTGGCTATGCGAGGCTCAGCCCCGACCGAGCGAAGGGCGCAACAACCGACAACAGGAGAGTCAACGGATGGCACGGGGTTTCGCGGTGAGCGGAGCGACGGCGGAGGAGGCACAACGGAGCCTGCGCGCCGAGTATCCGATGTTGACCGTGGTGAGCACGAAGAGGATCGAGATGGCCACAGTGCAGGAGCACACCTACGGCAACGGCGGGAATGACTGGTGGGTCGTGGTCGTCGAGGGAGCCGCGCTGCCCGATCAGGACGACCCCGAGGGAGAGACGGAGGCGAAGTTCCTGGAGCAGATGCGCGGCGCCATGAGAAAGGCACACGGGGAATGACCGTGGATGACCGAGCGACGTGGCTGGATGGCTAAGTCGGGGATCCCGCTCAGCGAATGGGGCGGGAGCGGCGCAACTGACAGGCTGCGAGAGACGATCGAGGCGTTCAACGAGCAGGCAAACCGGCAGACCGCAGAGATGATCAAGCTCACGCGCTGGATCTGCGCTCTGACGGTGCTGATGCTTGTCGGTCTGGTGGTCCAGATCGTGCTCGCGGTCGCCTGACCGGGATGCGTAATGCCCCTTGGACTGGGGTTGCCTCATCGGCGCGCTCGGCGTTCAGTCGTACTCGACCGGCATCTCGTCCGCAACGACGATTGTCTCAGCGAGTCGATCCAACCCCGAGCGGTAGAGATGATCACGCGGTGGCCACACGGCGTTCTCGCCCATTGGCCAGATCGCGACGAGCGACTGCTCGAACACCGGGAAAAGACGCGACAGCGGCGGCCGATTGTCGAGCCAGGACACGACGAACCCAGCGAACATGCCGATCGAGATCGTCGCACTGAACGCGTTGTGCTCGTCCGGCTCCGGCGCGTCCTCGTCATGCACTCTGATTGAGCGCACGTCCAACGTGTGATCGTGCCTCATCGTCGGTGTTGACGCGAGCCACACCAGCGTGCTGGACGAAGGCAGGCGTTCCTCGTTGAAGCGGGCCGCGAACTCGGGCCGGGACCGCTCGAACTGCGACCGGGCAACCAGCGCCGTCTTCACCAGCCATGACGCAACAGCCAACTGCTCACCCGGAGCCAGCCTCCGACGCTGGCCTCGCAGCATCGAGATCAGTGATCGCCGTGCAGCGTCTTCGAGGTCATTCATCCAGCCGTTGTTGCATTCCCTACACACCGATCCCACCGTCCTCGACGCAGGTCTTCCCGGATGGCGCCGGACTCTCGTCGGCCGCCCCTTGAGGTGGTGGACTGTGCCGTGGGTGCCCAGCTCACCAGACGGGTGCTCAAGGTATCTACGCAGCCATCTAGGGATCACATGCTCCTGAGACATCGGCCCAGAAGAGCCGCAGAAGATGCACGTCATCCCAGCTACCCGTAGCGCTCGTCAAGGTCGAGGAGGAATCTGAGCGCCGGGTGTGGCGTTCCGGTCCCCGCGAGCGCGGTCACGTCGTAGTCGCGCTCGATCGCGAGCGCAACGAAGCTGTCGTGAGCTGCCCACAACTCACGGGCCGGGCCGAGGATTCTTCGGTAGGCATCGTGGAACAGTCGCTCACGCTCAGGGATGCCTTCAGCTTCGCTCTCGGTTATCCCGACGTAGCGCATTCGCCTGCTGCTTCTTCTCCCCCGTCGATCTACGTCGTGCCCGTAGCTTTCAGCCAGGGCGAACTCGTCGGATCGTCTGTAGAGCTGCTGACGGGCGCTTTCAAGGACTTGGTCGCGGAACCGATGCTCGACACTGTTGAACTCGCGGACGAAGACGTCGAAGGGATACGACAGCGACGCAGGCCACATGATGCTGAAGTCGTATTCCCGGAGCTCCTTGATCGCAGGCCGCGCCAGCAGCGACAAGATGCGATCCAGCAACGCTTGGTCGGCCGGGTGGCGACTGATCGTTTTGCGTTCCCGGTAAAGCCAAGCCCCCAGCACGCTGATCGTCACGGCCTCGGCGGCGACCACGCCGATCGGCCACAGATGCCCCACGATGCCCCCGGCAGCAAGCGCGAGCGCGATCGTGACCACCGACGACACGGCCGCTAACGCTCGCTCCGACCCTCTGATCACAGACGGGATGCGCACGGCGGGCACGCTACAGACGAGATGGGATCGAGGATGCAGAAGCCCTGGGCTGGCGCAACGTCGCGCCGCCCGCCCGTAAGCTGCTCGACCGCGATGAGCACGCTTAGAGATATCGCGACGGTGGCCGCGCCGACGGTCGTTGCCATCGCAGCGCTGTGCATCAACTCTCGTCAGCAGTCGAAGTCCCGCTCCTTCGATCGCACGGAACGCGAGAAAGAGCGACAGCACGATCGGGAGATGCGCGAGGCGGCCCAACGTCACCAGCGGAAGCTGAGTGACCTCGACTACCAACGGAAGCTGGTAGACGACGTGACCGAGGCGATGGAAGCCGCCTATGACGCGGTACTGACTCTCTCGACCCGCTGGGACAGCTACATCTCTTTCGACGAAGAAGACCGCAACGACGACATACTCGAAGGCCCTATCGACGCCGTGAGCAGAGCTGGCGACCGGTTGAAAATCGCAAACGCCCGAATGGTCCTTCGATTCGGTCCCAGTCATGAAGCGATCAGAATCGTCGGCCGGGCGATCGCGGCGGCGGAAAGCGCGTGGTGGGCGGCGATCCTGCGCGAATACGGCGAGCGCACCGAAAAGCAAGTGACGGCATCCGTCAACGGCGCCCCCAACGGGATGCGAGAAGCGGTCCAGTCGTTCCTGACCGTGACTGGCGGCATCGTCGGCTCGGCGCCGGAGCCTGTTCCATGATCACGATCAACCTGATCGGCGTCGGCATGCTCGTCCTCGCCTACCTCAGCGCCGTGGTCGACGGCACGATGCAAGACGGAGGGCTGTACCCCAGCAGGCCCGGCCGCACAGGGCTGAGGCGCTACGCCGCTGGCCATCCGTGGATCGTCGGCGGCGCGATCCTCGGTGCCATCGGCACGATCCTCGCTGTGGTCTAGCTGCTGCCGCACGACGCGCATGCGCCACGTAGGGTCCGCGATGGTATGAGCACCGCCTTCAAAGATGCCGTGACCGTTGCCGCACCGACCATCGTCGGCTTGGCCGCGATCGTAGGAAGCGCGTGGCAGCAGTCGAGGTCCCGAAAGCACGACCGTGAGATGCGCGAGCGCGAACAGCGGCACGAACGCCAGTTGAAAGACCTCGACTACCAGCGAGGTCTGCTCGATGATGCGGCGGTCGCGTTGCAGGATGCAACGACGGCGGCGGCTGCGATCGTCGTGATGTTGCTCGCCGGGACGTACGACAGAGCCAAAGCCATTCAGTTCGACGACGCGACAGGCGCGTTGACGCTCGTCGCAGCGCGGCTTACGTTCCGCTTTGGGACGGACAGTGAGCTCGTCAGAATCACCCGCGCTGCGACTGACCACATGATGAAGGCGATGGCAGAACTCGTGGCAGTGAGGCTCGGACAGACAACCTTTGATATCGCGCAGGCAGCAGCCAAGAAGCAGAGCGATGCCCTCTCGGCGATCACTGACGAGTTCTACGCGGCGTGCGGCATCATAGTCGGAGCACAGCCCACCCCATGACCCCTTAAGACGCGGTAACCCACCACCACCCCCACCTCGTTGCACGCTGCTGCAAAATTGGGGTGATTCTGCTGGCAAGCGGAGCCATGTCCCATCGCTGGGCCAGTAAAGCGGAGCCATGTCTCAGCGCTGAGACCTGGGCCAATAAAGCGGTGCCATGTGCCAACGTTGGCCAAGCTTCCACGGCCAGCTAATCGCGCGCGCGGAGCGGGACGACCGGCGGCCACACGCTCGTCGTCGTCGTCGTCTTGGGGTAGAAGTAGAGGACGACGGTCTTGCCCGCGTAGTCGGACAGGCTGACGTTGTCTCCGTCCTGGTTGGGGAGGGTGAACTGCGGAGCCTTCTCGCCGGTCTCGATCATCGCTGTGGTTCCTTGCTGCGTGGGATAGGGCGCTCAGCTTAGAACGCGCCGCGCTACTTCAGCAGCCGCGACATCCGGCGGTCCTTCAGCACCTTGTCGTCGGTCTGGTCGTGCGGGCAGTAGGCGATCACGTAGTCCTCGTAATGAACCGCGCGCAGCTCGTGCCCGCAGCGGGGACAAGCCTCGCCTTGGTGGCGGTGGACCTTCAGCGGCAACGGCAGCCTGTCGGGCAGCGGCAGCTTCAGCGTCTCGGCGTAATGCGAGATCGCGCCGTCGAGGATCGCAACGGTCGCCTCACGCAGGCGGTCAGCTTCCTGTTCGCTCAGGTCTCTCCCCCGTTTGAACGGCGACAGCTTCGCCTCCCACAGGATCTCGTCGACCCACGAGCGGCCGATGCCGGCGATCGTGCGCTGGTCGCGCAGCAGCGTGTGCAGCGGGCGCGGCTGCGCCAGCAGCGGGAGGAAGGCCGGCGGGTCAGGCCATGCCTCGGGGCCGAGCGTCGCGACGGCCTCCTCGGCGTCGAGCTGGTCAGCGGGCAGCAGCTTTGCCCACGCCGCCTGCTTGGTGCCGAACTCGCGCAGGCGCAGCTCGCGGTCGCCCTCCAGGCGGATCAGCACGCGCGAGGTGCGGTCGCGCAGCCCGGCGCGCTTGTCGAACAGCTGCAGGCGCCCCGCCGACATCAGGTGGATCAGCAGGACGAGGCCGGCGTCGCTCTCGACGACGAGGTGCTTGCCGCGGCGCGAGACGCCCGTCAGCGTCGTCCCGTCGAGCGCGTGCAGCGGCGGGTCGAAGCTCTTCAGCGCGTTGACGCCCGGCGCGAGCGTCGACTCGACGCGGGCGCCGGCGACCGCTTCGCCGAGCAGGCGTGCGGTGATCTCGACCTCAGGCAGCTCAGGCATGACTCCAGGCTAGATGGTGCAGCGGGATCCGTCGGAACCGGACGCGTTTGCAAGCACCCCGCGCGCGCCCGTATGCTCGCTCTCAGGAGAGGTTCGAGGAGAGGTGGAGCCGTGCCCGCCAGACGGTTGACGTGCATCGTCGCGCTCGCGATGGCGCTGACGCTGCTGTGCGCCGTCGGCGCCTCCGCCGCGACGCAGACGATCACGAAGACGTACGGCCCGATCACGATCGGCGGCTACGAGGTCCGGCAAAGCACGACGATCGACGCGCCGACGCCCGGCGTCGACGGCTACATCACCGACATGAAGGTGAACGTCGTCGACAAGAGAGGCAAGCCGCTGCCAATCTCGCGGATCATGCTCCACCACATCGTCTTCCTCAACCAAGGCGACGCGGCGAGACCGCGCCACGACGGCACCTGCGGCCAGTTCACCTTATGGGACTCGACCACGACGCTGCCGGCGTTCGCCGAGCGCTTCTACGCCGCCGGCGAGGAGCGGGCGCAGATGCACCTGCCGCCCGGCTACGGCTACCCGATCGAGAGAGACGACCACTGGTACCTCGTCTGGATGCTGATGAACCATCGCCAGCTGCCCGACACCGCGTACGTGAAGTACACGATGACCGTCCAGACCGGCGTCGACATGAGACCGGTCGTGCCCTACTGGCTCGACGTCGCCAACTGCTCGGTCGACCCGATATACAACGTCAGAGGCGGCGGAGCGCCCGGCTCGCTCGACAGACGGACCGCCTCGTGGACGATCCCGACGGCCGGTCACGTGGTCGCCGGGACCGGGCACATGCACGGCGGCGGCGAGAGCCTGTCGGTCACCCAGCCGCAGTGCGGCAACCGCGAGGTCGCGCGCTACCTGCCGACGTGGGGCGGCCCCGCCAACCCCTTCTACCACGTCCATCCGGTCCTTCACGAGCCCGGCCCGATCAACGTGACGTCGATGCAGTCGCCGACCGGGATACCTGTCGCGGCCGGCTCAAGCCTCGCGCTGACCTCGACGTACGACGACGAGCTGCCGCACACGCGCGTGATGGGGATCTCGATCGCGTACCTGTCGCCGGACCCGTCGGTGACCGACTCGTGCGCGCCGCTGCCGGGCGACATCAGCTACTCCGCGCGGCCGGCCGGGCGCACCACGCCGCCGGTCTTCCCCGTGCCGCTGACGGGGATCGACCCGAGAACGGGCAGAGCGGTGACGATCCTCGCGCCTCCCGGCAGACGCGTGGCGCTCAGAAGCGGCGCGACCGTCGACATCAAGAACTTCTCGTTCTCCCGCCACAACGTCTCGCTCAGACGCGGCAGCACGCTGCGCTGGAAGTTCGACGACGGCGCCAACATCCACAACGTCACGCTCGCCTCAGGGCCGGCCGGCTTCGGCTCCGTCAACCGCGACAGAGGCACCTACACGCAGCGGTTCTCCAAGCCTGGAACGTATCGGGTCTTCTGCGCGCTGCACCCGGTCGCGATGACCGAGTCGGTCGTCGTCAGGTGAGCGAACGGTAGGGCCGCGAGCGGCGCTGATCCATTTCCAGCGCGCCACTCGTACGACAACGCACAGGAAAATGGAGACGCTCCCCGAGCGTCCGCAACTTGCGTCTCCGGCGCCGGTTAATGCAGGCGTTACGGCCCTTAAGGACGAGGTTCCAAACACGTTACTGCGGCTTAACAGCCGCTCACGAGACTGGCGGCCATGATGACCGAGATCCTCCTCATCGCAGGGCCTGAGGGACACGACGACGAGCTCGTCGCCTCGGCTGCTGCCCACCACCCCGAGCACGTCACCGTGCTGATCGACGCCGACGACGCAGCATGGTCGTGGAGCGAGACCCGAACCGCGCGGCTGCGCCGCAACCGCCTCGCGCGACTGATGACCGCGACCGAGCAGGCGAGCGGCGCTGCCGTCGTCGGGCTCGTCGGCAACCCCCTCAAGCTGGCGGTCGGGCGCTACGACGCCGTCGTCGGCGACCGCAACATCCTGACCGCCGCCTGAGTGGCGCACGCGCTCAGGCCTCCCGTCCCACTAGCATCCGGGCGGCATGTCCGCCCGTCGTGCCGAACGCCGTGCCACGCCGAGACGCACGACGCTGCCCAATCGCGCCGTGCTGATCGGCGGCTGCGTCGTGATCGTCCTCGTGCTCGTCCTGCTCGTGCGCGGCTGCGGCAGCGACACGCTCAGCGCTGCCGAGCTGCGCAGCCAATCGAGCCTCATATGCGCGAGAGCGAACGGCGCGATCGACAGGGTGACGGTGCCCAACGCGCCGACCGGCGGCGAGCGCTTCCTCGCACAGGGGCTGATCAGACTGCGCCCCGCGAACGCAAGGCTGAGACTGCTCAAGGCGCCCGACGAGCTGCGGGCCGACTACGAGCGCGCCGTCACGACGAACGCGAGAGAGATCGACCTGATCACCGCGACTGGCAGAGCGATCGCCGGCGGCGCCGACGTGATCGACTCCTATCGCGCGCTGGAGAGATCGCTGGCGCCGCTCGTCAACGACGAGAACGACGCCTGGCAGGCGCTGAGAGTCCCCGCCTGCGAGCGGCGCTGAGCGCGGGGGCGGGCGGCCTCGGGGCCGCCGCTTCGCCGCGCGGGGGGGCGGTGGCCTCGCGGCCGCCGCTTCGCCGCCCGCACGCCGCGCCGCCTTCCTAGTCGCGCTTCCCGCGCCCGTACAGGAACTTCGTCAGCCGCCCGAGCAGCTTCGTACGGCGCGGGCTGTACGGGAACATGTGCGGGTCTCTCTTGCCCGCGAAGCGGGTGACGAGGATCGTCTGCTGCTGGGTGTACTTGCGGATCCCGCCAGAGCCGTGGCGCGTGCCGAGGCCCGACGCCTTCCAGCCGCCCATCGGCAGCTCGAGCGCGGTGTAGTTGACCTGCGCGTCGTTGACGCAGACCGCGCCCGCCTCGACGCGGCGGGCGAGCGCCTCGCCGCGCGCGAGGTCCTTCGTCCAGACCGACGCCTGCAGGCCGTAGGGCGAGTCGTTCGCGAGCCGCAGCGCCTCCTCGACGTCGCCGACTCTCATGATCGGCAGCGTCGGGCCGAACGTCTCCTCAGTCATGCACGACATCGTGTGGTCGACGTCGACGAGCACAGTTGGCTCGTAGAACATGCCCGGCCCGCTCGACGCCTTGCCGCCCGTCAGCACTCTCGCGCCCTTGGCGACGGCGTCTCTGACATGCGCGTCGATGATGTCGAGCTGCGGCGGGAAGGTGACGGCGCCGATGTCGACCGACCCCGGGCCCGACGAGCGGCCTTGGCGCAGCGCGCTCACCTTGTCGGTCACCTTCGCGACGAACTCGTCGTAGACCGGCGACTCGACGTAGACGCGCTCGATCGAGATGCAGACCTGGCCGCCGTTGTTCATCGAGTAGTACGCGGCCGCGTTGGCGGCGCGCTCGACGTCAGCGTCGGCGAGCACGATCATCGGGTCCTTGCCGCCGAGCTCGAGGCCGACCGGCGTGAGCGTGCGCGCGGCCCGCTCCATCACCTTCTTGCCGGTCTTCGTCGAGCCGGTGAACATGATGAAGTCGACCTCGTCGATCAGCGCGGCGCCGGTCCCGCCGTCGCCGGTCGCGACCTGGAAGACGTCCTCCGGGAGGCCTGAGGCGCGCAGCCCGTCGGCCATCAGCAGCGAGGTCAGCGGCGTCACCTCGCTCGGCTTGAGGATCACCGCGTTGCCGGCCGCCAGCGCCGGGATGCAGTCGCCGAAGGAGTTCGTCAGCGGGAAGTTCCACGGGCCGATCACGCCGACGACGCCGACCGGCTTGTAGCGCACGACGAGCCGCTTGCCGACGACGAGCGGGTTGGCCGACTTGAGCTGCTCGTCGGCGAGGAAGCCGGGCGCCTCCTTGGCCCAGAAGCCGAACGCCGCCGCGGCGTACATGATCTCGGCGAGCTGGGCGTCCTCGTAGGTCTTGCCGGTCTCCGAGACGATCGTCGCGATGATCCGCTCTGCGTTGTCGGTAACCCACTTCTGGGCGCGGCGCAGGACGCGGCCGCGCTCCTCGAAGCCGATCGCCTCCCAGGCCGGCTGAGCGGTGCGCGCTCTGGCGGCCAGCTCCTTGACCTCTGCGGCGGAGAACGTCGGCACTGTGGCGATCGTCTCGCCGGTCGCCGGGTTCTCGACGGGGATCCCGGCCGCGCCCTCCGCGGCGTCCGTTGCCTGCTCGACACTCGCCATCGACCCTCTCCCTTCGTGGTGCGTCGATCGACCTCGAACGCCCACCCTACCTGAGCCGCGCCAGCAATTGGCCAGCTGGCCAGTTGCGCGGTGCGCCCACCCCGCTCTCGCGCGCTGCGCCCGTCGGGCGCGGCGCGCGAGGGCGGGAAGGCGACGGAGAGCTAGACCTCGTCGGGGCGGCCGGCGGCGATCCAGGCGTCGAGGCGGGCGACGCCCTCGGCACCGGGATCGGCGAGCGCGCCTGACGCGTCGTCGAGCGCGTACTGCTTCATCAGCCGCAGCGCGCCGGCCGACAGCGTGCGCAGGTGCGCGACCAGCTCAGCGCCGGCCTGCTCGAGGTCCTCCGACAGCACGAGCCGGTTGACCATCCCGAGCGCGTGCGCCTCGGGCGCCGGCACCGAGCGGCCGGTCATCACGAGCTCGGCGGCGACCTTGCGGCCGACGAAGTCGACGAGGTAGTCGACGACGACAAGCGGCGCGAGCTGGTGGAGCACCTCGTCGAAGCCGAGCGTCGCGTCGTCGGCGGCGAGCGTGATGTCGCAGTGGAGCGCGATCCCCGAGCCGAAGCCGAAGGCGCGGCCCTGCACGAGCGCGATGCTGGCGCCCGGGAAGGTCGCGAGCAGCTCGTTCGCGCGCAGGATCAGGCTCAGCGACTCCTTGCGCGTGACGCCCTGCGGTCTTTCTCTCTGGTCGCGGCCGAGCGTGAAGTCCTCTCCCTCGGCGCGGACCAGCAGCACCACCGCTCTGTCGGCGTGCGACGCCTCAAGCGCCGCGATCCAGCCCTGCATCGCCGCGAGCGTGAAGCGGTTGGCGTTGTCGGGCGTGGCGAGCACGATCGTCGCGACGCCGTCCTCGTAGAGGTACCGGATCGCGCCGCCGGAGGTCTCCTCAACAGCTCCCATCAGACCGTCTCCTTCGCTGGAAGATCGAATCCCTGGGCGAGCTCTTCCGAAGCAATCCGAGGCCCCTGGCCGAGCCATTGCGTGCTCATGCCGCTGCTCCCGCCGTCTTGGGCGCAACGACGCCCAGGTTCTCGCGCAACGTCTCGTGCTCGTACTCGGTCTGCAGGAGGCCGCGCCGCTGCAGCTCGGGGACGAGCTGATCGACTGCATCGTGCAGGCCGGAGGGGACGACGTCAACCATGATGTTGAAGCCGTCGACCGCGCCGGCACCATGCCACTGCTCGACCTTGTCGGCGACCTGCTCGGCGGTGCCTATCACCTGCAGGTGCCCGCCGCCGTTGCGCACCAGCAGCTCGCGCACGGTCAGGCGCTCGGCCTCGGCGAGCTGCAGCGCGGCGCGGCGGAAGCCGAGCGAGCCGCTGAACTGCTCCTCGGGGACGAGCTTGTCGAACGGGATCTGCTCGTCGAGCTTCAGCAGCTCGATCGGCAGGCCGATCCGGCGGGCGAGCTTGCCGAGCTCCGGGCCGGTGCCGGCGAGGTCGTCGAGCTCGGCCTTGCGCGCTCTCGCCTCCGCCTCGGTGGCGCCGAGGATCGGCAAGATGCCGGGGACGATCTTGATGCTGTCAGGGTCACGGCCGTACGCCGCGGTGCGCTCGCGCACGTCGGCGCGGAAGCCGACCGCAGCGTCGAGCACGTTCTGCGCCGTGAAGACGACGTCGGCGAAGTGCGCGGCGAGGTCGCGGCCTGCCTCCGAGGAGCCGGCCTGGAACAGCGCCGGGCGGCCCTGCGGCGAGCGCGGCATCGTCAGCGGCCCGCGCACCTCATAGCTCTTGCCCCTGTGGTCGATCGAGCGGACCAGCTCGGGGTCGGCGAAGCGGCCGCCGGCCTTGTCGCCGAGCAGCGCGCCCTCGCCCCAGCTCTCCCACAGCGCGAGCACGACCTCGATGAACTCGGCCGCGTTCTCGTAGCGCTGCTCGCGGTCGGGCAGTGGCGTGCCGCCGAAGTTCTCGGCGACCGCCGGCACGAACGTCGTGACCGCGTTCCACCCCGCGCGGCCACGGCTGAGGTGGTCGAGCGTCGAGAAGCGGCGGGCGAGGTCGAACGGCGCGTTGAAGGTCGTCGACGCTGTCCCGACGAGGCCGACGCGCTCCGTCACGCCGGCCATCGTCGACAGCAAGACCGCCGGGTCGAGCGCGCCGAGCGCCGGGCGGTCGGCGCCTTCCTCTGCGTTCGTCAGCGTGTCGGCGAGGAAGATGCAGTGCAGCTTCCCGGCCTCTGCGGTGCGGGCGAGCTCGCGGTAGAGGTCCGGGTCGACGTAGTCGCTCGCCTCGCCGTCGCGCTGGCGCCATGCTGCCAGGTGCATCCCCAGCCCCATGATCGTCGCGCTGAGGATCAGGTCGCGGTCGCCGCGTCCCTTCGTGGCGCTCATGCCGTCAGCTCCAGGGTTGCGCGCACCGCGCGAGCGAGCCCTCGGGCGAGCTCGTGCACGGCACGCGAGCGCTCTGCGCGAGTCATGCCGCTGATTCCGCCTTGATCGGGAGGCGCAGCCCGCGCTTCTCCAGCAGCGGCACGACGGCCTCGACGAAGTACTCGAGCTCCGGCTCGTAGTCGTAGAAGCCGAGCTGGACGCCGTCGTAGCCGGCACCGTGGAGGCGCTCGAGCTGGTCGGCGACCTCCTCGGGCCCGCCGACGATCTGGATGTGCCCGCCAAGCACTCTCTCCACGTTGACGTGCTCCTTCCAGCCCTGGGCGTCGCCGCCGGCGTGGCGCGCGACGTAGCGCTCGACCGAGCCGAGATCGGCCGCCTCAAGGATCTTGTCGCGATAGGCGAGCGCCTCGGCGTTCGTCTCTCTGAGGATCACGAGCGGGAAGATGATGATCTTCGGGTCGCGGCCAGTGCCCTCGTAGGCAGCGCGGATCTCGGCGCTGACCTGCGGGAGCGTTCTCATCGCGCCCTCGAACTCGGCGCCGGAGCGGCTCGAGGTGAAGACGATGTCGGAGTGCTTGGAGGCGTACTTGAAGCCGGCCGCCGACGCGCTCGCGGAGACCATGATCGGGCGGCCCGAGGCCGGGCGCGGCGAGACGTACGCGCCGTCGAGCTGGTACCAGCGGCCGTCGTAGGTGAGGTCTTCCTCGCCGGCCCAGAGGTCTTCCATGATCGAGGAGAACTCGTCGGCGCGCTCGTAGCGCTCGTCGTGCTCGATCCGTCTCATGCCGAACATCAGCGGCTCTCTGGCGTCATAGCCGGTGACGATGTTGAGGCCGAAGCGGCCGCCGGAGATGTGGTCGGCAGTCGCCGCGAAGCGGGCGAGGTGGAGCGGGTGCCAGCTGCCGTAGAGGATGTGGACGGTCGAGATCGTGATGATCCGTCTCGTCACGGGTGCAAGAGCGACCGTCGAGATGAACGGGTCGAGGAAGTTCTCGCGGTAGTTCCCCTCGCCGCCGAAGCCGCCCTTGGGCAGCCACTGCTGCAGGCCGAAGACGAAGTCGAAGCCGTGCTCTTCCGCACGCTGCGTCAGCTCGCGGTTGTAGTCGAACTCCCAGCGCGTGCCACGCGGGTAGGTCGACTGCGAGAAGCCGCCGGTCTGCGTCGGCAGGAAAAGGCCGAGCATCAACGGCTGGCGGCCAGCCCGCGAAAGCGGGCTGGCCGGGTCGTCGAGCGGAGAGGGCGGCTGATGGAGGCGATCGGTGGTGTCAGTCATGGTGGGAAGTCCTGTTGGAGGTCAGGTAGGGCAGGTCAGGCGCCGGTGAGGCCGACGCCGACCGGTGACTCTGTGCGGCGCACCTCAGCGCCCGCGCCTGGAAGCGGCTTGGCGCGGGTCTCGGGCCCGATGAACGGGGCGATGAGCATGCCGGCGGCGTAGCCGACGCAGCCGATCACGATCGCCGCGGTGCTGATCGAGCCGAAGGCGTCGATCAACGTCGCCGCGAGCATCGCGCCGGCCGCGGCGGCAAAGCGTGCGGTGTTGAAGACGACCGTCATCGCGGTCGCGCGGATCTGGGTCGGGAAGACCTCGCTCGGATAGAGCGCCAGCCATGTCCATTGGCCGAGCGTGAAGAAGCCGTTGATGAACGCGAGGATGATCAGCGTCGCCTCGCTCTTGCCGAGCAGGAAGAAGACCGGCGTCATCGCGAGCGAGGCGGCGAAGTAGGCGAAGATCGTCGGCTTGCGGCCGAAGCGGTCGGCGAGCACGCCCATTGCGAGATAGCCGAGCACGCCCGCGAAGTTGTACGAGACGACGACGAGCGTGACGGTGTCGGGGATGTTGCTGACTCTGCCGACGAGCTTCGACCCCGCGAACTGCGGGATCCACGTCGAGACCGCCCACCACCCGAGCGTCGTCGCCAGCGCCCCGATCAGCAGCACGCCGGCCTGCTTGCGGTAGCTGGGGTTGTCGAGCAGCTGGCGGATCGTCGGGCGCGCGAGCGTGCGCTCGACCTCGGTCGCGTCCTCGCCGTCCGCGACCCGCTGCTCGGCGGCACGCCGCTGCTTGTCGGCGTCGCTCCACATCTCCGAGTCCTTGACGCTGCGGCGCAGGTAGACCGTCAGCAGCGCCGGCACGACGCCGATCAGGTACATCCAGCGCCAGTCGCCCGGGTTGCCGTTGTTGATGACCTGCCAGAGACCGGTCGCGATCAGGAAGCCGACGCCGAAGCCGCTCTGCAGCAGCGCGATGCGGAAGCCGCGCCGTCTGGGGTCGGCCAGCTCTGAGACGAGCGAGCTGCCGGCACCCCATTCGGCGCCCATGCCGAGGCCGGTCAAGAAGCGGAAGACGAGCAGCAGCGCGTATGAAGGCGCGATCGCCGTGAGGCCGGCGAACAGCGCGTACCAGAGGATCGAGTACAGCATCACTCTGCTGCGGCCGAAGCGGTCGGCGAGCACGCCGGAGATCAGGCCTCCGAACGCCCATGCCACGAGCGTCGCGGCGAGGATCCCGCCGATGTAGAGCGGGTGCGCTCTGGAGGAGCCGACGCCGACGAGGTCTTCGACGACGCTCGCGGCGACGAGCACGGTCGCGAACGTCTCGTAGCCGTCGAACATCCAGCCGAGGTACGCGCCGAGAAAGCCGTTGCGGCGGTTGCGCGCGCTGTCGCGCACGACGGCGCCGGAGACCGCGGTGGCGCCGTTCATGGCGTCACCGTGGTGAGTGACGGGAACGCGGCGGTCAGCTCCGCGACCGCCGCCATCGCAACGTCATGGTCCTGCGCCGCGCTGCCGCCGCTGATGCCGATGCCGCCGACCACAGCACCCGCTTCGAGCACGTGGACGCCGCCGCCGATCACCGTGAAGTGGCCGCCGTTGGTCTTGTCGATCCCCCACGCCGGGCCCTCGGGCTTGGAGCCGTGGCCGTAAAAGGTCGTGTGGTTGCGCGCGCCCGCGGCGGTGAACGCCTTGTCGATCGCGATCGAGACGCTCGTGACCTTCGCGCCGTCCTCGCGCAGAAAGGCGGTCAGCGTGCCGCTCTCGTCCGCGACCGCGATGCACATCGGGACGCCGATCTCGGCGGCGCGTCGGCGCGCGCCAGCAAGCAGCAGCTCGGCTTCTTCGACACCGATGCGACGGATGGTCTGCATGAAAGTCAGGTCTCCTGCGTCAAGGCGCGGTGGTGGGGGTGGTGACGGGCCAAGCGCGGACGATCTCGCCGATCGCGGCGATGTCGTCGGCCGAAAGCGGTGGGTACGGAGCGGCCGGCGCGCCGAGCGGCATGCCGATCGCGTCCATCGCGGCCTTCATCGTTGGGGCGAGACCGTGCTTGCCGCTCCACTTGCCGGGGAAGATCGCGGCAAGCTGCTGCAGGTCGGCGGCGCGCTGCAGGTCGCCCGCTCTGTAGGCGTCGCGGATCGCGGCGCCGAGCGCGGTCGAGGGCGGCGGCGCCATCGCGCCGGAGCCGCCCGCGAGCAGCACGGTGAGGAGCGGCTGGATCGTCGCGAGGTAGCCGGCGTGACCGGGCTTCTCGATCTCCTCGACGAGCCGCAGCACGCGCGAGATGTTGCGAGAGCTGTCCTTCACCGCGACGACGCCGTCGACCTCGCAGGCGGCGACCAACGCGTCGAGCGAGGGGTCCGATCCCTGGCCCGGGTTGTGGTAGAGGACGACCGGCAGCGGCGAGGAGGCGACGACCGCCTCGACGAAGGCGACGACCTCGCTCGCGGTCGGCTCGCCGCCCCACGTGCGGTTGGGCAGCAGCACCTGCGACCACGTGCCGCCAAGCTCGGCGGCGAGCTCGCACAGCTCAGCCGTCTCGCCCAGCGACGGGGCGGAGACGCCGATCATCGTCGGCACGCGGCCGTCGACGAGGCGGGCGGACTCGCGCGTCAGGTCGCGCCGCGCGCTCGCGGAGAGCGCGCGGTACTCGGCGACCTCGGCGCCCGCGATGCTGATCGCGTCGCAGTGGGAGGCCATGTACCCGATCTCCCGCTCCAGCGCCGCGCCATCCACAGCGCCGTCGCCGTCGAACGGGGTCAGCAGCGCCCCGACGATCCCATACAGCTTGCCGGGGGCGTCGCCCGCAGCGTGATCGCTATCGACCATTTCGATCATTCACTCCTCCACCGATGGGGGTGGTGGTTGACACGTCTTCCGGGAGCGCGCGACCGCTCCCGCTTGGAAAGAAGCTCTGCCCGCTCATGGCGTCGTCGGTTCCACTGCGAGCCTGTTTATGAGCTCGCGCCCGCGCCGCAGCGCCGCCTCGGCAGCAGCGGTGTCAACACGGGCGTTGGGCCCGGCGAGCGTCAACGTGACCGTGCGGAAGCGCAGCGAGTCGTGCAGCGGGACTGCAACGGCCGTGATCCCGGCGACGAACTCGTCGACGGTGGTGGCGACGCCCGCCGCGTGCGTCCGCCCGATCAGCGCCTCGGTCGGCAGCGGGGTCGCTCTCTCGCGCAGCACGTCGCGCTGCTCGCGCGTGAGCGCGAAGGCGGCGAGGATCAGCGAGGAGGCGCCGACGTCGAGCGGCAGCTGCGTGCCGATGCGAATGTCGGCGTGCAGCACCTGGTCAGGCTCGGCCCGCTGGACGATCAGCGCCTGGCCGCGGTTGAGCGTCGCGATCGAGATCGTCTCGCCGGTCTCCTCCGCGAGCTGCTCGAGGATCGCGTGGATGCGGCGGCCGAGGCCGGCCTGCGTCAGCGCCGCGTTGCCGATCCGCGCGGCCATCAGGCTGAGGCCGTAGCGGCCGTCGCTGTCCTGCTCGACCCAGCCCGACGCGACCAGCGCGGAG
>DASYEC010000131.1:0-7902 GCA_036499225.1 Conexibacter sp.
AGATCTGCGTCAGGAAGACCGCGACGGGGTCCTTGCCCGCGACGCGGTGGCCGGCCGCTTCGAGCGCCGCGAACCACTCCTTGTAGTGGATCGCCTCGACCGGCCCGGTCGGGCGCTCAAGCAAGACCCTGACGGCCGCCCGGCGGATCGCAGAGCCCTTGAGCCCGTCCGGATAGCCGCCGGCCCCAGGGCCACGGTCGGGCAGGGGATGGACGTTGGCGGCCTCGGGCACGAGCCGGTCGATCAGCTCAAGCCGCTCGCGCACGTCGGCGAGCTGCTCCTCGATCGCCGCGAGCTGCTGGGCGACCGCGTCGCGGCGGCGTATCAGCTTGTCGCGCTCGCGCAGCAGTGCCATGCGCTCGGCGCCGGCGGCGCGGGCAAGGCGAGATGAGGTGCTGCGGGGAGCGGAGTTCGGCACTGCCTAATTCCTATCGGGTGCGCTGCGGAGGCGGTCCCCGACCCTGTTCACAACTCCTACACGAGCTGCCAATACATGCGCTCGCGGCCAAGTTGCGACGCCAGCCGCTGTGCAGAACCCTGTGCACAACTTCGCTTCTCGGCGCAAATAGCGGGGGATTCGCTGCGACGGGCAATGTTGAAAACCTCCGACGCCCAGCACAGCGGCCGGCGTCGGGCGGTTGTCAACGCGCCATGAGGTGGTTCCGTCCGGTCTGGGCGAGATCCTGCACGTCCTACATAGCTGCATGAAGGAGCCATACATCTCATGCCGTATGACGATCGACCCCAGTACCCCCTCGACCGCACCGACGATTCAGTCCCAGGCCCCGACGAGCTGCTGGACGACCTCTCGGCGCTCGTCGACGCCGGGCTCGTCGTCCCGCTGCAGGGCACCGACGGCGAGGTCCGCGTGATGCCCGCCGACGCGCTCGACTGCGACGACGAGATCACCATCCGCGACCAGCGCTCGTGAGCGGCGGCCGGTCCCGGAGCGTGCCGCGCGGCCGAGCAATGCAGAGTTGCTCCCCGTCTACGGGAGTGACTCTGCATCGCCCTGGCCGACTGCGCCGGCCAGGCGGCCGGGCGGGATTAGAGCCTCTTTCAGAATGAGGCCGAGACGGTGTCAGCCGGCCGGCGGTCACGCTGAAAGAGCTTCTTAGCGCCCCGCTCTGAAGCGCCGCAGGCGCAGTGCGTTTGCGACGACCGAGACGCTTGAGAGGGCCATCGCCGCGCCAGCGATCAGGGGGCTCAGGAGGCCGGCGGCGGCGAGCGGGATCGCTGCGACGTTGTAGCCGAACGCCCACCCGAGGTTCTGCTTGATCGTGCGGAGGGTTGCGCGCGAGAGGCGAATCGCGTCACCAGCGGCCCGCAGGTCGCCGCTCACGAGCGTCAGGTCCGACGCCTCGATCGCGACGTCGGTGCCCGTGCCGATCGCGAGGCCGAGGTCGGCTTGCGCGAGCGCCGGGGCGTCGTTGACCCCGTCGCCGACCATCGCGACCACACGGCCCTCGCCCTGCAGCCGCTGCACGACCTCGGCCTTCCCGGACGGCAGCACTTCGGCGATCACGTCGTCGGGCGCGATCCCGACCTCGGCGGCGACCGCCCGGGCGGTAGCTGCGTTGTCGCCGGTCAGCAGCAGCGGCCGCAGCCCGAGCGCCCGCAGCGAGGCGATCGCCTCGGCGGAGCTGGGCTTGACGGTGTCGGCGACGACCAGGACCGCCCGCACCTCGCCGTCCCAGGCCGCCACGACGGCAGTCCGACCGGCCGACTCAGCCGCCACCCGCGCCGCGTCGAGCGTCGGCGGGATCGCCAAGCTCCACTCCCGCGCGAGCGCCGGCCGCCCAACGAGCGCCGCGTGCCCATCGACGACCCCCTCGACCCCAAGCCCCTCGCGGTTGGCGAACGACTCGACCGAGGGGAGGGAGGAAGCGTGGGCCGGGCTCACGTCGCGCGCTTGGAGGCCTCCCGTCAGCGCGTCACGCGCCGCCGCGGCAATCGCTCGCGCGATCGGGTGCTCGGAGGCGTCTTCCAACGCGCCGGCAATCGTGAGCGCTTCCGAACGCGAGACGCCCTCGCCAACCACGACGTCGACGAGGCTCATGCGGCCGCTGGTGACGGTGCCGGTCTTGTCGAGAACGATCGTGTCGACGCGGCGGGTTGACTCCAGCACCTCCGGGCCCTTGATCAGCAGGCCAAGCTGGGCGCCGCGGCCGGTGCCGACGAGCAGCGCGGTCGGCGTCGCGAGGCCAAGGGCGCAGGGGCAGGCGATGATCAGGACCGCGACGGCGGCGGTGAATGCCGCGCTCGCGTCCTGCCCGATCAACAGCCAAACAACGAGCGTCGCGAGCGCGATCGCAATCACGACCGGGACGAAGATCTCCGACACGCGGTCAGCGAGCCGCTGGACCGGCGCCTTGCCCGACTGCGCGTCGCGCACCAGCCGGGCGATCTGCGCGAGCGCCGTGTCGCCGCCGACCTTCGTCGCGCGCACGACGAGCCGCCCGCCCGCGTTGACGGTCGCGCCGGTGACCGCGTCGCCCGGCTGTTTCTCGACCGGCACCGACTCGCCGGTCAGCAGCGACTGGTCGACCGCCGAGCGGCCGTCTTCGACGACGCCGTCAGTCGCGATCTTCTCGCCCGGACGCACAACGAAGCGGTCGCCCGGCTGCAGCTGCTCGACCGGGACGCGGCGCTCGCGGCCACCCGCGTCGAGCAGTGCGACCTCCTTGGCGCCGAGCTCGAGCAGCGCGCCCAGGGCTGCGCCAGCGCGTCGCTTCGCGCTCGCCTCGGCGTAACGGCCGGCGAGGATGAAGACGGTGACGACTGACGCGACCTCGAGATAGAGCGCGCTCGTCCCGCCCTGCGAGGAAGCGAGCAGCTCGAAGCGCATTCTCATCCCGGTCATGCCGGCGTCGCCGATGAACAGCGCGTAGAGGGACCACAGCCAGGCCGCGAGCACGCCGACCGAGACGAGCGTGTCCATCGTCGCCGTCACGTGCTTCAAGTTCAGCCAAGCGGCACGGTGGAACGGCCATGCGCCCCATACGACGACGGGCGAGGCAAGCGCCAACGCCGCCCACTGCCAGTTGTCGAACTGCAGCGCCGGGATCATCGACAGCACCAGCACGGGGAACGCGAGCACCGCAGAGATCAGCACGCGCTGGCGCAAGGCAGCGGTCGGGTCAGCCGAGCCGGCCGGGCCATCGTCGCGCGCGGTCGCCTCGTCGGCCGCGAGCGAGCCAGACGCGCCCGAGCCCTCAGCCGCGAGCGAGGCGCCGGCGCGCGTCGCCGGCACTGGCGCCGGCAACCGCGCCGCATACCCCGCCGCGGCCACCGTCTCCAGCAGCCGCTCAGGCGCGACGACGCCCGCGTCGTAGTCGACGGTCGCGCGCTCGGTGGCGTAGTTGACCGTTGCGGCGACGCCGTCGAGCTTGTTCAGCTTGCGCTCGATCCGGTTCGCGCACGAGGCGCAGGTCATGCCCTCGATCGGCAGCTCGACGCGCTGTGGCGAGTCAGGCGGCGCGCTCATGCTGGCTCCAGCGAGTAGCCGGCCTCTTCGACCGCGGCCTCGACCGCGCCACGATCCCCAGCCGCTGAGCCGCCCACGACCAGCCGGCCGCTCTCCAGGTCGACGTCGAGCACCTCGACGCCGGGCAGCTCGCTGACCTCGTCACGGACCGACGCGACGCAGTGGGCGCAGGTCATGCCGGCGACGACGTACGAACACGAGTCCGACCGGGCACCGTCGCCCGCGCCGGGCTCGTTGGCCTGCTCGCTGCCGGTGCGTGGGGAGGTCGCCATCGGGAAGTCCTTTCAAACGCCGTCTAGATACGAGTGGGGGGTATCCCTCCGACCAACGTATCAGATACCCCCTGGGGGTACGATAGACTGCGACGCAGAGCGACCATGGAGCAGCGAAGATGGCATCGACCGACGTGACGAGAACGACCGCGATCCGCGGCTACAGCGCGACGAAGGACCAGCTCTCCAAGCGCCTGCGGCGGATCGAGGGGCAGGTCCGCGGCGTGCAGGCGATGGTTGAGGACGACCGCTACTGCATCGACGTGCTGACGCAGATCTCGGCCATCCAGGCGGCGCTCGACAAGGTCGCGCTCGGCCTGCTCGACCAGCACGCCCATCACTGCGTGATGGGCGCCGAGGGCGACGCGAAGGGTGAGAAGACAGACGAGCTGATGAGCGCCGTCGGCCGGCTGATGCGGCGGGGCTAAGCGCCCGAAGGACGCCGCCGCCGCGCTCGCTGGCACGCCGTTTCGCCTACGTGTCGATTCACACGCCAGTGAGGGACGGTCTCTTGGCCCGCGCGCGAGCCGCGCGCCCCGCCGGTCGCGCACCCGCGCGCGCCAGCCCAGCACCCGGCCCACCCGACAGCCGTGACGCACGCCCCGCGAGAAGCCGCTAGCCTCGCGCGCCGACGCCTATGGCTGACGACCCCACACCACCAGACACCCAGTGCCGTCCCTGCCGAGGGACCGGAAGAGTGATCTCCGGCCTCGGCGGCGAGAACAGAGAAGTCACCTGCCCCTGGTGCCGCGGCACCGGCGAGTTCCAGCCGGAGTCCAACGCGCAGGAGACCGGCGCCGAGCTGCGCGACTCGGCCGCCTGACCCGCTCGCGCGCGTGCACGACCTGCTTTTGGGCGTCGTGCTCGTGGCGCTGCTCGTGCCGATCACGCTGATCGACCTCGATCGGCGGATCATCCCTAACCGGCTGACCGGTGCCGGCGCGATTGCCGCGCTTGCGATCGGCGCGGCGACCGGCCTTTCAGCCCTCCCCGAGCAGCTCATCGCCGGCGCCGCTGCCGGCGGCTTCCTGCTGATCGCCGCGCTCGCGCGCCCGGCTGGGATGGGGATGGGCGACGTTAAGCTCGCCGGGATGCTCGGCCTCTTCCTCGGCTGGCAGGTCGTCGTCGCGCTGCTCGTGGCGCTGTTGAGCGGCGCGCTCGCCGGCATCGTCGTCGTCGCCCGTCACGGGATCGCCGCCGGCCGCCGCGCGACGATCCCGTTCGGCCCGTTCCTCGCGCTCGGCGGCGTCGTCGCGCTCGCGCTGGGGCGCGCGCTGGCGGACTGGTACGCGGGGTAGGCGGCAGCGCGCTCCTCGCAGCGCGAGCGAGCCGCGTCCGTCGCTACGCCGCTCCCGCCCGCGCCCCGGCACCCGCCGTCGCCGGCACCCGCTCCTCCAGCATCGCCATGAACGCCCGCATCCACGCCGGGTGGTCTGGCCAGGCGCGGCCGGAGACCATCGCCCCGTCGACCACCGCCTCGCCGTCGACGAACTCGCCGCCGGCGGCTCGCACGTCAGGCGCGAGCGCGGGATAGGCGGCGGTGCGCCGGCCGTTCAGAAGCCCGGCGGCCGCGAGCAGCAGCGGGCCGTGGCAGAGGTCGGCGAGCGGCTTCTCGCCCTCGACGAAGTGGCGCACGATCCGCTGCACGTCCGCGTCGTTGCGGATGTACTCCGGCGCGCGCCCGCCGGGGATCACAAGCGCGTCGTAGGCGGCCGGGTCGACGTTCGCGAACGCGAGGTCGGCCGGCCAGCTGTAGCCGAGCTTCTCTGTATAGGTGTCGAAGCCGTCAACGAAGTCGTGGACGACGAACTGGAGCTTCTTCACGCTCGGCGCCGCGATGTCAACGGTGTGGCCCGCCTCCAGCAGTCGCTGGTAGGGGTACATCACCTCCAGCGACTCGGCCGCGTCTCCGGTCAGCAACAGGATCTTCGCCATCGGGCTCTCCTTCTCGTGGGCTGCGGGCAGCGCCGCGCCTGCACGCGTGCCCGCGCGACGGGCTCCGCTTCTGCAATGCCCGCTGGGCGACCCCGGAAACACGCCCGTGTGCAGCGCGGGCACGGCGCCGCGCTCGCGGGGGCCCGCCAACTAACCTGTATCCCCCTATGGCGCTCCGTCTCATCACTGCCGGCGAGTCGCATGGCCCCGGCCTCACCTGCATCGTCGAAGGACTTCCGGCCGGCCTTGAGCTGGAGCAGGACGCGATCAACGCCGACATGGCCCGGCGCCAGCTCGGCCACGGCCGCGGCGGGCGGATGAAGATCGAGAGAGACCGCGCCGACGTGACGGCCGGCGTCCGCCATGGCCGTACGATGGGCGGGCCGATCGCGATGCAGATCCCCAACAGGGACTTCGCCAACTGGGAAGAGCGGATGGGGCCGTGGCCGGTCGACGCCGACGTGCCCGAGGTCCACCTGCCGCGCCCCGGCCACGCCGACCTCGTCGGCACGTGGAAGTACCGCACGAGCGACGTGCGCAACATCCTCGAGCGCGCGAGCGCGCGTGAGACGGCAGCCCGCGTCGCCGGCGGCGCCGTCTGCAAGGCGTTCCTGAGAGCGCTCGGCGTCGAGATCCGCTCGCACGTCACGCGCATCACGAGCGTCACCGCGCCGCAGCTCGACCGCGCCCTCGCCGTCGAGGACTTCGCGCAGGTCGACGAGAGCCCGGTCCGCTGCCTCGACGCTGACGCGAGCCGCGCGATGGTGCAGGAGATCAACACGCTGCGCAAGGCGAACGAGTCGCTCGGCGGCACCTTCGAGGTGATCGCCTTCGGCGTCGTCCCCGGCCTCGGATCGCACATCTCCTGGGAGGAGCGGCTCGACGGCCGGATCGCGATGGCGATGATGTCGATCCAGGCGATGAAGGGCGTCGGGATCGGCAACGGCTTCGACCTCGCGGCCGTCCCCGGGTCGCAGGCGCACGACGAGATCTTCTACGACGACGAGCGCGGCTACTACCGCGAGACCAACCGCGCCGGCGGCCTTGAGGGCGGCATGACGACGGGCGAGCCGGTCGTCGTCCAGGTCGGGATGAAGCCGATCCCGACGCTGACCAAGCCGCTGCGCTCGGTCGACATCGAGACGCACGAGCCGGCGCAGGCGCTGCGCGAGCGGACCGACTCCTGCACGGTCCCCGCGGCCGGCGTCGTCGGAGAGGCGATGCTCGCGCAGGTGCTCGCGGAGGCGTATCGCAAGAAGTTCGGCGGCGACCACATCGACGACGTGCGCGAAGCCGTCCGCGCCTATGAGGAGCGGATCGGATGGCGCCGCTGAGCAAGCAGCGCCTTGCGCTGCCCGAGGGGCGCGCGCTCGTCCTCATCGGCTTTATGGGCGCCGGCAAGACGACCGCTGCGCGCCGCCTCGCGAGACGCTTCGGGACAAAGCTGACCGACGCTGACGCGCTGCTCGTCGACCACTTCGGGATGGCGATCGACCGCTGCTTTGCCGAGCACGGCGAGGCCGCCTTCCGCGCCGCCGAGGCCGAGACCGTCGGCGGCATGCTCGAGCGGGCCGACGGCGGGATCGTCTCGCTCGGCGGCGGTGCGCTGGGCTCGGAGCGGATCCGCGCGGCGCTGAGGCGCCACACGACGATCCTGCTCGACGTCGACGTCAACGTCGCGTGGGAGCGAGCCGCCGGCCGCGGCCGCCCGCTCGCGCGCGACCCGGAAAGCTTCCGCGACCTCTACCTTGCGCGACGGCCGCAGTACCTCGCCGTCGCCGACGTCGTCCTGCCTGCCGACCGCCGCGACCGCATCGACGACGCGCTGTCGTCGATCCTCGCGCTCGGCGACGCGCCGGCCGGCACTCGCCTCCTATGGGCGACGAGCGCCTCGGGCGACTACCCCGTCTTCGTCGGCAGGGGCCTGCTCGGCTCACGGCTTTCGCCGGTCTCCGGCAACGGCTACCTCGTCACCGACGACCAGGTCGGCCCGCTGTTCGGCGACCGCCTCGGCCGCGAGCTGGCGGCGACGATCACGATCCCCGCAGGCGAGACGAACAAGTCGCTGCAAACGGCCGAGTCCGTCTGGATCGCGCTCGGGGCCCACGGCGCGACCCAGGGCGACCACGTGGTCGCCCTTGGCGGCGGCGTCGTCGGCGACCTCGCCGGCTTCGTCGCGGCGACCTACCAGCGCGGGATCCCGATCGT
>DASYEC010000132.1:0-41688 GCA_036499225.1 Conexibacter sp.
GGGCGCGGCAGCGTCGTCGCGAGCGCCGTCGCCGCGCTGTTCCTCAGCCAGCTCGACCAGCTCGTGCTGACGACTGGCGTCAACTCTGCGATTCAGAACCTCGTGCAGGCAGCCGCGCTCGCGGTGGGCGTCGCGGTGTACAGCGTGCCCTGGGCACGCGTGCGGGAGTGGGCATCTGCCCGGCGGGGGCAGCAGCCAGCGGGAGCCGGCGGCTCATCAGGCTGATGGGCCACCGCGCGGGTCAGGGCGTGGGAAGCCCAGCCGCGCGCCACGAGCAGGTCAACGTGTCACAACGGAGGAGAGGAAGTCCATGCGTCTGAAGGGCTACGGGGCGAAGCTCGCGGCAGCATCGCTCACGATCGTCACCGCCGCGGCGCTGAGCGCCTGCGGCAGCAGCAGCTCCGACAGCGGCGGCTCGCCGAGCGCGTCGAGCAGCACCGGCAGCTCCAGCAGCGGTGCCGCAACCACAAGCGACACGAGCAGCGGCGCGCCGTCCTGGTGCGGCAGCAGAGAGATAACGCTCGCGCTCGCCGACGGCTTTGGCGACAACAACTGGCGCCAGATCACGACCGCCGAGGCGAGAGACGAGGCGGCAAAGTGCCCGGCGGTGACGAAGTTCGTCTACACCGACGGCCAGGGCAACACGCAGAAGTCGATCTCCGACATCCAGGGCCTGACGGCGCAGGGCGTCAACGCAATGGTCGTCTTCCCCGACCAGGGCAAGGCCGTGCTGCCGGCCCTGCGCTCCGCCTATAGAGCCGGCGTCGTGACCGTGCCGTACCGCGTCAACCCGGGCGGCGAGGCCGGCCAGGACTACGACGCCTTCATCAGCACCGACTTCTCGCAAGCCGGCGAGCTGTGGGGGAGATGGCTCGTGACAGCGCTGAGAGGCAGAGGCAACGTCGCCAACCTCGGCGGCCCGCCGGCCAACTCGCAGAGCCAGGACGAGTACGACGGCATGCAGAGAGTGCTGGCCGGCTACCCGGACATCAGATTCGTCGGCCAAACGCCGTACAACGTGACGAACTGGGACGCGGCGAAGACCCAGCAGGTCGTCACCGCGCTGCTCGCCAAGTACCCGCAGATCGACGCGATCACGACCGACTTCGGCTCCGCGCTGGCGAGCTCGACGGGGGCCTTCAGAGCGGCCAACCGCTCGATCCCCGCGGTCGCGACGGAGGACGCCAACGAGCTCTCCTGCACGTTCAAGGAGGAGAAGGCGTCGAACCCCGACTTCCAGCTGTTCACCGTCGACTCGCAGACGTGGATGGTCCGCGCCGCGATCGACTACGCCGTCGCGAAGGCGACCGGCGCGCCGCTGCCCCCGACGACGGTGCCGCAGAGACCGTTCGAGGACTCGATATCGGGCAAGCCGCACCCGGTGATGTGCGACAGATCGCTGTCGGGCGACGCGATCCTCTCCAGCCAGCTCCCGAAGGACCAGATCGCGGCAGCGCTCAAGTAGGCACGCGACTCATGCGGGGCCGGCCGGTGAGGTCGGCGCCCGCGTCGCGCGTCTCGCGAAGGAGACCATGTGAGCACCATCACGACAGCGAAGGTCCTGCTGGGCCTGCACGACATCTGGAAGCGCTACCCGGGCGTCGACGCGCTCAAGGGCGTCTCGTTCAGCGCCAGAGCTGGCGAGGTCCATGCGCTGCTGGGCGAGAACGGCGCGGGCAAGTCGACGCTGATGGGCGTCGCCTCGGGTGCAGTTGAGCCGAACTCCGGCACGATCGAGCTCGGCGGCGACCCGGTCGACCGTCTGACGCCCGCGCTCGCGCGCGAGCATGGGCTGGCGATCGTCCATCAGGACCCGGCGGTGATCCCCGACCTGACGGTCGCGGAGAACCTCGCGTTCGTCCTGCCGGGCGACGTCGGGCCGCGCGCCCGCGCCGCGTGGATGCGCGAGCAGCTCGACCGGATCGGCTGCAACGTCAGCATCTCGGCGCGGATGGACGAGCTGAGCGTCGCGCAGCGCCAGCTGATCGAGCTGGCCAAGGCGCTCGCGCTGAAGCCGCGGATCCTGATCCTCGACGAGCCGACTGCGCCGCTCGGCGCCGACATGGTCGACCGCGTCTTCGAGCAGGTCCGCGCCGCCGCGGCCGGCGACGCCGCGGTGATCTACATCTCCCACCGCCTCCCCGAGGTGCGCCAGATCGCCGACCGCGTGACGGTGATGCGCGACGGCGCCGTGCGCGGCAGCGCGCCGATCGGCGAGATCAGCGACGAGGAGATGGTGCAGCTGATCGTCGGCCGCTCGGTCGAGACGGCCTTTCCGCCCAAGCCCGAGCTGGCGCCGCACGCCGACGGCACGGCACACGCGCTCGAGCTGCGGGGCCTCTCCGCCACGGGCTTCCAGGACGTCAGCCTGACGGTCGAGGCGGGCGAGATCCTCGGCCTCGCGGGCATCGCCGGCAACGGCCAGAGCGACGTGCTGCGCGCGCTCGCGGGCCTTGAGCGCGCCTCCGGCGAGGCGCTGCTCGGCGCCAAGAAGCTGAAGCTCGGCTCGCCGACGGCGGCCGCCTCGGCCGGCGTCGCCTACCTGCCGGCCGACCGCCACGAGGAGGGCCTCGTGATGCGGCTCTCCGTGCGCGAGAACGCGGTCCTCTCCTCGCTCACGCGCTTTGCGGCCGGCGGCGTGATGCAGCGCCGCGCCGAGCTGGCGGCGGTCGAGGAGCAGAGACGGCAGCTCAACATCCGCACCGCCTCGACCGAGGCTGACGTCAGCTCGCTGTCGGGCGGCAACCAGCAGAAGGTCGTGCTCGCTCGCGCGATGCTGACTGAGCCAAAGCTGCTGCTCGCCGACGAGCCGACGCAGGGCGTCGACGCCGGCGCCCGAGTCGAGATCTACCGCATCCTGCGCGAGGTCGCCGAGCAGGGCGTGCCGGTCGTCGTCGTCTCCTCCGACGGCCTCGAGCTCGAGGGCCTGTGTGACCGCGTGATCGTCTTCTCGCGCGGCCAGACGGTCGCCGAGCTCGACGGCGACGAGGTCACCGAGGAGGCGATGGCGCGCGCGATGGTGACGGCGACCGCCCACCGCGCCCAGCGCGACGGCGGCAAGGGAGGCAAGACGGGCGCTGGCGCGGCTGGCGCGAGACCGACCGCGGTCGGGCGGCTGCGCAGCTTCGTGAAGGGCGACTACGCGCCGAGCGTGATCCTCGCGCTCGTGATCGTGCTGCTCGCCGCCTACACGCAGGGCCAGAACGACCGCTTCCTCGCGGCGTTCAACGTCTCCTCGCTGCTGACGCTGATGACCGCGCTGGCGTTCATCAGCCTTGGGCAGCTGATCGTGATCTTGACGGCCGGGATCGACATCTCGGTCGGGCCGCTCGCCGGCCTCGTCGTCGTGATCTCGTCGTTCTTCCTGGTCGACGGGAAGGGGACGGGGATCGTGATCCTCGGCCTCGCGATCATGCTCGCGACCGCGTTGCTGGTCGGGCTCGCGAACGGCCTGCTGATCCGCTTCGGCAAGTTCACCGCGGTCGCCGCGACGCTCGCGATGTACATCGCCTTGCAGGGCGTCTCGCTGCTGCTGCGCCCGTTCCAGGGCGGCTACATCAGCGACGGCGTCGTCAACACGGTGACGGCGAGAGTCGGCAACATCCCTGTTGCGTTCTTCGTCGCCTGCGCGCTGGCGATCGTGCTGGAGGTCTGCCTGCGCCTGACCTCGTGGGGTCGCGGCCTGCGGGCCGCTGGCTCGCGCGAGCCAGCGGCGCACCGCCTCGGCGTGCGCGTCGACCGCACCATCGTGCTCGCGTACGTCTCCTGCTCGGCGCTGACCTTTCTCGGCGGGCTGATGCTGATGGCGCAGATCGGCGTCGGCGACCCGACGCAGGGCATCAACTTCACGCTCAGCAGCGTGACGGCCGTCGTGCTCGGCGGCGCCAGCCTGTTCGGCGGGCGCGGCTCGTTCATCGGCGCCTTGCTTGGCGCGATGCTGATCCAGATGATCAACAACGCGACGACGTTCCTGAGCCTGTCGCAAGCGTGGCAGTACTGGTTCCTCGGCATCCTCACGCTGGCGGCTGCCGCTATCTACACGCAAGCACGGCGCGCCGGTCAGCGCGCCGCTTGAGCCAAGAGGAGAGAAGATGGGTTTGCTGGAGGAGAGAGTCGCGCTCGTAACGGGCGCGGCAAGCGGGATCGGCGCGGGGATCGCCCGTGTGCTGGCCCGCGAGGGAGCGACGCTCGTGCTCACCGACCTCGACACGGACAGGCTCGCACCGCTCGCCGAGGAGCTGGGGGCGACCGCGCTGGCGCAGGACGTGACGAGCTGGGGGTCGTGCGAGGCGGCGGTCGCCGAGACGATCGCGCGCCACGGCCGCGTTGACGTGCTGGTCAACAACGCCGGGATCACCAGCGGCGTGCCGTTCCAGGAGCTCACCGAGGCGGAGTGGGACCGCGTCAACGACGTCAACGCGAAGGGCGTCTTCCTCTCCACCCGTGCTGTCGTCGACCACATGATCAAGCGCAGAGACGGCGCGATCGTCTCGATCTCCTCGATGGCTGGAAAGGAGGGCCTGCCGCTGCTGGCGCACTACTGCGCGACGAAGTTCGCCGTGATCGGCATCACGCAGTCGCTTGCGAAGGAGCTCGCGCCCTACGGCGTCAACGTCAACGCGGTGTGTCCCGGCGTCGTGCGCACGCCGCTGTGGGAGCCGCTGCTCGACGACCTCTCCGCGTCGAAGGGGATCACGCGCGAGCAGGCGTGGCAGGAGTTCGTCGACCCGATCCCGCTCGGGCGCCCGCAGGAGCCAGAGGACATCGGCGAGGCGGTCGCCTTCCTCGCGTCCGAGCGCGCCCGCAACATGACGGGCCAGGCGATCAACGTCACCGGCGGGATGCAGGTCCACTGATGCGCGCGCTTGTCTTCGAAGCACCCAACCAGGCGGTCGTTGCCGACGTCGCGGAGCCGGAGATCGGCCCCGACGACGTGCTCGTCCGCTCGCAGGCCGTCGGCATCTGCCACTCGGACTTCGAGCTGTACGAGGGGCGCTACATCATCCCCGTCTCGTACCCGATCATCCCCGGCCACGAGTGGTCGGGCGAGGTCGTCGAGGTCGGCTCCGCCGTGCGCGATCTGAAGGCCGGCGACCGTGTCGTCGGCGAGTGCGTCGTCGGCCCCGGTGGGCGAGACCATTTCGGCTTCACGATCAGCGGCGCCGACGCCGAGCTGTTCAGAGCGCGCGGCGAGTGGCTGCACAAGCTGCCCGAGGAGCTGTCCTACAGCGCGGGCGCGATGGTCGAGCCGTTCTCGGTCGCGTACGCGGCGATGATCGCGGCCGGCCGTGTCGATCCCTCTGACACCGTCGCGGTCGTCGGCGCGGGGCCGATCGGCCTGCTCTGCGCGATGGCGGCGGTCGCCTCCAACGCGCGTGTGCACGTGATCGAGCCGCTCGCGCACCGGCGCGAGGCGGCGATGAGACTCGGCGTCGCGGGCGGGCTGGACCCGACCGCTGAGGGTTTCAGCGATGCCGTTGACGCGCTCACCGGCGGGCGCGGCTTCGACGTCGTAATCGAGGCGGCCGGGCACCCTGCGGCGATGGCGTCGGCTTTGGAGTTGGCGGCGCTGGAGGCGCGCGTCGTTTACGTCGGGATCGCGATCGGGCGCCCGGGCATGGCCGACCTCGGGCTGATCCAGAGCAAGGCGCTTGCGATCAGAGGCGTGATCGGCTCGGTCGGGCTGTGGCCGGCGACGATCCGCTTCCTCGCCAGCGGGGCAGTCGACCCGACGCAGCTCGTGACGGCGAGATTCCCGCTCGCCGACGCGCTCAGCGCGCTCGACGCGGCGCGCGACACGGCGGCGAACATCAAGGTCCACCTGCAGACGGCGTCATGAGAGCTGCCGTCTATCGCGGCCCCGGCGACATCCGCGTCGAGTCGGTCGCCGACCCTGGCGCGCCCGCGCCCGACGCGCTCGTCGTCGAGGTGACGCGCGCGGCGATCTGCGGCACCGACTCCTCGGAGTGGGCGCACGGGCCGCTGCTGGCGAAGCCGCCGGTCGTGCTCGGCCACGAGTTCGTCGGGCGGGTCGCGGCTGTCGGATCGGAAGTCGATGGGTTCCGGGTTGGCGACCGTGTGGTCTCGGGCGCGGGCGTCTCGTGCGGCGTCTGCGCGTGGTGCCTCGCTGGGCGCACCAACCTCTGCGCGAGATACCACACGCTTGGGTTGCACGTTGACGGCGGGCTGGCCGGGCTGGTCTCCTCGCCCGCCGCGATCTGCCGCGTCGTGCCAGACGGCGTCGCCGACGACGCGGCGGCGATGACGCAGCCGCTCGCGGTTGCGCTGCACTCGGTGCGGCGCAGCGGTCTGTCGGCCGGGCAGGCATGCGCGGTGATCGGCGCCGGCGGGATCGGCGCGTTCGTCGTCGCCGGCGCAAAGTCGCGTGGGGCGGCGCCGCTGATCGCGATCGACATTGATGAGGAGCGCCTTGAGACGGCGCGCTCGCTCGGCGCCGACGTAACGATCCACGCGCGCGGGGTCGACCTTGCTGCCGCGATCCTGGAGGCGACCGGGGGCGAGGGAGCGGATGTCGTGATCGAGGCGTCGGGCGCGCCGCATGCCCCGGCGGCGGCGCTGGCAGCGACGCGGCGCGGCGGGCGGATGGTGCTCGTCGGCTTGCAATCGGCGCCGCGCGAGCTCGACCTGCTCGCCTTCGGCGTGCGCGAGGTCGACCTCGTCACGACGCTCGCGCATGTGTGCGACGTCGACCTGCCCGAGGCGCTCGCGCTGCTGGCGAGCTCGAACCTCGCGCCGACGGTTCTCGATCGCGTGATCGCGCTCGACGACCTCGTCGAGGAGGGGATCCGTCCGCTCGCCGAGCGTACGGCGAAGGGCAAGATCGTCGTGGACACGACCGTATGAGCAACGCGGCTGTTGACTCGCTCCCGCGCGTCGGCTTCGCCGGCATCGGGCGGATGGGCGCCGCGATGGCGCGCCGCCTGCTCGACGCTGGCTATCCGCTGACCGTCTGGAACCGCACCGCCGCTCGCTGCGCGCCGCTCGTCGCCGACGGGGCGGCGCAGGCCGGCTCGCCGGAGGGGCTGGCCGCGTCGGTCGACGTGCTCGTGACGATGGTCGCTGACGGCGAGGCCGCGCGCGAGCTGTTGGTCGGGGGCGGCGCCCTCGCCGCCGCTCGCCCCGGCCTCGTCGTGATCGAGATGAGCACGATCGGGCCGGTGATCGCGCGCGAGCTCGCCGACGCCGCCGCCGAGCGCGGCGCGACGCTGCTCGACGCGCCGGTCTCCGGCAGCGTCGCCTCGGCGACGAGCGGCGCGCTGACGACGGTCGTCGGCGGCGAGCGCGACGCCTTCGAGCGGGTTCGCCCCGTGCTCGCCGCGATGGCCGCGCAGCAGCTCTGGCTCGGCCCCAGCGGCGCCGGCGCGGCGATGAAGCTCGCGCTCAACGGCATGATCGCGATCACCGCCCAGGCCGTCGGCGAGGCGCTTGCCGTCGCCGAGGGCAGCGGGATCGCGCCCGAGCTTGCGTACGGCGCGATCGAGGCGAGCGCCGTCGGCTCGCCGTTCGTCGCCTACAAGCGCGAGGCGTTCCTCGAGCCCGAGTCGGCGCCGGTCGCCTTCTCGCTGGCGCTGATGCAGAAAGACCTCGTGCTCGCGCTCGCCCAGGCACGCTCGAGCGGCGTACCCGTCCCGCTCGTGGCGGCCGCCGACCAGTCGTTCACCGCGGCGCGCGCCCTGGCCGGCGACGAGGCTGACCTCGCGCGCGTTGCTGACCTGTCCCGCACTGCCCTGCGCCAGGAGGCGCTGCGATGAGAGCGCTCCACCACATCGGCATCACCATCTCCAACCTCGAAGACGGGCTCGCCTTCTACCACGACATCCTCGGCCTGCCGATCGCCAGCCCGCCGAGCCCCGTCTTCGACGACCCGGAGCTCGGCGTGGCCGTCGGGGTGCCCGGCGGCGCCCTGCGCCAGGTCAACCTGCGCCTCGGTGACGACGTGCTCGAGCTGATCGAGTACACGCGGCCAGGCTCGCCGGTCGACAGGCCGCTGCCCCAGCACGCGATTGGCGCCCAGCACGTCGCCTTCCGCGTCGAGGACGCCGAGGCCGAGAAGGCGCGGCTGGAAGCGCTCGGCGTCGTCTTCTTCGGCCCCGTCAACGTCGTCGACGAGGGCGTGCTGGCCGGCTGGCGCTGGGTCTACTTCAGCGACATGGACGGCAACGCACTCGAGCTCGTCGAGATCGCGTACGAGCGCACCGAGGAGACGGCGGAGAGCGTGCAGGCATATCTCGCGGCGCGCGCAGGCGCCGCCGTGGAGGGCTGACGATGCGCTACGGCGTGCTGTTCAGCATGCAGGACCCGCCGGGCTCGCCGATCGGCCACCCGGCGCTGTACGCGGCGGCGGTCGAGCAGACCGTGCTCGCCGAGCAGCAGGGCTACGAGTGGGTCAACGTCACCGAGCACCACGTCTCGGCCGACGGCTACCTGCCCGCGATCTTCGCCTTGCTCGGCGCGATGGCGGCAGTCACGAGAACGATCAGGCTGTCAACGGGGATGTTGATCATCACCCTGCACGAGCCGGTGCGCGTCGCCGAGGAGGCGGCGGTCGTCGACATCCTCAGCGGCGGACGGCTGACGCTCGGGATCGCCGCCGGCTACCGCGCCGTCGAGTTTCAGGCGATGTCGGTCGACCTCGACACGCGTGGCCCGCGCTTTCGCGAGTCGATCGAGATCCTCGACCTCGCGTGGAGCGGCGAGCCCTTCTCCTACAGCGGAAGAGTGTTCGACCTGCCGGAGGTCGTCGTGCGCCCGACGCCGGTCCAGCGGCCGGGCATCCCGCTCTGGCTCGGCGGCACCAACGACGCGGCGCTGCGCCGCGCGATCCGCCGTGGCGCGCCGTGCTTCCCGGGCGCGACCGACGACCTCGCGGTCGTCACGACCCGCATCAACCGCTACCACGAGCTGTGCGAGCAGCACGAGCAGCAGGGCACCAGCGACGTCGTGCTGCCGCGGCTGGCGCTTGTCGCGGACACCGTCGAGGAGGCGCGCCGCCGCGCGCTGCCCGGCATCCGCGCGATGTTCGAGACCTACCAGTCATGGGGCCTGCCGGTCGACTTCGGCCCCGCGCTGCGCGACTGGAGCCTGTTGGACGAGCTCGTGATCGTCGGCGATGAGGAGCGCGTCGCCGAGCAGGTCGCGCGCTACGCCGAGCTGGGCGTCAGCGACCTCATGCTGCAGTTCGCGATCCCGTCGTTGGAGCCGGCCGTCGCGGCCGAGTCGCAGTCCCGCTTCCCCCGCGCCTAGCGCGCCCGCGCCTAGCGCGCCGACGCCGCGTGCGTCACTGTTAATTCGAGTTCCAGGAGAGAGCCATGAGCAGCATCGAGCAGGATCGCCCCGTCGTCGAGGAGCATGCGCTGAAGGTCCGTTCGGCTGAGGTCGCGCGTGAGTCGATGCCGAGCCAGCCCGAGGACGGCCGCCCCGGGTGGATCGACATGGACGTGCGCTGGATGGCGACGCGCGACAACGTCGGCGCCGAGCAGGGCGTGCTGGGCGTGACCTACTTCCCGCCCGGCTCGCGCCACGAGATCCACCGCCACGAGAACTGCGAGGAGGTCGAGTACCTCGTCTCCGGCGAGGGCGTCGCGCGTGTCGGCGACGCCGACGTGATGATGCGCGCCGGCGACGCCGTCTTCGTGCCCAAGAACGACTACCACGGCTTCCGCAACACCTCCGAGACGGAGACGGCCGTGATGGTCTGGTCCTATGCCGGCGCAGCGAGCCTCGAAGAGGCGACGTACATCACCGAGGCGAGCGACCTCGAGGCGAGAGGGGCCTAGCCGCGCGATGAAGGCCGTTCGATTCCACGCCGCCCGCGACGTGCGGGTCGAGCAGGTGCCCGAGCCCGGCGCGCCGGGCCCCGGCGAGCTGCTGCTCGCGCCACGGCTGTGCGGGATCTGCGGCACCGACCTGCACGAGTACATGGCCGGGCCGATCGTCACGCCGAGCGAGCCGCACCCGCTCACCGGGGCGCAGAGCCCGCAGATCCTGGGCCATGAGCTCGCGGCCGAGGTCGTCGCGGTCGGCGAGGGAGTGACGGCCGCCGCGCCCGGCGACCGCGTCTCGGTGATGCCGCTTGCCTACTGCGGCCGCTGTTACTACTGCCGGCGCGGGCTCAATCATCTGTGCGTGACGATGGGGTGCGTCGGGCTGAGCTGGCCGTGGGGCGGGCTGGGGGAGCTGGCGTTGGTGGCCGACTACCAGGTGGCGGTGCTGCCCGACGCGCTGTCGTGGGAGCAGGGGGCGCTGGTCGAGCCGGCCGCGGTCGCGCTCTACGGCGTCGACCGCGGCGAGGTGCGGCCTGGCGACAGCGTGTTGATCACCGGCGCCGGGCCGATCGGGGCGCTCGCGGTGCTGGCGGCGCGCGCCGCCGGCGCTGGCGCGGTGTACCTGTCAGAGCCTAACCCGGTGCGGGCGGAGCGCGCCGCCGCGCTGGAGGCCGCCGACGAGATCCTCGACCCGCGCGCGGTCGACGTCGCGGCGGAGTTGAGAGCGCGCACCGGCGGTATCGGCGTCGATGTCGCGATCGAGTGCGGCGGCAACGCGCGGGCGCTCGACGACTGCGTGCGGGCGACGCGCAAGGCCGGCACGGTCGTGCAGACCGGCCTGCACGTCGGGCCCGCCGAGGTGACGCCGATGACGTGGTCTGAGCACGACCTGACGATCGTCGGCACGTGGTGTTACCCGGTCTACGACTGGCCGCGGATCATCGCGCTGGTGGCGAGCGGGCGCTTCCCGGTCGAGCGGGTCGTCACGTCGAAGATCGCGCTCGAGGAGACTGTCGAGCGGGGATTCGAGGCGCTCGTCGACCCGAGCGGCTCCGAGCTGAAGATCCTCGTCGAGGTCGGCGGCTGAGCGCCGCCCCGGGGGAGAGCAGTTGGGTGGAGAGCAGGCGGGGCGCCCTTCCCAGCGGACCGCGACCGCGGCATCGCCGCGCGGCGGTGGTCAGCGGCGTCGGGAGGTCCGCGCGACGGTGACGAGCAGGACGACGCCGACGGCGGCGAGCAGGATGAAGCCGCCGATGTGCTGCCAGTGCTGGTGCAGCGCGTGGCGGGCGCCGAGGGCGATCGCGATCGCAATGAGCAGGCCGACGGGGAGCAGCCAGGTCTCGCCGACGAGGAGCTTCTTGAGCGTGCGCAGGAGGGTCATGCTCGTGCGGCTCGGGCGAGCCAGTGGGACTGCGCCTGGCTGATTGCCGCCATTACGGCGACGAGGTAGAGGACGGCGGCGTCGCCGCCGGGCCAGTGGACGCCGAGGCCCTCGGCGACGAAGAAGACGCCGAAGGAGGTGAGCAGGACGCCGACGCCCCACTTGAGCTCGGTCTCGGGGAGGCGCTCCAGCGGCTTGCGCAGCCATGCGCCGGCGCTGAGCACGACGACGGCCGCAAGCGCGGCGCCGAGCAGCGCGGGTGCTGGGCCGCTCGGTCGCTCGGCGAGGGCGGTGACGATCACCACGATCTCGATGCCTTCCAACAGGACGCCCTTGAAGGCGACGAGTCGGCCGGCCCAGTCCGGCTCGCCGGCCGGGGGCAGGGGCGCCTCGTTGAGCTCCTCTTGCGTTTCGACGAACTCGGCCAGCGACGACGAGCGTGCCCGCCGGCCGGCGAGGCGCAGCGTCGCCTTGCGCAGCCATTCGAGGCCGAACAGCAGCAGGAGGAGCCCGATGATCACGCGCAGTGTGTCGAGCGGGACCGAGCCGAGCAGCACCGGGCCGAGCGCGACGGCCAGGAGCGCGCACGCGACCACGGCCGCGAGCGCGCCGAGGAGCGCATCGGACCAGCGGCGCGTGACGGCGACGGCGAAGACGATTGCCAGCGCCTCCAGCAGCTCGACGCTGACCGCGACGCCAGCGCCAAGCACGATGAGGACGAATGTCATCGCAGCGTCGTCCTCGTCATGGCTGGGTGTGCTCGAAGACGGCGGCGCTGTAGCGCGCGAGCGCCTCCTCGGCCTCGTGGAGCGCGCGCCCGGCTGCCTCGGCGCCGCCGGCGTCGTGGACGTCGCGTGTGCGGATCCGCGCGTGCCAGCGCTGGAGCTTGTCGAGCTCGGCCTCCTCCTCGTCGAGCTCGGCGAGCGTGAACTTCTCGATCTCGAACTCGTGGTCGATCTCACCGAGGAACTTCGCGCATTCACCCGCGAGCTCGCGGTACTCGTCGTCACGCGCGGCGTTCCACGCCTCGACGAGGCGCTCGTCGTCGCCGCCGTCGACCGCGGCGGTGTGCAGGACCGTCACCTGGCCTCCGAGGTCGTCGACCAGCTCGCGCAGCCGATCGACCGCCCCAGCGAAGTCGTCGGCTGCGGGGACGGCCACGACGGACTGCTGGACGAGCAGGGCGCCGGAGCGTCGCACCTCCCGCCAGACCGCGACCCGTGCCCGCGAGTCGTTGGAGGGAAGCCGATAGAGGAGCAAAACCCAGCCCACACGACCGCAGTGTAACGCGCGTTACCGCAACGCTCGTTACACCGACGCGCGCGCCAGATCGTTGCCGCAGTCATGCGCCTGTCATCTGGCGTGGCTATTTCAGATGGCATGAACCCACCGATCGTGATCGGCCTCCTGCTCGCATGCGCCTGCGCCGTGGGGACGAATGTTGCGGCTGTGCTCAAGCACCGTGGTGCCAACGCGGTGCCGACTGTGCGTGCGCGCCATCCGCTGCGCAGCGTCCGCGAGCTGCTCGGCTCGCGGTGGTTCGCTGGCGGGATGGCGATCGGGATGTTCGCGGGGGCGCTCCACATCGTCGCGCTCGCGCTCGCGCCGCTCTCGACCGTGCAGGTCGTGCTCGCGGCCGGAGTCGTGCTCCTCGCTGGCATCGCCCAGCGCGTTCTCGGACACAGGGTCCCGCGGCGTCAACGCGTCGGGCTCATCGCCGTTGCGGCGGGCCTCACGATGCTTGTGCTCGCGTTTCCGCGCCTGCACGGCGCGCACGGGTCGTTCGGCCCTTCGACGCTCACGGCATTCGAGGCGGCGGTCGCGCTCGCCGGATGCGCGTTTGCCGCAGTGCCGCGGCTGCGCCTGCTCCTCGCCCACCGGGGCGTGCTGCTCGGAGCGGCGGCCGGCGCGTTCTTCGGCGTGTCGGACATCGCCGTCAAGGCGCTCACCGGACTCGTCGGCAGCGGTGCCGCAGCGACCGCCGGGCCGTTGCTGGCGATGGCGATCGCCGGGGGCGCCGCGGCCCAGTTCGCGGCTGTCCGGGGGCTTCAGGAAGGCGACGCGGTGGCGGTCATCGCGATCACGGGCGTTGCCGCGAACGTCGCGAACATCGTTGGCGGGATCGTCGTGTTCGGAGACCCGATCGCGCACGGGCCGTTGGCGTGGCTCGCGCAGTCGATCGGCTTCGTCCTCGTTGTGCTCGGATCGGCCTTCGTCCCGGCTGGCAGAAGCGGCCCATCACGCGAGCTGCGCTCGACGCTCTCGCCGGCATGACCGCCGCAGCCGTTACCGCGCAGCTCACCGGCTGGATCGCCGACCATGGCGTGTACGCGGTCTTTGCGCTGATGGCGCTCGATGCGCTGCTGCCGGTCGGCGGGGAGCTGGTGATGATCTACGCGGGGGTCCTCGCGGCCGGGGCGATCACCGGCCGGCATGCGGCCCTCTTCGGCGCCGGGCTTCACCCCGGCATCGAGAGCTACGTCGTGGTGGCAGTCGCCGGCGCGCTGGGCTACCTGCTTGGCGCGCTCGTCGGCTGGGGAATCGGGACGGCCGGGGGCCGCCAGCTGATCGAGCGCCACGGGCGCCGGCTGCATCTCGGGCCCGAGAACTTCCGGCGCGCAGAGGCATGGTTCGACCGGTTCGGCGCGTGGGCTGTGTTGCTCGGGCGGGTCACGCCGATCGTGCGCTCGTTCATCTCGATCCCGGCCGGCGTGCTCGGCAGCCCGCTCCTCCTCTACACCGGCCTCACACTGCTCGGCTCGCTGGCGTGGTGCTTCGGTTTCGCCGCTGTCGGCTGGGCGCTCGGCGATCGCTGGGAGAGCTTCCACCACGCCTTCCGCTATGCCGACTACGCCGCAGTCGCCGCCGTCCTCGCGGCCGTCCTTCTGCTCGTCGCTCACCGCCGCCGCAGCGACGCTCGCCGGTAGCGCCTGGGCTGCCTCGTTCAGCTCGCCGCGCGCTTTGCCGTCATCCGCCGGTCATGTTGCGCCGTCAGCCTGGCGAGGCTGTGGCCCAGTTGCGCGCCGCGACTCGCCCGCTGACCTTCGCGTGCGACCACGAGCGGCGCGCGCACCGACCCGAGAGGATCCATGTCGTACTTGCAGGCCATCGTTATCGCGCTTGTCCAGGGCGTGACCGAGCTGTTCCCGGTCTCAAGCCTCGGCCACTCGATCCTCGTGCCGGCGTGGATCGGCGGCAGCTGGGAGACGCTCGTGACGCAGTCCTCGCAGAGCGACAGCGGCTCGTCGTTCTACCTGGCCTATATCGTCGCGCTGCACTGCGCCACGGCGCTGGCGCTGCTGTGGTTCTTCCGCGCTGACTGGGTGCGGATCATCGGCGGGCTCTTCCGCAGCGTCGTCCGCACCGCGCGCGAGCGCGAGCTCAGCGTGCGCGACGCCGACGAGCGCCTCGCCTGGCTGCTCGTTCTCGCAACGATCCCGGTCGGCGTCACCGGCCTGGCGCTTGAGCACGTGTTTCGGACGGTCTTCGCCAAGCCTGTGGCGGCGAGCGTGTTCCTGTTCGTCAACGGCCTCGTCCTCCTGCTCGGCGAGCGTGCGCGGCGCGGCGCCGAGGAGCGCGATGCGCTGACCGCTTCCCGCTCCCTCGACGGTGGAGCTGGAGTCGCGGTCGCGGAGCACGCGGGCGCGTCTGGCGATCGGCCGGCGGCGAGCGGCGCGCGGTCCGCGAGCGAATTGGAGGCCGCCGTGCAGTCGGACCGCCGCATCGCCGCGGTCTCCTACCGCGACGGTGTGCTCGTCGGGTCGTTGCAGGTCCTTGCGCTGCTGCCGGGCATCAGCCGGGCTGGCATCACGATGGTCGGGGGGCTCTGGCGCGGCCTCACGGAGGAGGACGCGGCCCGCTTCGCGTTCCTCCTCGCGACCCCGGTCATCTTCGCGGCCGGCGTCCTGAAGCTCCCGAGCCTCGCCGGCCCCGCAGGAGACCACATCCACGGCCAGGTGCTCGTCGGCGCCGTCGTGTGCGGTATCGCCGCATACTTCTCCCTGCGGTTCCTCGTGCGGTACTTCGAGACGCGCACGCTGAAGCCGTTCGCCGTGTACTGCCTCATCGCCGGCGCGGCGAGCATCATTCGGTTCGCCGTGGCATAGCCGCTCCGGCGAGGCGTCAGACTGACAGGAGATCCCATGCGTGTGCTCCTGGTCGAGGACGACGAGCAGATGGCCGACACCGTCCGGCGCGGCCTGGCGAGCGAGAACATCACGGCCGACCTCGCTCCCTCGGGCGAGGAGGCGCTGTGGCGGGTCGACGCCGGCATCCACAGCGTCGTCGTCCTGGACCTGATGCTCCCCGGCATCGACGGCATCGAGACCTGCAAGCGCATGCGGCAGGCCGAGGTCTGGACACCGATCCTCATGCTCACTGCGCGCGACACAGTCAGCGACCGCGTCGCCGGCCTCAACAGCGGCGCCGACGACTATCTCGTCAAGCCCTACTCGTTCGAGGAGCTGCTCGCTCGCATCCACGCGCTCGCGCGGCGCGGCGCTGGGCCGCGGCCGGTCGTGCTTCACGTCGGCGACCTGCGGCTCGACCCCGTCTCGCACGAGGTCTCCCGCGGAGAGCGCGAGATCGAGCTCACCGCTCGAGAGGTCGCGATCCTCGAGGCGTTCATGCGCCGCCCGGGACGGATCCTGTCCCGCTATGAGCTGCTCGAGCTGGCGTGGGACGGTGACGTCGACCGACGCTCGAACGTCGTCGACGTCGCGGTTCGACGGCTGCGAGACAAGGTCGACCGCCCGTTCGGCACCGCGTCGATCCAGACGATCCGCGGCGCGGGGTACCGCCTATGGGCGCCAAACGCCTCCTGAGACGCCTCCCGATCCGGGTCAAGCTCACGGTCGCCTACACGGTGGTGATCGCGGTGATGATCTCGGCGATCGGCCTGTTCCTCTACCTGCATTTCAAGTCCGGGGTCGACGGGGCGCTCAACACGGCGCTGCGCGCGCGGTCCGACGACGTCGCCGCGGTCGTTCGGCAGGAGGGCCTCGACGGGCTGCGCCACCATCGCGCCCCGGTCGCGGGCGGCGACCTCGTCGCCCAGGTGCTCAACCGCCAGGGCCAGGTCCTCTTCAGCACGTCCAGCGGCGAGGACGCGTCGCTCATCTCTCCCGCACGCGCTCGTGACGCGGGACCGACCGACGTCTACATCGACCGCCAAGAGCGCGACCGGTTCCTCGTGCGCAACGGCCCAGTCCCGGGAACGGTGCTCGTCGTCCGGGCGTCGCTGGACCAGCGCGAGAGCGCGCTCGAGCTCCTCAACGGCGCGCTGCTCGTCGGAGGCGGCCTCACGCTGCTGCTCACCGCAGCGATCGGGTACGCGCTGGCCAGCGCCGCCCTGCGGCCGATGGAGACGATGCGCGAGGCGGCCGCAGAGATCTCCGACGCCGACCCGGGCGCGCGCCTGCCGCTCCCGCTGGCCGAGGACGAGGTCCACCGGCTCGGCGTCACGCTCAACGAGATGCTCGCGCGCCTTGAACGCGCACGAGACCGCGAGCGGGAGTTCTTCTCCGACGCGAGTCACGAGCTCCGGACGCCGCTGACAATCCTCAAGAGCGAGGTCGAGATCGCCCTGCGCAAGGACAACCCGCCGCAGGCGCTCCGCGCCGCGCTGCGTGTCGCGGGCGCCGAGACCGACCGGCTGATCAACCTCGCCGAGGACCTCCTGCTGGTCGCGCGAAGCGACGCGGGCGCCATGGAGCTCGACCGCCACGCCGTGCCTGCGAGCGCAGTCCTCGACGGCATCGAGCGCCGTTTTCGCGTCCGTGCCCGTGAAAGCGGCCGGTCGCTCACTGTCGGCGACGGCAACGGGCTCACCCTCGACGTCGACCCGACACGCGTCGAGCAGGCCCTCTCGAACCTTGTCGAGAACGCGCTGCGCCACGGTGCGGGAGACATCAGCGTCGTCGCGCGCGCGAGCACCGGCGGTCGCGCCGAGCTGCACGTCCTCGACGACGGCCCCGGCGTCCCCGACGACTTCCTCCCGCACGCGTTCGAGCGCTTCAGCCGCGCCCAAACCGGGCGCAGCGGGAAAGGCACGGGCCTCGGGCTCGCGATCGTCCAAATGATCGCCCAGGCCCACGGCAGCCGAGCCGGGCTCGCCAACCGACCGGAAGGCGGAACTGACGCCTGGCTCGAGCTTCCGACCCGGCCTCGAGCCGGCGCGATGGCGGCGGGTAGCGCGAGCTGACAGGATCGACAACGTGAGCTGGTGGGCATGGGCGCTGCTTGGCGCGGGAGTCTTCGTCGCGGCCTGGGCGCTGTTCGTCGCGGTGCTCGTGCTCAGCGGGCGCCGCGAGGAGGCCCGCGCGCTCGCCGGGCTCATCCCTGACTGCGTCATCCTCGTGCGCCGCCTCCTGGCCGATCCTCGTGTTCCTCGCGGGCGCAAGCTGGTGCTTGTCGCGTTGATCGGCTATCTCCTGCTGCCGCTCGATCTCGTTCCCGACTTCATCCCGATCGCTGGCCAACTCGACGACGCGATCGTTGCCGCGCTCGCGCTCCGGATCGTGCTGCGATCGGGCGGTCCAGAGCTCCTCCGCGAGCACTGGCCCGGGCCGCCTTCCTCACTCCGCGCGATCACCCGCCTCGCCTATGGCCGGTAGGAAGAGCCGACCCTTCAGCGCGCTCCCACGCGGGTGGAAGGAGCGGTCGGCGCGTCGTCGGCGCGCTTGGCGATCAGCAGCCTCGCCAGCCGCGATGCCAGTGCCATGATCGTCAATGCTGGGTTCGCGGAGCCCTGCGTCGGCATCACGCTGCCGTCGGCGATGAAGAGGTTCGGGACCGACCAGGCGCGATGGTTTGCGTCAACGACGCTGTTGTCGGGGGAGGACCCCATCGCGCAGCCGCCGACAAGGTGCGCATAGCGGTCGATCGTCAAGACGTCCTGCGCGCCGGCGGCGTCCATCACCGCGTGGAGCGTCCTCTTCGCGAATGCGATGTTTGCGCGGTCGTTGTCGCACTGCGAGTAGTCGAGGCGCGCGACCGGCATGCCGTGGCGGTCGCGCTCGTCGGAGAGCGTCACGCGGTTCTCGTCGCGGGGCAGCAGCTCGCAGAGCGTCCCGAGCGTGTACCAATGGGCGTAGTCGCGCATGTACTCGCGCAGGGCCTGGCCCCAATGGCCGTCAGCAAGCACGTGCTCGGCCCAGGCGATCGGCAGCGGCCCGACCGTCTGGATCGCGAAGCCGCGCACGAAGCCGCGCGCCGGGTCGGTCTCGTAGAACTGCTCTGAGCTGATCTCAGGCGGCGGCGCTTTGTACATCCGCAGCTCGGTCGGGAAGCGGCCGGCGACCTGCGGCGCGCCTTGCACCATCACGCCGCGGCCAACGCGATCGTTGACGTTCGCGAGGCCGTGCGGGAAGCGCGCGCTCGTGGAGTGCAGCAGCAGCCGTGGCGTCTCAATCGAGTAGCCCGCGACCGCCACCGCGTGAGCTGGTTGAAAGCACTCGCGTCCGTCCTGGATGTACGTGACGCCGGTGCAGCGCCCGGCGTCGTCGGTCTCGACCCGCGTCGCCATCGCGTTCGAGCGGATCTCGACTCCGTGCGCGAGCGCGTCGGGAACATGCGTGATCAACGGGGAGCCCTTCGCGCCGACCTTGCAGCCCTGCAGGCAGAAGCCGCGGTAGACGCAGTGCGGCCGGTTGCCGAATGAGCCGTTCGTGATCGCGACCGGCCCGACGCGCATCTCGATCCCCAGCTTGCGCGCGCCCTCCCATGCGGTCAGCGCTCCACCCGCGACCGGGTGAGGGCCGTGTGGATAGCCGTGCGGATCGCCCCACGGCCATGCCTCGCCGGCGACCGGCAGCTCGCGCTCGAGCCGGTCGTAGTGCGGCTGGAGGTCGGCATATGAGATCGGCCAGTCGGCCCCGACGCCGTCGCGGGTGAACACCTCGAAGTCGGAGGGGTGGAACCGTGGCGCGTACCCGGCGAAGTGGTTCATCGAGCCGCCGACGCCGCGGCCCGAGTTGTTCTGGCCCAGCTCGACCGGGTCGCTGCCGCCGATCACGCGCGGCTCGGTCCAGTAGAGCGGGTGGGCGCCGGCCTCGTCGGAGACCCAGTCCTCGTCCGGGTCCCAGAACGGGCCGGCCTCCAGCACGACGACCTTCCAACCGGCCCGCGCGAGCCGCTGAGCGAGCGTCGACCCGCCGGCGCCACAACCGACGATCAACAGGTCAACTGGTGCGTTGACCGGATGCCGCGCCATCGTCTCTCGCTGCGGAATGGCGCGCCGGTGCGGGTGCAGCAGCCACGCTGAGTCGTTCGCCTCTGGCCGGACAGCGCCTCTCGCCCACAGCTTGCGGCTGCGCGGGCTCATTCAAGCCCGCGCTCCTCGACGTCCTGCACCGGGTCCGGGTCGAACTGCGGCGATCGCTCCCACGGCTCGCGCTGGCCGGCGCCGAGGCGTGCATAGCCGCGCGGGTAGGCGGGACCGCCGAAGCCGATCTCGCTCCACGCCCACGGATGCGAGTAGAACGCAGACAGGACGGCGCGCATCAGGACGCCGAACGCCTTGCTCGACGGCAGGTCGTCCCAGTCGAGCTCTCCTTTGGAGAACGCCTCGGCGATCTCGCGCCTGCAGTCGTCCGGCGCCGCGGCGAAGCCGTCGTGGTGGCCGCGCGCGGAGGCCTCGACGTCGAGCTGCCGCGCGACCCGCCGCCACGTCTCGGGGTCTTCTGGCATGTCGGCGTGGCGGAAGCCGTCGAGCCTGCGCTCGTAGAGCTTCGCGTCGACCATCTCGAGCACCGGGATGCGCGGCTCGGCGTCCTGCGCCATCGCCACGTCGCAGAAGGCGCCCAGCGTCGTCGCCTCAGCAGGCGTGAAGAAGCGGATCTTCGGGACGCGCTCGACGCGCTCGAGCACGACCCTGCGCGTGACCGGGTCCCAGTGCTTCGCCTGCGCGAGCGCGTCGAAGTCCGGATAGCGCCCGCGCTGCTGCGGCGTCGTGCCGACGCGCTGTCGAGGCAGCTGCTCAGGCGGGGCGGGCTTGCCGCCTCTGCGGAGCTTGGGCAGGTGATCTGGCTCGCTCACCGCTCCCGCTCCGCGACCGCCGCGACCAGCCCCAGCCCGCCGACAAGCGCGAGGGAGCCCGGCGCGAGCAGCGGCGGCCCCATCACGATGTTGTAGAGCGGCTCGCCAAAGCCTCCAGGCCGTTTGCGAACGCCCTGGACGTGCGTGTAGACGCCGATCAGGCCGTCGATGCAGTACAGCGCGGAGACGGCCGGCAGAACGGTTCTCGCAACGCGCTCTGAGCGCACGCCCGCCAGCGCGGCGGCGGTCAGCGCGGGAGAGAGGACGACCGGAGTCCACATCCACTTGTCGCCGAACGACCCGCGGAAATGCTCAAGCCAGATCTCGCCGCCGAGCGGCAGGGCGCTGAGCGCGGTCACGGCGGCCAGCGACTTCTGGATGCGGCCGTTGTGGAGATTGGCGAGAGCGCGGCCGGCAACCGTGGCCGGCACAGCGGGCTTCTTTCGCCGCCCGATCATGCGGCCCACCGCTCCGCGTCGGCGGTGCGCAGCTCCATGCCGTTGCCGGGCCGGTCGCGTTGCGGCCGCAGGACGCCGCCGCGGGGCTGGGGGACACCGTCGAACAGCATCGCCTCGACTCGCGCGTGGTCATGGAAGAACTCGAGGTGTGCGAGCTGAGAGAGCGCGAGGGCCGGATGGGCGTGCAGCGCCGGCGCGCAGTGCAGCGAAAGCGGCAGCCGCGCCGCGCGGCAGAGCGCGTCGATCCGCAGCAGCTCGGTGATCCCGCCGCAGCGCGTTACGTCGGCCTGCAACGCGTCGACGGCGCCGGCATCGAGCAGCGCACGCGCGTCAGCGAGCGTCCAGACGTACTCGCCGGCCGCGATCTCCATCCCGGCCGGCACCCGGTCGCGCAGCCAGCGCAGGCCATCGCGGTCGTCGGAGGGGACCGGCTCCTCGAACCAGCGGACATCGCACTCCGACGCGAACGTTTCCGCGAGCCGCAGCGCCTGTGCGCGCGTGTAGGCGCCGTTGGCGTCGACGAACAGCTCGACCGCCTCGCCGACCGACGCACGCGCCGCGCGCACGCGCATCGGGTCCGCGTCCGGGTCGCTGCCGACCTTCAGCTTGACCCGCGTGAAGCCGGCGTCGGCCCATCCGCCGAGCTGCTGCTGGAGCCGCTCGACGTCGTAGGAGGTGAAGCCGCCGCTGCCGTAGAGCGGGACGTGGTCACGCACGGCACCGAGCAGGTCGCACAGGGGCAGTCCGACGACCCGCGCCTTCAGGTCCCACAGCGCCGTGTCGACCGCTGCGAGCGCCATCGCGCCCGGGCCACTGTGCCCGACGTTGCGCAGGGCGCGCGCCATCGCCTCCCACGCAGCCTGCGGCGCAAGCACGCTTGCATCCCGCTCGACCACCGGCCCCAGCGTGCGCGCGATCAACGCTGCAGTTGACGCGTCGCCGTACGTCCAGCCAAGCCCGCTCGCGTCGCCGTCGCGCGCATGCACCACGACAATCGTCGTCTTGTCCCACACGAGCGTCCCGTCGGCCTCTGGCGCGTCGGTCGGGATCGTGTAAGCGCGAGCTTCGATCGCCACCATCAGCTTCCCGGCAGGACGCCCGGCAGCTTCTGCCGGATCGACTGCTTGAGCATCTCGCCGCGGCCCGGATCGCCATGCAGGATCGCTGACGCGAAGGCGTGGGCCTGCGCGAGCGTGATGTGCGGCGGAAGCGGTGGGACCTCGGGGTCGGTCACGACCTCGAAGACGACTGGGCGGTCGGCGCTGAGCGCCTGGTCCCAGCAGCTCGCGACTTCGTCGGGGTTGTCGGTGCGGATGCCGCGCAGGCCGATCATCTCCGCGAAGCGGGCGTAGGGGAAGTCGGGCAGCGTCTGGGTCGCCTCGACCTTCGGGTCGCCCGACATCGCGCGCTGCTCCCACGTGACCTGGTTGAGGTCGCGGTTGTTGAGCACGAGCACGACGAGCCGCTGATCGCGCCAGCGGTCGCGGTACTTGACGATCGTGATGAGCTCGTTGAGGCCGTTCATCTGCATTGCGCCGTCGCCGACCAGCGCGATCACGGGCCGGTCGGGGTGGGCGAACTTCGCGCCGATCGCGTACGGGACGCCGGCGCCCATCGACGCGAGCGTCCCCGACAGCGACGCCCCCATCCCGGCGCGCAGTCTCAGGTCGCGGGCGTACCAGTTCGCCGCCGAGCCGGAGTCGGAGGTGAGAATCACACCGTCAGGCAGCCGCAGCGACAGCTCGTGAAAGACGCGCTGCGGGTTGACCGGGTCGGCCGGCTGCAGTGCGCGCTGCTCGACGACCTGCCACCAGTCGCGCACGCCGGCCTCGACCTGCTCGCGCCAGCCGCGGTCCTCCTTGCGTCTCAACAGCGGCAGCAGCGCGCGCAGCGTCGCGGCGCTGTCGCCGACCAGCCCGACCTCGAACGGGTAGCGGATGCCAAGCATCTTGCCGTCCAGGTCGATCTGCACGCCGCGCACCTCGCCCTCCTTGGGCAAGAACTCGGCATAGGGGAAGGAGGACCCGACCATCAACAGCGTGTCGCACTCCTGCATCAGGTCCCAGCTCGGCTTCGTGCCGAGCAGGCCGATCGAGCCCGTCACCCACGGCAGCTCGTCGGGCAGCGCCGCCTTGCCGAGCAGCGCTTTCGCGACGCCCGCGCCGAGCGCCTCGGCGACCTGCGTCACCTCGTCAGCGGCCTGCAGCGCGCCAGCGCCGATCAGCATCGCGACCTTCTCGCCGGCGTTGAGCACGTCGGCGGCGCGCTGGAGATCGTCGCTTGCGGGGACGATCAGCGGCGCGCGCCAGCCGGCAGCCGAGTGGACTGAGCCGTGGGCGTGGGGCGGGGTCTCGACGGCGTCCTCGAGCTGCAGGTCGTTGGGCACGATCACGCAGGTGACAGTCCGCTCGGCGAGCGCGATCCGCATCGCGCGGTCGATCAGGTGACGGATCTGTGACGCCTCGGTCGCCATCTGGACGAACTCGTGCGCGACGTCCTTGAACAGCGAGACGAGGTCGACTTCCTGCTGATAGCTGCCGCCCAGCCCTGCTCGTGCCTGCTGCCCGATGATCGCGACGACCGGCTGGTGGTCGAGCTTCGCGTCGTGGAGCCCGTTGAGCAGGTGGATCGCGCCCGGTCCGGAGGTCGCCATGCAGACGCCCGGCTCGCCGGTGAACTTCGCGTGCGCGCACGCCATGAACGCCGCCATCTCCTCATGGCGCACCTGAATGAACTCCGGCCGAGGGCCGTCTTGCTCGAACGCGCCCACGATCCCGTTGATCCCGTCGCCGGGATAGCCGTAGACCCGTCTCACGCCCCAATCGGACGCCAGGCGCTCCAGCAGGTAGTCGCCGACAGTCGTGCTCATCTCAACAGCCCTCGCGGTCGCAGTCGCGTCGGAGCTACCCGGTGCGACGGGCTGAAAACGCCCCATAGCCCCGCGCACGGCGCCCGCAGAGAGGATCGTGTCGTCGTCAGACCGCTATGCCTACGCCGGCGTCGATGTACATCGTCCTCCCCGACGACGCCGTCGAAGCCCACGCCGAGCGCGCCCGCGCCGCCGGCGCCGAGCTCATCCGCGAGCTGGAGAGCCCCGACTACGGCGGCCGCGGCTACACCGCGCGCGACCCGGAGGGCAACGTCTGGAGCTTCGGCAGCTACCGGCCGGCGCAGCCGTAGCTCGTCGGGCGTGGCTCAGCGGTCCTCGTCGTGGTGCCGGTCGTGCCGCTCGGTGCGGTCGAGCTGGCGCTGCTCGCGCAGCTCCTCGCGGCGCTGCCGGCGGCTTCTCGGACGGCCGCGGCTGACGTCCGTCCCGCCCATGATCGAGATCAGCCGCAGGCGCAGGACCGGTCCGCCGGGATCGGGCCGGTCGTCGCCGAGGTCGACGTCGTTGCCGCCCATGATCCCGATCTTCGTCACCTCGACGTTCATGCCCTCGGGGACGTAGATATCGCTGCCGCCCATAACCGAGACGACGGTCATCGTCACCTCGCCGGCAGCGAGCTCGGCGTCGTTGAGGTCGAGGTTGCTTCCGCCCATGACGTTGACGACCCGGCAGGCGCGGCCGATCCGCCAGCGGCCCTTGCGGTCGTTGCCGCCCATGACGGAGACGATCCAGCTCGTGCCGCCCTCGCCCGCGCGGACGGGCACGCGGCGCACGCGTCGCGCACCGGCGGCGGGCTCTCGGCCGGCTGGCTCGTCGGGAAGGTCCGCCGTCAACGGCTCCAGCTCGGCCTGCAGTCGCGCGGCGTACACGGCCTCGAGACGCTCGTCGAGCTCCTCGACGGTGAGGCGTCCGTCGCCGGTCGCCTGGCGCAGCCGCTCGGCCGCGTGCTCGCGTTCGGCGTCAGACGCGCGAAGGTGGGGCGAGGGCGTCGACTGCGGATCGTGATCCGACATAGCCAACTGAGCTTAGGGGAACGGCCGGCTCTCTCCCACTGTTGAGTGGCGCGCAGGATTTGTGCAATTGGACTCTCTTGCGACACTGTGCGGTTGAAGCCGGACGGGCCGCGCTCGCGGTGCTGGCGCATCCGCCAGTGGGCGTGGGGCGGGTGGTCTGGTTCGATCGGGCGATGGCGATTGCGGGGACAGGCGCTGGGGAGGCGGGCGGGGCGGAGACGCTGGCTGGGGTCGTCGATGCTGCGGCGGGGCTGGACGAGCGGTGCGCCTTTCTGCACTGCGACGGACGCGACGTGACGACCGGCGAGCTGCGCGCGGCCAGCCGGCGGGTGGCGGGCGCGCTGCGCCGGTGGGAGATCGGCCGCGGCGACCCGGCGGCGATCATGATGGGCAACGTCCCCGAGTTCCTCGACGTCTGGTTCGGGATCGCTCGCGCCGGCGCGATCGAGGTGCCGGTTCATGCCGCCTACCGCGGCCCGCTGCTGGAGCACATCCTCGCCGAGTCGGGCGCGCGGGTCCTCTTCTGCGACGCCGCGTTCCTGCCGCGGCTGCGCGGGCTGTCGCTGCCGGCGCTGGAACGGGTCGTCGTGCGCGGCGAGGCCGACCCGGCCGAGGCGCCCGCCTCCGTCGCGCTGCACGGGCTCGACGAGGCGTTGTCGGGCGAGGAGGAGGACGGGCCGGCGCTGAGCGGCGAGGACGTCTCCTGCCTGCTCTACACCTCCGGCACGACCGGGCCGTCGAAGGGGGTCGTGCTGACGCACAGCGCCAACCTTCACCTCGCGCGCGCGAACGTCGCGCTGATGGAGTACACGGCTGACGACGTGCTCTACACCGCCTTCCCGCTGTTTCACGTCAACGCCAAATTCACTTCGGTTGTAGCGACGCTGCTGTGCGGCGGGCGGCTCGTGCTCGACCAGCGCCTGAGCGCCTCGCGCTTCTGGGAGCGGCTGCGCGAGCAGCGCGTGACGTCGTTCAACTACATGGGCTCGATGCTGACGATGATCGCCAAGCAGCCGCCGCGCCCCGGCGACCGCGAGCACGGGGTCCAGCGCGCCTACGGCGGCGCCTGCCCGCCGTCGCTGTGGGAGCCGTTCGAGCAGCGCTTCGGCGTTCGCCTCCATGAGCACTACGGGATGACCGAGACGGGGATCACGACGCAGAACACGCGCAACGTGCGGCGTGTCGGCTCGATCGGGCGCGCCGCTCCTGGCTTTGAGGTGCGCGTCGCCGACGCCGCCGATCGCGAGGTCGAGGTCGGCGAGGTCGGCGAGATCCAGGTGCGGCCGCGGCTGCCCGGGATCGTCCTGCGCGAGTACTGGCGGCGGCCGGACGCGACGATCGAGTCGATGCGCAACCTCTGGTTCCACACCGGCGACCGCGCGCGGATGGACGCCGACGGCTTCTTCTACTACGTCGACCGCCTCAAGGACTCGATCCGCCGCCGCGGCGAGAACATCTCCTCGTTCGAGCTGGAGGGAGTCGTGGACGGCTTCCCGCACGTGGTCGAGTCGGCCGCGTACGGCGTCCCCTCGGATCTCGGCGAGGATGACGTGATGGTCGCGGTCGTGCTCGACCCGGCGGTCGGCGAGCTCGACGTCGCGGGCCTGATCGCCCACTGCGAGGCGCGCCTGGCCCGCTTTGCCGTCCCGCGCTGGATCCGCGTCGTCGACGCGCTGCCGCGGACCGCGAGCCAGCGCGTGCAGAAGTTCCTGCTGCGCGAGCAGGGCGTCACCGCGGACGCGATCGACTGCGGCGACGGACGCTCGTCGCGGTCTGCCGGTCGCTAGGCGCGCGCGCCCTCGGGCGGCGGTCCAGCGGCGCCGGCCGCCAGCGCTAGTCTCGCGCTGCCCGCCGCGCCGCCGCGGCTCTGAAGTCTGGCCGCCGCTTGGCGGCGAACGCTTCGAGGCCCTCTTGCGAGGTGGCGGAGCGGCGCACCTCGGCCCACACGACGCGCTCGCGGGCGAGGCCGGCGTCGATCGGGTCCTCGAAGGCGGAGAGGGCGAGGCGCTTGCTCGCCTGGATCGCCTCGGTCGCGCCGTCGGCCAGCCTGCGGGCGAGCGCGAGCGCCGTCTCGCTCGCCTCGCCGTCGGCGACGACGCGGCTGGCCAGGCCGATCGCGCCGGCCTCGCTCCCGCTGATGCGGCGGCCGGTGATCAGCATGTCGCGCGCGACGCCCTGCCCGATCGCGCGCGGCAACCGCTGCGTGCCGCCAGCTCCGGCGATCAGGCCGATCGTCGCCTCTGGCAAGCCGAGCACGGCGCTCTCGCCGACGACGCGGATGTCGCACGCGAGCGCCAGCTCCAGGCCGCCGCCGAGGCAAGCCCCCTCGACTGCCGCGATCGCCGGGCAGGCGATCCGCTCGAACGACGAGTACGCCCGCTGGCACAGCTCGACGAACGCGAGCTGCTCCGCGATCGGCGCGCGCGCCATCCACGGGATGTCGCCGCCGGCCGCGAAGACGTCCGGGATCGCGCTGCTGACGACGAGCGCGCGCGTCTCGCTGGGCAGCGTCTCGACGGCGTCGAGCATCGCCCGCAGCAGCTCCACGTCGAACTGGTTGACCGGCGCGCGGTCGAGCACGAGCTGCGCCACGCCGTCGTCAAGCAGCACGCTCACCCACTCTCTGACGCTCATCCCGCCACCCAATCACGTCCGCGCGGCGCTGTGGGCGCGGTGCACAAGCGACTAGCGGATGCGCCAGCGCCGCTCGCAAATGCTGATTTCTAAGCACCGCTAATTAGAATCCGCGCCTTGCTGTGTCAGCTCGCTGACGAAATTAGAGGTTTAGGGTCATCTGGAGTCATCCAAACCTCATCATCGCGCGCTCGTTCACAACTGATCTACCAGCGGCGAGGAGACAGGCCCGAGGATCCACTCGCGGTTTTCACCCAAGAGGGAGTTAATAGTGAGTCAATCCAAGCGGCCCGACGGCGCGGACGAGTCGGGCGTGCAGGTCACGCGCCGGCGTCGCCGCCCGTCAAAGCGCTTCGGCACACGGTCAGCGATCGTCGCTGCCGGTGCCACCGCGGTCGTCCTCGCTGGCGCGGGCGTCACCTACGCCACGACGGACATCTTCGGCCATAACCAGGTCGGCACCGAGTATTCCAACGGCATCCAGGTCTCCGACGACCAGGTCATCAAGCCGCTCGGCGACCGGCTGCTGACCCAGACCGGCAAGTTCATGGGCTCGACGGTCAGCCCCGACGGGAGATACGTCGCGGCCACCAGCACCGACCGCGGCGTCGCCCTCCAGGTCTTCGACATGAAGAGCTACAGAGAGATCTGGTCGGTCGGCACCGCCGCTGGCGTCAACCAGAGATTCTCCAACGGCACCGTCGGCCAGGAAGGCCCGACGTACTCGCCGGACGGCCGGTACCTGTGGGTCGGCGAGCAGGACGCGGTCAGCAAGTTCCCCGTCAACGCTGACGGCACGCTCGGCACGCCGACCACCTTCGCGATCCCGAAGGTGAACGGCCACTCGGCGCTGGTCAGCCAGATCAGATACTCGCCCGACGGCTTCACGGTCTACGCCGCCGTCAACGGGCAGAACACCGTCGTCGCGATCGACCCCAACAGCGGCGCGGTCAAGCAGACGTGGAACGTCGGGATCGCCCCGCGCGAGCTCGCCTTCGTCGGCGACAAGCTCTACGTGACGAACGAGGGCGGCCGTCAGGCCCGGCCCGGCGAGACGACGATGGACTCCTACGGCACCGCGGTGCCGGCGGACGGCTACCGTGGCACGTCCACGACCGGGTCCGTCAGCGTCATCGACACAACCGACCCGTCGGCCCCGGTCGGGTCGATCGCCGTCGGGCTGCACCCGACCGCGATGTTCTTCCAGCCGGACGCCGCGACCGCGAGAAAGGCCAGAAGAAGCCCGGATGGCTCGCTGTTCGTCACGAACACGTTCAGCGACACGGTCTCGGTCGTCAACACGAGAAACGACAGAGTCGTCCAGACGATCGCGACTGACCCCTGGCCGTCGTCGGACACCGGCTACGCGCCCACGGGCGTTGCGATGGGACCGAGCAACCACCTGCTGGTGACGCTCGGCCGCGCGAACGCGGTCGCCGTCTACAAGTACAACGGCAAGCCGCAGCAGCCGGTGAATTACGTCGGCCTGGTGCCGACGGACTACTACCCGATGACGGTGGCGACCGTCGGCCGTCAGGTGGTTGTCACCAACACGCGCGGCATCGACGCGCGCGGCCCCAACCTGTCGTTCAACAAGGGACCGGGCACCACGGTCGCGAGCGGGCACGGCACGCACAGCACCACCGCGTCGCTGACCCGCTTCACGCTCCCGCGCGACAAGGACATCTCCGGGACGTACACGGACACGGTCTTCCAGCAGAACGGCTGGGGCAGCAACGACGTCAGAGAGGCGAGAGGCAGAAGAGCCGCGCCGGTGACGATCCCGACGCGCGTCGGCGACCCCTCGACGATCAGACACGTCTTCCTGCTCGTCAAGGAGAACCGCACCTACGACCAGGTGTACGGCGACATGAGCCAGGGCAACGGCGACGCGTCGCTCGCGCAGTTCGGCGCGAGAGTGACGCCCAACCAGCACGCGCTCGCGAGACAGTTCGGCCTCTACGACAACACGTACGACGTCGGCACGAACTCGGCCGAGGGCCACAACTGGCTGATGATGGGCGACAACCCCGAGTACACGGAGTCCTCTGCGGGCGAGTACATCCGCAGCTACGACACCGAGGAGGACGTGCTCGGCCACCAGCGCTCCGGCTTCCTCTGGACGGCGGCCGAGGACGCGGGCAACACCGCCCGCAACTACGGCGAGTTCGAGTACACCGAGGGCAAGCCGTCGGGCACGTGGCAGCAGTACTACTGCGCGGCCAGAAGCGTTGACGCCGGCGGCGACCCGGCCCAGCTCACCACCCCTCAGCTGAAGGGCGACTACGGCTCGGTGATCCCGTCGCTGAACGCGATCGCCGACCACCAGTCCCCGCCGTTCGACACCTCGATCCCGGACATCTACCGGTACGAGACGTGGAAGCAGGACTTCGACCAGAACGGCCCCGCCAACCTCAACATGATGTGGCTCTCCAGCGACCACACCGGCGGGACCGCGGACCCGGAGGCGCAGGTCGCTGACGGCGACCTCGCCGTCGGCAAGATCGTCGACACGATCTCGCACAGCAGATACTGGAGAGACTCCGCGATCTTCGTGGTCGAGGACGACTCGCAGGACGGCGCCGACCACGTCGACGGCCACCGCGCGCCGGTCCAGGTCATCAGCCCCTACGCGCAGCACGGCGCGGTCGACAGCACCTACTACTCGCAGATCAACATGGTGCGCACGATCGAGCAGATCCTCGGCGCCCAGCCGCTGAACCAGAAGCTCGCCGCGGCGACGCCGATGTACGGCGCGTTCACCAACACGCCGGACATGACGCCGTTCAACGCGGTGCCCAACCAGGTGCCGCTGACCGAGGGCGTCGCCACCGCGCCGGCCTGCGGCGTCGACACGCCCGGCGTCGCCAACCCGAGCCCGGCGGTCGCGAAGGCGGCGGCCGCCAGCCAGCAGATCACGGTGCCCGCGAGCGAGCAGGCCACCGCTGCGACGTGGCAGACGTGGCTCGGCAAGCAGCGCACGACCGGCAACGGCGCGGTCCCGGACTACGCGAACCCGGAGCAGATGAACCGGTACACGTGGTACCAGACGCACAACTGGACGACCCCGTACCCGGGCGACTCGCAGATCTACACCCCGTCGAACGTGCCGGGCGGGCTCATCCCGAGCTCCGACACGGACTGACGTGTCGTCGGGCAGCACGAGCTAGCTGACGAGCATCAACTGAGCGGCGGCCCGTCGGTTTCTCCGGCGGGCCGCCGCCCGTTCCACCATCAGAGGATCGACATGTCTGAAGGACTCGCCGTTCGCGCGCGCGGGATCGGTAAATCGTTTGGCGAGGTCGTCGCGCTCGGCGGCGTCGACCTCGATATCGCAGAGGGCGAAGTGCACGGCCTGGTCGGGCCCAACGGGGCGGGGAAGACGACGCTGCTCGGCCTGCTGCTCGGGCTCGCCCAGGCCGACGCCGGCGAGCTGGAGATCCTCGGCAGCCCGGTGCGCCGAACGCTCGCGGTGCAGGACGGGGTCGCCGGGTTCGTCGACGGGCCCGGGTTGTACCCCGCGCTCTCCGCGCGGCAGAACCTCGCCGCGCTCGCCCGCCTACGGGGGGACGGCACCGACGGGATCGACGACGCGCTCGCCCAGGTCGGCCTGACCGACGTCGCCGACGACCGCGTGCGCGGCTTCTCGCTGGGGATGCGGCAGCGGCTGGGGCTCGCCGCCGCGCTGCTGACGAAGCCGCGGCTGCTGGTGCTCGACGAGCCGGCGAACGGCCTCGACCCGGCCGGCAGCCGGCACGTCAACCGCGTGCTGACGCGGCTGGCGGCGCACGGCACGTCGGTCGTCCTCTCAAGCCACCGGATGGACGATCTGGCCGCGCTGTGCAGCGACGTGACGATCCTCGCGGCGGGCCGGGTCGTCTTCTCCGGGCCGCTGAGCGACCTCGCCGCCGACACCGACGCGCTCGACTACCGGCTGCGCGTCTCGGACCCTGCCGTCGGCCGGCGCGTCGCCGACGAGACACCGGAGGTGCGTGTGCTGCCGGACGACGACCTCGGCCAGCGCCACGACGCCGAGGCGCTGCTGGTGCGGGCGACGATGCCGGCGCTCGACACGCTGGTCGCGCGCCTGGTTGGCGCGGGCGTCGGGGTGCGCGAGCTAGCGCCGGTCGTGGCGCCGCTCGAGGCGGCCTTCCTGGCCCTGACCGGGTCGCAGAACCTACGAAGCGAGGGTGTGAACCAGTGAGCCAAGCAGCAGCAGCAGCCGTCGCGCTCCCACGGGCCGAGACGTCGCAGGCGCCCCTCCGGCGCACCTACCGCTTCGAGCTGGTCAAGCTGCTGGCGCAGTGGCCGATTCGCCTGGTGCTCGCCGCCTGCCTGCTGGGTCCTGGGCTGTTCGTGGCGATCGTCAGCCAGCAGAGCTCGCTGCCGTCCGACACCGTCTTCGGCCGCTGGATGGGCCAGACGGGCTGGGCGGGGCCGCTTGTGATCCTCGGCTTTTCCTGCAGCTGGGTGCTGCCGCTGCTGACGTCGCTGGTCGCCGGCGACGTGTTCGCCAGCGAGGACCGGCTCGGCACGTGGCGCCACCTGCTCGTCGCCGTGCGCTCGCCGCGGCGGATCTTCGCGGCCAAAGCGCTCGCGAGCCTTACCGTCATCGTGTTGCTCGCGGCCGGGCTGGCTGTCTCGGGGATCGTCGGCGGGCTGGCGGCCGTCGGCAACCGGCCGCTCGTCGGCCTCGACGGCCATCTGCTGACGTCAGGTCAGGCGGCCACCGCGGTCCTGCTCGCGTGGGTCAGCGTGCTCGTGCCGACGCTGGCGTTCGCGGCGGTCGGCCTGCTCGGCTCGGTGACGCTCGGCCGCTCTCCGATGGGCCTGATCGTGCCCGCGCTGTTCGCCCTCGTGCTGCAGGTCGCGCAGCTGCTTCCGCTGCCCGTGATCGTGCGCGTCGCGCTGCCGAGCTACGCCTTCATCGGCTGGCGCGGGCTGTTCACCGATGCCGGCCAGACCGGCCCGCTGCTGGCCGGGCTCGCGGTCGACCTCGCCTGGATCGTCGTTGCCGCCGCCCTGGCGTACCGCCTCTTCATGCGTCGCGACTTCACGAACCTCGCGTACGACGGGATCGGCCGCCGCGTGCTCGTGCGGGGCGTGCTGCCGTTGACGGCGCTGTTCGCCGTCAGCATCGCGGTGATCGCCGGCACGACGTCGGCCTCCGGCTCCGGGGTCGACAAGCGAAAGCTGGAGCGCTCGCTGTCGACGGCGTTCGCCCATCTCTACGTCATGCAGACGGATGAGCTGCATCGCCCCGCCGTGACCGAGGGGCAGCTGGGCAGCCACGCCTCATGCGACAAGGGCGGCTCGCGCGTGGACGACGTCGGCGCGGGCAACGACTGGCGCTGCGTCGTGCGCTGGGGCCTGCCGGGCTCCAAGGCGACAGGCTCGGCGGTCTATCAGCTCGACGTCACCCCGGACGGGCGCTACGTCGCCGACGGCGACGGGCCGCAAGAGGTCAACGGCTTCTTCCAGGTCCACACATCGACGGGCGACGCGCCGAACCCGCTGTGGCAGTTCGACGGCGCTGTGGATTTGTTGACGCCGATCAGGGGGGATTAGGCGTCTCGTCAGCGGGGGGCGCGATCGGCGCAGGCGGCGGGCCCTTGAAGAGCCGCACGTTGCGGTCGCTCGCCGTGCCGGCGAAGCCGCTCGGGCGACCGCCCTGCGCGTCGAGGTAGGCGAGCGCGCGGGAGACCCCGGCGAGGCCGTCGGGACCGTCGTCGTGGTCGACCATCCAGGTGTCGAGCTCGACGCCGCCGCCGCGCGTGGCGCGCAGTGCGAAGGCGCGCGCCTGCTGCGGGAAGTCGGCGAGCGAGGAGGTCGAGATCTGCCAGTAGCCGCCAGCGGGGGTGTGCCGAGGTGCGATCCGGTTGCGATGCGTGTCGCCGTTGACCGCGGCCACGACATGCGGGTCGCGGTCGAGCAGCGCGAGCGCGGCGGCGCCGCCCCGCGCGGAGGCGAGCGGCTGGTGGGTGAAGACGATCACCCACCGGTCGCCGGCGGCGGCCAGCTGCGCGCTCAGGAAGGCGAGCTGCTGCGCGCCGACAACGCCCTGTGACCCGCCGGCGCGGTCGACGAGGTCCAGCACGATCGCGCGCGCCGACGCGCCCAGGTCGAAGGCGTAGTGCAGCGAGCCGTCTTCGCGCGCGCCGTGCCGGGAGCCGGTCAACAGCCCGTCGATCGTCTGCGGGGGCGTCAGCTCGCGGCGGGCGGGGTCGGGCGCGACGTCGACGTTCGCCTGCGCCAGCAGCGCGGAAGCCGTCCCGGCCGGGAGCCGGGCGAGGTCAGACGCACCGGCGCTGCCGGCCGCCGGCACGGGGATACCGTGGGGCGGCTCCCATAGCGCGCGGCTGCCGACAGCGGCCGCGCGCGTGACGGCCGTCGGCGCGAGCACGCCCTGGACGAGCAGGTCGTGGTTGCCGGCCAGCGGGTACCACGGCGCTCTTAGGCCTTGGCTGGCGAACGGCCGCGTCGCGGCAGTGACCAAGCTGGGATGGCGCGGCGGGTCGACGGCCGGCCGGTAGTAGAAGGGGTCGGAGTCGTTGGCGAGCTGCGGGCCGTCGTAGCCGGGCGCGCCGGAGTCGGGCCGGACGGTGCCGCCGTCGAGGGCTGCCAGCGCCGTGCGCAGCTCGTTCTCCTGGTCGTTGTCGATCAGGTCCCCGGTGTCTACGACGGCGTCGAGCGGCATCCGGTCAAGCGCGTCGACCGTCGCCGTCAACACCTGCGCGGAGAGCGTCTCCTGCGGCCGGAAGGTCGAGCTGAACGCGCCGCCGAGGCGGTCGAGGAAGGTGACGCGGGCCGGGGACTGCGTGTCGGTCACGTGCGCGTCGGTGACCTGCGCGAAGCGCGTCAGCGTCGCGGTCGCCGGCGCTGGCGGCGCGAGCTCGGTGCGCGCCCGCACCGGCTCGCCTTGGCCGCGTTCCAAGGTGCCGTTGCCGTCAGCGTCGCGCCACGTCCCTTGCAACGTCGAGCCGCCGCCGTGGCCGTCGCCAGGCGTGGGCCGGTTCTCGCCGCCGCAGCCGGCGAGTGTGAGCAGCGCTGCTGCCGCGAGGGTCAGCGCGGCGGCGGCGGCGTTGACGTGGCGTTGGCGGCCTGGGCGCGGCGCGGCGCGAGCCGGGGCGGCGAGGAGCGCAACGAGACCCCGGATTGCGCGAGCGCGTGTCATGGCTCGCGCAGCGCCGCTGGAATCGGCTCGCGCTCGGCGCGGCGGGCGGCCCAGCCGGCGGCCAGCGCCGCGAGCAGGACGAGCGCGGCGGCGACGAGCAGCGCCTGCGCGGCGGTCGCGCCAAGCGAGAGCGCGGCGTAGCCAGCCGCGAGCCGGGCGACTGCCGGCCCCAAGAGGACGCGCTCGAGCCCGGCGCCGAGCGCGACGGCGGGGACGACGAGGACGAGCGCGGCGCCGAGGAACAGGCGGGCGATCGCGGCCCGCCCGGCGCCGAGCGCGCGCAGCAGCGCGACCATCGCGAGCCGCTCGCGCGCCGCGAGCGCGAGCGCCTGCACGAGCGCGAAGAAGCAGACGATCGCGTCGACCGCGGCGACGGCGCGGACGAGCGTCGCGACCGTCCCCAGGAACGGCGCCGAGCGCGACGTCGCGCCGCCGACCGCGGTCGCGACGCCGTTCGGCGCGATCGCGGCGAGACGGTGCGCGACGGCATCGCTGTCGGCGCCCGGCTGCAGGCGCACCGCGAGCGTCGCCGCCGCTCCGACGCCGGCGCTCAGCAGGCGGTCCGGGCGCACGTACGCGATCCGGCCGTCGTTGTCGAGCCCGCGGACGATCCCGGCGACGCGCCAGCGCGCCTCGCCGCCGGTGGGCAGCGCGACGGCGAGCGTCGAGCCGACGCTGAGCCCGAGCGACTGCGCCAGGCCCTGGCCGACCTCCGCCTCGCCGGGCCCGTGCTCGCGGCGCCCGCTGACGAGCGGCGGCGCCTCATAGCGAGCGTGGTCGCCGGGATAGGCGACGAGCTTGACGGTCTCGCCGAGCGCGTAGGAGTCGGCCCCCTCGACGACAAGCCGCGGCGCGGCCGACGCGACGCCCGGGACCGCCTCGACACGGCCGACGTCGCGCTCGCCGAGCCGCACCGTCAGCTGGTAGCGCTTGCCGACCGAGCCCGGGTCGTGCTCAAGCGACTGCAGCAACGACGCCAGGCTCAACAGCAGCAGCACGAAGCCGGTCGAGACGGCGAGCACGAGGACGGTCGCAAGGAAGCGCGCCCGCCGCGAGACGACGAGCCGCGCGCCGAGCGCCAGCAGGCCGCGTGTCGCGCTCAGGCCACCGAGACGGCGGGCCGCGACATCGCCGCCGCGCAGCAGCGCGACCGGGCCGCGGCTCGCCGCGCGCCACGCCGGCCAGGCGGCAGCCGCGGCGACCAGCGCGACGACCGCAAGCCATGTCAGCGCCAGCGGCCCCAGCAGCGCGGCCCCAGGCGGCAGCTCGTTGAGCGCCTCCAGCAGCCGCGCGCTCGGACCGCCGGCGAGCAGCGCGCCGAGCGCCAGCCCGGCCGCGGCCGCCGGCGCAGCGACGAGCGCCGCCTCGAAGCCGTTCAAGGCGGTGACGTCGCCACGCGAGAAGCCGATTGACCGCCGCGCTCCGATCGACGGCAGCTGTCGCTGCACCTCCGCGCGCCACGAGGCGGCGAGCATCGCTCCGGCGGCCGCCAGCGCGACGAGCGAGACCGCGACGAGCAGCGCGATCACGATCCCGCCCGCCTGGTCGATCAGCACCTCGACGCCGTTGCGCGTCACGAACGTCAGCCCGCTGAGCCCGGCGCTCGTCGCGCGCGCCTGCGCGAGCACGACGTCCTCCTGCCCCCGGTCGCGCAGCCACAGCTGGGCGACGTTGACGTTCGCCGGGATGCGCGCCCCGAGGCTTGCGCCGATCGCGGCTGCCGAAAGGTAGACGTGCGCCGCGCTCGCGAGCGGGTACGCGACGTTGTCTGGCGCGACGACGACGCCGACGATCGGCAGCGGCCGCAGCGACCCGACCCGCAGGCGGTCGCCGACGCCTAAGCCCCACTCGCGTGCGAGCCCTCGCTCGATCACAATCGCTGGCCGGCGGGCGGGAAGGTCGTGGCCGGCAACGACCGCGTAGCCGCGCCGGCCGCCGCGCAGCAGCTCGACGGCGCCGCCGCCGGTCGCATGCCCGGGCGCGGCGAGTGGGACGTCGAGCGCCTCCTGGCGGTACGACGCTGCGGCGAGATCGGGCAGGGCGCGGACGCGCGCGTCGACGCGCGTGAGCGGCTGGTCGTCGAAGCGCGCGATCACGTCGGGAAGGTCGGCGCGCTCGGCGGCGCGGTCGTAGCCAGTCGCGAGGCCGAAGGAGACGGTCACCGCCGCTCCCAGCATCGTCGCCGCCGCCAGCACGCCGAGCGCCGCGAGCAGCGCGCGCCGTGGCCGGCGCCGCAGCCGCAGCAGCGCCTCGCCAAGCGCGCCGCCGGCGATCGACGACGTGCGCGAGGGGCGCCGGCGCCTCACCGAGCGGCGAGCTCCTCTGGCCCCAGCGCCGGCACGAGCCGCCCGTGCTCGAGCGCGAGCACGCGGTCCGCGACCGCCGCGACGTCGGCGTCGTGCGTCACGACGAGCACGGCCCGGCCGGCGCGCGCGAGGTCGCGCAGCAGCTCGGTGACGACCGCGCCAGAGTCACGGTCAAGGTTGCCGGTCGGCTCGTCGGCGAGCAGCAGGGGAGGGTCGTTGACGAGCGCGCGGGCGACGGCGAAGCGCTGCTGCTCGCCGCCAGAGAGCGTCTGCGGCAGCGCGCCGGCAACGGCGTCGAGGCCGAGCTGCTCGACGAGCCGCGCCGCCCGCCGGCGCCCGGCCCGCCGTCCGCCGCCCGCCAGGCGCGTCGGCAGCGCGACGTTCTCGATCCCGCTCAGCTCCGGCACGAGGTGGAAGAACTGGAAGACGAGGCCGACCCGGTCGGCGCGCACGCGCGCGAGATCGCGCTCGCGCAGCCGGTCGAGCCGGACGCCGTCGAGCTCGACCGCGCCCGCATCGGGCCGGTCGAGGCCGCCGAGCAGGTGGAGCAACGTCGACTTGCCCGAGCCCGAGCGCCCCACCACGGCGACAAGCTCGCCCGCCGCGACCTCCAGCGTCGCGCCGTCGAGGATCAGGCGCGCGGCGCGCCCGCTCCCGACCTGCTTGACCAATCCGACGGCGGACAGCACCGACACCCAGACAAGCGTAGACGCTGCCCTGCGCGCCGCTGCGACGATTCGCAGGCGCTGGGTCCGTCGGCCATGAACGGCGTCACGCCGCCGCTGGAGGGGTGAGCACCTGCCGCGGGTATACCCCTGAGCGAAATCCCACGGCCAGGTGCGTCGCGGCGCCAGCAACGGCCGCGTCGTTCGCGGCGATAGTAGCCTCGGTTGACAGTCACGATTCCTGACGAAAATCCGGACTGAGGCTCGCGCAGGAAAGGAACGGCTGATTCGCGCCGCCGATGACGAGCAGCAGGGACCGTCGTCGTCGCCGACGTGGCGGCCGCGTCGCCGGAGGGGTCGCGTGGCTTCGTCCGTCCTGCGACAACGCGACGGCGACGAGGCGCCGCGCGTCACGAACATGGAGCTGTTCTTCGACCTCGTCTACGTGTTCGCGATAACGCAGCTCTCGGCGTTCCTGTTCGACAACCTGACGGCGCGGGGCGCGCTGCAGGCGGCGATCATGTTCCTCGCGGTGTGGTGGGCGTGGAACTACACCGCGTGGGCGACGAACTGGCTCGATCCCGCGCGCGGCGCCGGGGCGCTCCTGATGTTCGTGCTGATGGTCCTCGGCCTCGTCATGTCCGCGGCGATCCCGCGCGCGTTCGAGGATCGCGGGGTGCCGTTCGCGTGCTCCTACGTCGCGCTCCAGGTCGTGCGCAGCGCCTTCATGGTCTTCGCGTTCCCGCGCGGCGACCGGATGCGGCGCAACTTCGCCCAGCTGCTCGCCTGGTCGGCGATCGCGGGCGTGGTGTGGATCGTCGGCGCGACGGTCCTCGACGGCAACGCGCGGTTGATCGCCTGGGGGGCGGCGGTCTTGCTCGACGTCGCCGCGCCTGCGCACGGCTTCCGGCTGCCCGGCATGGGCGCGACGCCGCCGACGACGTGGTCGCTGGCCGGCTCGCATCTGGCCGAGCGCAGCCAGCTCGTGCTGATGATCGCGCTCGGCGAGTCGGTGCTGCGCGTCGGCCTGACGTTCTCGGAGGGAGAGGGCAGCCCCGCCGCGGACGCGGCCTTCCTGGTCGGCTTCGTCTCCTCGGCCTCGATGTGGGCGACGTACTTCCTGCGCACCGCTGAGCGCGGGGCGCAGGCTGCGGCTGAGACGATCGGCAGCAGCGTCGGCCGCTCGGCGTACACCTACGCGCACGCGGTGATGGTCGCCGGTGTGCTCGTCCAGGCGGTCGGGATCCACGAGGCGATCGAGGCCCCGACCGAGCCGGTCGACGCCGGCGCGACCGCGGTGATCCTCGGCGGGCCGATGATGTACCTCGCCGGCCTCCTGCTGTTCAAGCGCTGGGTCGGGCAGACCCGGCTGCAGCCGCTGGTCGCGGCGATCGGGGTGCTCGCCGCGCTCGTGCTCGTCGCAGTCGCAGGCGGCGACCGGCTGCTGCTGTCGGCCTGTGCGACAGTCGTGCTCGCCATCCTCGCGGTCGCGGCGGCGCTCGGGGGCGAGGGGCTGGACGCGCCGCGCGAGGGGTAGGCGGGCGGCGTGGGGCGTAGCCGGGCCCGGCACACCGCGGAGCGGCCGGCGTGCGCGTAAGGGCCGAGATAGGCGCTTCGGCCGGCGTGTGCATAGCGGCCGTCTGGGCGCTTTGGCCGGCGTGCGCATAGGGGCCGTCTGGGCGCTTTGGCCGGCGTGCGGGTTGCGGTCGCCGTGCCGGTAGCGGCCGGCGTGGCGCTTGGGCCGGCGTGCGCGCTGGGGCCGGCGTGCGCGCTTGGGTCCGGCGTGCGCGCTGGGGCCTACCTGCGCGCTGCCGAGCGCGGCGCCGCTACGGCTGCTGCTCTGCGAGCTGGTGCAGCGACGCCTTCAGACGATCGAGCGCCTCTCTGCCGATCCGTCTCGCATGGCGCCGCTCGATCGTCCGCGCGATCGCATCCGAGCGTCTCATCTGGTCGAGGCCGCGTGCGGTGGGGACCACGAGCTTCGCGCGGCCGTCCGCGGGGTCGGGCCGGCGCTCGACGTACCCGAGCGCGACCAGCTCGTCGACGAGCGTGCCGATCACCTGCTTGTGCCGGCCGGAGAAGCGGGCGAGGTCGGTCGCGCGCGTCCCCTCGCGGTCGAGGTAGGCGAGCACGGCGCCGTGGCGCGGGCGGATCTGCGGATGGCCCTGCTCCGCCAGCTCCTCGAACAGCTCGTTCTCGAACGTGACGAGGACCTGGGCCGTGAGGATTCCGAGGTCGGGATCCTGTTGCTTGCGAGCTGAGCGCCGCATATCGACCACGCATTATTCCTGGCGGTGGCACGGGACTGCTTCGCATGCAGCCGCGCGGCCGCTGACCGTGTGAGCGTTGCGCTCGGCTCCGTCGTGACCGTGCGCAGGCATGACGAGACGGCGCGCCAGTCCCATTGCGCGGCACCGCTTTCCGGCGTACGCTGTTTTTGGTTCGCACGCGGGTCCCAAATAGCCCCGCGTGCGGCCATTTTCTTGTGCGGTTTCGGGGGGTGGAGTGAGGCGTGGGGCGCGGTCAGCGGTGCCGAGCGGGGGCTTCGCTGGATTAAGGCGACCGAACGCTGGAGCGCGCCCCGCTCGCGCACGCCCCGCCCACGACGGTCGGCTGGGCGGTGGGGTCGGCGGGGACCGTGACGCCGTAGCCGGTCGTGCCGTCAACGCAGGCATTGACGGCGGTCGCTCCGCCGGCCAAGGCGGTCGAGCTGACCGTCGCGCTCGCCGCGGCCGCGTACGCCCCCGTCGCCAGCAGCGTCGCGAACGTCGCGGCCGGGCCTCTTCGCGTGTACTCGAGCGCCCAGTCGGGCGACTCGCGGCCGTAGGACTTCGAGTACCAGCCCTGCAGCCGCGGGGTCGTCTGGCCCTTCATCGTCGCGAGCGTCTCGCCGCTCGGGCTCGCCTGCGTGATCGTCAGCTGGGCCTTGCCGGCGGCCGTTCTGACGAGCGCGTTCTGGCCGCTCGTCGAGAGGACCGCGGCAGGGTCGAGGTGCCACGTCTGCGTGTACGTATGCGACGCGGCGCTCGTCAGCCGGTCGATCACGAGCGCGAGGTCTTGGCGCAGCACGACGACCGTCCGCGCGTGGTGGACGCCGGTGTAGAGATCGCTCGTGCCGGTCGCCCACGTCGCGCCGCCGCCGGAGCCCGACGCGCCCGCAGTCGCGCTGCCCTCAGCCTGGTCCTTCCCGTCCACGACGACGGTGTTGTGCGCGCTCGTGCCGTGGAAGAACTCTCGCTCGGGCTGCTGCGTGTAGGTGAAGAGGCCGGCTTCGGGCAAGACGGTCGCCTGGCCGGAGAAGATCGTGATCCCGAGCGCGTCGAGGTCGGAGTGCTCGGTCCGGTAGGGGCCGGCGTCGAAGGTGACGTACGTCTGGTGGGAGAGATTCGACGGTCTCACGAGCGGCGAGCGCATGACGAACAGCCCGGAGGCGGGGAAGAGGACCGTGCCGTCCGGCGGCGGCGTGCCGCTCGCGCCGCGCGTGTAGGCGAACGCGAAGGCAGGGTCGGCGTCGGCCATCGGTCCGTAGACGGTCGGGTCCTGCGAGGGCATGTACGTCGTCGCGGTCGCGCCGAGCATCGGCAGGTATCCGCTCGGCTGCGTGATGTCGGCGGCGAAGCGCAGCATCTTCTGCGCGGCGGCGCCGTAGGAGGGCGCGAGCGCCGGCTCGTACTGCTTCGCCCACTGCGCGATCTGGTAGACGATTCCGAGCACGTACACGTGGTAGAAGGGCGAGTTCTCGACCTCGACGCCGTCGCCGTCGATCGTCGTGTCGAGCAGGCTGTTCAGACGGTCGATCGCCGTCTGGCGCCAGCTCGTGGCACCAGCCATCGTCGGGAAGCTGTCGGCGAGCACGAGCAGGGCGGCGCCCTCGTTGAAGCCGTGGTTGACGCCGCCCTCGTAGTGCTTGGGGTCCGCCAGGAATCTGCCGAGCCTCGCCAGCGACGCAAGCATCCCGGCGCGCAGGTCGGACGGCAGCTGACCGTCGCGGTCGAGCTTGACGTACATGTTCACCAGCTCCATCGCCCGGTAGGCCGCCGCGTGGTTGTTGTCGAACGTCAAGGGCTGGGCCGGGCGGGTCACGTCGTACGCGACGAAGGAGCGCAGGATCGCGACGAGCTTGTCGACGTAGCGGCGGTCCCTGGTCTGCTCCCATTCGTACAGCAGCGTCGCCTCGGGCTGCAGGCCGTAGAAGAAGAAGCGCCAATAGGCGTCGTTGTACGGGTCCTCGGTCCAGGTGAGCGGCCAGTCGAGCTTCGCGAGGGCGAAGCCGCGCGAGGGCCACACGTCGTCAAGCAGGTTGTTCGCGGTCGCCGGGCTGCCCTCGTTGAACTCGGCGTACATGCTCT
>DASYEC010000133.1:0-91831 GCA_036499225.1 Conexibacter sp.
GGGCCGCGCGGGCCGGGGACGTCGCGCGCGAGGTCGAAGCCGCGGCGGTCGAGCACGTAGACGTACTTCGGCTGGCCGCGGCCCTGCGGCTCGCGCAGGCGGAAGCGCCGCACCCAGCCGGCGCGGCGCATCGCGGTCAGCGAGCGCTGCACGGTGCGCTCGCCGACGCCCGGGTAGTACTCGCGCTCGAGCTGGGAGCTGAGCAACGGGCCGAGCCGGTGCAGCGCCGAGAGCGACTGCAGCTGGCGGTGGTCGGGCGCGGGCGCCTTGGCGGCCGGGTCGACGGGACGGTCGTCCCAGGTCAGCGACGTCGGCTCGAGCTGGACCTCGAGGTAGCTGTCGGGCACCGGCGGCGGGCCGGCCGGCTGCGCTGCGGCGGGCAGCGAGTTGCGCCGGGCGGGGCGGGCCGGGCGCGCCCGGCTCCGGGTGCGCGCTTGCGGCGGGTCCGGCGCGGCCGGCGCCGCCGCGGCCTCGGCGCGGGCCTGCTCGAGCACGGCGGCCTGGACGCGCTCGAGCGCCTCGCGGTCGCTCGTCCGCGGCGCGGCCTCGGCGGGGACTTCCGGCGAGGCGGGCGCGGGCGGGGTGCGGTCGGGCGGCGCGGTCCGGACGGGCGCGGGGCCGGGCGCGGGCGCGGCGGGCACGGGCGTGCCGTTGGCCCGTATCAGCGCGTCGAGCGCCGCGTGCTCCTCGGCCTCCGGCGTCGTCTCGAGCGCCGGTGCGTCGGCGGCCGCGACGGTCTCGGGCTCGGGCAGCGGGTCGCGCGTCGGGCCGTCGCCGGCCGGCTCGAGCGGGTGCGGGAGCAGGTCGGGGACGAAGCCGCCGCGCTCGCGCTGGCGGGCGGCGTGGTGGGCGATGCGCGCCTCGTCGACGGCGAGCGGCAGCGTGTTCATGGCGAAGGCGGGCACGCGTGCGCCGCCGGCCTGCCAGGAGCAGATCGCCCAGTGCTTGGGCAGGTGCATCAGCACGTCGGGCGTGATCCCGATCTGGGCGCGGGACTCGGGATCGGGCCGGACGGAGGAGGCGTAGGCCGACATCGCGAGCTTGGTCGCCTGCTCGGCGTCCTCGGGCTCGGAGAGCTGAAAGACGCAGCGCGAGGCGAGCAGCGACGCCGCTCCCGCCCGCACGACCGGCTCGGTCAGTTGCGCCGAGTACTGCCAGCAGCCGGTCACCTCCAGGCGGCCGGCGCGCAGCGTCGAGAGCGCGGTGGCGAAGTGCTCGCCCATCACCAGGTGCGCCTCGTCGAGCTTGAGGCTCACGCGCGCGCGGTCCGCGGGCGCCAGCTCGAGCTGGCGGCGCAGCTCGGCGAACACGAGGTTGAGCAGGAACATCACCAGCACGCGCGTCTGGGCGACGCCGGTCGAGCCCATGCGTCCGTCGACGACCAGCACCTCGCGCTTGGCGATCAACTCGCGCAGGTCCAGCTGGCTCGGGTGGCGCAGGACGCGGTCGACGTTGCGCGAGCGCATCTGGAAGAGCTTGTTGCGCGGCGCCGACATGCGCAGCGCGTACTGGCTGCCGATGTCGCGCAGCCCGTGCGGGATGTCCTGGCCCAGCAGCGTGGCCGCGCCGAGCAGCTCGCGGTCGGAGCCGATGGCGTCGAGCAGCTTGGAGCGGAAGGCCTGCTGGTCGGGCAGCAGCACGCGGTAGAGATCCCACAGGCTCGGCGCGTGCTCGAGGGCGCCGTGGCGGTAGGCGCCGATCACCGCCTCGGCGGCGCCGCCGAGGAACTGGCGCGAGGAGGTCATGATCTCGCCCGTGTCGTGGACGTCGACGAACGCCTCCACGACGTCGTCGGCGACCTTCGACACCTCGCCCGACGCCAGCAGCGGATTGAAGCCGCACTCCGGGTGCGCGACGTCGAGCACGTGCACCGTGCGGTGCTCGGGGATCGCCGACAGGTGCGCGGCGACGCCGGTCGAGTTCGGGTCCACGACGATCACGCAGCAGTCCGGATCGTGCGCGTCGCGCTCGGTCGTCTTGACCAGCACCGACGTCTTGCCCGAGCCGATCTGGCCGATCAGCGCGAGGTTCTTCTCGAGGTCGGTGCGGTGCAGGCCGACGTAGCCGACGTCGTCGCGGCCGAGCGCCCCGACCCGGCGGGCCGGCCGCAGTACCTGCGGCGGCGCGATCGCGCGCGGCACTGAGGAGCGCTCGAAGCCGACCGTGCGCAGGCCCGGCGACGGCAGATGGAAGAGCGCGGCGAGCTCGCTGCTCGACCACGCGCCCGTGAACGGGTTCGGCAGCGGCGAGCCGAGCCCGCGGACCAGGCGCGTGCGGTGAAGGGCGCGGAAGGCGAGGACGCGGCGCTCGGTCAGGCGGTTCTCGGCCGAGGCGCCGGCCAGCGCGCCGGCGATGTTGCGGCACGCGTCCCAGGTCGGCGCGGCGATCCGGACGTCCGTGAACCACAGTGCCGTCCACGCCGTCGCGTCCGCGCCGGCGAGCTCCAGCTCGCCGACGTGCGAGCGGCCGCGCGTGCGGGCGAGCTGGCGCTCCCGGTCGCGCAGCATGAGGCGCGCGAAGCGCTCGAGCAGGGCTGGCGCCGGCGCGAGCGCGAACTGGACGAGCACATCGCCGCCGGCCGTAGCGAGCGTGGCGAGCAGGGCGTCCATCGCGGGCGGGCTGTCAGGGGGCGGTGCGGCGACGCGGCGGGTGAAGCGGTCGCGCTTATGCAGCTGCAGCGTGGCGGGCGAGGGCGCCGGCGGTGTGGGCTGCGGGACCAGCCGGGCGTCCGGGTAGCAGGCGTTCAGCGGACCCGAGAGTGCGGCTGCAAGTGCCGGCGGACAGCCGAGGAGCAGGCGAACTCGCGGAGCGGCGGCGTCGGAAGCGGGCGCGGCGTGCGCTTCGAGCGTGAGGGTCGGCTGCCCGCGCGCGAGGCGGCGCCACCACGGCTCGCGCAACTGCTCGTGCCAGGCCTTCAGCAGCGCGGCGACCGCCTCCGGCGGCGCGGCGTCGACGCGCGACGGGAGCAGCCACAGACGGGAAAGCGTTCGGCGCCGGCGCGCCCGGGAACGTACGACCCACAACACCAGCGTCGCGGCGACGCAGGCGCCGACCGGAGCGCGAAACACGCGCCACGCCCGCGCGCATGGCCCGACCGCCCGCGCTGGCGTGCCGCCCGTTTCCTGCCCTCCGCCCCGCATCTCCCGCACGGCGCCGGCCGTGCGCGTCGCGCCACCGATCTGGCGCAGCGGACCGCCGGACAACGTCCAGACGGCGAACGGGACTACCACGACGAGCGCCACCGCGGCGAACATGCGGCGGACGAGCAATTCGGCCATGAACATCGGTCCTGTGTCGGATGAGCGCCGGAGCGGCGGAGGCCGGAAAGGGTCCTCCTACTCCGATCAGCTGATTCGACGGTCGCGTGCCCCGCATGCGCATGGCGCCAGCCCTGCCGCCGGCCAGAGGAGCCACGGTCATACGACCACGACGGGCGGCGCTCACGGCGACCTGCCTCCCGCACGCGGCGGCCCACGAGGGCGCCTCGCGAGGCGCGGTGTGCCCGTCCGCGGCCTCACCTGGAGGGACTCACGGTCGAAGAGCTGTCGATACACCCGCTCATCGGCTTCGGCGCACGGTAGATCGGCAGCACGGCGGGGTGCTCGATCGAGGCGGCTGCTCGTCGTCGGACGCAAAGGACAGGATCTGGTTAAGGCGCGACTCGGCGACGAATCGATCGCGGAACCCCGCGTCGCGGGAGTGCTCGGGCGCGATCAGCTTCAGCGGCACGCGGCGCCCGAGTTCGAGATCGACGGCCTCACAGACGATCGCATCCCCGCCGTGACCGAGTTGTCGCCCCAGCCGATACCCGGCAACTACGGAACCGGTCGTCGAGTCCGTCACACGACCGTTCTACCTCCTGTACGCGTCCCTGACAAACTGAAACTATCCAGAGCGCAACGTTGTCGGCGACACGCAGAGGATGTGCTCGAGTCCCGTGAGGTTCTTGCGCGGCGCCGGTACGTGTTCGGGGACCGATAGGCCGAGCCGAACCGGGCCAGCATCCCACGCACGGCGGCCGCCAGATCGCCGTCGACGTCCACCCCGCCGCGACTGGTCGGGAAAGTCGGGATCTGTGTGTGACCGCCGGTCCACGACGCGAACGTGATTAGCCCCGCCTGCGACCGGCTCCGCCGGGCCCTCGCCGGATAGAGCCGAGCCACATGAAGTCCGCCCGGAGCACGAAGCCGGTGTTCTGCGCACGCCATGGCAGATAGGCGAGGCGGTCGGGGAGCCCGAACGCGCTCGCGCCATCGTGAGCAATGTCGATCCGCCGACTCGCTTGTGTGCCGAGGCCCATCCGTTCCTTCACGGAATTGAATGCGCGAGGAAGCTGCGCGAGGAGCGCCGACATCGTCGACATGCGGCACACTCGCCCCGACGGGTGACCTCGGGCAACTGGTTCCTCACGTTTCGTGCTCGGCGCGCTCGAGAATGCCTCGACCACGTCGGTCTTGGCGTCCGCGTAGTCCTGCATGTGATTCCAGCGACGAGCGGCGAGCTCTCGTTTAGCGGCGGCGTAGCGCTCGCGCTCCTCGGGGTGCCGCCGCAGCCGGTCGCGGAACCGCAGCATGCGAGTGATCTCTGGCGTGCCGTCGGCGAACACATGCAGGTTCACCTCGATGTCGGGGCCGTTAAAGAGCCGATGCTGGTGCCAGTGGGGCTCACGGATGCGCAGCACGTACCCAGCCGCGTTCAACGCCGGAGCGTAGGCAGCCTCATCGCCTGGATCGCGCACGGCGAGCACGATGTCGATCCGTGGCTTGGCGATCAGACCCGGCACCGAAGTGGAGCCGACATGCTCGAGCAGCAGGACCCGCTCACCGAGGGCGTCGCGGATACGCTGCCGCTCGCGCGCGAACCACTCGGTCCAGCGCGAGTCGTACTCGTGAAGGGTCACCGGCCCGTCGAGCCACTCCAGCGGTCCGACCGTCACAGCCGCCAACTCGGCCTCGTGCGCCGCGCGATCGGAACCAGCCATGGCGCAATGATCTCACCACCGTGCGAGAGAGCCCACGGTGACCCCTGGCGCGCGATCCTGCTCCTGGAGCTGTGGACGTGGCTCGGATGCGGCGCGTTGGTGCTGTGGCCGAACGTCTACGTGCTCACCGCCTCGATCCTGCCATCGGCGCTCGCGATCCCGATCACCGATTCAGTCGTGGTCTCGTACCGCCTCAGGATCACGCCAGACGCTCTGGTCCGGCGCGTGGAGAGCGTCCGGGCGACGATGGCGATGGCGCTCGCGCCGCTCGGGCCGCTCGTCGCCGGCGCGTTGCTGTGCACGACGTCCGCGCGCGACCGTGGCCGTCTTCGCCCTAGTCGGCGTCGCACTTGCCGTGTGGGGCACGCTGAGCCCTGCGCTATCCGGAGCCGACGACGCGCCACGGAACGTCAACCCGACATGACCGACGCCTGGCCGTCGTCGCGACGGCTAAGGCTCTCCTGCCGCAACGGTCGGCGGCGACCACACGTATGGCGTGGTCGTCGTCACCGCGGTGAAGCCGAGACGCTCGAGGATCGGCCGGCTGTCACTGGAAGCATCGACCTCGATGAAGCGGAAACCGCGCTCGGCGGCCAGCTTCGCCCGGCGCGCGACGGTTGCTCGGTAGAGCCCCCTCCCACGCCGTGCCGGCAGCGTCACGCCGCCCCACATCGTCGCGAAGTCCGTTCCGTGCTCGAACCGCACCCAGCCCGCGCTCACGAGCGCGCCGCCAGCCTCCGCGACGACGATCGCGAGCGCGTCCGGGTCCGCGTCGAGCTCCGCCTCGAGACTCTCTGCCAGCCAACCGTGGTCCTCTCCATCGATCGTCTGCTCCAGCGCGGCAATCCGGTCGAGATCGCGTCGATGAGTCGCATCGCGCAGCGACACGCCCTCGGGAAGCCGCGGTCGGCCGGCGATCTCGATTGCGGGCGCGATCACGACCGTCTCCTCGTCTTCGGGGACAAGGCGCGCCGCGCGCAGTCGCTGCGGCAGGTCTGTCGGCCGGTCGTGCCCGTGCAGCTTCCACTCGAAGCGCTCGCCGTGCTCGGCGAACACGCGCACCTGGCGCGCGATCAGCTCGTCGAGCTCGGCACCTTGAAGGCCGCCGAGGTCGCGATAGACGACGAAGCCGCGGTATGCCGGACCGAGGACGCGCAGAAGCGGGCCATCTCGCTCGACCCTTACACCTCTCGGTAACCGGTCGGAAACGTGGGTGCGAAGCTGCGCGTCGTAGGTGGCCACCAGCTCGGCGACGTCGGGCACGAGCGCACCCTAACCCTCAAACGCTCGGCCCGCCCACTGGATACGCGGCCCTCGCCGCGGCTTGTGCGTGGCGCTACCCGGGAGTTCGGCTTGCTGAGGCTCAGCGTCGCGAGAGTACGGCGTCGGTGGGTACGAAGAACCAACACGCTGCGCTGCCTGCCCTCAGCCAACCGGACGGTGCCATGGCCATCGGCGACCTCCGGCGGCCGAGCAACCGGAACTCCATCGCGATCCATGTCGGACGCTAGACCAGCCGGTCTCGCACCTCAAGCCACCGCATTCTCGCTGCGCGTGAACCTCAGGCTGGTGCAGCCAGCCTGACGACTGGCGGTCATCGACATCGGTTAGAGAGGCGCGTAGGATCGCTTCCGGACGTCCCGGTCTGGCCGCGTTGCGCCGGTAGGCGCGAGGGCTATCGACTGCGCTCGCTCGATATTCCGTCCACCCAAACCCGATGCCCCCTGTGCAGTGCAGCAACCGCGCCGAAGGACTGCACGGAGGTCCTCGAGAATCCGGTTGCCGCGGTTCAATCACGCGCACGCGGATGGACCGAGCTCGACTTGCGCTCGCCGTCTCGGCGGCTTGCGCGATCACGGTCGCGGCCTGCGGGGGCAGCTCGCGCGATTCTGCGACGCGTGTGAAGTCGACGGGTAGCCGGTCGAGTGGCCAGACGAGGGGCGTCAAGGCGATCGATCCCGCCTGGATGAACGGCGCCAAGGGCACCATCACCTACTGCGCGGGCAAGGACGCGACGGGCAGCGGTGTCGCGGCCGTGAAGAAATTCAATGGGATGCACACCGGCGTGACGGTCACGCTGCGAGAGTTCTCGCCGTCGACCGATGAGCAGCGCCAGCAATTCGTACAGCGCCTGGAAGCCAAGTCGGGCGAGTGCGACGTGATCGAGGCGGACGTGATCTGGACGGCGGAGTTCGCGTCGCAGGGGTGGATCTACGACATGACACCGTACGCCGAGGAGCGCAGATCGGAGATCATTCCTGCGACGCTTGAGACCGCCACGTTCGACGGCAAGATGTGGGCGGTGCCGCACACGACCGACGCGGCGTTTCTGTATTACCGCGACGATCAGGTCAGGACGCCGCCGACGACGTGGCAGCAGGTCTACGAGGTGGCCAAGCAGAACGACGGAATCGTCTATCAGGGCGCGCCGTACGAGGGCCTGACGTGCGTGTTTCTGGAGCTGGCGTTCGCGGCGGGCGGCAAGGTGCTGTCCGCGGACGGCAAGAGGTCTGAGATCGACTCGCCGCAAAACGTGAAGGCGCTGCAGTTGATGGTCGACGGAGTCAAGGACGGCACCGCGGCCAACGGCGTGACGACCTACATGGAGGACGAGGCGCGTCGCTACTTCGAGAGCGGCAAAGCGACGTTCATGCGCAACTGGCCGTACGCGTATGCGCTCAGTGAGAGGAAGGGATCCCAGGTGGCGGGCAAGTTCAAGGTCATGCCGTTACCGCAGTTTGAAGGCGGGGCCAGGTCCGGGATCCTCGGTGGCCACAACACCGTGATCAGCGTCTACTCCAGGAACCCCGGCGCGGCGCTGAAGTGGATCGAGTTCTACACCGGCAAGGAGTGGCAGACGAAGTCGTTCGACCGGTTCTCGGAGCCGCCGACGCTCGCCGCCGTCTACGGCGATCCGGCGATCCAGAAGAGGTATGCGTTCGCGACCGAACTCAGGGACGCGGTCACCACCGCGAAGTCGCGACCGGTGTCGCCGGTCTATCCGCAGATCTCGCAGGGCATCTACACGAACGTCTACGCCGCCCTCTCCGGCAAGGTCAGCGCGGCCGCAGCCATACACGCGGCCGACGCTGATATCGCCAAGGCGCTGGCGACCTTCTGAGGACAGACACGTAACCGCGTCATCCGAGCAACCGCGGATCAGCTCAGACCCGACGCCGGACCAGTTTCAGTGTGCGTCCAGTCTCGCGCCGCGGCGGAGCGACACTCGCCGCCAGCAACGCGGCGGCCATTTCGGCTGACGCGGTCATCTCGAGTTGTTGATTGATCGCGAGCGCCTCCCGCAACAGCTCGCGGGCGTGCTCGCGGTCGCCTGGCGCTTGCCGTGCGAGGAGCACGCGGGCGTGGTCGGCCTTCGCGTGTGCGGCCCACGGCCAGGCCCCGATCCTCGCATTGGTTTCCGCCGCCTGTTCGAGGCGGTGCACGGCCTCGTCGAGACGCGAAAGCGTTGCCGCGAGGTTCCCGAGGTAGCGCGACACGGCGCCGATCGAGAAGACGTGCGGTGCGACGGCGACCAGCGAGGCATAGGGGGTCAGCAGGTCGTAGAGCTGCGATGCGTGGTCTTGGTCGTCGAGGAGCCACGCGACCTCGGCGAGGAGCGGGACCGCCAATAGCCATGCGGTGTCGCGTGTCACGCAAGCCCAGTCGTCGCGTGCGAGGCGCACGAGTGCTTCTCGGGCGGCGTCGTGGTTGCCGGCTTCTGACTCGAGACGTGCGAGCAGGCATCGAAACAACGAGGTCGTCGGATTGGCCGTCGCGATTTGGCTGAGCGCGGGCCGGAGCTCGTCCAGACGTCGCTGCTCGAGCAGCAAGGGGAAGCGCTGTACGACCGCCGTGATGTTCGTCTCGGCGCTGGAAGCGCGCGTGCTCAGGTGTCGCCTTTGGTCGATGAGCGCATCGGCCCTCTCGAAGCTGCCTTCGAGCAGCGCCAGTCCGGTCTCGTGCACGGCGACGTGCCAGCGCGCGTACGGGAGCCTGAGTTCGCGCGCGAGTCGCGCTGCCATCGCGAGCTCATCGTGCGCGGCGGGGGTCGCGCCGAGCGCGACGAGCAGCTCGAGACGCAGCAGGTGTCCGTTGATGGCTTGTTCCGGGTCGTGCGCGCTCTCGGCGGCCGCGATCATCTCCTCGGCGAGCGCGAGCAGCTCGGTGACACTGTCGGGGCTCCACATGAGGAAGGCGCGGGCGTGGAGCGTCCAGGCCAGCGTTGCGGGGTCGCCGAGGCGTCGCGCGAGATCGATCGCCTCGAAGACGCGGGACGGCATGCCGCCAGCGCACCCGAGTCGGGCGAGCAGCCTCGCTCGCAGGACGCCGCCGTTCTCCCCGACGGCAGCCAGCGCCTCATCGAGCAGCGGCACGGCGCGCGGGTCATCCGCCGGCAGCACAACATCTCGCCCGGCGAGGCCGAGCGCGGCGCGTGCTAGCTGCTCGGCGGCGCCAGCGGTGCGCGCGAGGTCGGCCGCTCTGACGAACGTTTCCCTCGCTGAGATCATGTCGTTGGCGCTGGCCTGCGCAGCTGCGAGTCCGAGCAGCAGCTCGCAGCGAACGCTTGCGTCGGCGTCGTGTTCTCGCTCATGTGCGACCGCGGCCATCTCGTAGAGGCGTGCCGCCTCCTCATACGCAAGCTCGGACATCGCGCGCTCGGCCGCGCGCGTCGCATAATCCACAGCCTCGGCCACGGCGCCCGCAAGGAAGAAGTGATGGGCCAGCGCTGCGACCTGCGGGCCCAGCTCGGGTGCGTGAACCGCCTCGAGCGCCTCGGCCACGGCGCGATGTAGGTGCATCCGCCGGCTGATCGCAAGCTCGTCGTAGAGGACTTCACGGACGAGCTCGTGTGCGAATCGGAAGTGGCCCGGGGCGCCCGCGATGCTCTTCAGCAGCTTCGCCGCAAGCGCCGGCTCCAGCGTCTCTGTGATCGTCTCGGGATCGACGTGATCCGCGTGTGCGAGTGCGGCGCTTGTGAACTCACGACCGACGACGGACGCGACGGCGAGCAGCCGCCGGCAGTCTTCCGAGAGCAGGCGGAGATGCTGTGCCACGACCGCTCTGACTCCGTGGGGGATCGCCTCAAGCGGCGCGTCGTCTACGAGCAGGCGCACGAGCTCGGCGACGAAGAACGGATGGCCGTCCGTGCGCGCGTGGATCGCGGTGACCAGCTGATCGGAGGCGACGCCCGCCCCTGCGGCGTCGATCTGCCGCGCGACGTCGTCGCGGTCGAGCCCTCCCAGCGCGATGTCGCGGAATCGGTCCGAGCGCGCCAGTTCGGCGCCGGTGGGAGCGAAGCGTTCGTTTGCCGATGGATCGCTGTCGCGCCGCGTTGCGATGACCAGCAATGGCGCCTCGTCGAGCGCATCCACGAGGAAGCGCAACAGCAACAGCGACGGGGCATCGGCGGCGTGGAGGTCATCGAGCACGAGCGTGATCGGCCGGGCGCGGGCGGCATGGCGAAGCAGCGTGCTCACGGCGTCAAAGAGCCGGAAGCGGGCGCCCTCGGGATCAACATCGGGGTACGGCGGCTGGTTCGGGATGAGCTCCCCGATCTCGGGAAGGATGCGAGCGATGTCGACCGCGCCAACGCCGAGCTGTCCCGCAAGCGTGTCGGGCTCGGTTTGCTGGACGAGCTTGCGCAGACACTGCACCCACGGCCAGTAGGCCGGAGCCCCGCCGGACTCCCAGCAGCGACCCGACAGAACGAGTGCGCCGTGCTCGCCGGCGCGGGCGGCGGCCTCCTCGGCGAGCCAGGTCTTGCCCATTCCCGCCTCGCCACGCACCAGAAACAGCGAGCCGCGTCCGTGCTGGAGCTCCTCGATGCCCGTCATCAGGCGATCGAGCTGGCGCTCGCGCCCCACGAAGGCGCGGTCCCGGCGCGGCGCCGTCGTGGGCGTGGATGGCGTTGCTGTCCACGTGAGCCGCGGATCTTGGTTGAGGATCGCAGTCTCGAGCGACCGCAGATCCGGACCCGGCTCGATCCCGAGCTCGTCCACGAGACGTCGTCGCGCCTGCCGATAGACCTCAAGCGCCTCGGACTGGCGGCCGGAGCGGTACAACGCGACCATCAGCTGCCCGCACGTGCGCTCGCGGGCGCCGTGGTGATCGTTCAGCGCCTCGAGCTCTCCAACCAGATCGGCATGACGCCCGAGTGCCAGGTCCGCCTCGACCCGCGCCTCAACACAGCACAGCCGCTCCTCCTCCAGTCGAGCCGCCTCAGCCTGAGCGAACGGCGCATACATGACGTCGGCGAGCGCGGGCCCGCGCCACAGCGCCAGCGCATGGCGCAACGAGGCTGCGGCGCGGACCGGATCCCCCGTCGCGAGCGCCTCCCGACCCTCAGCGGCAAGACGCTCGAAGCGCCATGCGTCGAGCTCCGCCTCCCCGACGCGCAGCACATAACCCAACGCGCGCGTCTCCAGCACCTCCAGCCCCAGCGTCTTGCGCAACCGCGACACCGAGACGTGAACCGCCTTGCGCGGGTGCGATGGCGCACCCCCGCCCCACAGCTCGTCGATCAGGCGATCGCTGGACACGACCTCATTCGCGTGAACGAGCAGCAGGCAGAGCAGCTCGGCGTTCCTCCGCCCGCCGAACGCCACAGCTTCACCGTGGCGGCTCACATGCAGCGGACCGAGGATCCCAAAGTCCATGCCTCTCCCCGAGCCCACCGTACCAGCGCCCGCCTCAGCATGGACACCTCCGCGAGCTCCCCCACCGCACCCACGACAGCAGCGCGACTCGGTAGCCGACACGAAACCGCCCGGTAACCGCTCCGCCCCAGGCTGCGGGTTCTCCACTCCACCGGCCGCCGTCCATTGGGCGCGTGCCCGAACCCAGCAGGAGATCCCGTGCTCACCTTCCGACGCATCCACCGCCCCGCCATCGCCGGCCTGCTCGCCGGCGCGCTACTCGTCTTCGCCGCGAACGGCACGACCGGCGCCGTCCAGGCCAACGACGTCACGCAGCGAGCAACCGCGCAGGAGCAGTACTACTCCTCCTACGGCAAGCCGCAGCCGACCGACCCCGGCACGGCCGCCGCGATCGCGCAGGAACGTTACTACGCCTCCTACGGCAACCCGGAGCCGCTGACACCGCCGCAGGCGGCCGGCTCGTCCGATGACACGCCGTGGCTTCCCGTCGCGCTGTCCGTCACCGTCGCGCTCCTTGTCATAACGGCCAGCGCCACGCAAATCCGCCGCCGCCACGCCCGCCGCCGTCGCCACGCCCGCGTCACGACCTAACCGACGACGCGCGGGCCCGCGGCCGGTAGGGCGGGCGCCTTCCCCGTCGATTCGTCAAGCGCGAGGACCCGCCTCCCGCGGCCAGACATCCCCTCCTCGCACCTCAACCAACCCCTCCATGGGCGAAACGTGGTCCGAATGGGCGCCCCATGACCGCCATTGCGCAGCGTAACCGCCACTCGACCACACCAAAGAGCCACGCACATGCCCCTCACCCGCAGCGACCTCGGCGTAACGTCGGTCTATCTCCACGGCATCGACGCCGCCGAGAGCATCGACACCGTCCGCGGCCGCCGACCGCCAATGATCCCGGCAACCATCGGGCTCCACGGGCGGCTCTAGCGACTGGCGGATTCGTCCTGAAGTAGCACGCCTCCTCCCGGGCGCCGGCATCGTCGCTTGCAGGACTGTCGCCGCGGCTGTGGGCGCTCGTCCGTTTCGCGACGAGGATGATGCGGTTGCGACTTCTTGACCAGCACGCTCCCCAGTGAGAGTGTCCTCCTACCCCAGACGGAACACGACCCCTGGGAGGTCGTCATGGAGCAGATCTGTTTGGTCATTCCGGTGCAGCCGGGGCAGACGAACGACGCTCGCGCGTTCATGCGCGAGCTCGAGGCGTCACGCAAGGACGAATACGCCCGTTCGGAGGAGCGCATCGGGATCACGAAGGAGGTGTGGTTCCTGGCCGGAGTCGCCGGCGACGATGCCATGGTCGCCTACATGGAGACGAACGACTTCGCGAACGCGTTGCGGTTGTTCTCGCAGTCGCAGGACGAGTTCGACATGTGGTTCAAGCGTCGCCTGGCCGATGCCACGGGCGTGGATCTCAACGATCCGCCTGAAATGACGCTGCCCGAATTGCTCTCAAGCTATAGCGCCGAGCAGGCGGTCGCGTAGGCGCGTCACGGCCGAGCGCGCCGCTGAAACCGGCCGACGCGCGCCTCCTCGTGTCAAACCGACGAGCGGCGCACCCGACGAAGACAGCCGTCAACGTCAGCTCGTGTGGATGCGGGACCGGATGGCCGTTAAGGGAATGGGCACCTTTGCTGTCGCGGAAACGACGCGGCGACCGCATGGTCGCTCGTAGCTCTGGCCGCTACGGCGACGGCCGTTCTCGTCCAAGCGGGTGGTGACGGTCGGGCTCACCCCACACGTAGAGGATGTCCGGCGCGCCCTCCTCGTTGGCTCGGCCGTCGGTGCGGTCGGTGGCGACGAAACCATGACGCTCGTAGAACCGCTGCGCTCCCACGTTCGACGCGAACGTCCAGAGCCGTAGGCCGTGCGGACGCGCGCGCTTCGCGAGCGCCACAAGCTCGCTGCCGATCCCGTGCCCGGTCATGGTCGGATCGACGTAGAGCTGATCGACCCACGGGCCGTCCAAAACCAGAATGCCGGCGAGCGTGCCCCCGACCTCCTCGGCGACCCACAACTCGGTCTCGCGCACGACGTGCGACGCAAACCAGGCGCGGACGTCCTCGTCGTCGTGGCCAGGAGGCGCAATCGTCGCGGCCGCCGCTTTGCGCGCGCGCAACCAGAGGTCTGCGGCTGCACGGGCGTCCTTCTCAGTGCCTCGACGGACGGCGATAGGCATCGCCCTTATGGTCGCGTCTTGCCGCGAGCTTCATCCCCGGCCCGCAGTGAACCCCACTGACTCCAGTGCCGGTTTCGTCCTCAAGCACCCCGCCCACCACCGTGCCCTACGTCTCGGGCAGCGGGCAGGGCGAGTTCAGGTTCGGCGGCAATGGCATCTTCCCCGGGCAGCCGATCCGCTTCTCCGTGACCAACCTCGCGACCGGGCAGGTCTTCACCGGCCAGACCCCCGGCGCGGGCCGAAACGTCGTCGCCAACGAGGTCTCCAACGTGCTCCGCTGCGGGTCCTCCCGCCTGGCACCTGGCAGGTCCGCGCGAGCGACTTCACGGACAACACTACCCGCAGCATGGTCGACGAGCCCGTCGCCAACCTCAACGTCCTCAACTTCTTCTAGCCGGAACGGATGCCCCGGCGCGGTATCGCGCCGGGGCGCCCTCAGCTACTCAAAAAGGTGACGACCGCCGGCCGCATGAGTCAGTCCGGCGCGACGGCTGCGGCGAGGTGCGGCGCGTTGCGGTCCACCGCGGAGCGGGAGCGACGGGACTCGAACCCGCGACCTCCGGCGTGACAGAGCAGCGGTCGCCACCAATAAGTACCTGCAATTCCTGAATTTCAGTGTCGCTGACATCACTCGCGCGTCACCTTTTTACGCTCCGAATCAGGCCGCTTGGGTCGGCTGCGCTCGCGCAGCGTGACACGGACTGCATTCTCGCCACTCTGCTAGACAGAATTCTCGACGCGATCGCTCATCCGTTGGGATGACCGCACCGCCGTTCATGACGATTAGGCCGCTTGGAGCCAGACGCGCGCAAACGGAGTTCGGGCGCTGAGCGGCTCTGGGTTCGTCGAGGCGACCATATGGTCGGCCCGCGCGTCGTCGATCGCCGGCGAGCCGGCGGCAACATCGGCCAGGGAGCCTTCGACCGTGATCGGCGTGCCGACGACCGAGCGGACCGCGGCCCGCCCAAGGCGCTCGGCCCACGGCCCGGTCGCACTCGCCGTCGTCGTCCAGGCACGCGGCGGCGCCGGTGCCGTGGACCATCGACGTGATGCTGTGGCCCTCGACGGGCAGGCGCACGCTGACCGGGACGAGGTCGACGACCCCGGCCCGCGCTCGCGACGACGACGCCGGACCGTCCTCCTCGAAGCGCACCATCCCGGTCGAGTCGACGCCGAGCAGCCGGCCGACCTCCTCGACGATCACGCCGAACACCTCCGCCTGCGGCGTCTGGCGCACCAGCGTGGCGACCCGCCGCAGCCCCGCCTGCTCGCCGGCGAGTGCGCGCAGGTCGCGCGCCTCGCGCAGCGCGACCTCAGCCCGGTGACGCCCAGTGGTGTCGCGCGCGACGCCGTACACGACGCCCCGCTCCGGCATGGCGCGCGCGTTCCACAGCCACTTGATCGAGCAGTCGCCGCAGATCACCCGCGCCTCGAACCCGATCAGGTGCCCTTCGGCGACCTGCTCCACCGCCTGCCGGGCCCGCTGCCGGTCGTCCGGATGGGTGACGTCGAACACCGTGCGCGCGAACAGCTCCTCGCTCGATTACCCGGGGCACGCTCCAGCAACGCGTTCGCCCGCTCGAACGAGCCGTCGAAGCCGCAAATGCAGAGGAGGTCGATCGAGAGGTCGAAGACTCCCCAGCTCGCTCGCGGAATCCGGCACGGCAGGCGGGCATCATCCCAGCGCCACGCGCAGATGAGGGTGCGTCAGCGGATCGCCGACGTCTCGCCCTGCCAGCGGCCGCGCCGGGTGCGCAGCCAGGCCGCGGCGTCCGAGCGCCGGCGCACCTGCAGCTTCTCCAGGATGTTGTGGACGTGGCTCTTGACGGTGGCCACCTCGATCACCAGCCGGCCCGCAATCTCCTTGTTCGAGAGCCCCGCCTCGACGAGCTCGGCGATCTCCAGCTCGCGCCGGGTGAGCTGGACGTCGGGCAGGCGGGCGCCGCCGGAGGCGAGCACGGACACGCGCCGCATCAGCGCGGCGGTGATCCGCGGCGAGCACAGCGACTCGCCGCGCGAGACCGTTTCGAGCACGCCGATCAGCTCGCGATGGCTCTGGTCGCGAGTGACGTAGCCGGCCGCTCCCGCCTCCGCGCAGGCGACGACCTCCGCCTCCTCGCCGTAGAGGCCGAAGGCCACGATCGGCACGCCGTGAGCGGAGCCCCGCAGGCGTCGCAGCACGTGCACCCCGTCGCTGCCCGCGACATCCGCGAGCACGACGTCGGGGGTGCTGGCCGCGATCGTCTCGCTCGCCTCCACCGGGTCGAAGCCGGTGCCGACGACGTCCAGACCGGCTTTGCGGAGTATCGCAGCAAGTCCTTCGCGGTAGACGGGGATGTCGCCGAAGATGAAGACGTGGACCACTGCACGTCCTCCGTGCGCGAGCGCCATGTCGAGGGTGCCGGAGAGAGAGGTCGGACGCTTGCGGGCTGAGCCTCTCATCGCCTCCAGGCCGCGTCAAGGTCGAAGAGATGTAGATCTCCAGTCCAATCCAATCTCCATCATCCGGTGGATTTCGGCGCGCCGCGAAGAGCCGGAGGATTGACCCTGACGCACCTCCGCGCTAGCTTCGAACACAGGGGGGCTCTTGCCCATTCGGGTCACGCTGATCGACCTCCCGCAGCTGCTCAGCGAGATCGTGACCGACATGCTCGGCCAGGCTCCGGGGTTCACGCTCGCGGCCGAAGGGACGAGCCCCGAAGGAGTCGACCTCGTGATCGTCGGCGCGCGCGGGGACGAGCTGCCCGAGGCCGGCCGCGACCAGCTCGCCCAGCGCCCGGAGTCGAGGGCGCTGGCGATCGGCGAGGACGGCCGGCGGGCCTACCTGTTCGAGCTGCGGCCCCATCGCACGCTGCTCCTGGAGCTGTCGGCGGACACGCTGCGCTCCGTTCTGCGCACCCGGACGGAGTGGGCATGAGCGACCGGCCGCTCGTCAGCTGCGTGATGCCCACGGCCGACCGGCGGGCATTCGTCGGACAGGCGATCCGCTATTTCCTGCGCCAGGACTACGGAGCGCGCGAGCTGATCGTGATCGACGACGGCGACGAGGACGTCGGGCGGCTGATCCCGCGCGACGAGCGCATCCGCTATGTCCGCCTGCAGACGCGCCGGCCGCTCGGCGCGAAGCTCAACCTCGGCTGCGAGCTGGCCCGCGGCGAGCTGATCGCGCACTGGGACGACGACGACTGGATCGGCTCCGATCGGCTGTCGCGCCAGGTCGCGGCGCTCGCCGGCGGCGACGCCTGCGGGCTCGTCGACCTGCTGACCTACCAGCTCGAGACCGGCCGTGCGTGGCGCCAGGGCGCGCAGGCTCCCGCGCGCGGCACGCTGCTCTACCGGCGCGAGCTGTGGAGCCGGCAGCCGTTTCGCGAGAACGCCGGCCGCGACGCCGACCTCGTACCCGGCGACGCCGTGCGGGCGAGCGGCGACGGCGATTTCTACATCGCGCTGATCCACGCGGGCAACGCGGGCCGTCGCGTCGTCCCCGGGACCGACTGGACGCCGGTGCCGCTGTCGGCGGTCAGCGAGCGACTCGGCCTCGACCGCGCGTTCTACGCCGGCCTGCGCAACGGCGACGGCCACGGGCGCAAGCGCGCGAAGGAGCGCGCGCGTGCCGCGCACACGCTCACCGTCGCCGCCCCGTTCATGCTCTACGACGGCTACGGCGGCATGGCCGAGTACCTGGTGTGCGGGCTCGCCCGCGCGGGCGCCGCCGTCAACGTCGCGCCGTTCGACATCGACCGGACCGGGCTCTCGCCGGAGTTCCTCGAGATCCTCGGCGCGGCGCGGCCGGAGATCGCCGGCCCCGTCCTCTACTTCTCCTGGCCGCGCCCCGATCTCGAGCGCTTCCGGGGCGCCCCGGACCTCTTCATCAACACGATGTGGGAGACGAGCCGGCTGCCGGCGCACTGGCCGGCGCGGCTGAACGAGGCGCGCGCGGTGATCGTGCCGTCGCGCTTCGTCGCCGGCGTCTGCCGCGCCAGTGGTGTCGAGGTCCCGATCGAGGTCGTGCCGGAGGGCGTGGATCCAGGCGTGTACGGCTACGTCGAGCGCCCGGCGCGCGAGGGGCTGACCACGCTCGTCGTCGCCACGTACGTGCAGCGCAAGAACACCGACGTGGCCGTCGCCGCGTGGAAGCGGGCGTTCGCCGGCGACCCGAGCGCGCGGTTGATCGTGAAGTCGCGCTTCGGCTACGGGAACTACGCCCCCGACGACCCGCGCATCGAGCTGGTGGACGCGAGCGAGCCGACACGCGGGATCGCCCGCTGGTACGCACGCGCCGACGTGCTGCTCGCGCTCGGCAGCGAGGGCTTCGGGCTGCCGCTGGTGGAAGCGATGGCGACCGGCCTGCCGGCGATCGCGCTCGACTCGGAGGGGCAGTCCGACACCTGCGCGGACGCGCGCGAGCTGCTGCTGCCGGTCCCGGCGAGCCGCCGACGCGCGTACGAGGACCGCGTCTTCGGCAGCTGCGGCACGCACGGGGCGCCGAGCGTCGAGGACGTCGCGCAGCGGCTGCGCTGGATCGCCGGCCACCGCGACGAGGCGCGTGAGCTGGGGCGCGCGGCCTCACGCTGGGTGCGCGCGGAGCGCGACGTTTGGGCCAAGGCCCCGGCCGTGCTCGACATCATGGAGGCGCGCGTCGCGCCGAGGCGCCCACTGCGCCGGCTGGAGACGATCTGGGTGCCGAGCGCCGGCACGCCGTGCGGCCTCGCCGAGCACGCGGCGCGGATCACCGAGCAGCTTCCCGGCGTCGCGCTGACCGCCGAGCCGCCGGACCTGCGGCGCGTGCGCGTGCTGCACATCGAGCACGAGCCGAGCCTGCACGACGAGGGCCGGCTCGCCGCCGTCGTGCGCGCCGCGCGCGAGCAGCGTGTGCCGGTGGTCGTCTCCGAGCACACCGTCACGCCGGTCGCACACGCGTGGGAGCGCGACGCGGACGTCCTGATCGCCACCACGGCCGAAGGCGCGAAGGCGCTGCGCGAGCGCTGGCGCGGCAAGTGGGTCGAGCACATCCCGCTCGGCTGCCCGACCTGGTTCCCGCCGCGCAAGCGCACGCGCGGGAAGGTGATCGGCGCGTACGGCCTGTTCGGCGCCCACAAGGGCTTCGCGAGGCTGCTCGAGCTGCTGCCGCGGCTCCCTGGCGCCGAGCTCCTGCTCGTCAGCCACGACCGCGACGGCGCGGCCTCCGAGTGGGAGGCGGCCGCGGCCGGCCTGCCGGTGCGCCGCGTCAGCGGGTTCCTGCCGGAGCACGAGGCGGCCGCCGTGCTGGCCGCCGAGGCCGACGTGCTCGTCTACTTCTACGACGAGCTGGCAGGTGAGACCGCCAGCGCCGCCGCACGGCTCGGCCTGTCCACCGGCGTCCCGGTCCTCACGTCGCCGACGCGGCGGTTCGCGGACCTGCGTGACGTCACCTACCAGCCCGCCGACCTGGCCGCGGGCGTCGAGCGGCTGCTCGAGGACGACGAGCTGCGCGAGCGGCTGGTCGCCTCGGCGCGCGCGTTCTGCGAGCAGCACAACTGGCCCCGCACCAGCGAGCGGATCCGCGCGCTCTGGCGCGCCCTGGAAGGCACCTAGAGGAGGCACCATTGCCAGCGACACTCTCGTATCCGGGCATCTACGTCGAAGAGGTCCCGAGCACCGTCCGAACGATCGCCGGCGTCAGCACGTCGGACACGGCGTTCGTCGACTGCTTCGCCCGCGGGCCTGTCGACGAGGCGTGGCGGATCACCAGCTTCGCCGACTTCGAGCGCGAGTTCGGCGGCCTCGACCAGCTCAGCGAGGCCAGCTACGCGATCCAGCAGTTCTACCTCAACCAGGGCCAGATCGCCTGGGTCGTCCGCGTCGGGTCGGGCGATCCGCAGACGGCGACGGTGGACCTGCCCGCGGCAACCGGCTCCTCGCCCGCCATCGCGCTCACACTCGAGGCCGCCAACGCCGGCGCGTGGGGCAACGGACTGCAGGCCGCCGCGGTCGGCGTGACGCTCGCCGACGGCTCGATCGCCACCGATCGCTTCAACCTGGTCGTCCGCGAGGTGGAGCCGGCCGGGCCGGGCAAGGTCAACGTGCTCGCGACCGAGGTATTCCGCAACCTCAACATGACCGTCGGCGACCGTGCCTACGTCAAGACCGTCGTCGACGATGGCTCGCAGCTGGCGACCGTGGTCGACGTGCAGCTCGGCGCGATCCCGCTGCCGGCCACGCCGGACGCGACTGGCAACGGGCCTGACGACGACAGCGCGTTCGCCCCGTTCACCGGCGGGACGCCGGGCTCCGCGCCGACGGGCAACGACCTGATCGGCGACCCCGCGGCCAAGACCGGGATGTATGCGCTCGACCGGATTGCGCCGTTCGTGTTCAACCTGCTCTGCCTGCCGGCGGCGGCGAATCTGCCGACCAGCACCGACCCGGCCCCGCTGCAGAACGTCTATGCGGCGGCCGAGACGTACTGCGCCGACAAGCGCGCGTTCCTGCTGATGGACATTCCGGCCGCGATCGACACCGCGGCGGAGATGGGCGACTACCTCAAGGCGCTCGAAGGGCTGAGCCTGCGCAGCGACCACGCGGCGGTCTACTTCCCGCGCCTGCGGATCCCCGACGCGCTGCAGGACGGCCGACTGCGCGACGTCGCCGCCAGCGGGACGCTCGCCGGCATCTATGCCCGCACCGATGCCACCCGCGGCGTCTGGAAGGCGCCGGCGGGAACCGACGCGGTGCTCACCAACGCGCAGCTCGTGGTCAAGCTCGAGGACCTCGAGAACGGCGGCCTGAACCCGCTGGGCGTCAACGTCCTGCGCAACTTCCCCGTGTTCGGGAACATCAGCTGGGGCGCGCGGACGCTCGACGGCGCCGATCAGCAGGCGAGCCAGTGGAAGTACGTGCCGATTCGCCGGACGGCGCTCTACATCGAGGAGAGCCTGTACCAGGGGCTCAAGTGGGTCGTCTTCGAGCCCAACGACGAGCCACTGTGGGCGCAGATCCGCATGAACGTCGGCGCGTTCATGAGCACCCTCTTCCGGCAGGGTGCCTTCCAGGGCAACACGCCGGCGAAGGCCTACCTCGTCAAGTGCGACGGCGAGACCACGACCCAGAACGACATCGACCGCGGGATCGTGAACATCCTCGTCGGCTTCGCGCCGCTGAAGCCGGCGGAGTTCGTCGTCATCCGCATCCAGCAGCTGGCCGGCCAGCTCGAGACATAGGAGACGCGATGGACTTCCCCGCCAACGCGCAGCGATTCGACCCGTACAAGAACTTCAAGTTCCTCGTGAAGTGGGACGGGCACACCGTCGCCGGCGTCAGCAAGGTCACCGGCCTCAAGCGCACGACCGAGGTGATCAAGCACCGCATCGGCGGCGACCCGAGCTCGAGCCGCAAGAACCCCGGGCGGACCGAGTACGAGCCGATCACGCTCGAGCGCGGCCTGACCCATGACGTCGACTTCGAGCAGTGGGCCAACAAGGTCTGGAACTACGGCTCGGGGCTCGGTGCCGAGGTCTCGCTGAAGGACTTCCGCAAGGACATCCGGATCGAGGTGCTCGACGAGGCCGGGCGCACGACGCTCGCCTACACCGCGTACCGCTGCTGGGTGTCCGAGTGGCAGGCCGTTCCGGACCTCGACGCGAACGCGAACGCGATCGCGATCCAGCACATCAAGCTCGAGAACGAGGGGTGGGAGCGCGACTACGCGGTCAAGGACGCGGCGGAACAGAGCTTCACGGAGCCCGCGGGGCCGTAGCGTGCGCGGGCTCGCCGAGCAGGAGCTGCTCCCGCTGTGGGAGGCGACAGCCGCCGGCGCGCTCGCGCACGCCGACGCGCTGCTCGCCGCGGCGCGGCCGGAGCTGGCCGCCGAGGAACGGCGCACGCTCACTATCGGCCAGCGCGACGCGGCGCTGCTGGAGCTCTACGCGCTGACCTTCGGGGCGCGGCTGGAGGGCTTCGTGCGCTGTCCCGAGTGCGACGAGCCGCTCGAGCTCGAGCTAGGCGGCGAGCAGCTGCGCGCGATCCTCGCCGGCGATCCGGCGCTCGGCGAGCACGAGATGTCGTTCGCGGGCGGCAGGCTGCGCTTCCGGCCGCTCACCTGCGGCGACCTGGAGGCGGTGACAGCCGTGCGCGACCGCGATGAGGCTCGGCGGCGGCTCGCCGAGCGCTGCGTGATCGAGTCCACCGGCGAGCTGGGCGAGGACGTGCTGGCCGGGCTGGCCGAGCGGCTGGAGGCCTGCGATCCCCAGGCCGACGTCGGCGTGCGGGTCGGCTGTCCGGAGTGCGGCACCGAATGGCGAGCGCTGCTCGACATGGCGGCGTTCCTGGGCGCCGCGATCGACGCGGAGGCGCCGCGGCTGCTCGAGCAGGTGCATGTGCTCGCCCGCAGCTACGGCTGGAGCGAGGCCGAAGTGCTCGCGCTCAGCCCGCGGCGGCGAGAGCTCTACCTGGATCTCGCCGGGTGAGCGGCGACTTCCTTTCGCGGATGGTCGACCGCGCGCGCGGCGAGGGGGCGCGCGTCGATCCGCTGATCCGCCCGCGCTACGCGCCGCCGCTCGAGCTGGAGACCAGTGTCGAGATCGGCTCGGGCGGCGACGTGCAGCCAGCGCGCGGCGCCCCGGCACCGCGGCCGGCCGGCTCGGAGCTTCGCCGCCGCCCCATCGCGACCCCAGACCGGGAGGACGCCGCGCCGGCGGGCGACGCCCGCCCACGCCCGGCGGCAAGCTTCCGGCAGGACGCGCGGCCCCCCGCGCCTGCTGCCCGCGCGCGCCCGGCGAGGCCCGCTCGGGTCGCCGCGCCGGAGGCGATGACGTCCCGCGAAGTCGCGGCCGCGCCGCCGGCCAGCGACGTCAAGCCACCGCCTCCGGAGCCGACCGTTCCGCCGGCGCCGACGCTGGAACGCGGACCGCGCGTCGCCGCGCCCGGACGCCGCGAGACGTTCCCCGCCGCGGAGCCCGGCGCCGCCCCGGAGCCCGGCGCGGTCCCCGAGCCCGGCGCGGTCGCCCAGCCCGGCGCGGTTCCGCAGCCCGGCGCGCCCGTCGAGCTCCGCCCCGCGACGGCGGCGCGCGCAGGCCTCCAACGCGCGGCGGCGCGGCGCCGCGCGGCGCTCGGCCCCGTCACCGCCGAGGTCGACGAGACCGCCGTCGCCGTCACGTCGCCCGATCCGCGCTCGCCGCCGGCGAGCACGTCCCGTCCCGTCCTGGCGCCCGCGCGCGAGCCGGCGTCGGCACCGGTGCACGTCACCATCGGCCGGATCGAGGTGCGCGCGCCCGCGCCCGCCGCCATCGCCGCGCCGCCGCCGGCGCCCGCCGCCCCGACACTGTCGCTCGACGAGTACCTGCGCACCCGTGGAGGCGTCGGCCGGTGACCAGCGCGCTCGGCATCGCCTCCGTCTCGGTCGTGCTCGTCGACCTGCTCAACAACGGGCTGATCGACCACGACATCGGCTCCACGGTCGGCGGCCGGGTCGCCGTCAGCGCGCTCCCGCCCGACCGCGTGCTGCCCGTCAACGGCACCGAGGCGACGCAGCTGAACCTGTTCCTCCACCACGTCACGCCCAACCTCGGCTGGCGCAACGCCGGCCAGCCGACGCTCAACGGCCGCGGCGAGCGCGTCTCCAACCCGCCGCTCGCGCTGAACCTTCACTACCTGCTCTCCGCCTACGGAGAGAAGGACTTCTACGCGGAGATCCTGCTCGGCTTCGCGATGCAGCTCATGCACGAGCACCCGGTGCTCTCGCGCGCCGACATCGCGAAGGCGCTGGCGCCGCCGAGCCCGTCCGTCCCAAGCTCGCTGCCGGAGTCGCTGCGCGACCTCTCGACGTCCGAGCTCGCCGACCAGGTGGAGCTGGTCAAGATCACGCCGGAGCCGCTCTCGACCGAGGAGATCTCCAAGATCTGGACCGCGTTCCAGAGCCACTACCGCTCGACGGCCGCGTACGAGGCCTCGGTCGTGCTGCTCGAGAGCAAGACGCCGACGCGGCCGTCGCTGCCGGTGCGCGAGCGTAACGTCCACGCGCGCCCGCTGCAGCGGCCTGTCGTGGACGCCGTCGTGTCCAGCCGCGGCGACGCCGAGCCGATCCTGGCGAGCGACACGATCCTCGTCCGCGGCCACGGACTGGCCGGCGAGATCACGCACGTGACGCTCGGCGACGCCGCGCCCGCGCCGAGCGCGATCGCCGACGCCGAGCTCGCGATCCCGCTCGCGGGCACGCCGCTGCGCGCGGGCATCCAGCCGCTGCGCGTCGTGCACGAGCTCGATATCGGCACGCCCCCACGGCCGCACCGCGGCGCCGAGTCGGACCCGTTCGCGTTCCCGCTCGCGCCGGCGCTCGCGACCGCGGTCACGAAGACGCTCACGCCCGACGGCGCCGGCCTGCGCAAGGGCACGCTCTTCTTCGACGTCACGCCGCCCGCCGCCTCCGGCCAGCACGCCGTGCTGCTGCTCAACGAGTTGCTTCCTGCGGCGGCGCCGCCGGAGCAGGTCGCGCGCGGCTTCAGCTTCCCCGCCGCCCCGCTCACCGCGGGCACGGCAAGCCTCTCGTTCGCGGTGTCCGCCCTACCCGACGCGACCTACCTCGTCCGCGTGCGCGTCGACGGGGTCGAGAGCCCGATCGCCATCGACCCGGCGACCGGCCGCTTCGACACGCCGAAGGTGGCGATCCCATAGCCGCCCAGGCCTGGAGCGCCGCCAACCACGCGTACCTCACGGGCGCGCTGGCCGAGCTGCGCCAGACGCTCGGAGTGCCCGATCCGGACGCAGACCACTGCTCGCCCGAAGCGATCCGCGCCGAGATGGACGAGCCGCCCGCGCTCGAGACGCTCGCGGAGACGTTCGCGCTCTCGCCGTTCGAGCGCGCGCTCGTGCTCCTATGTGCGGGCGTCGAGCTCGACGGCCGATTCGCGGAAGCGTGGGGGCGGCCGACGCTGGGCGTCGCACTGGCGAGCCTGCCCGACCCGCACTGGAGCGCGCTCGCGCCGGCGGCACCGCTGCGCCGGTGGCGCATGCTCGAGCTCGGCGGCGGGCCGCTGACGTCCGCATCGCTGAAGCTCGACGAGCGGATCCTCCACTACCTGACCGGCGTGCAGTACCTGGACGAGCGACTCGACGGGATCGTCGGGGCGCCGGTCGAGGCGGCCGAGCTGCCCGGCTCCCATGAGCTCGTCGCGGCGGCGGTCGTCGAGGCCTGGAGCCGCGACGACATGGGCTCGGCGGCGATCGCGCTGCTGGGCTCCGACCCCGCCGCCAAGCTCGCGGTCGCGGCGGCGGCCTGCCACAGGTTCGGAATCGTCCTGCGCGTGGTGGAGGCCGCCGCGATCCCCGCGGCGCCCGCCGAGCAGGAAGGGCTGCGGCGGCTGTGGTCGCGCGAGGCGATGCTCGAAGGCGCCGCACTGTTCGTCGACTGCGAGGCCGCGGACAGCGAGCGCGAGCAGGCGGCCGCGCGCTTCGTCGAGGACCTCCGCGTCCCCGTGATCACCGCCGGCGCCACGCCGCTGCGCGGGTTGCGTCGGCCGGTCGTCCGCCTGACGCTGGCGAAGCCGACGCCGTCCGAGCAGCGCGCGCTGTGGGAGCGCGTCGCCGGCCCGGAGCTCAACGGGACGCTCGACGGGCTCATCGCGCAGTTCGACCTCGGCACGCGCGCGATCCTGGCGGCGCAGATCCAGGCCGCCGCCGGCGAGGGCAACGCGGGCGTCCGCCTGTGGGAAGCTTGCCGCGTGCAGGCGCGGCCGGCACTCGACGACCTCGCCGAGCGGATCGAACCGGTCGCCGGCTGGGACGATCTGGTGCTGCCGGACGCGCAGTCCGAGCTCCTGCATACGATCGTCGCGCACGTCCGCCATCGCGGGGAGGTCTACGACGCGTGGGGCTTCCGCGATACCGGCGGACGTGGGCTCGGCATCAGCGCGCTGTTCGCCGGCGTGAGCGGCACCGGAAAGACGATGGCGGCCGAGGTGCTCGCGCGTGATCTGCGGCTCGACCTGTACCGGATCGACCTGAGCCAGGTCGTGAGCAAGTACATCGGCGAGACCGAGAAGAACCTCCGGCGCGTGTTCGCCGCCGCCGAGGAGAGCGCGACGATCCTGCTGTTCGACGAGGCCGATGCGCTGTTCGGCAAGCGCACGGAGATCCGCGACAGCCACGACCGCTACGCGAACATCGAGGTCAGCTATCTGCTCCAGCGCATGGAGGCCTACCGCGGGCTGGCGATCCTGACCACGAACCTCCGCAACGCGCTCGACCAGGCGTTCCTGCGGCGGCTGCGTTTCGTCGTCGAGTTCCCGTTCCCGGGCGCCGCCCAGCGGCAGGAGATCTGGCGCAGGGTGTTCCCTGCCCGGACGCCGGTCGGCGCGCTCGACCCCGAGCGGCTCGCCCAGCTCAACGTGGCCGGCGGAACCGTCCGCAACATCGCGCTGAACGCGGCCTTCCTCGCCGCCGAGGCGCGCGAGCGTGTCGGCATGTCGCACGTCCTGCGAGCGGCGCGCAGCGAGTACGCCAAGCTCGAGAAGCCGCTGACCGGCGCCGAGACCGGAGGCTGGTCGTGATCGAGGTCAGGATCGACGCGGTCGTGCTCGACGGGTTCGCACCGGCCGCCGGCGACCGGCTCGGCCCCGAGCTCGAACGCGCGCTCGCGGACCTGATGGGGCGCGAGGGAGGACCGCCAGCCGGCGACGGCCCCGCCTCGCAGATCGCCCGGGCCATCCACACGGAGGTGACGCGATGCACGACGTGAAGCCGCAGCGATCCGCACCGGCGCCCACGCCGGCCCCAGCGCCGCAGCTGCTCCGGCGCCGCTGCGCGTGTGGCGGCACCCCGAGCCCGGACGGCGAATGCGCCGCATGCAAGGCCAAGCGGCTCGCGGCGACCTCGCGCGCGAGCGAGTCGCTGAGCGAGGAGATCGACGCGGGTCCGCCGGCGTCTTCACCCGCACCCGCGCCCGGCGTCACGCCCCCTTCGCCGCCGCCTCCCGTGGCGTGCGCGCACCCGATCAACTGGAGGCACGGCCCCGGCGCCGTCGACGTGGGGGAGTCGTCGATCCGGATCCGGATCTCGTGGCAGAGCAGCACCGGCAGCCTCGCCGACCTCGGCAACTGCACCGTGCGCGAGGTCGTCACATACGACCCGATCCCGAACCCGCCGTTCATCTGGAACCCGCCCAATCCCACCGTCCTCACCGTGCCCGGAGTCGACGGCGCCGCCCAGGACACGCACGGCTACTCGCCCGGCCTCCAGAACGGCATCTCGAACCCGCGAGTCAGCGGCAAGGCGGTCGCCCACCAGGTGTACCAGTACCAATGCACCGGACCGGGCTGCAGCGGGACCTGGACCGACTTCCCGGGTGAGACGTACACGATCACCCGCGAGGTGTATCCGCAGTTCGTGCGGTTGAACCCGTTGCGCTACCGGATCACGAAGGCGGGCGGGCCGCTGTTCATCTACTCGCGCGAGGTCGAGATCCCGGAGCCGGCGACGCCTCCCGCCCCGGCCCCGCCGGGTCCGGCGCCCGGGCCCGTCGCGCCGCCCGCTCCGCCGACCGGCGGGGGCGGCGGTCCCGCCGATGCCGGCGCGGCCACCGGACCGGGCACCTCTGGCACCACGGCCGCCGGCCCGACGTTCCAGGTCTGCGCGCGCGACCTCCAGGGCAGGCTCGGGCTGTTCGCCAACCATGCGTACATCGAGGCGCCGCCCAACCGCTACGCGATCATCAGCCCGCTGTGTCCGGCCAACTGGTGGGAGAACCCGGTCACGGGGACGGTGGGGCAGAAGTGGGACAACTCGCCTGATCCGTGCGGCAAGGCACCGCGCTGCGTCGACTGCGTTCCCGCGCCGGACGTGACCGACCTCGCCTCGTGCTTCCGCAATGCATTCCTGGCTTACAGCCACCCGAGCCTCTACAAGGCTGCCGGCCCGAACAGCAACACGTTCGCGGGCACGCTCGCGCGCCGCTGCTGCGCCGGGATGGTCCCGAAGCCGTCCGTGCTGGGCAACTGCCCCGGCTGGGACGATCCCCCAGCCCCGTCACGCACGGGCGCCACCCCTTGCCCGCCGGGGCCGACGTGTTGACGCGCTATCTCGTGTTCGCGAGCGTGGGCGGCAGCTGGCGCCTGCACGAGGCCGAGCGCGGGCCGGTCATCGCCTCCGTCGACTCGGTGCCACAGGTGCACGACCTCTGCGCCGCGGTGGAGCCAGTGCTGTGGCTGTCGACGCAGGAGGCGATCTACCGGCTCACGTTGCCGGACCTCGTGTCCGCCGAGCGGATCCCGTGGGACGGTGAGCGGATCGGCGCGATCGCCTGCTCGCCCGACGGCATGCGCGCGGTCGTGGTCGAGCACGGCGGCGACGAGCCGCGGCTGCAGATGTGGGACGGCCGCAGTTGGGAGCGCATCGCCGTCCGCACGCGACCCGACATCTCCAGCGGCGTGGCGTGGGTCGGCGACTCGCGGATCGTCTACGAGACGAGCGAGCGGCGCCTGCTGCTGCTCGACATCGCGACCGGCGCTGAGCGCGAAGGCCCGGCGGGCTGCTGCCCGGCAGCCGCGGCGCGGATCGGGCGCTGGTACGCGATCGCCGGCGGGCGGGCGGTCTCCTTCGGCGCGCAGGACGCCGACCCGGAACCGCTCGAGGGCTTCCGCATGCGCCGGCCGACCAGCCTCAGCGTCACCTCGGACGGCGAGGTCTGCACCTGGACGGAGGCGCTCGAGCTCTATCGCGTGCGCGGATACGCGCAACGCCGCGGCGGCCAACGCCGACACCTGCCCGAGCGCGAGCACGGCGCCGCGGCCGTCATCGGACCCTACGAGGCACCATGACCGTGACCGGGAGCTTCCGCCTCGAGCGTCCGGCCTTCCGGCTCGGAGACCCGATCCTGCTGATCCTGCGCGTCTGCAACCCGGACGAGCAGGAGGCGTACGTCTACATCCCCCATGGCCGCGCCGACGGCGTGCGAGTCCGCGTGCTGCGCGGCGACGGGCTGCGGCCGGCCTCGCTCGAGCGCGAGCCGGAGGCGGGGCTGGTGGGGCGGCGCCGCCTGGCCCCGGGCGAATGCGAGGAGAAGACGTACCCACTGCACGAGTGGATCGAGGTCTCCGCGCCGGGCGTCTACGAGCTCGAGCTCGCGCTCGACCTGCCCGCCCCTGAGCGGGAGGTGCCGATCGTGGGCCGGGTCGAGCTGGTGATCGAGTCATGAGCTTCTCCGAGCGGACACCGCAGGTGATGAAGGGCGCGATCGTCGGGCTCGATCCGCTCAACCCGCTCGCGAGCATCGTGGTGTTCCAGTACAACCCCGACACGCTCACGCGCACGCTGCAGGCGCAGGCGGCCGGCGGGCAGGGCGGCAGCGGGCGCAGCGAGGCGCTGCGGCTCAACGGCGCGCCGATCGAGACGCTCAAGCTCGACGTCGAGATCGACGCGACCGACCAGCTCGAGCGCAACGACCCGCTGACCGAGGTGCTCGGCATCTACCCGCAGCTGTCGGCGCTGGAGATGCTGATCTACCCCAAGTCGGCGCTGGTGATCGCGAACACCATCCTGCTCGCGGCCGGGACGATGGAGGTGATCCCGGCCTCGGCGCCGCTGACGCTGTTCATCTGGGGCCCGAAGCGGATCCTCCCGGTGCGGCTGACGGAGTTCAGCATCGTCGAGGAGTCCTACGACGCGCAGCTGAACCCGGTCCGCGCGAAGGTCTCGCTCGGGCTGCGCGTGCTGTCCTACAACGACCTCCCGCTCACCGACCCAGGCTACGCGCTGTTCCTCGCCCACCAGGTGGTCAAGGAGGCGATGGCCGTGATCGGCAGCGTCGGCAACGTGACCGGTTCCGTCAGCGCGAGCTTCTCGGTGGCCTGATGTTCACGCCCGACAGCCGCTACTTCGCGCTTGAGACCGTCCAGGCCACGCTGCCGGACGGCCGCACCGTGACCTGCAAGCGGCGCCGCATCGTGCCGCCGGGCGCGTCGCTCGCCGTGCTCACCGAGGTGACCGTCGCCCAGGGCGACCGGCTGGACAACCTGACCGCGCGCACGCTCGGCGAGCCGACGCGGTTCTGGCAGATCTGCGACGCCGCCGACGCGCTCGATCCCTCCGACCTGATCGACCCGGGACGCCGGCTGCGCGTCCCGCAGCCCTGACCCGCGATGCCGCTGCTCGGCTCACAGCTCACGCTCCTGATCGGCCCGACGCTGCCGCTCCCGGCGCCGGTCACGCTGACCGAGGCGCTCAAGAGCATCGAGGTGACGCATCAGGACCAGGGGCGCTCCGGGTTCCAGCTCACCTTCGAGGCCGGCCGCGCCGGGCCGGCGGACATCGTCGACTACCCGCTGCTGCTCGGCCCGCTGCTGCGGCCGTGGAACCGCGTGGTGCTCGTGCTGACGCTGACCGGCGTCCCGGAGGTGCTGATGGACGGCGTGATCACGCACCAACAGCACACGCCTTCGAGCGACCCGGGCGCGAGCACGATCACGGTCACCGGCGAGGACCTCAGCGTGCTGATGGACCTCAAGCAGAAGCGCCAGCCGTGGCCGGCGGTGCCGGAGATGGCGATCGCGCTGGCGATCGTCGGAAGCTACGCGCAGCTCGGGATGCTTCCGGAGATCATCCCGGCGACCTCGACCGACGTCCCGCTGCCGATCCAGCGCACGCCGGTCCAGGTCGGCACCGACCTCGCCTACCTGCAGGAGATGGCGGGGCGGTTCGCCTACGTATTCTACGTCGAGCCGGGGCCGGCGCCGATGCTCAACACGGCCTACTGGGGCCCGCCGAAGCGGGTCGGCATCCCGCAGAGCGCGCTCTCGGTCAACCTCGGCAACCGCACGAACGTCGACTCGATCGGCTTCTCGTACAACGCGCTCGAGCCGAACACGGTCGCGTTCAAGATCCAGGATCGCGACACCGAGAGCCAGTTCGGGTTCGAGACGTTCGCCTCGACGCGGCTGCCGCTTTCGGCGCTGCCGGCGCTGCCCACCAACCAGCCGAACGTGCGCAGCGTCGACATGGGAATCGTCGAGAACCCGACCGGCCTGAACATCATGCAGACGATCACGCGCGCGCAGGCGCTGACCGACGCGTCGACGGACAACGTCGTCTCCGCGAGCGGGACGCTCGACGGGCTGCGCTACGGCGGGATGCTCAAGCCGCGCGGGCTCGTCGGGCTGCGCGGCGCGGGGTTCTCCTACGACGGCAACTACTACGTCAAGAGCGTCTCGCACTCGATCACCAAGGGCAACTACAAGCAGCGCTTCACGATCACGCGCGACGGCGTGATCTCGCTGACGCCGGCGGTGCTGCCGTGAACCGCTTCTACGGCAAGTACCGCGGCAAGGTCGAGAACAACCTCGACCCGATGCAGCAGGGTCGCGTGCAGGTCAGCGTGCCCGCAGTGCTGGGGGACACGACGCTCGCGTGGGCGATGCCGTGCTCGCCGTTCGCGGGCAACGGCGTCGGCCTGTTCACCGTCCCGCCGACCGGCGCCAACGTGTGGGTCGAGTTCGAAGGCGGCGACACCGACTACCCGATCCTCGCGGGCGGCTTCTGGGGAGTGGGCGAGGTCCCGGCGAGCCCGGCGGTCGCGCAGATGAAGGTGCTCAAGACCGACGGCATCACGATGACCTTCAGCGACCTCCCCGGCGCCGGCGGGCTGACGATCGAGGTCAAGCCGCCGGTGGTGTCGACGCCGCTGAAGCTCGTCTTCGACTCGAGCGGGATCGCGCTCTCCAACGGCAGCGCGAGCGTGAAGCTCACGCCCGCCAGCGTCTCGGTCAACGACGGCGCGCTCGAGGTGATCTGATGGGCGCGTTCTTCTTCCACGTCGGCGCCCAGGCGATCTGCCCGCACGGCGGCCAGGTGAGCGTGGTGTCGACGAACGCGCGGGTCACCGTGGGCGGGCAGCCGGTCGCGGTGCTCGCCGACCAGTTCATAATCGCCGGCTGCGCGTTCACCGTGCCCCCGAGCAAGCCGCAGCCTTGCATGAAGGTGCAGTGGCTGCAGCCGGCCCTGCGCGTGACGATCGGCGGGTCGCCGGCGATCCTGATGTCGAGCACCGGCCTGTGCCAGAGCGCGGACCAGATCCCGGCGGGGCCGCCGACGATCACCACCACCCAGGTGCGTGCGAGCGGGACGTGACGGTGCGCCTCGATCACCCGTACCACTTCAACGCGCGCGGCCGCACGGCGACGACGAGCGACGACGACCACATCCGCGACCTCGTCGAGCAGGTCCTGTTCACGAGCCCCGGCGAGCGCGTGAACCGGCCGACGTTCGGCTCCGGCCTGGTGCAGCTCGTGTTCGCGCCGGCCAGCGACGAGCTGACGACGGTGACGCAGTTCCTCGTCCAGGGCGCGCTGCAGCAGTGGGTCGGCGAGCTGATCCAGGTCGAGGACGTCGACGTCGCGGTGCGCGACGGCGAGCTGAGCGTCACCGTCGCCTACCGGATCCGCGCGACGGGGTCGCCGCGCACGGCGACGTTCACGAGGACGGCGTCATGAGCGTGTACGCCTGCTGCGAGGACGGCGCCCGCCGCGACGCGCTTCGCGACCCCGCGGTGGCGCTCAACGGGGTCGACTACCTCGAGGTGCTCGACGACGGCACGCAGCGCCACCTCGTCGTGCATTTCCTCAAGCCGCTCTCGATCGCGCTCGGGCCCGACAACGTGCGGATCCAGGGCGGGGAGACCGTGATCGACCCCGCCGTCGAGTCCGCGGTCCCCAGCGCCGACGCGCTCGCGGTCACGGTGACCGCGCCGGGCGACTTCACGCCGTACACGCTGCGGCTCGTCGGCGGCGCGCTCGACGACGACCCGCCGGACGGCATCGACGCGCTGCTCGCGGCGGTCACGTTCTCGTTCAAGGTCAACTGCCCGAGCCCGTTCGACTGCCGGACCGAGGACGCCTGCCCGCCGGAGGCGCTCGAGCTGCCGCAGATCGACTATCTGGCCAAGGACTACGCGAGCTTCCGGCGGATGATGCTCGACCGGCTGAGCGTCCTGATCCCGGGCTGGGGCTCTGACGAGGCGGCCGACGTGGGCGTCGCGCTGGTGGAGCTGCTCGCCTACGTCGGCGACCAGCTCAGCTACTACCAGGACGCGGTCGCGACCGAGGCCTACCTCGGCACCGCGCGCCGGCGCGTGTCCGTGCGCCGCCACGCGCGGCTCGTCGACTATCGCGTGCACGACGGCTGCAACGCGCGCGCGTGGGTGCAGGTGCAGCTGGCACAGGACAACCTCGGCGCCCCGGACGCCGGGCTCGTGATCGAGCGCGGCCGCCGCCTGCTGACCTCGCTCGCCGGCTTCGCGCCGGTGCTGGACGAGAGCGATTACCGGCGCGCGCTGGGCTCCTCGCCCGAAGTGTTCGAGACGCTGCACGACCTGCGCGCCTTCCGGGCGCACCAGGAGCTCGCGTTCTACGCTTGGGGCGGGCGCTCGTGCTGCCTGCCTGCCCGGGCGACGCGGGCGACGCTGCGCGGCCGGCCGCAGCTGCAGGCCGGCGACGTGCTCGTGCTGCTCGAGCGGCTGGGGCCGGAGACCGGCGTGGCGGGCGATGCCGATCCGGCGCACCGCCAGGCCGTGCGGCTGACCTCCGTCGGCGCGTCCTCGGACCCGCTCGGCGGCCGCTTCGGCGAGCCGCCGACCGCCTCCGCCGTCGACGTGACCGAGATCGAGTGGCACGCCGACGACGCGCTGCGCTTCCCGCTCTGCGTCTCCGCCGACACCGACGACGGCTATCACGACGACGTCGCCGCCGCGCTCGGCAACATCGTGCTCGCCGATCACGGCCGCACGGTCAACGCCGAGGCGCTGGACCCCGGCGCTCGCGTCGAACGGCTCGGCGCCGTGCCGGAGCCCGTGCTCTTCCGCCCCGCCGCCGGCGACCGCTGCGACGATCGCGTGCGCACGCCGCTGCCGCCGCGCTACCGGCCGACGCTCGCCGAGTCGCCGGTGACGCAGGCGGCGCCGTACGACCCGGACCACCCGCCGGAATCGGCGGCGGCGGCGATGACCTGGGACCCGGCGTCCGCGATGCCGGCGATCCACCTGCTCGGCACGGCGCTCGGCGCGCTGGAGCCGCAGCGCTGGGACCCGGCGCTCGACCTGCTCGAGGGCGGGCCGGCGACGCGCGCGTTCGTCGTCGAGGTCGAGTCCGACCTGGCCGCGTCGGTGCGCTTCGGCGACGACATGTTCGGCCTGCGCCCCGCGTCGGGCACGGCGTTCGACGCGGTCTACCGGGTCGGCAACGGCGCGGCCGGCAACGTCGGCGCGCGGGCGATCGCGCACATCGTGCTCGAGGGCATGCCCGAGGTGACCGGCGTCGTGAACCCGATCCCGGCGGCCGGCGGGGTCGAGCCCGAGTCGCTCGAGCACGCGCGCCAGAGCGCGCCGAGCGCGTTCCGCACGCAGCGCCGCGCCGTCACGCTGGCGGACTACGGCGAGATCAGCCAGCGCCTGCCGAGCGTGCAGCGCGCGGCCGCCTCGCTGCGCTGGACTGGGAGCTGGCGGACGGTGTTCGTCACCATCGACCGGCTCGCCGGGCAGCCCGTCGACGGGCCGTTGCGGGACGCGGTCGCGCGCTACCTCGACGGCTACCGGATGGCCGGCCAGGACGTCGAGGTCGACGGGCCGCGCTTCGTCTCACTCGACCTCGCGCTGTTTGTCTGCGTGCGACGCGACTACTTCCGCGAGCACGTCGCGCAGCGGCTGGCCGAGGTGCTCTCGGCGCGTGCGCTGCCCGACGGCGCGCACGGACTCTTCCACCCGGACAACTTCAGCTTCGGCCAGCCGGTCTGGCTGAGCCCGATCGTCGCCGCGGTGCAGGGCGTGCCGGGCGTGGACGCGGTCGACGTCACGCGCTTCCAACGCCAGGGGGACGACAACTCCGACGCGCGCGACAGCGGCGTGCTGCCGCTGTCGCGGCTGGAGATCGCGCGGCTGGACCAGGACCCGGACTACCCGACGCACGGCAAGCTGACGCTTACGCTCGGAGGCGGCAAGTGAGCGAGTGCGGCTGCTGCGAGGGCATCGCGCCGGCCACGCCGGTCACGCTTGAGAACCGCCCGGGGCTGTCGGCGATCGCGTACCGCGCCGGCACGTTCGCCGAGTTCCGCGCGTTGCTGCGGGCGGCGCTGTCGTCGACCTCGCGGCCGGCGCTCGGCGACCTGGCCACGCGCGAGGACGACGACTTCACGATCGCCCTGCTCGACGCGTGGGCGGCCGTCGGCGACGTGCTCACGTTCTACGGCGAGCGCGCGGCCAACGAGGCCTACCTGCGCACCGCCAGCGAGCGGCTGTCGCTGCTCCAGCTCGCGCGCCTGATCGGTTACGAGCTGCGCCCCGGGGTGGCGGCGAGCGCGCCGTTGGCGTTCGAGCTCGAGACCGCCGAAGGCGCGCCGGAGGAGGCGACGATCCCGGCCGGCACGGCGGTGCTGAGCGTGCCCGGCCCGGACGAGCTGCCGCAGACGTTCGAGACGAGCGCCGCGCTGGTCGCGCGGCCCGAGCTGAACGCGCTGCGGCCGCGCCGGCTCCGGCCCCAGGGGCTCGCCAGGGGGATGAAGAGCGTGCTTCTCGCCGGCCTCGGCCTGACCGTCAAGCCCGGCGACGAGCTGCTCGTCGTGGTCGACGCGAGCGGCGCGCATCGCCGCCTGCGCACGGCGCTCGCGGTGACCGAGGACGCCAGCTCCGCCACGACCCGTGTCGACTTCGACGCGACGCTCGCGCAGCCGCGCCGCTACCGCTTCCCGCACTTCCCGCCCGGCGTCGCGCCGGCCGGCGACGTCGCGCTGACCGACGACGCCGTCCGCTCGCTCGTGCTCGCGCACACCTGGGACGCGGCCGACCTGCTGACGCTCGCCGAGACGCAGGGCTGGCCGCTCGGCGAGCTGTCGGAGACCGTCAACCGGCTTCTGGCCGAGCAGCCGGCGGCGGGCGCGGCCGGCGTGTACGCGTTCGGCACGCGCGCAGCGGTCTTCGGCCACAACGCGCCCGCGTGGTCCTCGCTTCCCGGCAACCTGCGCTTCGGCGAGCGGATCGCCGGCCCCGGCGGGGCTGACGTGGACGTCGACGCCGCCTACCCCACCGACTGGGAGGACCGCACGGTGTCCGACGACGCCGGCGCCTCGCCGGCGGTGTATCTCGACGCGGCGTACCCGAAGGTCGTGGCCAACGGCTGGGTCGCGCTGTTGAGCCCGCCCAAGCGCGCGAGCTACCGCCTGCTGGGCAGCGTCGAGCTCTCGCGCAGCGACTTCACGATCAACGCGAAGGTCTCGCGCCTGACGCTCGACCGGCGCAACGGCTTCGAGCTCTACAAGCTGCGCACGACGTCGGTGCGCGGCGAGAGCCGCCGGCTCGCGCTCGCCGACGTCGCGATCGCCGATCCCGTCGCGGGCGCCAGGATCCGGCTGGACGGCTTCCACCTCGGGCTCGCGCCGGGCCGGCAGGCGATCCTCGAAGGTGAGGCGACCGACCTCCCGGGCGTACGCGTGCGCGAGGCGATCGCACTCGAGCGGGTCACTGTCGAGGGCGGCTACACGGTGCTCGAGCTCACGCGCGCGCTAGCGCTCAAGTACGTGCGCGCGAGCGTCGTCGTCAACGCGAACGTCGCCGAGGCGACGATGGGCGAGTCCAAGCAGGAGGTGCTCGGCGGCGGCGACGCCGGCGCGCCTTATCAGCGCTTCCCGCTGCGCCAGCCGCCGCTGACCTACGTGAGCGCGCCGACGGCGAGCGGCGCCGAGTCGACGCTGAAGCTCTACGTCGACGGCGTCGCCTGGCACGAGGTGCCGGAGCTCTACGGGCAGGGCCCGGCCCACCGCGTCTTCATCACGCGGCTCGACGACCGGGGCGCGACGACGGTCGAGTTCGGCGACGGCCGGACCGGCGCGCGGCTGCCGACCGGCGCCGAGAACATCCTCGCGCGCTACCGCAAGGGCATCGGCCTCGCGGGCCAGGTCGGCGCCGGCAAGCTCAGCCTGCTGCTCCACCGCCCGCTCGGCGTGAAGGCGGTCTCCAACCCTCTGCCCGCCGGCGGGGCGGCCGACCCCGAGCACGAGGACGAGGCGCGCCGCAACGCGCCGCTGCGCGTGCTGACGCTCGACCGCGTCGTCTCGCTGCAGGACTACGAGGACTTCGCGAGCGCGTTCGCCGGCCTCGCGAAGGCGTTGGCGACCTCGATCCGCGGCGCGAGCGGCGAGTACGTGCTGCTGACGATCGCCGGGCCGGGAGGCGCGGTCGTCGACCCGGCGAGCGTCACCGGCACGAACCTCCAGCTCGCGATCGTCGCGCAGGGCGATGTGGGCGCGCGCTTCGAGCTGCGCGCGTTCCGCCCGGCGCTGTTCGAGCTCGCGGCGGAGCTCGCGCTCGATCCCGACCACCTGCCCGAGCGCGTGCGCCCGGCGGCGCTCGACGCGCTCGCGGCCGCGTTCTCCTTCGAGCGCCGCGCGTTCGGCCAGCCGGTCGCCCAGAGCGAGGTGCTGGAAGTGCTGCAGGGCGTCGACGGCGTCGTCGGCGTCGACCTCAACACGCTCGCCCGGCTCGACCGCGCGGCGTCCGATCGCGACCTCTCGACGCGGCTCTGGGCGGCGGTGCCGCAGAGCGGCGACGACCCGCTGCTGGGCGCCGAGCTGCTGACGCTCGACGTCCGCCACACCGAGCTGACGGTGCTGACGTGAACTACGACCTCGATCACCTGTACGCGCTGCTGCCGGCGATCCACCGCGTCCGCGACGCCGAGCGCGGCGAGCCGCTGCGCGCGCTGATCTCGGCGCTGGCCGAGCAGGCGATGGTGCTCGAGGAGAGCATGGCCCAGCTCTACGACGACCAGTTCGTCGAGACCTGCGCCGAGTGGGTCGTGCCCTACATCGGCGACCTCGTCGGCGCGCGCGGCCTGCATGCGCCCGCCGGCTCGGGCTTCAGCGAGCGCGTCCAGGTCGCGAACACGCTCGGCTACCGTCGGCGCAAGGGCACCGCGGCGGTGCTCGAGCAGCTCGCGCGCGATGTCACGGGCTGGAACGCGCACGCAGTCGAGTTCTTCCAGCGGCTGATCACCACGCAGTACATGAACCACATCCGGCTCGGGAACCTCGCCACGCCCGACCTGCGCCGGTGGGAGCCGCTCGAGCTGCTCCCGACGCCGTTCGACACGCTCGACCACACGCTCGAGGTGCGACGGATCGCGAGCCGGCGCGGCAAGTACGCGATCCCCAACGTGGGCCTGTTCCTGTGGCGGATCGGCGCCTACACGAGCACGGAGGCGACGCCCTTCGAGGTGGACGCGCGCCGCTACACGTTCGACCCGCTGGGCCGCAGCTTCCCGCTCTACAGCCAGCCGGTGCCCGAGACCGCGATCGAGCACCTCGCCGAGCGCGTCAACGTGCCGATGCCGATCAGCCGCCGGACGCTGGCCGTCCACAAGGATCTCTACTACGGCCACAGCCTCTCGCTGCGCGTCAACGACGTCGACGTCGAGGCCGGCGACGTCGCCGTCTGCAACCTGTCCGACTTCGCCGGCGGCTGGGCGCACACCCCGCGCTCGACGTACGCGGTCGACCCCGTGCTCGGGCGGCTGGCGCTGCCGGACTCGGTCCCGGACACGCCCGCGCCGGACGTGCGGGTGAGCTTCAACTACGGCTTCTCGGCCGACCTCGGCGGCGGCGAGTACGACCGCGCGGGCACGCTCGACGACGAGCTGCGCCCGCTGACGCGCGTCCCGACCGTGCAGGCCGATCTGCAGACCGCGCTCGACGACCTCGGCGGCGCCGGCGCGGTCGAGCTCGTCGACAACGCCGAGCGCACGCTCGTCGCGCGCACGCCGGACTCGATTCACGTCGCCGCCGCCGGCCGCGTCGAGCTGCGCGCGGCCAACCAGCGCCGCCCGCTGCTGCGGCTCTCGGGCGAGCTGGTCGTCGTGGGCGACACCGGCGCCGAGCTGACGCTCGACGGGCTGCTGATCGCCGGTGCCGCGATCGTCGTGCGCGGCGACCTGAGCCAGCTGACGATCCGCCACTGCACGCTCGTCCCCGGGCTCGACGCGGGCCCGCTGTCGCCGGACGAGCCGAGCCTGAAGATCGAGGCGCCGACCGTGCGCGTGCGGATCGAGCGCTCGATCGTCGGCGCGATCCGCGCGCCGCTGGAGGCCAGCGTCGAGGTCGTCGACAGCGTCGTCGACGCCAACGGCCCCGAGCGCGTCGCCTACGCGGCCACCGGCGACGCCGCCGCCGGCGCGCTGACGCTCGAGAGCTGCACGGTCATCGGCCGCATCCACGCGCACGCGATGCCGCTGGCCACAAACGCGATCCTGCTCGCCGACGCGGCCGCGGCGGGCGAGTGGACGGCGCCGGTGCGCGTGGACCGCCGGCAGGAGGGCTGCGTGCGCTTCTCCTTCGTGCCGCCGGCCGCCTCGGTGCCGCGCCGCTTCCGCTGCCGCCCGGCGGCCGGGGACGACCCGGCGACGCGCCCGGCGTTCACGTCGCGCCGCCTCGGCGACGCGGCGTACCTGCAGCTCGACGACCGCTGCCCGGTCGAGCTGCGCGAGGGTGCCGACGACGGCGCGGAGATGGGCGCGTTCCACCTGCTGTTCCAGCCACAGCGCGAGGCCAACCTGCGCCAGCGGCTCGACGAGTACCTGCGACTCGGCCTCGAGGCCGGGATCTTCCATGCGAGCTGAGCGCGAGGGAGCAAGCCATGAGAGGTGACTTCAGCCGGCAGACCTTCACACGAGCGAAGCACTACGCCGGCGTGCTGGTCCAGCAAGGCCGCGTCTCCGTCGACGCGGACCTCAACGAGCAGCAGGCGATCGTCCGCCACCGCACGGAGACCGAGGCCGTCGACGTGATCGGCGGCTGCGGGACGCCGCTGGATCCGCCCGCGTACGCCGACGCGTCCGGGTTCAAGATCCAGATCGCGACGAGCCAGACCTCGATCACGATCGGCGCGGGCCGCTACTACGTCGACGGGATCCTGGCCGAGAACGAGAAGACGGCCGACTACCTCGAGCAGGATCTGCCGCCGTACGAGTTCCCCGCGCCGCCGCCGATCCCCGGCCTGCTCCCCGGCGCGAAGGAGCTCGGGCTCGTCTATCTCGACGTCTGGCACCGGCAGGTCACCCCGCTCGAGGACCCGCGGATCCAGGAGCAGGCGCTCGGCGAGGCCGACACCGCGATGCGCGCGCGCACCGCGTGGCAGGTGCGCGTGCTGCCCCTGCCGGGCGTGGCCGCGCCCGTCGCCTGCAACGCCGTCCTAGCGCCGTGGACGGCGCTCACCGCGCCCTCGACGGGGACGCTCGCCGCGATCACGCATCCGCCGGCGACGGCGCCCAACCCGTGCGAGCCGCCGCCGAGCGCCGGCTTCACGCGGCTGGAGAACCAGCTCTACCGGGTCGAGATCCACCGCGGCGGCGCGAACCCCACGTTCACGTGGTCGCGCGAGAACGGCTCGATCCTCACCGACGTCCGCAGCTTCGCGACCGGCAACTGGATCACGGTCGGGAGCATGGGCCGCGACGCCGAGCTCGGGTTCGCGAAGGACCAGTGGGTCGAGCTGGTCGACGACGTCGGCGAGCTCAATGCCGACGGCACCGTGCGCGGGCAGCTGACGCGGATCGCCGACGTCGAGCCCGCGAGCCGGGCGATCAAGCTCGCCGACGCTCCGGCGAGCACGAACCTCGCGCGCCATCCGCGCCTGCGGCGTTGGGACATGGTCACGCACGGCCCGCCGAACGCGGTCGCGGTGACCACCGACGGGATCGCGATCGCCGCCGGCACCGAGCAGCCGCTGGAGGACGGGATCTCGGTCGAGTTCTCCGCCGGTACCTACCACGACGGCGACTACTGGCTGATCCCGGCGCGCACGGCGAGCGCCGACATCGAGTGGCCGCGCGACGGCGCCGGCGTGGCGATCCCCCAGCCGCCAGCGGGCATCCGCCACCACTACTGCCGGCTCGGCTTCATCCAGGCCGACGCGGGCAAGCTTTCGCTGCTCACCGACTGCCGGCGTAAGTTCCCGCCGCTGACCGAGCTGACCAGCTTCTTCTACGTCGGCGGCGACGGCCAGGAGGTCATGCCCGACCCGTCCCTGCCCACGTCGGCGACCCCCGTGGCGCTGCCCGAGCCGCTGCAGGTCGGCGTCGCCGACGGCGCCCATCCGGTGCAGGGCGCCGTCGTGCGGTTCCAGGTCGCCAACCCTGCGCCGGCCGGGACCGTCAACGGCAAGACGGACTTCGACGAGGTTCTCACCGACGTGCACGGGATCGCGACCTGCACGTGGGCGATCGCGAGCAACCAGGCCAAGCAGCAGGTGCGCGCGACGCTGCGCGTCAACGGCGCCGACTCGCACCTGCCGATCATCTTCAGCGCGCAGCGCAGCCGCGCCGACGAGGTCCGCTACTTCCCGCCCGCCGGCTGCGCCACGCTGCAGCCGGCGCACGACGTCCAGAAGGCGATCGACCGGCTCGGCGAGCTGGTGCACCTGTCCTACGTCAGCGGCGACGCGCAGGAGGTCAGGCCGCCCGAGCGCACAAGCCTGCAGCCGTTGGGCGTGCGCGTGTGGAGCGCCTGCGGGCCGATCGCGGGCGCCACCGTCGCGTTCAAGGTGCTGACCGGCGGCGGGGCGATCACGCCGACCGCGGTCACCGACGCGAGCGGCCTGGCGAGCGCCGACTGGGATCTCGGCCCGGCCGAAGAGCATCAGGGCGCGCTCGCGGCGCTCACCGCCGCGGGACCCAACGCCGGCGCGGACGCCTCGATCCACTCGGCCACCTCGACGGTCGCGTTCAGCGCCAAGCTCGAGCTCGGGCAAGGCCCGCCGCAGCAAGAGGTGGTCGTCATCGTCGAGGTCCAGCGCGGCGACGGCAAGGACCTGGTCAACAACGACGACGTGGCGCTCGCGGAGCTGCTCCCGGGCGGCCCTGCGAACACCGCGCCGGGGATCGTGATCAGGCTCGACCACGACATCGACGCGGACACCGTAATCGGCAAGGCGACGATCCCGGGTGACGATCGTCCCAACTCCCACCCCGCCTGCTTCGTGAGCGTCGAGCTCCCGTGGCCGGCGTCGCCGCAGGACGTGGACTTCTGGGGCGTCGACTCCCCGCTCATCGGGTTCGAGACGATCGTCCTGGCCGCCGAGTTGCGGGTCGAGGGCAACGTGATCGTGTGGGCGCCGAGCGAGCCGACGCGGAGGTGGCTCCTGACCCGGATGCTCCAGGTCAACCTCAAAGGGCGCGCGAGGCGCGTGCTCGCGCACCTCACGCTCAAGGGCGCGTTTATCCGAGGCAAGGAGCGCCACTTCCTCGACGGCGAGCCGTTCGGGCCGAGGTCGTCGGTCAACTTCAACGAGACCAGCGGCGACGACGCTGCGGGCGGCGACTTCGAGCTCTGGTTCTGGCTCGTGCAGGAGGGGTGAGCGGGTGGCGCGTGCTGTGTCCCTCGCCGTCCGGCCCGGAGTGCGGGGGCCGGACGCGCGCGCGATGCAGTGGCCGGCGCGAGCGGAGGGGCGGCCGCTCGATGCGGCGGCGCGCACCGACCTCGAGCCGCGGCTCGGCCATCGCTTCGGCGACGTCCGCGTACACGCGGACGGCACCGCGGCGGACTCGGCGCGGGAGGCCGCCGCACTCGCGTTCACCAGCGGGCGCGACATCGTCTTCGGCGCGGGCCGCTATCGCCCCGAGACACCGGCGGGGCGGCGGCTGCTGGCGCACGAGCTGACGCACGTGGTGCAGCAGCGCGGCGGCTGGCTCGGCGACACGCCGGCCTCCGCCGAGCGCGAGGCCGATGCGGTGGCCGCCGCCGTCGACCAGGGCCGCCCGGCGCCGGCGATCGCCGCGCGCACCGCTGGCACGCTGCAGCGGGCCACCGCGGCGGACGTTCCGGCGGCGCCCGTTCCCGCCGCGCGCGCCCGGGCGGCCCGGCCGCGGCCGGAGGCCTGCCCTCCGCCGCCGGAGCCGGCCTGCACCGCCGCCAACTCCTCTGTGGGCACGCGCACCGCGACGGTCGTGTTCCCGCAGGATTCGGCCACGCTGGACGCGTCGCAGCGGGCGATGATCGACGCCACCGCCGCGGCCTGGCACACCGCCTCGGGCTCGCCGGTCGTGCGTGTCGACGGCTTCGCGAGCGCCGAGGGCGCCTGCAGCTACAACTGGTCGCTCTCCTGCCGGCGCGCGAGGGCCGTCGCGGCCGAGCTGATGACGCCCTCGACGCATGTTCCCGGGGTACCGGCGGCGAGCATCGACGTGCTCGCCAACGGCGAGACCGACGTCTTCGGCTCGGCGCTGCCCGACAACCGCGTCGCGACGATCAGCGTCCCCGTGCCGCCGCCTCCTCCGCCTCCGCCGGCGCCGCCGACCTGCGCTGCCGTCGATGGTGGGCCGAGCTGGAAGCTGGGCGTCGGGCAGCGACTTCACCCACTTCGACTTCCCGCGCATCTCGTTGCGGTCCGAGGGAGTCCTGTTCGCGTGGGCGCTAGCGCACCCCGGCTCGCCGGTCTCACGCTCGTGGGTCACCGACACCGAGTGCGAGTTGGAGATGAGAGCAGTGCTCCGCGTTGCGGCCGGTGGCGCGGGTCATGCCGCGTTCTCGCGCTTCGAGGCCGGGACCGGCGGCACCGAGGTGCTCGGCAACACGTCGACGCTCGGGGCGCTGGCGCTCACCTCGCCGTCGTTCCTGTCGACGCTGGCGATCGCGAAGGCCGCGATCGAGAGCCGGCTCGCGACGCAGGCCGCCGGCGGCGTGCTGAACGCGTGCGCGATCCACTTCAACCCGCCCGCCACCCACTTCTCGCTCGGAGGCTCCGACCCCGTGGCGCTGCAGGCCGTCATCGGCGGCACCCAGGGCCGCATGCTCTGGATCAACTCGTTCACGGGCAACGTGGCGCTGCGCACGTACTCGATGGAGCTGAACTTCATGATCTTCGACGACTTCGGCGTCGACGAGCACGACCTCTACGCCCCGGGTCTGATCCCGTTCTGGGTGCTCCAGCACGAGCGCAGCGCGAGCAAGTACGCGCCGTTCGTCAACAAGCTCGACCTCACGGCGACGGTCAGCGGGACTTTCTGATCTCACTGAGGGCGCTCCCGAGATACGTGCCCGCGGCGAAAGATCAGTAGGTCATTACTGACGACCTCGCCCTTCCGCCCTGATGCTCCAGCGCACCCCGTGAACCTGGAGGCCGCCGCAATGGAACGCTTGCACCGCCTGATCCTGATCTCGATGACGCACGAGGCCGCCAACGAGCTCGGGATCTACGCGTTCCAGATCCAAGCCGCCGAGCTGGACGGCCGCAATACGAGGGACGGCGCCCTCACTTCGCTTCGCCTTTTCGCGCGAGCCCCTGGGAATCGCTGCTGAACCCTGCGGATCGCTAGGGACCGGAACGTCGCGAAGGTCCTGCATCTGCGGCGTACTGCCGTGCCCTGCGAACGGGAGCGACGGGACTCGAACCCGCCACCCCCGGCGTGACAGAGTAGCGGTCGCCAGCTTGAAAAGGCCTGCAACCCGAAAGTTTCTTTCTTGCTGGCGTGACTTGGCTGTCACCTCTTTACGCTCCGCGTCAGACCGCTCGCATCGGCTACGGACGCGGACCGTGACATAGCCGGCATTCTTGCCGGAGTGCCAGACAGACGCGTCGGCATAACTCGCCCGAAACGTCGCAGGACGGCATCGTGGCCCATCAACCGTTAGGCCGCCATGAGCCGCGCGCGGGCAAACGATTTCGCCTCTGCGCTGCCGCTCAACCGGGTCCAGCTGCCGACCTCATTCGCGGTGCTCGCGTAGCCACTGGAGGTGCAACGCACGCGATCTCGCGTAGTCGTGCGCGCTGAGGTCATTGGAGCGAGCTTCGCGCGGCGAGGCGCTCGAGCACCGCCCCGTCATCGGTGGTGACCGTGAGCCTCTCCTATACGACCGGAGACATGTCCGTACCAGAACAAGCAGATATCCGGTCTATCACAGTCCAAATCTGTTCCGCTGGAGCGATCCTGAACCACACGCACTTCTGGCGGACTTGGCGTTTGTAGCCAGCCTCGAACGTCGTGCTTAGAGTTGCGACGTTGACACTCGCAGCCTACGTCGCAGTAAACGAGGCGCTTCAGACGCTGGACCAGCGCGCGATCGCCGCCACGATCGACGCGCAGCCTGGCCGAGTTACTGAGGAGACGCTAAGCGAGTTGCGTTCGGTGAATCGATCGTACCGTGCGTTGCTCGCGCGCTGCCCGGACCAGTTCCTAACCGGCATCGTGCGGCAGCGCATCGCCGAGTCGCAAGAATGGGTGGGCCGCACCTTCGACGTACTTGATCGTCCGGACGCAGCGCGCGCGGCGTTCGAGCTTGCGGCGCACGATTGGGAAGTGGCTGCGGACCGGGAGAAGGCGCGTAACGTCCGCGAGACGGCGCTCCGCGCGGCTCACGGACGCGTCGGCGCGATCGACCCCGAGTACGAGCGCCTACACACTGCGCTTGCGATAGCCGCTCGCCCCTCCCTCGCGCGCGCGGCACTCTTGGTGGAGCTCGCGGAGCTGCATATCAACGCCGGCGACGACTTCGAGGCCGAGCCGCTGCTGCGGCAGTCCGAAGACGACCTAGAGACGCTTGGCCTCGCCGAAATCGACGTGAACGGACTCGCGATCGCGATGCAGCAGACGTTAGGGGGTCTCGCCGAGGGGACGCTTACGGCAGGCGATACGCCGTTCGAGCAGATGCTAGGTTCGCGGCTGCTGCAGATCCGGCTCTGTCTCGCCCTCGGCCAGATCGAGCGCGAGCGGCGCCCGGAGCGCGCAGCGGAGCACCTACGGCGGGCGCGCGAACTCAACGCGATGAACATCGGGCCCACAGGTGCGACCGACGAGGACGAGGTCGTCGCCGTGCGCGCGGAACTGGACCTGCTGGCGGTTGAGCTCAAACTTCGGCCTCGCGCGTCCGGCGAGTTGCTCGACCGAGCGCTCGCGCTCGAGCAACGAGCGCGACGCATGGGCGTCGCTCCCTTCGTCGCGATGGCCCTCTACCGGCAGTCCGATGCGCTGCTCGCGGCCGGCCGGCCGCGCGACGCGCTCGGCCCGCTCGCTGACGCCGAGCGCGTCCTCGACGGCGAGCGCCGGCACGACCTGCTGCCGATGATCCTGCGGTTGCGTGCGCAGGGTTATGCGGCGCTGGAGTCATGGCGAGACGTCTCGGACACGTGTGGTGCCGGGATCGCGCTCGTCGAGGACCGGCGTCAGATCGTTAGCGGCCAACATTTCCGCGATTCCTACTTGCGAGCGCGCGTAGATCTGTACGGATTCGGCGCCTTGGCGGCGCTCGCGCTCGGTGACGGGGGACTCGCGCTCGAGCGCACCGAGCTTGCCAAGGCGCGGTCGACGGTCCGCGCTCTGGGTCCCGGCGGCACCGGCAACGCGGATGAGGTCGCACGACTGTCGCACCGCCTCGACGAGCTGCGCGCCAGTGGAGCGGACGTCACGGAGTTGCTGCGCCGGCGCCGCGTTGCCTGGGACCTGCTGCTGATCGAGCGGCTGCGCGCAGGCGAACCGCCGCCCGAGTTCGCGTTGTCGGCGGTGCAGGCGCGCTTGGGGGCGGACGAGGCTGTGCTCTACCACTTCTGGTTGCGGCCGGACCGCCTGCTCTGCGCCACGATCGACAGTACACGTGCGCGCTTCGAGGTGCGTGCGGTCGCGCCGACCAAGCGCGAGTCCCTAGAGGCGTTCGTTGCGACGCTACTTGCCAATCCATCGAGCCCGGGTTTCGTGGACCGTGTCCACCGCTTCGGCGAGCTCGTGCTGCCGGAGGACCGCACGCTGCTTACCGGCAAGCGGCGACTGCTTGTCTCGCCGCACCGGATCCTTCACGGGCTGCCCGTTCACACGCTCAGCTGGGAGGGCGAGCCGCTGATCCGCAGCATGGCGGTGACCTACGTGCCAAACCTAACGAGCCTCTTGCTCGACTACGAGCAGGCGCCGCCAGGTCCGCTACTCGCGACGGGAATCAAGGACTACGCATTGCCGGGCCGGGAGTGGCCGGCGCTCGAACAGGCTCCGCTCGAAGCCGAGGAGGTGCGCGACCTCTACCGCGAGCGCGACCAGGACGCCCGGGTGCTAGTCAACGGCGACGCGACCGAGGCCGCCCTGGAGGAGCTGGACCTCACCGCGTTCACGCGGCTGCACTTCGCCGCACACGGCGACAGCGTCGGTGCGGACGTGCCAATGGAGTCGTTCCTATGCCTGCACGACTCCTATCTGGACGGGCTGGACATCGCGCGCTGGCGCGTCCGTGCGGACGTCGCGGTGCTCAGCGCCTGCTGCTCCGGGCAGCGAGCGGTCGGCGGGCGAGGCCAGGCGGAGCTTCCTGGTGACGAGCTGTTCGGGCTGCAGGCGGCATTCTTCGCCGCCGGCGTCCGTCGCGTAGTCGGCTGCCTGTGGACGGTCACAAGCGCGGTCGCCCGTCGTGTCTCGCTCGGGCTGCACCGCCGGCTGCTCGACGGACTGGAGCCCGACCTCGCCCTGCAACAGTCCCTGATCGAATTCCTCGACAACGCCGACCTTGTCGATCGCAAAGCGCATCGCTGGGGACCGTTCTTCCTATCCGCCGTCGGTCGGCCCCGAGCACCTGAGGTGATGTCCGATGAGCGCTGAGGTGATGTGGCAGTTCGAGCTTGAGGAGGGCGCGGACGCCGGGGCGGTAGCGGTTGAGCTTCAGCGGCGCCTGTCCGCGTTCGAGCCCGTCGAGGAGGCTGCGGTGTCGCCTCCGCAGGAGGAGCGCACGGGGCTGGAGATCCTGGCCGTAATTGCCACTGCAGTGGTCGTGATCCGCACCGGGCGCCAGCTGACCGAGGAGCTGACGGGGCTGATCCGGGCGGTCCGTGAGCTCGTGGGCGAGGTCAAAGGAGTAAAGAGCGCCGCGGTCGACATCGAAGGCGATCTCATTCCGGTCGAGAAGCTTGAGGCGCGCCGATTGGCAGAGGCGACCATGGGATGACTGAGCGCGCCCCGTTTGCCGAACGCATCACGCAACTCTGCCGCGCCCGCTTCCCATTCATCTACGTGCGCACGTGGGAGGAGGAACGGCTGATCCGCGAGCTGATGGCCGTCGCCGACGGGCTCACGCCACGACGGCTCGTGTACACATGGAGCATCGTCGACGGGCTCGCGCGCGTGGGTGAGCGGCCGCAGGCGGGAACCGAGGAGTCGCTGCGCGCGCTAGACGCCGTTGAGCGCGCACAAGAGCCGGGAATCTACGTCTTCAAGGACCTCCACGTCCTGCTGCGCGACCGCACCCGCGACGAGCGGACGATCCGCAAGATGCGTGACCTCGTGGCGTCGCTCATGCGCAACCCCGCGCGCAACGTCGTGATTGTCGCGCCCAACCTCCACCTGCCCGCCGAGCTCGAGAAGGACGTGACAATCCTCGACTTTGAGCTGCCGACCGTGGCGGAGATCAAGGCCGTGCTCGACCGCCTCATCGCGCGCAACCGCGAGCACGGGCGGATCGAGATCACACTCGACGCCGAGGGTGAGCGGCGGCTCGTCGACGCCGCACGAGGGCTCACGCTCGGCGAGGTCGAGCATGCGTTCGCCGCTGCGATGGTCGAGGACGACCGCCTCGATGCGTCCGATGTGGTGCGGATCCACGACCTCAAGCGCCAGGCGATCGCGCGCACGGAGATCCTCGAGTTCGTATCGACGGGAGAGGACTTCGACGATGTCGGAGGATTGGAGAACCTCAAACGCTGGCTCGCCAAGCGCGACGGCGCCTGGCTCGAGCCGGCGCGCCGCTACGGGCTGCCGTTCCCGAAGGGCCTGCTGATCACCGGCGTCCCAGGCTGCGGCAAGAGCCTGACGGCGCGCTGCATGAGCTCGGCCTGGGGGTTGCCGCTGCTGCGTCTCGACGTGGGCCGTGTCTTCAGCAGCCTGCTTGGCGACAGTGAGGGTCGCATGCGCAGCGCGCTTCACACGGCGGAAGCGATCGCGCCCTCGGTCCTCTGGATCGACGAGATCGAGAAGGCCTTCGGCAGCGCCGGTTCCCCGTCGCTCGACGGCGGTACGTCGAATCGCGTGTTCGGCTCGTTTCTGACGTGGATGCAAGAGAAGGACGCGCCGGTCTTCGTCGTCGCGACCGCGAACAACATCGATCGGCTGCCGGCCGAGTTCTTGCGCAAGGGCCGCTTCGACGAGATCTTCTTTGTCGATCTACCGACCGCGCACGAGCGCGAACGCATCTTTGATATCCACCTGCGCTCGCGGCTGACCGGCAAGCCCGACGTGCAGGGCGACTTCGAGTCCTCATCCGAGGTCCTCGCTCACCTGACGGCGCAGACCGAAGGCTTCAGCGGCGCGGAGATTGAGCAGATCGTGATCACCTCGTTGTTCGACGCTTTCGCCGAGCAGCGCTCGCTGACGCGTGACGACCTGCTGCGCGCGATCGCGAACACGGTGCCGCTCTCGACGACGCAGGCCGAGCAGGTGCGCGCGATCCGCGAGTGGGCCAACCAGCGCGCGGTGTCGGCCACCGGGGCGATTGACCGTGAGCCCGTGGCGAGCGGCGTCGCCGCGGGTGGCGACCTGAGCGATGACGGCGATGCATACGGACGTGGCGGTCGGACCATCGACTTCTGAGAGGAGCCGCCGATGAGCACAGGAATGGAACTGATCCCGCTGGCGCTCGCCATCGGCGCCGCGGCATTGATCGAGATCAACCGGGCGCGCGCGGGCGTGTCCGGCGGACCTTCCGAGGTGCGGAAGCTCCCGACGCGCTTTCGCAACGAGGCGCTGCTGACTGAGGCGCTGGGCGAGACCGCAACCGAGCGCGACGGCATGCTGCACGGCGTCGTCGATCGCGTACCCATGGCTTTCGCACCGGACGCGGACGGGAACTACGTGGCCTACTTCGAGGCCGGGCTGCCAGGCAAGCAGGCCGGCGATGCGCTGCTGACCCTGGACACCGCGTACGGCCGGCTGGTGCAGCGCGACGCGCGTGAGCGGGTGCTCGCCGCAGCCCCGCAATACGGGATGCCGCTCGAGGGCGAGCACGTCGAGGAGGACGGTACGATCGTGCTCACGCTCCAGGTGGGTGCGTGATGCCGCAAATCGAGATCCGGTTGCGGCCCGATGGGACGATCGAAGCTCTTACGCACGGACTCAAGGGCAAGGCATGCCTGCCCTACATCGAGACGATAGAGGACCTGACCGGCGCAAAGACGGTGAAGTCGCGGTACACCGACGAGTACTGGCAACGCGACAACGTCGTGGCGCCGCCGCCCGAAGACCAGATCGATATCGGCGGATCATGATGCCTCCGATCCGGCTGCATCGCTTCGTCGGCCACACGCGCGCCGAGGGTCCCGGCACCCGCGCATGCCTGTGGGTCCAGGGCTGCTCGATTCGGTGCGCCGGCTGCTTCAACACGCACATGTGGGACGCGGACGGCGGCCATGCGTTCGCCGCCGGCGCGTTGACGGAGCGTATCGTGGGCACGTCGGGAATCGAGGGAGTGACGTTCCTCGGCGGCGAGCCGTTCGAGCAGGCGGCGGCGCTGGCGTCGCTGGCACGGAGGGTGCGCGCGGAAGGGCTGTCGGTGATGACATTCACCGGCTACCGCTACGAACGACTGGCCGCCGCGGATGCTGATCCGGACGGTCACGCTCTGCTCGCGGCGACCGACCTGCTAGTGGACGGGCCGTACGACTTCCGCCGCCCGGACTCCGTGCGTCCCTGGGTCGGCTCTACCAACCAGCGGTTCTGGTTTCTGAGCGATCGCTACGCCGCGCTCGCGAACCGGCTGCATCTCCTGCCGGATCGACTCGAGGTCAGGCTGCGGCCGGACGGGACCGTGTTCGTCAATGGCATGGCGCGGCGAGACCAACTCGTGGCGATGCGCAGGGAAGTGGTCGGGTGACCGTGGCGGCCGCGCACGCAAAGCAGGTGTCCGATGTCACTCGCGGCTGGGGGGGCGCCTCGTCGGTGCGCAGCGAGCTCAAGCGCCTGCCGGACGTGCTCGTCGAGGGCGAGCGGCTTGTCAACGTTGATCGCGGCGAGTGCACGGGACGTCGCGGGCTGCTCGCCCTGACCGATACGCGGCTGTTGTTCTTACGCGAGCGGATGTTCAAGAGCGAGCTCGACGAGTATCCGCTCGAGGAGGTCCGCACGCTCGACATCGCGCAGCCGTTCTTCGGCGGACCCAAGCTTGTAGTCGACCTCGATAACGGCCAGGTTGAGTTCAAAGGCGTCGACCGCGTGCGCGCGAAGCGGATCGTCGACTACGTCCACGCGCGATCGACGACGTCGGTCAACGTCCCGCCCGAGGCGACGCCGCAGGACGTGAAGACCCTCAAGCGCAACCTCGGCTACCTCAATCGAGCCTTGCTCTACGGTGCATTTCGCCGGCTGCACGACGTGCTCGAAGGCGGCGAATCGCTCGGCCCCGCCACCTATGCGACGCTCGAGAACGAGGTCGGGCTGCTGCTCGCCACCAACCGCCGGCTCGTCTTCGTCTCCAACGACTCATCCAAGCCCGCGTCGGCCTGGCGCTACCGCGACGTCCGCGGCATCGAGCAGCCCGACGCCGGCTCGCTCGTGGTGCTCGCGAGCGCCAGGCGCACGGAGTTCGCCGCTGTCAACGCGGGACGCGGGGAACCGATCGTCGGTCACGTGCGGCAGCGCCTGGGGATCCCGGCGCCGGAGCCAGACCAGATCGACGATGTGCTCAAGACCGCGGTAAAGGGGCCCGAGCCCGCGAAGCCGCCACCGCCCGAGCCGCCTCCTCCGCCACACGATCCCATCGACGTGAACAGCGCGAGCGCCGACGAGCTGGACCAAGGCCTCGGCCTCGACCGCGCGACCGCCGATCGCGCCGTACACATGCGCGAGCAGCGCGGCGGGTTCGGCTCAGTCGAGGACTTCGCTGACGCGTTGGATCTCATGCCGCATGTGCGCAGGGCGGTCATGCGCTCCGCCGTAGCGGAGCCGATGGCGCCGCCCGAGCCACCGCGAGATGGGTTTGGCGACATCGAGCTCGGCTAGAGCGCAACAACGTTTGGACGCGCAGATGGACGTGATCTAGAGGACGATCGCCGGCCGCAACTGATCGCGCGCCTCCGGTTCATGTACGAGACCGTCTGCGCTATCGAGCGGCTCGCGACGCATACCCGATCGGCGCCCAGTAGCTGCCAGCTTGGGAGTCGTTCCCCGACGACAGCCGCCACGAGGGAATTGCCGTGGTCGACGAACGCGAACTCACCCTCGAAGGACACAGAGGAATGGCCCTGCAACGGCTCGGCGTGCCAGCGCGACAAACGCGCACCATTTGAGCTCCAGGTCGCCAACCTCGTATGCGTGGTCGGAAAGCCGGCTCTCATCCGACAACTCCACGAACCGATCCTCGACGCGGTCAGGATGCATCTCGCGTCAGGGGCGTAAGGGATGAGACCTCGCCGAAGCGACCTCGCTCAGCCGTCCCAATTAAAGGGTGACGCCACCGACGCGGCACCACCGACGCGATCCTGTACACGCGACCCATGCGGGCAGGTGCGGCGCGCAGCGGTCCACCGCGGAGCAGGAGCGACGGGACTCGAACCCGCGGCCTCCGGCGTGACAGGCCCGTCCTCCTAAGCATGCGGCCGAGGCGACGCTTGCGCTCAGTCAATGCGACGAGACCGGGGGATGCCTCCAGGTACCGAGCCGGATCCGTCGGCGTCCATGCCGGCGCGACGCGGACCTCGAAGTGCAGGTGCGGCCCGAACGCATGGCCGGTGTCGCCGCACGCGCCGATGACCTGCGCTTGGCTGACCGCGTCGCCACGACGCACGAAGACGACGACGAGGTGCGCGTAGCACGTGCGGAGCCTCGCCGAGTGCTGCAGGCAGACGTAGTTGCCGTACCCGCCGGACTCCGCCGTGCCCTGGACGAGGACGACGACACCCGCCGCCGCGGCCATGATCGGCGCGCCGGCCGGCGCGCCGATGTCGATGCCGGCATGGCGGTGCCCGGGCCGGAGCTCGCCGAACGGCGCGGTGATCGTGTGTACCGCGGTCGGCCAGATCAGCCGCCCTCCCCCACGTTCGGCCTCCGGATCGCCGACCGTTGAACATGCCCCTTGGTAGCGGTCGGCGAGCGCGAGCACGTCGCGCACATACCAGTCGGCGTGGTTGTAGGCGAAGACCGCCCCATACCAGTCCGCCGGGGCGCCGCCGGCGCGCAGGTAGCGGGCGGCGGCGGGGATCGCGTCGTCGGCGTCGTTCGGATTGCGGGTGCCGTCGCCGTCGCCGTCGACGCCGTATGACGCCCAGGTGGCGGGCATGAACTGCATCCAGCCGACCGCGCCGGCGCTGGAGGGGCCGAGGTTGCGGCCGAAGTCGGTCTCGATCTTGTTGATCGCCGCAAGCACGACGGCGCCGCGGCCGCCGAGGCCGTAGTCGGCGGCGGCGCGGGCGTAGATCGGCACGAGCTCGCCCGGGATACCGTCGCGGCCGTCGGGCGACAGCGCACACGCGACGTCTCCCGCGTCGCCGGCGGCGAACTGCGGTGCGGTTCCGAGCATGCCGAGGATCGCGAGCAGCGGCAGCGCGAGCAGGAGGCCGAGGAGTCCGGCGACGGGGCCGGCGAGCCGGGCCGCTGTGCGGCTGCGGACGAGTGCGACGAGCGGGGTCATGTCAGCCGAGCCCATCGACGCGCCAGCGGCCGCGCCCGTTGCGCAGGTGCAGCTCGAGCACCTCGTCGCCGTGGCCGCGGCGGAGCGTGGCGAGGGCCTTCATACGCCCATCCGCCGGCCCGATGACGCTGAGCGATCGCACGCGTGCGCGTGCGGGCCACGGCCTGCCCGGCGGCCGGCGGGCAGGCGCCGCGCGTAGTTGCGAGGCGAGCGCGGGCGTCGTCGTCCGCGCGAGGGCCCGGGCGCGGGCGTGGGTACGGGCACCGCGCTCGTAGTCGAGGAACACGGAGAGAAACGCGCGTGCCGTCGTGAGCGCCTGGCGACGCTGACGCTGCGCTGACGCGCCGGACGAGCGCACCTCGGATTCGGTGGATCGCCCGCGCGGCAACGGATGCAGGCCTGACGCCCGGCTCGGTGGTGTGGCATTGGCGGGCGTGCTCGAGATACCGCCGCGGTGGTGGCCGGAACCCGGTGCGAGCAGTGCCAAGGCCAGCAGGACGGACGCGGCCGCGATCGCCGCGATGCGGGTGGTGCGCGGGGTCACCGGTACAGGTGGCGGCGGCGAGCGCGCTCGTGGCGCAGGCGCGCCTGCTCCTCGCGGCGCAGCTCGCGCAGGCGGGTCGAGTCGAGATGGGCGGCGGCGGCGCGTTCGACGCTCGGGCGCGGCGGTGTGCGCGGGTCGGTCGGCAGCGCGCGCATGGCGGCGCGGTCGGCGGCGAGCTGGGCGCGGATCGTGCGCAGGGCGGCGGCGTGGGCGGCTGGATCGGTGTCGCGCTGGCGCAGCAGTGCGTCCGGGCTGAGCCCGACGCGCCAGGCGTGGCGGGGGTCGTGGGCGGGCAGGTCGAGCTCGCGGCGGAGCTGGTCGAGCCGCTCGCGGCGACGGTCGCGCTCGTCGGCGTGGCGAGGCGATTGGAGGCTCTCCCGCGCGGCCGCGAGCCGAGGCGCGAGCGCGGCGCGCTCGGCGCTGAGCGTCTCCGGGCTCGGCGACGGTGCGGACGCGGGCCGCGCGGTGGTCGTGGGCGGCGCCGCCGGCGGGGGCGCGCTGGCCGCGTCGCCGTGGGCGGATGCGACCGGCGGGGCAACAGCGCGGTCGGCGGAGGGCGCCGGGGTGGTGACCGCCGTCGGCGGGCCGGAGGGGTCGGCGTCGTGGGTTGGGCGCGGGCCCGAGCGTGGACCGGCGAGCGTGAGCGCGTCGAGCGCGCCGCGCAGCGAGGCGTCGCGGGCGAGCAGGTCGCCGGCGTCTTGGTCGTGCTGAGCGGCGCGGCGGTCGGCGCGTTGGTCGAGGTGCTCGTGAGCGGCGGCGCGGACGGCCTCCGAGCGGGCGACGCGGGCGCGCAGCGCGCGGCCGCGAACGGCGGCGACCGGGGCGCTTGCGGCGCCGTGGCGGGTGCCGAGCGCGCGCCAGGCGAGCAGGGCGCCGAGGCGGCGGCCGGGGCGGGCGCCGTCGAAGGCGGGGACGACGGAGAGGTAGGCGATGAACTGCTGGCGCTTGAGGAAGACCGACCACCAGAACGCGGTCTGCAGCAGCCACGCGAGCAGCCAGTTGCCGGCGTCGGCGCCGCTCGAGAGCAGGCTCGCGGCGAGCACGACGACGCCGAGCAGGACGGCGTAGACGACCTTGGAGACGAGCGCGCCGAGCAGCGCGAGGCCCCAGCGGGCGAACGCGCTGCGGCCCGCCTCGCCGAACGCGACGAGCAGCAGCGCGACCGGCGTGAGCAGCAACACGACGAAGCCGGTGACGGCCTGATCGAGCAGGCGCAGCGCGATCCAGCCGATCACGAGCAGCGCGCCGAGCACGCCGAGCGCGATGAGGACCAGCAGCGGCAGGCGGGTGAGGCTGCCGGCGGCGCCCTGGATCGCGACCTCGCCCGGGTTGTGGCCCTCCTCGTCGCCGAGCGGCGTGTTGATGATCGTGACGCCGAGCGCGCCGACCTTGCCGGCGTCCTTGCCGCCGTAGTAGTCGTGCAGCGCGGCGCGGGGGTCGCTGGCGGGCGCGAAGGCGAGCCACAGCTCGGCGCGCGAGACGCGGCCGCGCAGGTCGCCGGCGGGCGACTCGTCGCCGTCGCGGGCGGCGTCGAGCGCGGCTTTGACGGCGTCGCGCTCGGCGGCGCCGTCGCAGAACGCGCGCGTGCGGAACTGCAGCGCGCACCACGGCGCGCGGACGACGTCGTCGAAGAGGCCGTCGACCGCCTCGCCGTAGGTCGCGACGGGCGGCGCGCCGACGCCGCGGCTGGGCGCGGCCATCAGGCCCATGGCGGCCTGGTTGGCCAGCCGGGCGACGAGCCCGGCGGTGCGGTCGGGCGCGTGCACGACGGCGATCGCGGCGGCGAGCATCGCAACGGCGGCGGCGAGGCCGCCGAGCGTCTCCGGCGTGCGGCGGCGGACGAGGCCGCTCCAGATCCCCCACAGGCCGAGCGCGGCGATCACGGCCGACAGGTAGCCGGCGTCGATCACAGCGAAGAAGCGCTCCAGCGCGCGGTCCAGGCCGCCGGTGGCGCCGAGGTCGAACGGGTTCAGCGAGAACGCCCAGTCGAGCAACGTGAGCGCGCCGCGGATGGCGAACAGCAGCGCCAGCCAGAGCATGTCGAGCAGGCTGTAGACGGACTTGACGGCGACGTCGGCGGGGCGCGTGATCGGCGGGTTCCAGTTGATGTCGAACGCGTAGTGCGCCGTCGGGGCGCCGGTCAGCGGCGAGCCGGTGCGCGCGCAGGCGCGCTGCTGGGCGGCGCCGAGCGCGGCGCGGGCGGCGGGCGCGCAGAGCGGGCTGCGCAGCGTCAGCGGGTCGGCCACCGCGGTCGCGGTCGCGGCCGGCGACGCGGTGGCGGAGGCGGGCTCCGCTGCCGCGCGGGCGGCGGGAGCGGGCGCGAGGGCGAGCACGGCCGCGACGGCCGACGCCGCGATCGCCTCAGCTCGCCGGCGCTTCGGCATGCGGGGCGGGCGCGGCGGCGGGGCCGGGCGTCGTGTCGAGCGCGGCGAGCAGCGCCGGGTCGGTGAGCTCGACCTGCAGCGCGGTCGTGCGGCCGTGGGCGTCGAGCAGCAGGCAGCGGCCGCGGCGGAAGGCGAGCAGGCGGCGGCGCAGCGACTCGTCACCGGGGTCCTGGCGCAGCAGGCGCAGCGCGGCGGCGGCCTCGGCGTCGGAGTCCAGGCCGAAGACGAGGCAGGTGCCGACGAGGCCCGCGAGCGCGCCGGCGTCGCCGACCAGCTGGGAGGCGAGCATCGGCGTGGCGTTCTGCGAGCGGCCGAGGCGGCTGAGGCGCTCGACGACCTCGGGGGCGTGCTCGAGCAGCGCCCACGCCTCGTCGATGCAGACGATGCTGTGGCGCTCGGTGTCGGTCGCGGTCAGCCGCAGTGCGTAGGCGGCGAGCAGGCGCAGCAGCGCGGTGCCGACGCGCTCCTCCTCGTCGGCGTCGCCGCGCGCGCGGCCGGGGGGCGGCAGGCGCAGGTGGCGGATGCGCAGACTGACGATGTCGCGGCCACCGACGTCGGGCGGCGGCCGGTCGGGGTCGGCGAAGCCGAGCCGCGCGAGGCCGGCGCCGGCGTGGACGGCCAGCGCGCGGGCGCAGTCGCACGCGGCGGGCGGGCCGTCGGCGAGCAGGGCGAGCACGGCGGCGCACGTGCCGGCCCCGTCGGCGGCGGCGCGCTGGACGGCGAGCCGCAGCTCGGTCTGCCACTCGGCCGGCACGGGCTGGGGCAGGATCGCGGCGAGGAAGCCGTGGGCGAGGTCCTCGCGCGCGCCGGGCTCGCCGATCCGCAGCGGGTCGAGCAGGCCGCGGTAGCGGTCGGCGGCCGACAGCTCGACGACCTCGAGGTTGGCGTCCGGGCCGCCGGCGCGCACGCCGGGCAGCGCCTCCCAGCGGTGGTCGCCCTTGGGGTCGATGTCGACGACGGGGCCGGAGCCGAGCGTCCAGGCGCGGTAGGCGAGCGCCTCCATCGCGACCGTCTTGCCGGACCCGAGCGTGCCGAGCAGCAGCACCGTCGGCGCGCGCGAGTCGCGGCACGCCTCGGCGAGGTCGAGGCAGACGGGCCGGCGGGCGGCCGACAGAGTGTGGCCGAGGTAGGGGCCGAGCTCGGAGCCGGCGGCGTCGACGGCAACCGGCATGGTGGCGGCGACCTGCTCGAGCAGCAGGTAGTCGGCGTAGTCGTCGAGCGGCATCCGCTGGGCGGGCAGCGTGGAGAGGAAGAGGCTGTGTTGCTCGCCGTGCGGGCGGTGCAGTGCGATGCCGCCGTACTCGATCCGCACGCGCTCGACGCGCTCGGCCAGCGTCGCGGCATCGGGCGCGCCGATCGAGAGGACGGCGGCGGCGCGCAGCAGCGGCGGGCGGTCCGGGCGCGTGAGGCGGTGCTCGAGCTCGCGCGCGGCGGCGGGGCGCTCGATCGCCTCCGAGGACGGAGCGCCGACGCCGGACGCCTCCTCCTCGAACGCGTTCTCGGCGTCGGTGCGGCGGCGGCGGGCGAGCGCGACGGCGTCGCGGTTGGGCAGCCAGCGCGCGTGCAGGCAGGCGTCGACGGCGAACGGGAGGCGCTCGAGCGGCGCGAACAACAGTTCCGCCTCGCCGGGGAAGCGCGTCTCCTCCGGCAGCGCCCCGAGCACGAGCTGCGCCTGGTGCGACACGCCGTGCTCGGTGTGGGCGCGCAGCGTGCGCATGTCGCGCTCGAGCAGCGCGTCGTGCCAGCGGTGCACGTCGACGTGCGCCGGCCGCCACGCGCGCGCGCCGTCCCCGTCGAGCAGCTCGAGCGCCTGCGGGCGGTGGCGCGCGTCGGTCGCCGGGGCGGCGAGCCCGCGCGTGTAGGCGCGGCGGACGAGCCACTGGACCTGCTCGGTGCTCGCGCGCTCGGCCTCCAGGAACGCGTCGACGCGCTCGAACGTGCGCCGCTCCGCCGCCTGCAGCTCGCGAAGCGCCCGCTCGCTCAGCGCACGCGCGTCGCACAGGGACAGGCGGGCGGCGAACGCCCGCCACAGCCCGGCGAGCCCCTCGCCCATGGACGGCGCGAGCGCGACGGCGAGGTAGAGCTCCGGGTCGGCCGTCGGCCGGGCTGCGAGCGCGCGGCGGTCGTGCTCGAGCTGCACATTGAGGAGGTCGGCCTGGACGTGGCGCGGGTCGGCGACGGCGCACGCCCCCGCGAGGTAGGCGTCGACGGAGAACGCGCGCGAGACGCGCAGCAGCTGCACGTCGGACTCGAGCCGGTACAGCAGCGCCTCCACGCGCGCGAACAGCTCCAGCTTGCCCGCACGCGCGAGATACGGATACGCGACGCCGGCGAGCTCGTAAAGCGCCCATGCGTCGGCCCGGTCGCGGCCGAACACGAGGTTGTCGTGCACGTAGGAGATCGGCGCCCTCATGTCAGCTCGAGCTCCGCGCCGGCCGGCACGTCGAGCACGCGGCCGGTACGCAGCGGCGCCCCCGGGCGCGGCGCCAGGCGCAGCCGCCGGCGCGAGCGCGTCCACGCGAGCTCGGCGGGCCGGCGCAGCAGCACGCGCGCCGGACCGCGGACCCGCCCGCCGCGGTAGTCCGGCGCGCGCCAGTCGGGCCGCACGACGGTCACGCCGGCGATCGCGACGAGGCCGGACGGCGGCGGGCACGGGCGCAGGCCCGCGAGCCAGCGCGGCGCGAGGCGCCAGCGCGCGAGCGCGACCAGCGCGCGATGGGCCGGGCGGCCGTCGAGCTGCACGCGGACGCCCGCGACGACGAGCCCGAGCGGCAGCAGCGCCCAGTGCAGCGGCGGCGGCAGCAGGCCGAGCCCGGCGCCGACCAGCGGCAGCCGGCCGGCGAGCGCGAGCAGCGCGTAGACGGCGGGCGCGTAGAGCAGCGCGCGCAGCGGCACGCCGCCCGGCAGCGGGATTCGCCAGCGGTCGACGCGGTAGAGCCGGCGCTCGAAGCTGAACACGGTCCGGTAGCTGCGGATCACGAGCTCCTCGGTGGACTCCATGACCGCGGTTCAACCCCCGGCGAGCGGTCGCCAGATCGACTGGATGAAGCCCTTGACCTGCTCGGGCGCGTAGATGAAGCCGCCGACGATCAGCACGATCACGAGCACGGTCAGGCCTTCGCCGACGCTGCGCTTGCCGAGCGCGACGATGCCCATCAGCCCGGCGACGCTGAGCAGCAGCGCGGTACCCCACGACTTCACGATGTCGCCGATGCGCTCGCCCGCCTGACTCGCGTCGCCGGCGCCGGCGCCGGCGGCGGCGGCGCCCGACGGGGCCGCGGCATCCGACGCCGTCGGTCCGACCGCCTTGGCGGCCAGCGGCGGTCCGATCGCGGCCTGGCCGGCCGCCGCGGCGAACGCGAGCCCGCCGCCGACGGCGAGCGCGAGGAGCACGAGGGCGAGGCAGATGGAGCGGGGCACGGCGACCTCCTCGGTCAGGGCTGGGTCGGGAAGGCTTGGACGGCGGTCACGTACCAGCGGTCGGTGCGTACGACCCCGAGCTCGTACGTGAGCGTGTAGCGGGCACCGTCGGCGTCGCGGGCGCGGACGGTCACGAGCACGCCGCCAGGCCCCGCGACGGCGACGTCGCTGCCGGCCGGGTCGGCGGCCAGCGCGAGCGCGGGCAGCGCGACCTGCGCGCCGGGCGCGAGATCGGCCTGCAGGTCCTCGGCGTCGCGCGCGAGGTAGTTCGCGACCGCGCGACGCGCGACGCGCGCGAGCGCCTCGTCGCCGACGGCCCGGCGTGCGGGCGCCACGGCCGCGGCGACCGCGGGCGCACCGATCAGCGCCGGGTAGCCGGCAAGCTGCAGCCGGCCGCCGTCGTCGCGGCGGACCGGCACCGACAGATGCAGCAGGCCGTGGCGGTCGGTGTCGACCGCCACCGTGATCAGATGGCCGCCGGCGATCGCCGCCTGGTCCTGCACGACGCGCGCCCAGCGCACGCGCTGCGTCACGTCGGCCGGCGGGTCCATTCCCAGATCGGCGCCGAGCCCCTCCCCCACGAGCGCGCGCAGCTCGCGCGCGCGACGGTCGGGCGCCGCGGCGTCGTAGCCGAGATAGCGCGTCGAGAGCTCGGCGGCGAACCCCTCGGCGGCGAGATCCTGGGCCGGCGCGGACGGGCGCGGCGGCGGCTGGCGCTGGGAGCCGAGCACGACGGTGCGCAGGCCGGCGAGGATCAGGACGGCGGCGAGCGTGCCGGCCAGCGCACGCGGGGCGTGCGCGCGCATGCGGTCGCGGCGCACCGAGCGCATAGCGGTGCGGTCGAACGGCGGCGCCCCGGTCACTGGTGGCCCTCGAAGCCGAACTCGTCCGGCGGCGTGGCGCCGCGGCGGGGCGTGGCGAGCGCGGTCGACGCCGTCGCCATCGCCCTGGTTGTCCGGGGGGCGACGCCGGTTCGGGCGGCGGGTGTCGGGCGGCGCGAGACGGGGCGCCGGGCGTCGCGCCGGCGACCCGCGCCGGGCGGCTTGTTGCGGGTTGCGCGCGAGTGCGGACGCCGGCCGCGGCGCGGGCGTTCGCGGTGCGCGCGGTCGGGATGCCCCGCCGGTGACGCGGCCGGTGCCGCGTGCTCGGGGACCGCGCTGGGCGTTCCGCGGCCGAGGGCGAACGCGGCCGCCGCGACGGCGACGAGCAGCGCCGCCTCTCGCCCGCGCGCCGCGTTCAAGCGTGGTCCGCTCGGCGCCGGTGTCGGGCCGCCGGCCTTCGGCGCGAACGTGAACGCGAGCGCGGCGGGGTCCTCGCCGGCGTCCATGTCGGGCGCTCGGGTCGGGGCCGAGTTCGCGTCGATCGCCGGCGATGTGACGAGAGGACCGTCGGCGCGGGACGGCTCCGGCGCGACAGAGACGCTCGCCGGAGTCGGTTCGCGGTCCGCGCCGAGCCGCTCGCCCTCGTCGGCGAGCGGACGGAACGAGATCGCCCGCAGCTCCGGCGGCCCATCGGGCTCGTCAGCGACGCGGAACTGCGGCTGGGCTCGGCGGCGTGTCCCCACATCCCTTCGCAGAGACGCGGCGTGTCGAGCGCCCGGGCGCCGACGGTTGGTCGAGCCGGCGACCGTCATGCCGCGGCGCGCGCCGGAGCGGAATCCGCCGCCGACCCGGGCGACGGGTCGCGAGCCCGGGCGCGGGCCGCGGCGAGCTTGCGCCAGGACTGCTCCCGCAGGCGGCGGTAGCGACGCACCGTCATGCCGAGCTCGGCGGCGATCTCGGCCGGCGTGCGCTCCTGCACCAGCCGCATCGCCAGCGCGCGCCGCTCCTCCGCGGTCAGCTCCTCGAGCAGCATGCGCCACGCCTCGCTCGCGTCAAGGCGCGACAGCACGTGCTCCTCCGGCGACAGCGGGGTCAGGCTGCGATCGGCTCGCAGCTCGACGCCGTCGAGGTCATCGCCGTCGGCATCCAGCGAGCGCGATCTGCGGGCGGGATCCTGAAACAGGTGCGCGCCGGTCGTGTAGACGACGCGCAGCAGATACGACAGCGGATGGTCGAGCGGCGCCCGGCGCATCCGCTGCAGGACCTTGAGGTATGCCTCCTGGACGACGTCCTGGCGATCGGCGTCCGAGAGACTGGGAAAGTGGCGGCGGGCGACGCCGAGCGCGAACGTGTAGTGCTCGGCCAGCAGGGCGCCGGGCCGCGGATCGTGACGCGGGTGCATGCGGCCCTGGAGGCGGCCGCGCCGCGGTCCTCTCCCCCGCCCCGCAATGAGCTGACAGGGGTGGGGCGAAGTCGCGCGCGGTCGGCCTACGGGAGCCGATGGCCACCACTCCCAGGAGGACCCATGTCAGCCCGTCACGCCCTGATCCTCGCCTGCGTTGCCGCCGCGCTCGCGAGCGCCGCCCCCGCCGGCGCCCACCCCGCAGCCAACCGCCCGTGCGGCCGGTTCACCGACCGCGACGGCACGCGCATCGGCGCAGTGGTGATGCGCGGGAACGTGGAGTGCGCGACGGCGCGGCGCGTGCTGCGCGCGTACTTGCGATCGGACGCGCCGTGTGACGGCTCCGCGTGTGTGCGGCGCCACTACGCGTGGACGTGCGCGACGGCGATCAGCGCCGACTGGCCTCGGCTTGCGAGCTGCACGCGCGGAAAGACGCGGATCGGGGCGTACGCGCCGGCGGATTGAGCCCAGGTGACTCGCCCGATCGCGTGCGCCCGGTGAGCGTGAAGCAGAGCTCGGCTGCGTCGGCGCCGCTAAGCCGGCACGTCGAGCACCTCACGCGCCGCGACGCGCTGATCGTGCTCGAAGGCGCGCTCCATGCGGCCGATCTCGGAGTCGCCGATCCCGTGCGAGCGTGCGGCGTCGCGCCAGCCGTGAGTCGCATCCACGACATCGGCGAGGACCCGGCGCGCCTCCTGCTCGCCGAGACGGAAGTACTCCGCGAGCTCGAGCAGGGTGTCGATAGGAGCGTCCCACGGACACGGGCTGTAGGTGTGCTCGGCGTTGCCCATCACTCACTAGGAGGCGGCACCGCCGGGCTGTCCCAACTTCTCGTTGGACAGGAAGCGCGAAGCCTTCGACCAGTGCGGCGAGCGCCAGCAGGACCCCTCGGCAAGGGGACCTTTCGAGTCGGCGGCTCCCCCGCCGATCCCGGGCGGAAGTGCCGCCTACAGGCGTGAGAGGGAGCGCAGCCCGCGGCGCGCCGCCGATGCGGCGCCTTCCGTATGCGTGCAACAATGTCCTCGATGTTGTGGAGATAGCTCGCTGCGTCGAAGGGTGCGGTCGCACCTCGCCAGCGAGTCGCAGCAGACCCCCATCGGTCGCCTTCGATGACACGCAACCGTTCTCGTCGCGGCGAGTCGCCAGGAACTCGAATCCGAATCGGCGTCAGCGAGGCGCTCCATCAAGGCCATGGGTTCTCGCCGGTGCCCGTCGCGCACCCGCGTGAGGCATAGAGTCCTCACATGACCCCCTCCCCGGCGACCGATCTCCAGAGCCGGTGCGATCTGCTGCGATCGCTGCACCGTCCCGGCGCCCCGCTCCTGCTTCCGAACGTCTGGGACGTGGCCACGGCGAGAGCCGTGGTGGCGGCGGGGTTTCCCGTGGTCGCGACCACCAGCTTGGGTGTGGCCGGCGCGCTCGGCTACGAGGACCACGAGGCCGCGCCGGCCGAGGAGATGTTTGCCGCGGCCGTGCGGATCGCGAGCGGGGTAGAGGTGCCCGTGACTGTCGACGCCGAGGCCGGCTACGGCATGGAGGCGCCCGAAGTGGTGGCCGCGCTGCGAAGCGCCCACGCCGCCGGATGCAATCTCGAGGACACCGACCACGCCTCTGGCAGCCTCCGCGATCGCGACCGGCACGCGGAGTGGCTCAGGGCTGTTCGCGAGGCCGCCTCGGAGGAGGGCTACCCGCTCGTGATCAACGCCCGGGTGGACGTCTTCCTCGGTCCCTACCTCGCGGGTGCCGGCCCCGGGACCCAGGAGGAACTCGTTCCCGAAGCGCTGCGGCGCGCGAATGCCTACCTCGAGGCCGGCGTCGACTGCGTCTACCCGATCGTCCTGTGGGAGACAGACGCCGTGCGGAGTTTCATGTCGGAGGTTCGCGGCCTGGTGAACGTCATACGTGGGGCGCAGTCGCCGTCACTCGCCGAGCTGGCGGCGCTGGGCGTGGCCCGGGTGAGCTGGGGGCCGTATCTGTACTGGGAGGCGATGGCTCGCTTCGAGGAGCGGCTCGCTTCGCTTCAGGAGTGAGAACTGGCCGCTGATCTGGCCTGCCGGTCGCCAAGGCAGCGAGCTTGACGAGCGTTCAGGAGCGGCATCTCGCTGACATCAGGCCCGGGCAAGCTCAGGATCAGCGCTCGGCAACGCGCTGGACAGTTCGCCGCGAGAGCGGATCTCGAGCTTGGTGTACACCTTGCTGAGGTGGTATTGGACGGTGCGCGGGCTCAGGAACAGCCGCGCACCGATGTCCGGATTCGACAGCCCGTCACGAGCGAGCAGCGCGATCTGCTTCTCCTGCGGCGTCAGCGCGTCGCGAGTGTCGACCCGTCGCTTGCGCACCCTCTCGCCGGTGGCTAGCAGCTCGCTGCGAGCACGCTCGGCGAACGCCTTGGCCCCGATCCGGCTAAAGCGGTCGTAGGCGACTCGAAGCTGCTCGCGCGCGTCGACGCGCCGGTTCTCTCGACGCAGCCATTCGCCGTAAAGAAGACGGGCGCGGGTCGCGTGGATCACGCCGCGGCTGCGCTCGAGCCGCTCGACCGCCTCGCGGTAGAGCGGCTCCGCATCTCGCCTGTCGCTCAGCAACGCGCGCGAGCAGGCCTCGATGCCGAGCGCCCACTCCGTGCCGCTCGCTCGCGTGCGCGCGGTCAGACGTTCGAGCGCGGCGGTGCTCGCATCCGTCGCTCCGCAGCGGACGCCTGCCTCGATCAGCTCGACGAGCGACCACGCGAAGAGCCCGACATCGTCGTACTCGCAGCCTCGCTGGGCGGCCGCGAGCGCCTGGGCGTAGCGACCGTTCCCGTTGTACAGCACGGCGGCCGCCCACTCGTTGATGCCCAGCGCCATGCCCTCGCCTCGCTCCCTTACGCCGATCGTCAACTCCTCGAGCAGCGCGAACCCTTCGGCTTCGTCGCCTCTCCACGCGGCTAGCATCAGCGCCCCGTACTTCACAGGTGAAATGTCGGTCGCGACCGTGTTGGCGTCGACCTCCTCGCTCAGCGCCGCAGCAGGAACGAACGCTCCCCCATGAACATGGAGGGCCGCGCGATACGTGAGCGCGATCGGGAGCACGCTGAGCGGGCCCGTTTCCCGCGCGACGCGCACCGCGCTCGTTGCGAGCACGTACCAGAGCTCGTCGTCCCAGAGATCCTGCGCGAGGCGACACGCCAGCCAGAGCCAACGCACGTCGCGTGCGGTCAACTCCTCCACGCGGCGAAACGCGTCCAGCGCCCTCCGGAGCGGCGGCACACCGGCCGCGTAGCCCTCGGTGAACCTCGTCGCCAAGCCGTCGAGGAGCAGGTCGGTGGCGCGTGGCGGTTGCGGTCGCGCCGGCGCGGCCAGAGCGGCCTCGGCAGCCTCGCGGATGTTCGGTCTGCCGCCGAGGCGACCTGCGAACATCGACGCCGCCATCGCCTCGAGATGGGTCTCGCGAGCCATCGCGGGGGCGAGTGGTTCGAGCCGCCGGGCGGCATCGAGCAACAGCGCCGGAGCGTTCCTGCCGCGCGTGCGGCTGAACGCGATCGCGGCGCGCAACCGCTCCAATCGTGCGCGTTGAAGCTCGTCGAGCGGGGCAAGCTCGGCCGTCGCCAGCAGCTCGAGCGCCGCGTCCGATGCCGCAGCATCGAACTTCGCCTGCGCGGCGGCGAGGGCCCGCCGTCCCCGCTCCGCTGGATCCGGCGTCAACTCGGCCGCGCGCGCCAGGAACGCCGCAGCCGCCGCCACGCCCCCGCGCGCCTGCGCCCGGCCGGCCGAGCGCTCCAACTCGCCGGCCACCGCCTCGTCCACGGCCACCGCCGCGTGAGCACGGTGCCACGCCCGACGATCGGGATCGGTATCCGGATCGGTCACCTCCGCCAACGCCCCGTGCACCGCTCGCCGCTCAGAAGCGACAGCCGCTCGGTATGTCGCGGATCGCACCAGTGGATGACGGAACCGCACTCGCGTTCCGATCTCGACCAGCTGCGCGTCTTCTGCAGGACCGAGCGCGCTTCTTTCGATGCCGAGTCTGTGAGCCGCGCGCCAGACGAGCGTCGCGTCACCCATCGGCTCCGCGGCGGCCAGCAGCAGCAGTCGCTGTGTTGCCTCAGGCAGCTCATGCGCGCGCTTCAGATAGTGGTGCTCGAGATGGCGCGGGAGGTCTGTCTCAGCGAGAAGCTCGAAGCCGCCTGCCAGCTCCGCCGCCCTCACGCTCCGCGGCAGATCGAGCAGAGCGAGGGGGTTGCCGCGAGTTTCGGCGACGATACGGTCGCACACGCGGTCGTCGAGCGGACCCGGCACGGCTCTCCTGAGCAGCGTGCGCGCGTCCTCATTGCTCAGTCCGCGCAGCGGCAAGTCGGGCAGGCCCTCGAAGTCGTGCCTGACACTCGGCTCGCGGACGGCGACCACGATTGCCACCGATTCCGCCACCAGCCGTCGCGCGACGAAGCCGAGGATCAGTCCTGAGGCGGCGTCCAGCCATTGAGCGTCGTCGACGAGACACAGCAGCGGCCGCTCCTCGGCTTCGGCGGATAGCAGGCCGAGCACGGCCAATCCGACCAGGAATCGCTCCGGGACCTGCCCGGATGCGAGCCCCAGCGCGACGCGCAGACCGTCCTGCTGCGGCTGCGGAAGCGCGTCGAGCCGGGGGAGCATCGGCGCGCAGAGCTGATGGATCCCGGCGTACGGCAGTTCCATCTCCGCCTCCACTCCCGTGACGCGCCTGAGACAGAGGTCGGAGGCTTGACGAGTAGCGTGCTGCAACAGCGCCGTCTTGCCGATGCCGGCTTCGCCGCGGATGACCAGGACGGCGCTCTCACCGCTACGCACGTTTGCCAGCAGGCGGTCGACTACTTCGCGCTCGGTGGTCCGGCCTAGGAACCCGGGCGCGCGGGCCGCGGTCATCGCAACCTCAATTCTATATGGGAGCGTCCGCTCCCGGAGCCCTCTGCGGCCGGTGATCAGCGGCTCAAGTTATGCAAGCGCAGAGCCGATCACGAGGCCATCTCGCCGGCGAGCCAGTCGTCGAACGTCGTCGGAGCGATGCGCGCGTCCGGTCCGGGTAACAGCACGTCGCCGGCCATGTCGACGCCGAAAACACCCGACCACGTGGGCACCAGTCGGATCGAGGTGCCGCGAGCGGCGCGGGTCCGCCGCGCAAGATCGACCAGGCCTGCGGCTCGGGCCCTGCAAGATCCGGGCAGCGACCCTGCGGCCGTCCGCTGGCGACCTCGGCCAGGACATCGGCGACGTCGGCGGGCGCGACCGGCTGAACGAGCAGAGGGGCGATCGTCGCGCTGCCCTCTCGCTCGGTCCAGGTCGTCACCATCTCGGCGAAGTCGTGAAAATGCGTCGCCGGGACGATGCTCCACGGCACCGACCCTTGCTCGACGAGTTCCTCCTGCGCCCGCTTGCCGGCGTAATGGGCGTTACCGGTGACCCTCGTGAGGCCGATGATCGAGAGCAACACATGGTGTTGCACCCCGGTCTGCCGCTCGGCTGCGAGCAGGTTGCGAGTCGATTGGCTGAAGAATGCAACTGCATCGTCGCGCTCGGTCGCTGAGCAGCTGCACGCGTCGATCACCGCATCGACGCCTGAGAGTCCCCTCACGAGCCGTCACCGGTGTGCACGTCGACGCCCTGGGTCCGGCTGATCCCGACGGTCTCGTGCCCCCTGCGCTCCAGCACCCGAACGACGAGGCGACCGATGCGTCCCGCTGCTCCGACCACTGCGACCCGCATGCTCTGGACTCCTCGGCTATATCCGGATCCCTGATGCCGATAGTACCGGCACCTGCTGGTCCGGCCGACGACGGTCCGCGGTCACCCGCAAAGGGAGGCGTGTCGATCGAGGTGCGTTCGCCTGCAGCGAGCAGCGTCGATGTCGTCGCTGCGCTCGGTCGCGATCCATTCGTCCTGGTCGTGGTCCGTTCGTCCTGAAGCAACACACGGCGTGGCCGCGATCGGCTTGTGTCGGTCGCTGGCAAGAAACCCTCGAGGGGCGCGGCTCACGGGTGGATTGACGCGCCACCCGTTTGAACCGGAGTCCGTTCTTCCACACCAGGGTGCAGGCCACCCGGTTGTCGGTGCACCCGACATCCGGCCGCGCCCGCAACTGATACGCGGTACCGTCGCCGCCCCACGCCCAGTCCTTCACCGGGCGGCCGTCGCCCGCGATCTCGTAGCGCCCATCGCGCAGCCGGTAACGGTACGCGCCGTAGCGCGCGGAGCCGCAGTTGAGATTGCAACTGCGCGCGAAGTACAACCACCCGCCGGAGAAGGTCGGCCCGTAGAAGCTCTGGCCGTTGAGCCCGCAGGCCTGCGAGCCAAGCACGCGCACGGCCCCCGAGCGCGTGTCCAGCAATTGCACCCGCGCTGTCCACAGACGCCGATGTCCTTCACATCACGCGCGACGTTGAGCGCGAGCGCGCGTCCGTGAAGTTCGAGGGCAAGGACCTCGGTATTGATCGTCGAGGATGACGAGCACGACGAAAACGGCGACTGGTTCTGGTGCGCGACGTTTTCGGGCTTCTACGACACCGGAGGTCCGCGCCACGCGGAGCAGTTCTTCGACCTCGCCGTTGATGAGGCGATCCAGTGGGGCCGAGCGCGCGCCGACCGGGTCTGCGTCACGCTCGCCGACGGTGGGCCCTACTCGGCCGGAGCCGCGAGCTCGAAGGAGTACCCGCCGTGGCCTCCGGCCGACCTCGCGGCGCTCGTACGACGCCGGCCTCCCGCAGAGGAGTGGAAGGACAGGACGCCCAACGACGACGCGATCGGCTGGCAGGTCACCGCTTGGCTGCGTCGCGCTGACGGCATAGTGCCCGGCGCGGAACGCGATCCCGAGGTCGCCCGCGATCGCCTCCCAGGCAAGCGCGATCGGCTGGGACTCTGACTCGTTGACCGCCCTACGAAGCGAGATTCAGACGGCGCGGCGCGACACCGGTGACCAGGCCGCCGGATGGTTCAGCTACCACCGGCCCGCCTACCGCCTTCAATTCCAGGCGTCCGCCCCTACGGCCGGCGAGGCAATCGAGCTCGTCTCGCACGACCTGCGCCTGACCAAGGACTGGACCGCTGAGTTCGAGGCAAAGCCGCTCTGAACCCGTGCCGGTTGCGCCGCACCGGCGACCGACGCATCCGTCCTGAAGCGACACACTCGGCGGGCTATGGTTCTCCCGGCACTCGACGGCGGCCGCCGAATGCGCGTGACGGTCGGTACTGGTCCAGGCCGACCGCGAAGCCAGCATCGCGCGTGAACCGAAGTGCCCAGATTCCACAGAAGCGCATCTTTCGATCGTCGTCGAAACATACGCTTGTCCACAGACGCGCCAATTTCGAGGAGTATCGAACCTAGCGCCGCGGGACCGACGCTGGTGCACCGCCCGACGGTCTCGCTTCTCATTGATCCGGAGCAATCCACCGGATGCTCGCTCGCCGCCAGTGACGACCCTTAAGGCCGAAGTCCTGTCGGTGATCGCGAGCGTGCCCGACGACGGTCAGCTCGCATGAGTGCGCAACCGCATGTGGGTGGTCGCGAACGTCACTCAGGACTCGCAGGCCTCCCTCGACGGGCGGTCCGTTCAGCACCTGGTGTCTCTCGTGTCGGTCGACGACGACGCAACGGGCGAGCAGCTCGAGGTGATTTGGGAGATCGAGCCAGCCACACGTGTGATCGAACGCGCTGAGCTACCGGCGATCACGCCGACCGCACCGACGATCCGAGCGAGCTCGACGCGTTCCTGGACGCGGTGCGCTGGGGCGCGGTGACGAGTGCGGATCAGCGCGAGCTGCAGGCTCCGTTCCGCAGCGGCATCACGATCGAGGACTACCAACTCGAGCCGCTCGTACGGGCGCTGCGCATGCCACGCACCACGCTGCTGATCGCGGACGACGTGCGGTCTGGGCAAGACAATCGAGGCCGGGCTTGTGGTTCAGGAGCTGCTGTTGCGCCACCGAGCGCGGACGGGCCTCGTGGTCGCTCCGCCTCGCTCCAGCTGCAGTGTGGCGCTACGAGTTGCGCGAGAAACTCGGCCTTGAGTTCCGCATCGTCCGACCGTGAGCGGCTCGGACAGCTGCGACGGTCACGAGGCGTCGGCGCGAACCCGTTCGCGCACTTCCCTCGCCTGATCGTGTCGATCGACTGGCTCAAGGGCGACCTGGGGATGCGGTTGCTTGCGCGAGGCGCTCCCGGCACACCCGCGGATCCCGCGCCGGTATGACGTGCTGATCGTGGACGAGGCGCACAATTGTGCTCCCGCGGGCGCCGGCGGCCGCTCTGCGCGGGACACGCTGCGCCCAGCCGCGATCCGCACGCTCGCGCCGCATCGCGAGCATCGCCTGTTCTTCTCCGCTACGCCGCACAAGGGCTACGACAACTCGTTCGCCGCGCTGCTGGAGCTGCTCGACCCGCACCGCTTCGCTAGCGGTATCAAGCCCCCGCGCGAAGCGACGATCGAGGTGACGATCCGCCGCCTCAAGCAGGACCTGCTCGACGAGGACGGCACGCCGCGCGTCGCCCGCCGCAAGGTCGTGATGCTCGAGGTCGAGCACCCAGAGTCCGAACGCGCTGTCCACGCCGACTTGGTCAGTACAGGCGAGCCCGCGCGAAGCGCCTCGGCGCCGACTCGCTCGCGGCCGACTTCGTGGTGACGCTGCTCAAGAAGCGCCTGTTCTCCTCGCCCGCGGCGTCCTGCAGCGGCTGTTCGACGACGCCGCGAACGCGCTCGACGGTGAGGAGGCCGAGGACGGCGTCGGCAGACCACCCGCGCCGCGATCGATGCCGCGACGCGTCCTGACGCTGTCGAATGCACAAAGGATTGGAAGATCTGAATACGAGAAGCTAGTCAATCAGGAAACCGTGTTTGAATGCAAACATCCGAATTAAACCACTTGCCTTGCACGTTGAGCTTCAGGAAGGATGGCGCTCGTGGAGTGCCCACGGGCTCATCGAGGCCGGTCACGGATCCGGTGTCGCTGATGCCGATCTCGCTCCGCGTGTTGTCGTGGAACATCCAGAAGAAGCAGACCAACGCGGCCTATATCGCGGGGATCATGCGCTCGCGGCAGATCGACATCTGCGCCCTGCTGGAGGTGCCCACCAGCCTCACGGGAACGATCCCGCCGCAGATCATCACCGAGCTCAACAACCTCAACCCGGCCTACCACAACGGCGCGTGGCTTCACGCGTCGGTGACGGTCGGCGACGAGTCGGTCAGCTACATCTGGCACGACAACGGTGCTGTCGGGGTCAACGCGTTCCGGGCGGAGGCGTTCCCCGTCACCGGCGCCTTCGTCAAGGGCAAGGTGATGCGCAACGCGGCGAACAACGCGATCTACTTCCCGACCACCCAGTCCAGTTGGGCCGGTCTGCCCGGGACGCCCTCCGGCCGCCGACCCGCGTTCATGTCGTTCGTCACGAACGACGGCGCAGCGGCCCGCCGCTTCACGGTGCTGGCGCTGCATTGCCCCTTCAACCCGGCCACGTCGATCCAGTCCTACTCGACGAGCCTGTATGCATCGTCTCGGGAGATCGGCTCCGTCGAGTTGATCGACGTCTACGGCTCGGCGGCCGGCGCGTCCGCGGCGGCGACGAACGCGCTCGGGGCGATCGATCTCCTCCTGCTCGGTAGCTACCTGCCCCCGCAGCGGCAAGCGATCCGCGCCGGTGGGGTGCAGGCGGCGCTCGACGCGATCCAGACCACGATCAACACGAGCGGGACGAATCTCCGCGCGCTGCTCGACGCGGCGTATGACGCAGGTGTCGACGGTGCGCTCGATGCGGTCGGTGCCATCCCGAGCACCACCACGTCCGCGGACGCGGCGGAGCTCGCCGAAGCGTGTGCCACGATCGGCGCGGTCGCGGCCGTGCGGATGGTCGCCTCGGTCCAGTTGCCCACCGCGCCCCCGCTGGGCGCGCCCGCCGACGTCGCCGCCGCCGCGACCAGCGCGAGGGCCGGGGTCAGCGCCGCCGTGGCCTTGCCGATGTCGTGGGGAAAACCGAAGTCGGCCAACGAACGGAAGGCCAAGGTGCGGGCCGAGGCGAAGCGGCTCGCCAGGGCGGGGCTCGCGGCGTTCACCTTCGCGGCGCTGCCCCTGCACCCCGTCGACATGGCGGTCATCGCCGGCGACTTCAACGTCGACTTCCCCGACAACACGGCCTACAACGGCACACAGCTGGGGCTGCTCGGCGGCAACGCCTACTCCGCGCTGATCGCGCGTGCGGGCGCCGCACGGATCGCGAACACGACGACGCGGATCGGGCCGACCGCGTTCGAGGGCCAGCGCATCTACACGCTCAAGACGCCCGGCGTCGTCCAGAACGCGAACAACGCGCTCCCCACCTACGTGCCGCTCAACCTGGCTCCACTGCTCGCGGGCACGACGAGCTTCATGGGGAACAACAACTGGATCGCCGGCCTGCAGACCCTGGCGACGGTGGCCTGGGCACAGGTGGTGCAGAACTACGGCCCGCAGATCACGAACGCGTTCGACACGGAGGTGATCGACGACACGACCTTCTACCGCGCCAGCGGCTACGACAACGTCTTCGTCCGCGGGGGCGCCTTCGTGCAGGCCGAGATGGTCGACGTGATGAGCGAGCTGGGGTCGTGGCCGGCGCGGCCCGCTGCGGTGGTCAATCCGCAGCCGCCTACCGCCGCGCCCAACCCCAACCCGTGGAACGCCGCGGCGGGAGGTCTGAACACGAAGGCAAGAACGCAGCTGGGGCTGCCCGGGGCGCCACTGAACTTCACCTACAGCGGCATTCACTTCACGATCACGCCGGCCATCGACAACGCCGAGGACGCGGCCGTGTTCTTCGACCAGTACATCTCCGACCACCTTCCCATCCGCGTCGCAGTCCAGGTCTGACGTGACACTGGACGCGATCCGCGCCGCGATCAAGGTCGAAAACGGCCAGGTGAGCGTGTCCGCGGCCACGCTCGGATCCGGCGCGGTCACCGCGCTCCTGACCGCGTACGGCCAGGACGGCACGCTTACGATCGCGAACGCGGCGATCACCAGCGGTCCCGGCGACGCGTTCGTCCTCGTCCACGGCGACCTCCGCCTGCTCGACGTGGCGGTGACCGGCGACGCCCACTTCTACGCGGGCGCGACCGAGGCCCAGCTGGACTTCAGCGGCAGCCCGCCCGACCAATGGACGCTGGCCACGAGCTTCGACGCGCTCAAGGGCGATCACGTCGGGGAGTTGCCGCTCAGCGAACCGAAGCTGCGGCTGCTCTCCGAGGCGCTCGCCGGCACGGCCGCCGGACTGACGCTGAGCGCCGGGTACACGCTGCCGCCGGAGCTCGAGATCGTCCGCTGGTTCGCCGCGCCCGCCGCCGTCGCCGCCGTCGCCGGGCCGATCACGCTCGACGCGGGCTCGCCGACGGCGACACTGACCGTCACGCCCGAGATCACCGCGCAGCTGGGCACGCTGGTCGAGATCGACCTGGCGCTCGAGCACCTCGTCCAGACCTACCGCAAGGGCGACCCGAACGCGGCGCCGGTCATCAGCACCATCTCGCTCCTGTCGGGAGCGCTGACCTTCACGCACGATGGGACGACCGTGCCGGTGCCGCTGCAGGCCGGCTTCAACGCCGACAGCGGCGTGCTCCACCTGCAGCTGGTGACCGGCCAGGCGTTCGATCTCGCGCTGGCGGAGATCGCGCACTGGCTGGGCGGGACGGACCTCGGAACGGCGGGGCTGCCGTCCGGCTACCAGGCCCCCGGCGGATTGACGCTGCACGACGTCGACTTCGCGGTCGGCCTGTACACGCAGTCGCTCGAGTACGTGTTGCTGAGCATCCAGTCCACGCAGGACTGGCCGATCGTCGACAAGGTCACGGTCAGCGACATCGTCCTGAACTTCATGGTCGTCCCCGCGGCCTCGCCACCGCTGACGGCGGCCATCGCCGGCAAGCTCGCGCTGGGGGCGGCCGCGATGCTCGAGGTCGACGCGCAGTACCCGGACTTCCGCATCAGCGGGCACCTGGCCGACGACAGCCCGGTCGACCTGCTCGGGCTGATCACGTACCTCGGGGGAACGACGACGGGGCTGCCGACCAAGCTGGCGATCGACGTCCTCTCCTTCGACGCTCACCCGGCCGGCACGGAGTACTCGTTCGCGATCGACGTCGTCGGCGAGTGGCAGCTGCTCCCCCAGGTCACGTTCGAGGAGCTCAAGGCGTCCCTGCGCTACACCGCCGCGGACCTCGACGTCGTCTTCGCGGGGCGCTTCCTCGTCGGCGGGGTCGACGTGGCCGTCTCGGCCGAGTACGACAGCGAGCAGGGCGGCTGGACGTTCATCGGCCAGGCGGCCGAGCAGACGCCGATCAAGGTCGGCGAGTTCGTGGCCAACCTCGCCTCGCAGTTCTCCTCCGGCGCGGCCCAGGCGCTGCCGGACTTCATCTCGTCGCTGGAGATCAGCCACCTCGACGTCACCTACGACACCGTCACGAGCAACTTCGAGTTCGGCTGCGAGACCGTCTTCACGATCGACGGGACGCCGCTGGACCTGACGGTGCGGATCAAGCTGACCAACGCCGACGGCGGGTACACGCACTTCTTCGCCGGCGAGATCCTGATCGGGCCGGTCCGCTTCGAGCTGGCCTTCGAGGACGTGAAGGCCGGCGGCGGGGGGACGTCCTCGTCGATGTTCCTGGCTGCGGTCCAGCCCGACCAGAAGCTCGACGTGCGCGCGCTCGTCGCGGACATCGACGCCGACGCCGGCGCGCTGATGCCGGCCCTCGAGCTCGGGCTCGAGAACGCGCTGTTCCTGTACCGCAGAGTCGACAACGCCGCCGCCACGTACCTGTTCGGCCTGGCGCTGGACCTCGACGTCGACCTGACGTCGCTCCCGCTGGTCGGGACGGTGTTCAAGGGGAGCGGCCTCGGCGGCGTCAAGGACATCCAGGTGCTCTACGCCTCCGACGCGGTCGGCGCGGACGACGTCGGGACGTTCAACGCGCTGCTCGGGCAGGCGAACGCGCAGCCGCCTCTGCCGGTCAAGCCGGACGCCAAGGGCACCACGCCGGTGCTCCAGAAGGGCTTCAACTTCGCCGCCAACCTCGAGCTGGGCGGGGCCCCGCTGCCGGTCGGCGCCGGCGGCACCACCGCTCCGGTCGCCGACACCCCGGCGACCCCTGCGACCGGGACCCCGGCGCCGCCGTCGGGCAACGCCAGCTGGTACGACGTCAAGCAGTCGATCGGCCCGGTCACTTTGGAGCGCGTCGGCGTGCGCTACGAGGACGGCCGCGCCTGGCTGCTGCTCGACGCCGACCTCAGCGTGGCGAGCCTCTCGATGGGTCTCCAAGGGCTCGCCATCGGATTCAAGCTCGACGAGCTGACGGACATCAGCGCGAACCTCGACGGCATGTCGCTGGACTTCGAGTCCGGTGCCCTGAGCATCGCCGGCGGCTTCCTGCGCTTCGGCGGCGACTACCTCGGCGAGGCGAAGGTCAAGGCCGCCTCGTTCGGCCTGACGGCGATCGGCGGCTACGCGCCGAAGGACCAGTCGTTCTTCATCTTCGTGCGCTTGGACGTCCCGCTCGGCGGGCCCCCGTTCTTCTTCGTCACGGGCCTCGCGGGCGGCTTCGGCGTCAACCGCAGCCTGATCATCCCGCCGATCGACGACCTAACGTCGTTCGCGCTGCTGCCGTCCAACAACACGTTCCCGACGACGCTGGACAGCAGCAACCCCGGCGGCTCGCTGGCGGCGACGCTGGCCACGACGGAGAGCTACATCCACCCGATGCCCGGCCAGAACTGGGCCGCCGCGGGGATCGACTTCACCTCGTTCGAGATGGTCGACGCCTCGGCGCTCGTGACCGTGGCCTTCGGCGTCGAGTTCTCGGTGGCGTTGCTCGGCATCTGCCACATCACCGTGCCCACGGCGGCGCCCGAACCGATCGTCTATCTCGAGCTCACGCTCGAGGTCCAGCTCAAGCCCGCGGAGGGCCTGTTCGCGGTCGACGGGCGGATCACGCCCGCGTCCTACCTCTTCGCGAAGTTGTGCCGCATCACCGGCGGCTTCGCGTTCTACCTGTGGTTCGCGGGCGCGAACGAGGGTGACTTCGTCATCTCCGTCGGCGGCTATCACCCGCGCTTCCAGAAGCCGGACCACTACCCCGTGGTCCCGCGGATGCGGATCGTCTACCAGATCGACGCGCTCGTCATCAAAGGCCAGGCGTACTGGGCGCTGACGCCGCACATGGTGATGGCCGGCCTGGAGATCGAGGCGACGTGGGGGCGCGGGGACATCAAGGCGTGGTTCAACGCCGGGATCGACTTCCTGCTCGGCTGGCGCCCGTTCCACTACGAGGCCGACGCCTACATCCACATCGGCGTCTCGGTGAAGCTGGATCTGCTGTTCACGTCGGTCACGATCACGATCCACGTCGGCGTCGACCTCAACCTCTGGGGCCCACCCTTCGGCGGCACGGCGGTCATCGACCTCGACGTCGTCTCCTTCACGATCCAGTTCGGCGACTCCCAGCGCCACGACACGGTCGACTGGGCCGGCTTCAAGGGCTCCTTCCTGCCCGCCGGCACCGACGCCACAGCCGCGCCCGCGCACGCGCTGGCCGCGGCCGCGGTCACGGCGGCGCCGACGACGGACGGCCTGCTGTGCACGGCCGCCGTGGGCGACGGCCTGATCAGGGACCTCAAGGCCAAGGACCCGAGCGCGTTCTTCTCGTGGCTGGTCGACGCGGACCACTTCGTGATCGACTCCAACACGCTCATCCCGGCCAAGGCAGCGACGTACAACGCCTTCGCCCTGCAACTGCCGTTCACGGTCGCGCAGGGCTTCACCACGGCCCCCGACGGCGCGGCGCCGACGCCCGCCTACGACGAGAGCCAGTTCCCGGACGGCGTTGCTTGGGCGCAGGACTTCGGCGTGCTCCCGATGGGCCTCGGATCGGACGCGTTCACGACGCAGCACACGGTGCGGCTCGCCCGCGCGAGCGCGGGAAGCGACTACACGGTCGCGGACAGCTACGACGACGATGTCGACGACATCGCCGTCGGGCCGCTCACCAAAGCGGCGTCGTCGGCGCTGTGGGCGGCGCAGGACCCGGGCCTCAACGGCGAGCGGCTGATCGCCGGCGCACTCGTCGGCCTACGCCTCTCACCGATGCCGCAGTACCCCGACATCACGCTCAAGGCCGATCTCTGGGCGATGCTCTTCGACCAGAACCAGCACGTCGACTGGCACGGCGACGTCCCGGCGGCGGACGTCGGCGACCCCTACGCGGCGACGAGCGACGGCTCGACGCTGCAATTCCAGCTCAACGGGACGACCGTGACGTGCACGGCGTACGAGCTCACCGCGCTCGCGGACGCGACGGTCGCCACCACACGGCAGGGCGTCGTGGCGGACCTCAACGCCCTTGGCTTCGCGTTCGACCCGCAGGCGATCGACGTCACGACCAGCGCCACCTACCCGCTGTGGGACTGGCCGATGGTCGGCACGGTCGGCGAGGAGCAGCCGGCGTGATCCAGACGACCGGCAACCAGGCACCCGTCGAGGGCACGGTCGAGTTCGTCCAGCACATCCTGCCCGGGCTCGATCCCGGCGAGTACATGCTCACGGCCTCGCAGACCGTCTCGACGCAGACCCAGACGCTCGGCAACCGGTACTTCTTCGCGGTCCAGGGCCCGCGCTTCGCCTTGGACCCGGGCGAGCTGTTCGCGACCTACCCGCCCGATCAGGCGACCGGGGAGTTCGACGCGACGCTGCCGCACGCCGTGCTGACCAACCGCACGCTGCCCTGGCAGCGCTTCCCGACGCTCGAGGAGCCCGAGCGCCGGTTCGCGGGGACCCCGCACGACCGCGACATCCCGAGCTGGTTGGTCGTGCTGCTGTTCGACGCCGACGACGAGGCCGCATTCCCGGGCTTCCGCGCCCAGGCCGCCGCCGGCACCGTGCGCAACCTGTTCATCCCGCGCACGGGTGCCGTCCAGCCCCAGGGCTACTCCTACTTCTGGGCGCAGAAGGACCTCGGCGAGACCAGCGACGGCCTCGCGCAGCATCTCGACTACGGGCAGTCGCCCGACGATCCGTGCCAGCTCCTGGACGTCCCGCTCGCGCTGTTCTGGGCGGTCGCCCCGTCGTGCCAGGACTTGATGCTCACCGCGCACGCGCGCAACGTAAACGTCGTCCGCAAAGCGACCGAAAACGGCGTTCCGGCCGGCCGCATCGACCTCTCGCGTGTGCCAGGCACGTCCGATTTCTCGCTCGTGCTCGGCAACCGCTCGCCGCAGGCCGGCGTCCGCGCGTTCGCGCACCTCGTCTCGCTCGAGGGCCTCGCGCCGTTCCTGCCCGCCGACCCCGCCACGAGCGACGACCCGGGTGAGGTGGCGCCGCCGACCACGCTTGCCGACGGCACCGCCATCAGCCCCGGGGGCTTTCTGCGCCTGGTCTCGCTTGCGAGCTGGAGCTTCACCTCGGTCGGCGACAGCAGCCAGTTCGAGCAGCTCCTGCTCGGCCTCAGCCCCAAGACCACCGGCGCCACCCCGGACTTCTCGATCGGGTTGCCCGGCGCGGGGGACGCGCAGACCACCGCGGCCAAGGCGCTCGGCATGGGCTACACCGCCCTGGAGCACCACACGCGCGACGGCGGGCAGACGGTCTCGTGGTACCGCGGCCCGTTGCTCCCCGGCCGCGTCGCCGGCGCGCGGCTCCCGGCGTCCCTGTCCTCGTCGGACGCGGCGACGAGCTATGACCCGGCCACCGGCATGTTCGATCTCAGCTACGCCGGGGCGTGGCAGCTCGGCCGGCTGCTGGCCATCCAGGACAAGCGCTTCTCGACCGTGCTGTGCGACTGGCGCCGCGAGAACCTCCGCGGCGTCGTCGGGCAGATGGAGGCGCTCGTCGTGCAGCAGACGCTCGACCGCATCCAGCTGCAACTGCGCGACGACAGCGTCCTGTATCCGCTGCTGCAGGCGTTTGCCCCGTCGGCGCCGGCGCCCGCCGCGGCGACCACGGACCTGGTCGCCGGCGGCCTGACGGGCTCGCGCGCGATCCGCGCGACCGCGCATCGCGCCGCGCTGGCCAGCCCCGACGCGCTCGCGTCCCTGCTCGTGGACGAGCTTCAGATTCCGGCGGAGATCTACACGTGGCTCGCGCGCCTGAAGCTGCTCGACGGCGTTCCGTTCCGCTACCTCGTCCCCGACGAGCGCATGCTGCCGTCGGAGACGATCCGGTTCTTCCAGCTGGACATGAACTGGGTCAACGCCCTGATCGACGGCGCGCTGAGCATCGGCCGCCACGGCGCCGAGGACTCGCCTGAGGCCGCGCACGACGCCGCCGTCAACGACTCCGTGCACGGCCAGGTCTCCGGTCAGTCGCGTGCGATCCGGCCGGCCGCGCTCGGGCTCGACGCCCCTGACGCGGAGCCGCTGGAAGCGGTGACCGGCTTCCTGCTGCGCTCCGACGTCGTCAAGGGCTGGCCGGGGCTGGAGGCCAACGGCTACACCGCGGACGGGACGCTGCTCGACATCGTCCGCTTCGAGCGGCTGGCGCCGACCGTGTTGCTGTGCCTGTTCGAATCCGGCGGCAAGACGCTGCACCAGCTCGACCTCCACGAGCCCGCCGAGGGGCTGCACTTCGGGCTATCGGGCGGGACGTCGATCAACGTTCGCACCAACCACACGATCGGCGCCCAGGGGCCGGGCAGCCAGATCGCGGGGCAGTTCCAGCCGGTGCCGTTCCGCGCCCAGCGCGTCGTCCGCCTGTTCCGGCTGGCCCGCGCGCTCAACGACCCGAAGTGGGCGATCTACATCCAGGGCGTCTACCAGGGGTTCGACCATCTCCCGTCGTCGCAGTTCGCGCTGCAGATGCTGCGCGGGGTCGGGCTCGTGTCCTTCATCGGCGAGGCGGGTGACCCGTGAACCTCATCGTTCCCGTCAACGTGCAGGCGCTGCGCGTCACGCCCAACGACGCCAGCCTGATCACGAAGGACTCCGACCTCTTCGCCGGCCCGACGACGTCGTTCGACGAGCTTCCGTGGCGGGACTCGGGCTACATCGAGCACGCGGGCCGGGTCTCGAAGGCCAACGTCAGCGCGAACGTCATCAACCCGTTCTCCGGCGGCGTCGTCGAGCAGCTCGAGGCGGGCGTCCACCTGCATTGGTCGCTCCCGGACGGGCTCACGCGCGGTGCCCAGCAGCCGGACGGCACGCTCACGTTCCCGACGATCCCGAACCGCTGGTTGGTCACCCGGCTGCTGCAGTCCAACGGCCAGACCCAGGCTAAGCAGTGGGTCGTCGAGAGCGACCGGCTGATGACCGGCGACGAGTACGCGAACACGTACTACCCGGCCACCCGGCGCAAGGCGGTGTCGATCCCCGTCGGCTGGTCGCTGGTCGACGGCAGCGACCCGCGCACGGACGGCCAGGCGCTCTACTACCCGCCCTCGCGCAGGATGGGCGTGGTGTTCGAGCTCGCGTCCTGGCAGCCCGTCGCGACGGCGACCGGTACGCCGCGCGACCAGGTGCTGCACCTCGACGAGCTCGCGCGCCAGGCCACGGCCTTCGCCCAGGACTCGCCGCCGCAGGGTCTGAAGGCGGTCGGCGCCAACGGCCCGTCGTTCGCCGCGTACTACCCCGACAGCCGCAGCGTGCTCGGCTTCCACGACACGGTGGACGAGGTCGACCTCGGCCGCGCGGCCTTCGAGGTCTCCTACGTGGTCGTCGGCTGGCACAGCCACGCCTCCGACGACCCGCTGCGGGCGACGCGCTTCACCGCCGCGCTGGCCGGCGCGACCACCGCCAACGCGGCCGCGGCGGAGGCCGATCGTCTCGACGCGCCGCAGCTGGCCGCCGCGACCGCGCTGGAGACGTACGGCTGGCACTACGACCCGGCCCTCGGCACGCCGGATCGGACGCTCTACAGCGCGCAGCTCGCCGGGCTGCAGTGGGACACCACCGGTGCGCTGCCCGCGAGTGTCCCGACGTTCCCGAAGTGCTATCTGACGCCGCTCGCCGACGACCCGACGCTGCGTCTCGCCGTCGGCAGCTCCGCGTCGAGCGCGCTGGCGGCGCTGATCCGGCACGAGTGGTCGGAGTGGGTCGGCTCCGCGTGGTCGTCCGGCGACCAGCCGACGCCCGACGTCGACGACCGGATCGAAGCGGACCTGGAGCTTCTGCTCGACGCCCTGCAGCTCGGGCTGCTGCAGCGGCTCGGCAGCTCGAGCTCGCTGCCGCAGCTCGAGCAGACGCTGCACCAGACGGGCTTCGGCTCGCTCCAGGGCGGCCAGCTGTGGACGATCCGCGCGCGGGAGACCGAGCCCGACAAGGCCGATCCGGGACGCTTCGGCCCGGCGGACGCGCCGCTCCCCACCGACGACAACGACGTCGGCGACAAGCTCGCGACGCTGAACGAGTGCCAGACGCGCATGGACGCGCTGCTCGTCACGATCGACACCGCGCGCCGGCAGATCTTCACCGACTGGTACCACTACATCGCCGGTGTGGGGGAAGCCGGCACCGACGCCCAGACGGAATCGCTGAAGGCCTACATCAGCGGCGAGGTCCTGGACCTATACGCGAAGCTGGCGGCGGCGTTCGGGACGCAGGCCGCGGCCGGGCCCGCCGGCGCGAACCTGCCCGTCTTCTTCAGCGATCCGAGCACCTATCTGACGGTGGAGAACGGGCGCTACGTGAGCCCGTCGCCGCCGACCACCCTCGCCGGTCAGATCGCGTCGGCGGCCAACGCGATCCTCGACGTCCTCGCGCAGGAGGCCTACGCCGGTTTCGAGCTCGAGCGCGCGGAGGGCGCCCGCTTCTGGCAGCCGAACGAGCCGATCGTGGTCGTCACCGGCGACAGCCTGAAGCCCGCGCAGCGCAACGGCACCGCGAAGTACCTGCCGTGCCGCGTGAGCGGGCAGCCGCTCGCCACGCTGCAGGCGACGTCCGCCGCGACGCAGGCCTCGGTGGCCGCGGCCGACGCGGCGGCGGCGCTGTCGCTCGTCGTCCCGCAGCTCAACGCCAACTCGACACCGGAGGCCGTGGACACGCTGCCGCTGCTCGACGACGTCACGGCGCTGCTCGGCGAGGCCTGCCTACTCGACGCCACGCTCGCCCCGGTCCTGGCCGGCAAGCTGAGCGGCGTCGCCGACGGCACGCTCGCGAGCGATCTGCAGGCGGCGCTGCAGGACGTGAGCGGGGCGATCGCGCGGGCGTGGCAGGCGGGCGTGCCGGACCCGCCGGCGGCCTCGATGCCGGCCATCGTCAGCGATCCGGGCGCGACCGCCGGCGCGCTGCAGATCACGCTGCACGGGCAGGCGCCGCAGGGCGTCGGGCTGACCGCTCGCGACGGCGACGCCTGGGAGGATCCGTTCCTGGCGCTGCTGCTCGTATGGGAGGTCAGCTACGAGCCGTTCGCGAAAGGCACCAAGCCCGACGCCGCGACCTACGACCAGGCGTTCGTCAAGCAGCAGTACCGGCTCGACGAGGACACGATCGAGCTGGTCCTCGCCGGCGCGCCGCCCGCCACGCAGGGCGGGGCGGCGACGCTCAGCGGCTTCATTCCGCTCTCTTCGCGCGCATCCGATCCGCTGCTGGCCCAGATCCAGGGCTACCTGGAGAACGACCCGGACGCCAACCCGCAACTGCAGGCGGTGATCGACCACCTGCGTGGGAAGCCGCTGCTGTCACAGGGCCTGAGCGGCGTCAACCAGGCGCTGCTCTCGCACTCACAGACGATGGAGCTGGTCGTCTTCAACCCGTTCTACGACGCCGAGCCACCCGCGACGGCGTTGAGCGCCGACACCGACACCGTCGACTACGCGAACGTCCTGACGCACTTCGTCGCGTGGGCGAGCGCCGGGCGGGCCGACCAGGCCCCGCTCGGCGCGGCGGGCTTCAACCCGCTGCGCTCCGGCTACCTCAGCGTCGCGCGCGTCGAGGTCGTGGACGTCTTCGGGCGACGGCGCCCGGTGATCCAGTCCGACGTGGCCGCCGATGCCGCGAAGGTCGTCGTCTCCGAGCAACTGCAGCCGCCGCCGCAGGCGCAGGCGCAGATCGGGCTGCCGCCGCGGCTCGCGCAGCCGGCGCGGCTGCACTTCGAGTGGGTCTCCGGCAACGACGCCCGGCTGGTGACCAACGACGCCCCGTCGACGTCGCCCGTCACGGGCTGGGTGGTCAGCAATTACCTCGACAACAGCCTGATGCTGTTCGCGCCGTCCGGGAGTCCACTCGGCTCGCTCGGCGTGTTCGGCGCGCAGAGCACGGTCGCCTGGCAGTCGGCACCGGGCAACCCGGCGCGGCCGATGGAGGTCGACCTGGGCGGGGCGGACCTCGATCACTTCCGCAAGTTCGCCACCTTCATCCTCGGCCGCAGCCGCGCGTTCTTCGACGCCCTGACCGCGGCGATCGAGAACGCGCACACCTACATCCTCGCCGACGGCGACCGCGGGCAGCAGCCCTACGCGGTGCTGATGGGCCGGCCGCTGGCCCTCGTCCGCGCGGAGTTGCGACTGGAGCTGGCGGGCCTGCCCGCGTTCAACACCAGCCTCGACGCGGTCAGCGCCGGGATGCCCGCCGGCGGCACCGGACCCTACGACTGGACCCGCCGTGACGACGCCGGGCTCCGCGGCGTCGACTTCCCCGTGCGGCTCGGCGACCGCCATCAACTCTCGGACGGGCTGGTGGCGTACCTGCTCGACGGCCCCGATCCGTACGACACGCTCTACGCCCCCGGCGCCACGCAGACCGGCGGGACGGGCGTGCGGCAGCCCGCGCCGGACACGCTGCTGCTCAAGCCGCGCGCGGCGCTCGACCCGCCGTCGGCGCCGTACGCCGACGCGGCGGCGCAGATCGCCGCGCTCCAGGACGCGACGCAGCGAACGGTCGGCGCAGCGGTGACGTTGCTGATCGACCCGCGGGCGAGCGTCCACGCGACGACCGGGATCCTGCCAAGCAAGGAGATCACGCTGCCGGCGGAGAGCTACGCCCGCGCGCTGCAGTCGATCGAGGTCGCGTTCTTCACGCATCCCGTGCTGCGCGGCGCGCAGGGGCTGGAACTGCCCGTTCCCGACGAGGCCGGCTTCGCGTGGCGCTGGGCGCTGGGGTCGAAGGCGACGGGCGTCGCGCAGCCGGTCGAGGAGGACCTGCCGCTGCCGCTCACGGGCGACCGCGCCCAGTTCAACTTCAGCCCGCAGGTGGCGCAGGACGGTTGGCTGAAGCTCGTTCCACACCCGGGAGCCGCCGAATGACGATCGCCGTTTCGTTCCTCAACGAGCAGACGCAGCAGGCGGCCGTCTACATCGACCGCCCCGAGTGGAGCGCGTTCACGGTCCAGCTCACGACCGACAGCACGACGCCGATCGCCGTGCCGTCGGTACGGGTTCGCTTCCCGACGAGCATCTTCGCCGTCGGCCAGGCGGCGAAGGTCACCGTCGCGAGCGACGGCTGGCAGGCGGCTGCGACCGGTCCGATGCTGACGCTGACCCCGTCCGCGAGCCTGGTGTTGTCGGCGTCGGCGCCGATCGTGATCGCGCTGACCGGTGTCGTAGCCACGGCCACGGCCGCGACCAACGACGTCGTGCAGGTGGACGCCGGCGGCGCGGCACCGACCACGAAGCTGTTCCTGATGCGCGCGCCGGTCGGGGCGGGCGACCTGAACAAGGCGCTGGAGGTGGACTTCCTGCCGCAGGCAGTCTTCCGCTCGCCCGGCGCCAACACGATCGAGAACGTCCTGATCCTTCGGCTGGTCAATCGCAACCCGACGTCGCCGCTGGTCAGCGCGGCCTGGGCGCGGACGCCGACGGTCCACCTGTCGTTCGTGTACGGCGACGACATCGGCTCGCTGACGCCGGACGACGCGCCGGCGGGCGACCCCCACTCGGCGTTCAACATCGAGGTCGACGTCTCGGCCACCTACGCGGGCGGCAAGACGACGTACGAGTGGGAAGCCACGCCGCCCGACCCCGCGCAGACGGACGTCCCGCCGGTATGGACGCTGCAGCCGGTGCCGGAGAACCTGGCGGTGCTCGGCGCCGGCAGCGGGGCCACCGCCGAGTTCCGCATCTCCGGCCTCTCTACGGCGGCGCCCGCCGGCAACACCCCGGTCTACCTGCAGTTCACCGACTTCCCGGGCTACGACGACTGCGTCATCACGCGGTCGCTGTCGAAGGCCGAGCCCACGCCGGCGATCGTGTTCTTCGACGGCGTGCCCACGTACGTCACGGACCTCGACGAGTCGGTGACCCTGGAATGGCAGACGACGCAGATGGCCCGTGTCGAACTGCAGCAGCACGGCCAGCCGCTCGACGGGCCGTTCGACACCGATCACGGGACCTACACGACGTCGATCGACCGCAACACCGACTTCGCGCTGCTGGCCTACGCGCAGCCCGGTGACCCCAGACCGGCCTACACTCAGCCCTGGACCGCGCGCGTGCCCGACGCGCGCGCCACGTTCACGGCCGACAAGACGACCGTCGCGGCGGGCTCGACGGTGACGTTGACCTGGGCGATCGAGTTCGCGCGCGCGGCGGAGATCCTCGTGGAGACCGCCGGTGGCGATCCGTCGCACTACGACATCCCCGCTGCGGATCTCGCGGGCCAGACCCACGACGTCTTCCCGATGCGGCCCACCACGTACACGCTGCGACTCACCGGCGAGGGCGACCCACCGGACCAGCCGATCAGCGTGTTCGTGCTGCCGATCGGTTGGACCCGGCGGGCGATGGGGTTCGACCCCGCGGCGGGCCAGGGGCCGCTGTTGTTCGGGACGGACTCCGGCCTGATCCTCGTCGGCGGGCAATCGGCCAACGGCGTGTTCGAGTCCGGTGACGGCAGCGGCTGGGACAAGGTGGGCGTCGCTGCGTTCCCGGCCCGTGACTACGCCGCGGGCTGTGCGCTCGGCGACCAGCTGTGGATCATGGGCGGGCTGCAGACGAGCGGCCATCCGAGCGTCGACCGGCCCAGCAACGACGTGTGGAGCTCCGTCGACGGCGTGCGCTGGACGATGGCCACCGGCGCGGCGCCCTGGCCTGCTCGCAGCGACTTCGCGTGCGCCGCGTTCGCGCAGAAGCTGTGGGTCTTCGGCGGCCGTGGCGTGAACCAGCAGGTGCTCGGTGACGTCTGGTCCTCGCCCGACGGCGTGGCCTGGACCCAGGTCCTCGGCAGCGCGCCGTGGACACCCCGCGCCGGGGCGGCGGTCACGGTCCACCAGGACCAGCTGTGGCTGTTCGGTGGGCAGTCCGGCGACGGCACCGTCACCGACGACCTGTGGGTGAGCAAGGACGGGACGACCTGGACGAAGCGCGGCACGGCGTTCGACGGCGGGCCGGACGCTCGACGGCGCGCGACCCTCGCGTCACTCGGCGGCAACGAGCTGTACCTGTTCGGCGGCATCGGGTCTCGCGGCCAGCCGCTGAACGACCTGCAGATCTACGAAGGCGGCGGCTGGGATCTCGGCACCGGCCCGTCGCCCTGGACCATCAGCGACCCCGGGTTCACGGTCTGGCGGGGGGCGTTGTGGTTTGCCGGAGGGACCGACGGCGGCGCGTCGAGCGGCGCGGTCTGGTCCTGGTTCACCGCGGACGAATCCTAGACACGAGCACGATCACCCACGAAGGGGAGAGCATGGCCAACGCAACGGGATTCCTGCTCAGGAACAACTTGAGCGACACAGGCACCTTGCCGCGCAGCGGCGGCTGGACGAGTTGCCCGGACATCATCGTGGCCGGAACCGCGGCCATCGGGACCAGCGACCTGATCGCGAGCTACGGCTCGATCACCGACAAGCCGCTGACGCAGTCGCTGACCAACTACCTGTACATCCGCTCGAAGAACATGAATAACGCGCCGTTGACGCAGGTGGCGTACCTGTTCCAGGTCGACGGTTCGCTCGTCCTGCGTCCCGAGCAGTGGTACTCGCAGAACAACCTGGTCGGCTACCTGGCGAAGAACCCCAACCACGTCGGCGACGACGATACGCCCGACAACCCTCGGTTCATCACGCAGTACCAGCAGACCCTGTCGTCGCAGACGCCCGGCGAGATCGTCGTGACCAACGGCTACACGTGGGCGCCCGACAACACTGACCACCACTGCCTGGTCGCCGTCGTGGCCGATTCCTGGGATGCGGTGCTCGCGAACTACCCGGATACCGGGACGATGGACGGGTTGGCCCAGTGGATCTACGCCAACCCCAGCCTGGGGTGGCACAACGTCAACATCCAGCCGATCACGTCGACCGTCTACGAGTCCAACACCGCATACCTGCATTCGCCCGCGGACGAGCGCATCACCTTCACGATCATCGCCGAGAACGTCCCCGTCGGTGCCCGCGTGAGCTTCGGGGCGCAGGACTCGACGGCGAACGGGCAGATGCCCGGCCAGGACTGGACGACCGTGTCGGCGCCGGTGGGTGGCGGCAGCATCAACCCGGACTTCGAGGTCGGCACGACCTTGCTGGTCAACTCGGGCTACAAGACGGTCTTCACCTACCGGACGGACTTCGCCGGGCTTCCGGTGCCGTCGAACTTCAAAATGCACATGACGGCGACCAAGCCGATCACGCCGACGGCGCAGACGCTGGCGCTGGTCGGCGGCGACAACGCGCAGGACAGCCTGGTGCAGAGCTTCCACCGCGCGTTCGCCCCGACGGCCATGTTCCGCGCCCCGGACGGCCAGCACTTCGGCCACGGGCTCGACGGCTTCACGACCATGCTCGCCGCCACCCCCTGGGGCGGCGATGGCAACGGCGACGACGGTGACCTCGACGACACGGTCATCGTGGTTCTCGGCTCGCACACCACGACCCCGATCAGCTCATGAGCGCTCCGCAGCCCTCGACCACAGGAGCAGGCACCGTGACGACGTCCCCCTGGCTCGCACTGCGCGGCGACCTGGCGGCCCACGCCGCCACCGGCGCGTCGCCGGACGTCATCCTCGGCGGACCCAAGCCGGATCCGAACTACGTCACCGAGTACGGCAAGGCGTTCAACGCGACCGGTGACTTCGACGGCACCAACTACGTCTACGCCCGCGCGCGCAACGCCGGCAAGCAGCTCGCCGTCGGCACCGTGACGGCCTATGCCGCCCGGCTCAGCGACCTGCCCAATCAGGCCGACTGGGTCAAGCTGCAGACCCGCGCCGACGGCAGCGACACGCCCATCTCGGCCAAGCCGGGCGCGGTCGCGGTCAACGGCGTGCCGCTGATCTGGGAACCGCAGGGCGCACCGGCCCCGAGCGTCCCGTGGTGCCTGATCGCCGAGGTGACCGGCGACGACGACCCGCCCATCAAGGTCCCGTCGACCGTGACGGACAAGGCCGGCTTCGACGCGTGGATCGCCCAGCAGACGCGGATCGCGTACCTCATCGTCCAGGAGTCGCACGTCGCACCGCCGGCCCTCCCCAGCTTCAGCTGGTCGCGCAAGATCGACCTGGAGAACAGCGACGACACGACGCTCGCCGCGGCGGTCACGTGCACCGACGGCCCCGCCGGCGGTGTGCTCGCGTTCAGCTTCGACACGCCCGACAAGGCCGGGCAGCCGATCGGGCTGGGCACGACTCAGTACCGGCTCGGCACGAGCTACTCGCAGACGCGAACCGTGCCGGCCGGGTTCGAGTCCACCATCACCATCACGTTCACGCCGCCGAGCGATGCGACCGTCGACGCGGTGTTCACGGTGGGGGTGCAGACCATCAGCGGGGACGGCGACGACGGCGACATGGGCTCGGACGTCACGACCTTGGTCGCCGGCTACACGCTGCGGCTCGGCCAGACGCTGGCGAGCTGAGTCGCGATGGCCTCGCTGGTTCCCGTCAACCTCACCGCGAGCACGCTGCAATCCAACGGCGCGCCGCCGCCGCCAGCGCCGCCCACGGCCGACGCGCTCGACGACTGGTCGCAGGAGAACTACACGTTGACGCTCAGCGGGGCCGCCTCGCTCGGCTTCCCCGTCGGCAACAGCGTGTCCGGCAGCGGCAAGCACCAGGTGCTGCTGTTCGGATCGTCGCGCTCGACGGACGTCCGCGGCAAAGACGGCGACACCTACCGCTTCGGCGTCGCGCTGCGGGCGCTCGTGGTCGTCAGCGACATCAAGGGCTCAGGCAGCCTGACGCTGCCGGTCGTGGCGGCGAAGGTCGAGATCGAGAACGCCCGCGCGTCGGCGCAGCTGCTCATCCGCGGCTACAAGGGCGCGGACCTCGAGCTTCCGTCGTGGCAGTCGTTCGGCGTCGACTCCTACGCCAAGTACATGCAGGACGTTTCCGAGCTGCAGGACAAGATCATGTCCGACACGGCGAACATCGTCCCCGCGCTGTTGGCCACGACGATCGCGGCGCCCGCGTTGCCGTCGACGGCCGGCGCGCTGGGGTCGGTCTACGCGCTCGACGCCATCGCCCGGGGTGCGTCGCTCACCCACGCGATGGACCAGCTCAAAAGCGATGACAAGCAGGTGCGCGACACGGTCAGGGCGGTCTACGACGCCCGTGTCGGCGAGGGCGAACGGGCCGAGCCCGACGATGACGCCCGCGACGGTGCCCGCAACGACCTCGGGGAGATCCGGCTCAGCCACGGTCTCTTCGAGCGCCACTGAGGGGAAGAATTCCTGTGAACCTGGTTCTGATCGACGGCTGTCCCGTCCCGGAGAGCATCGCCCCATACATCAAGCTGATCCTCGACCACGCCGGCCAGCAAGCGGCGAGCATCTACCGGGGCCAGGATGCTGCCGCCCTGCTGCACGCCCACGGCAAGCACACGCAAGCGGAGATCCACCAGATGTACCCCGCGATCTCCAACCCGCCCGGCCGGTCGCAGCACGAGCTGCGCTCGGACGGGTTCGGCAACCCGGGGCCCGTGGGCCGCGTGCTGCAGGAGTGGGAGGTGGGGGTAGACTCGGGGACCGACGATCCGGCGGCCAAGGCGCGCATCGAGGACGCCGCCACCCACTACGGCTGGACGGTTCGCCACCCCTACGCGCGTGGCGTGGAGGGCCACCACTGGTGTTTCTCGTCCGAGCCCAAACCCAACGGACGCGTGGCGGCCGACCACATCACCAATATCCGCCACAGCCTGCCGACGCACTGAGCCGCGCCATGTCAGACCGACCACACAGCCTGAGCAGCCAGGGCGTGCAGTTCATCGCCGCCTTCGAGGGGTTCGTCGATCACCTCTACGACGATGCCGCACCGACGCACAACGCGACGATCGGCTACGGGCACCTGCTGCACACGGGCCCCGCGACCGACGCCGACCGGCGCAAGTACCCCCACGGCATCACCAAGCCGGCGGCGCTCGAGCTCCTGCGCGAGGACGCCGCCGGCTTCGCGAGCGACATCGCCAAGAGCGTCAAGCCCACGCTCAGCCAGGCCCAGTTCGACGCGCTCGTCAGCTTCGCCTACAACCTCGGCTTCCCCACGCTCGCGGCCTCGACGTTGTGGCGTGAGATCAATGGCGGCGGGCTCGTGACCGAGCTGAGCTCGTCCGACGACGGCAAGCGCCATGCCGCGCAGAACACGCTGCGGCAGTTGTGGGTGGAGTACGACCACGCCGGCACGACCGTGCTGGCGGGGCTCGAGAAACGGCGCCAGATGGAAGCGCACCTGTTCATGACCGGCGAGTACTGACCTTCCCGGCGCCGGCCTCGCGCCGGCGCCCCGGGTCGGGGTCACGGCTACGGCTGGGTCGTCGAGCGCGCGAAGGTGACCGTCCGGCTGTCGGACCCGGTGCGCAGCGGGTCCTGGCCTTCACGAGCTGCTTGAACGTGATCGCCACCTTCTCGTTGGACGTCGGGCCGGTCCGGGTCGACTTGGCGAGCTCGATGAGGAGCGGCTCGGCGAGCGAGAACGCGCCGTTGGTCAGGTGGCCGGGATCGCTGTGGGAGAGCGTCGCGTCACCCGCGGTGGAGATCACGGTCGCCACCGTGGAGGCCGTGTAGTCCTTGGCCACGCCGGGGGTAACAGGCCGAAGCTCGCCGGCGCCCTTCGTTCCGCGATCTCTTCGCAGCCGCGTGGGATGGGAGCGAGACCCAAAGCCAGCGGCCCGCGGCGGAACACCGCACCGCACGAGCAGCGAAGTAGCGTTTCTCGACGAACTGAGCATTCCTCGGCACTTCTGATTTCCATGGTGGCTGTCGCGCAAAGTGTCGCGCTCGGGGACACGGAGTCTTAGGCTCTCGGCGAGATGGATGAGTTCCCCGATTCGACTTGCGCGTGTTGCCGGGAGGGCTTCGCCGACCAGCCGCGGTCCGACGTCGCGGTTATATGTCTCGTGTGCCAGGAGCCATGCAACCTGGTCGCCTGCGTCGCGCGGAATCGGGTTGACGCTGAGGATCTGAGTGAGACCCTCGTGGAGGGACGCGCGCAGGGCATCTGGCAGCCCGTGCCGCGCAGCCGCTCGGAACTGCCGCGCGCGTCAGACTAGTCGCGGCCGCGTCAGACCGGTCTCGTAGCGCAGTGGCGTCCGAGCCGTTTAAGAGGCACCCACTCGCCCTCACGGCGGCCTAACGGCCGCCCGCTGGCGACGGCCGCCAGCCCACCGATCCACCCGTCGCTCAAGCGTCGACTCCCTCCAGGGACTTACGCGACAGCCCCCGACTGAGGCTGTCGCGTAAGTCTCGCGGGATGGCCGACCGGGTCGAGTGTCGTCAACGGTCCCGGGCCGCCCGGCGCCGCCGGGGGCGCTCGCGGCCGTCAGGCGGTCGCGAGCGTGTGGCGGTGGAGCTTCAGCAGGTTGTGGGTGGCCGTGATCAGGCGCCATTCCGCTCGGACGGCGGCTCGGCCTCTTCGTTGGAAGCGCGCGATCCCGCGATTGTGCTTGGTCTGGCCGAACACGGGCTCGATCATCGGCTGGCGTTGCTTGTAGAGGCCGCCGCCGTGTTCTGTGGCCAGGACGCGGCGCATGAACGCGTAAAGCCCGCCGTCCCAGCCGGGCCGC
>DASYEC010000134.1:0-2684 GCA_036499225.1 Conexibacter sp.
CGCAACGCTCGCGGTCGACGGCACGCACGACCTCGACGAGCTCGACGCCGATGCCTCCGTCGCCGACCTCTCGCAGCTCTCCTTCGAGGTGCGAGCGGACGGGATAACGATCGGCCGCGCCGCGCGCCCGGCCACCGAGCTGCTCGCGCGCGGCTGACGCTCGCACGAGGCTGACGCTCGCGCGAGGCGGCCGTCGCGCGAAGCGGCCGTCATGCGCGAAGCGGCCGGCGCGCGCGCGGCGGCCGTCATGCGCGAAGCGGCCGGCGCGCGCCGCCGGTCAGCCCCCTACGCGCGGCTGAACGGCAGCACCTGGGTCAGCCAGGTGACGAGCGCGTCCGGGTTGCGCGTCTGGGTGAGGACGCGGCCGGGGCCGGTGAACTCCATCACGAGGCCCTCACCGCTCTTGAGCGTGTTCATCAGGCCGGTGGTCACCTTGCGCGTGGTGAATTGCACGCTCGGGTCAAACGCGACGACGTGGCCAGAGTCGACGACGACCGTCTCACCGTCACGCAGCTCGATTGTGTCGAGCGCGCCGTAACAGGCAGCGACGACCGGGCCGCTGCCGCTGGCGTGGATCAGGAAGCCGCCCTCGCCGCCGAAGAGGTTCTTGAATCCGCCCCACTTCGTGTCGAGCTCGACGCCGTCGCCGGAGCAGAGCCACCCGCCGCGCGTGATGTTGAGCGCGCTGCCGTCGAGCTGCAGGGAGACGAGGTCGCCAGGCAGGCGCGCGGCAACGTCGACCCAGCCACCGCTGGAGCCGGCGTTGTAGGTCGTGACGAACAGCGACTCGCCGCCGAGCACGCTGCGCCGCAGGCCCTTCATCAGCCCGCCCTGCATCTTCGCCTCCAGCTCGATCCCGGCCGAATGCGCCATCATCGCGCCGGACTCTGCCTTCATCGACTCGTTCGCGCCAAGCTCGACGCGGGCGACCGCGAAGCTCGGGGTGTGACGGGTGGTGACGTTCATGCCCGGACCGTACCCACCGCGCAGGCGGTGACGCCGGAAGCTGGACGGATACCGGACAGGATTCGCGTCCACCCCGGGATCTAGAGTGCGCTCGTGAGCCCGCCCGAGGTCGCGTCCCCCGAGCCGCCCGCCCCGCCACCACCGCCCCCGGCGGCACCTCCGCCCGCGCACACGCCACCGAGCGCGACCCCGGCTCCGCCGACCCCGCCGCGCCGGATCGTCGAGCTCGTCGTCCCGGTCCGGACGTTGTTCGTGCTGCTGGCGTTCGGCGTCGCGATCGGCCTGGCGCTGATCTCGCTGGGCTCGCTGCTGTCGATCTTCGTCGCCGCAGTGCTCGCGCTCGGGCTCGACCCGGTCGTCGGCGGGCTGGTGCGGCGCGGCTGGCGGCGCGGGCCGGCGGCGCTCGCGGTCTTTACCGCGCTGTTCCTCGCCGTCTGCCTGATCGTCGTGATCACGGTCGGCCCGCTGTGGGACCAGGTCCACGACTTCATCGACCACCTGCCCGAGTACTGGGACGACCTGACGAACAGCGACGCCTTCCAGAGTTTCGTCAACAGCGGCACGCAGGACTCGGTCCGCAACGCGCTGAAGGACCTCGCCTCGGGATTGCCGGCAGCGGCCGACACGCTGCTGGGGGTCGCCGGCGGGGTCTTCGGCTCGGTCCTCTCGCTCGTCACCTTGACCTTCCTCGCGCTGTTCCTGCTGATGGAGCGCCCGAAGATCACCGACTGGCTGTTCGGCTTCACGCCGCCGGCGGCGGAGGCGCGCTGGCGGCCGGTGCTGGAGGACTCGATTAAGGCGGTCTCAGCGTCGCTGATCGGCAACGTCGCGATTTCGCTGATCGCGGGCACGGTCGCCGGCCTCTCAGCGTGGGCCTTCGGCCTCCCGTTCCCGATCGTTTTGGCGGTGATCGCCGCCTTTCTCGACCTGATCCCCCAGGTCGGCGCGACGATCGCCGCGATCATCCTCGTCGCCGTCGCCCTCACGGTGAGCCCCGTCGCGGGCGTCGGCATGCTCGTAATCCAGCTGATCTACCAGCAGGTGGAGAACTACGTCGTCTACCCCCTCGTCTTCCGCCGCGCCGTCGAGCTGACGGCGTTCACCACGATCGTCTCCGTCCTGATCGCCAGCTCGATACTCGGCGTGGTCGGCGCCATCCTCGCCGTCCCCTTCGCGGCAGTGGTCAAGGTCGTCGTCCGCGAAGCCGGCCGCCCGCGGCGGGAGCGGATGACGGCGATGCGGGCGGTGGCTGAGGTGGGCGAACCGCGCGAGGAGCCGGCGGCGGCGACGCCCGCGGGTTAGCGCTGCGGGCACACTCGGCGCGGCGGTCGAGCGCGCGATCGGGGCGGCCTGCGCCAGCCAGCCGCCCCAGCCGCCGTCGGATAGCCTGCGCGCGATGCCCAGCTCACCGCAGATCGAAGCCGAGAAGCAGGCTGCCGCGGAGGCCGCGGCGCTGCTGGTCCACGACGGGATGACGGTCGGGCTGGGGACCGGCTCGACGGTCGCCTACCTGCTGCCGGCGCTCGCGGCGCGCGGTCTGCGCGACATGCGCTACGTCTCGACCTCGCCCGCGACGGAGCGCCAAGCGCGCGCGCTCGGGATGGCGGTCGAGCCCTTCGCCCTGCCCGAGCTCGACAGCGCGATCGACGGCACCGACCAGGTCACGCCGCAGGGCTGGCTGATCAAGGGCGGCGGCGGCGCGCACACGCGCGAGCGGC
>DASYEC010000135.1:0-7295 GCA_036499225.1 Conexibacter sp.
CGCTGGCCCTTGTCGAGGTGGTCGAAGCCTTGGAACTCGCCCTCTTGCAGCGAGATGATGTCGGCGCCAGCCCCCGCGTCGGTGACCGCTCTCAGCGGCTCGATCAGCTCGACCTGCTCGACACCCTCGGTCGCGAGGAACGCGATCCGCTTGCCAGTCAGCGCTTGAGTCATGGTGCAGCTCCTTCGTTCAAAAGTCCCCCTCCATCCGCGGTACCCCGCGTGGGAGGCGGCAAACGAAGCGCTTACCCGGCTTGCAGCGCGGTGGGGTCGTCGACCATGTCGAGGCGCTCGTCGAGGCGCGTCATGCGGAAGATCCGCTGGACGGCCTCGGGGCCTCGGACGACGGCGAGGCGGCGCGACTGCTCGCGGGCGCGGGCGTCGGCGGAGACGACGATCCGCAGCCCGGTCGAGTCCATGAAGGCGAGGCCGCGCAGGTCGAGCACGAGGGTTTCCGGAGGGTCGCGCTCGATCCGCTCCAGCTCGCGCTCGACCTGGCCGGCGCTGGCGATGTCAAGCTCGCCCTCGAGGGCAAGCCGAACGGTCGGCCCATCAGTCTCGGTCGTCAGCTCCAGCAGGGTCATCGGGCGTTCCTCACGATAGCGGCTCGCGTGCCAGTGGACGGAGTGTGGCGCTACTTCTCCGCCCACGCAGCGAGCTGGAGCCAGATCTCGCTGCGGGTCGGGAACGGCGGCGCGGCGTGCGCGATGCGCTCGACCGGCACCTCGCCGACGACGGCGATCGAGGCAGCATGCAGCAGCTCGGCGACGTCGGGGCCGGTGAAGGTCGCGCCGAGCAGCACGCGCCGCGTCGTGTCGACGATGAAACGGGCAAGCTGGTCGACGCCCTTGCCGTGCCAGCTCGCGCCGGCGGTCGCGTCGATGCGCGCGTCGACGGCAATCGCGTCGAGACCTCGCTCGCGCGCCTGCGCGAGCGTCGGGCCGATCGCGGCGACCTGCGGGTCGGTGAAGATCACGCGCGGCGGCGGGCCGAAGTCGCGCAGCACGATGTCCTCGCGGCCGGCGATCTGCGCGGCGGCGACGCGGGCCTGGAGCTTGCCCTCGTGCGTCAGCAGCGCGCGGCCGTTGACGTCGCCGACCGCGTACAGCCAGTCGACGCCGGGCACGCGCGTGTGCTTGTCGACCTCGATCGGCTTGCCGTCGACCTCGATGCCGATCGTCTCCAGCCCGAGCCCCGCGGTGCGCGGCGCGCGGCCGGTCGCGCACAGCAGCACCTCGGCGCGCAACTCGCGCGCGTCGGCGCCGGTGCCGACGGTCAGGACCGCGACGTCTTCCTCAGGGTCGCGGCGCGCGGCGGTCGCCTCCGCGTCGAGCAGCAGCTCGACGCCCGCGGCGCGCAGGCCGGCGGCGACCTGCTCTGAGGCAAGCTCTTCCTCCTGCGCGATCAGCCGCAGGCCCTTCTCGACGAGCGTCACGCGTGTGCCGAGGCTCGCCCACGCCTGCGCCATCTCGACGCCGACGACGCCGCCGCCGAGGATCAGCAGCCGCGGCGGCACCTGGCGGGCGGTCGTGATCTCGCGGTTGGTCCACGGCATCAGCTCGCGCAGGCCGGGGACCGGCGGGATCACGGGGCCGCTGCCGGTCGCCAGCACGACCGCGCGGCGGGCCTCAAGCACCTCGGTCCCGCCGTCTCTCATCGTGACGACGACGCGGCGCTCTCCGTCGAGCCCGGCCTCGCCGCGCACGAGCGCGATGCTGCGCTTCTCGATCCATGGCAGCTGGGAGGAGTCGTCAAGGTCGTGGATCACCTCGTCGCGGCGCCGCAGCGCCGCGATCGTCTCGATGCTCGCGTGGGTGACGCCGGGGACGCGGCGCGTCTCGGCGACAAGCTCCATCGGTCGCAGCAGCGTCTTGGACGGCATGCACGCGTAGAAGGAGCACTCGCCGCCGACCAGCTCGCGCTCGACGAGCGCTGTTGTGAGGCCGCGGTCGCTGAGCGCGCCAGCGGCAACCTCGCCCGCTGGCCCGGCGCCGATGACGATCGCGTCGACCGTACGGGTCGTGTTCACGCGCTGACCTTACCCCAGCCCCTGCGTGCCCAACCTGACCGGTTGGCGCGCACCTCCGCTCACGCCCGCCTGAGCGTCCGGGCGCTCGGGTATCCGCAACCACATGGCGTCCGCCAGGCCGAGGAGCCATGTCCCTGCGCGGCAGCGGGGCGCACGTCCCGCGCACCGCCGGCAGCCGAGCGAGCAGGTGCGCGCCACCCGCAGGCTGCTTGAGCGCTACCACGTGCAGGGCGACCGCCGCGCGCGCGAGGAGGTGATCGCGCGCTATCTGCCGCTCGCCCGCCAGCTCGCACTGCGCTACTACCACGGCCGCGAGCCGCTCGACGACCTCGTCCAGGTCGCCTCGCTCGGGCTCGTGAAGGCGGTCGACCGCTTCGAGGTGACGCGCACGACCGCGTTCGCGAGCTATGCGGTGCCGGTGATGCTCGGCGAGCTGCGGCGCCACTTCCGTGACAACGGCTGGGCGCTGCACGTGCCGCGCGGGCTGCAGGAGCGGGCGCTCGCCGTCGACCATGCGGCCGAGCGGCTGCGGCGCGAGCGCGGCAGCTCGCCGACGCCGCAGGAGATCGGCGACGAGCTCGGGCTCGCCGTCGAGCAGGTGCTGGAGGCGATCGACGCGGTGCGCGCGACCGACACCGTCTCGCTCGACGCGCCACGCCCGACCGCTGACGGCGACGGCGACGCGCTCGTCGACGCGCTCGGCGCCGACGACGGCAGGCTGGAGCTGGTCGAGTACCGCGAGGCGATCGCCGCCGCGCTCGACGCGCTCGGCGAGCGCGAGCGGCTGATCCTCCACCTGCGCTTCACGCGCGACCAGACGCAGAGCGAGATCGCCGCCCGCCTCGGCGTCTCGCAGATGCAGGTCTCACGGCTGCTGCGCCGCACGCTCGAGCGGCTGCGCGCAGCCGCCGAGGCGCGCTAGAGCGAGGCAGCCGCGGAACGCGGCCGGCGGGCGGCTGCTTGCCGGCTTCAGAAGCGCAGCAGCGCCGCGATCCCGCCGTGGGGGCCGAGCTCGGGGCGGTCGGGCAGCGGACGGACCTCGGAGCGCTGCAACAGCGCGGCGGCGATCGCGTCGTCGAGGATGTTCTCGCGCCGCTGGGCCTGGCCCTCGCCCGACGGGCAGGCGGCCGGGCCGACGCCAAGCCAGCCGGAGACCGGGCAGACGTAGCCGGGGGAGGCGAAGCCGGGCTCGTACAGCAAGGTCTCGACACGTCTCTCGCTGAGCGCCGCGAGCACGGGGCCGAGGCCGCCGGCGGCGCGCTCGCCCTGCGCGAGCCCCTGCTGAAGCCGCCGCAGCAGCGTCTGGACCCTGTGCTGCTCGGCCTGGTCGAACAGCGGCGCGGCGGCGGCGAGCGCATGCTCGATCGTCGCGTGCTCGACGTCGACGTCGAAGCGGCCGAGCGTCCGCTCGCGCACGTACGGGTGGAGCATCCGCTCGAGGTGCGGCCACAGCTCCGCGGTGGCCCCGACGGCCAGCTCGTCGAACGGGGCGCGCTGGTAGCGGTCGAACAGGACGGTCGCGCTGTGCTCGAGGTGCTTGCGGACCTCCTCCTCGATCGAGCGCTCGTAGTTGGCCTGCGACCAGCCGCCGCGGTCGTGCTGGCTGGGGACCTCGTCCTGCACGTCGACGACCTCGGCTATGCGGCCGTCGGCGCCGTCGGCGAACAGCCGCAGCGTGCGGCGGCTGACGAGCGCCACGCAGCGGCGGACGCGGTTGCGGCCCATCAGCGGGTCGAGCCACGGCGTGTCGTTGACGACGACCGTGTACGGCAGCGCGTCGGGCAGCCGCAGCACCTCGAACAGCCCGGTCGGCTGCGAGGCGAAGAGCGCGATGCCGTGGGCGCCCTTGGCGGAGAAGTCGTCGCGCAGGAAGTCGCGCACGCGGGCGACGTCGTCACGCAGCGCCGTGCGAGCGTCGTGGCCGATCCCGTCCTCGCGCGCGGCGCGCTCGGCCTTGTCGATCAGCGAGCTGAACTGGGCTGCGCGCGCCGGCTGCGTGCCGAACGTCGCGGGATCGAGATCGACGTAGACGGTGAGCACTTTGTTCCCGTCCTGTGGTCGCAGGGCGGCGAGCTTGCGCAAGCGATCGTGGTCGAGTTCGTTGACCTGCACGGCGACCTCCTAGGGACAGCTCTTCTCTCCCGTGCCTACCTGCTGCGGGCAGGTGGGAAACCCTCGATCAGGCGCGGGCGGGTCAGCGTGCGCGCGTCATCTCGGCTGCCGTCTTCTGCGCCGTCGCCGTCTGGGCGGTGGGTCGCTCGACCGCTCCTCCCACAGCTGCATGATCTCCGACAGCTTGAAGTCGAGCCCCTGTGACAGTTTCATCAACACTCTGAACGTCGGGTTGATCTCGCCCCGTTCGATCGCGCCGATGTAGTTGCGATGGAGGCCGCTTCTGAAGCCGAGCACCTCTTGTGACAGACCGCGGCGCGCGCGCAGCTCGCGCACGGCCCGGCCGAGCCGCTCGTGCTCGCTCGAGTGAATGGCAGCGCTCATGGGTGAGAAACATTTCAGTCCACGCGCTCGGGGTCTACAGCGGGTGCTGGTTCAAAACAACAGCCGCATATGGTGTGTGTCGACGCGGTGCGGCAGCGTGTAGTAATTAACCACAGTTGAGTGGTGCTAGGCCGCGTCGGCGAGCGCTGCGAGGTTGCTGTCGGCGGCAAGCTGGGCGAGCGCCGAGCGCTCGATCGCGCGCACCTGGGCGGTGCCGAGCGCGAGCTTGCGGCCGATCTGCGCGTGCGGCAGCGGCCGCACGTCCCGCTCCAAGCCGAAGCGCAGCTTCAGCACGTCGCGCTCGGGCGAGGGGAGGTCGTCGACGCTGCGCTTGACCGTCTCGCGCAGCATCCGTTCGGCGACCGTCTCCTCGACGGCCGGCTCGTCGCTGGGCAGCAGCTCGCCGAGCGTCGTGTCGCCGCCGGGCGTGACGAGCTGGTCGAGGCTCGCGAGCGTGCGGGACGCCTCGCGCAGCCGCGTCACCTGCTCGACTGGCAGCCCGCATGCCTGGGCGACCTCGTCGTGCCCGGCCGGCCGGCCGAGCTGCGCTTCCAGCCGCCGCGCGACGGCCGTCACCTTGCGCTCGCGCTGCGCGACGTTGACCGGCAGGCGGATCGTGCGGCCGTGCGCCGCGACACCGCGCTGGATCGCCTGCCGGATCCACAGCGTCGCGTAGGTCGAGAAGCGGAAGCCCTTGCGCCAGTCGAACTTCTCGACCGCGCGGATCAGGCCGACGACCCCCTCCTGCACGAGGTCCATCAGCGACAGCTCGCAGACGCCCTGGAAGCGGCGCGCGATCGAGACGACGAGGCGCAGGTTGTGGTTGACGAGCTGGTCCTTGGCGTCCATGTCGCCGCGCTCGATGCGGCGCGCCAGCTCAAGCTCCTGCGGCGCTTTCAGAAGCGGGTAGCGGCTGGCGCGGCGCAGGAACAGCTGCAGCGCGTCGAGCGTGTCGTCAGCCTCCGGCCGCTCGCGTTCGGGCGGGAACGTGTCCTTGGCCATCTTCGGGGCATCTACCCGACCCGTCCGTCAGCCATGCGATGAGATCGTCGCGCGGCGTCGCGCGGGAGCGCCGGCCGGGCTCATGCGGGGGCGGGGTACTCGAACGTCACCTTGCGCTCGGCGTCGATGCAGAGGATCCGCGTTGCGCCGCTGACGGTCCCGCGCGGCGTGCAGAGAAAACAGCCGACACGGCAGATCCGCTGCGTCAGCCGGCAGGCGGCGCCACGCGCGACCGAGCGCTCGTGGGCGCGCGCGACGGCGCGCCCCTTGTCGCAGCCGACGACCTCGGTCTCGATCGCGGCGACCGCGATCTTCGGCAGCGCGCCGCAGCGGAGCGTCGGCGGCGGCTTCGGCCGCGCCTGCGCGCTCGCGCTCGGCAACAGCGCCGCCGCCATCGCCAGCGCGGTCATCACGATCAACGGCACGGCGGCGCTACCCAGCAGGCGCTGCATCCACATCCCCTCCGAGAAGTCGACGGTCCGCTGCCGATCCTCGCAGTTTGCAGCAGAGATGTGGCAAGTTCCGTCAGGCAGCGGTCGCCTGGCTGTCCCAGGCCTGCTGCAGCGCCTGCAGGAAGACCTCGACCGGCTGGGCGCCGGAGAGGCCGTAGCGCTCGTCGAGCACGAGGAACGGCACGCCGTTGATGCCGACCGCGCTGCCGCGCTGCTCGTCGGCGCGGACCTCGTTCGCGAAGCGGTCGCTCGCGAGCAGCTCGCGGACGGCGTCAGCGTCGAGGCCGACCTCGACCGCCGCGGCCGTCAGCGCCGCGTGGTCGCCGATCGCGAGGCCCTCGCTGTGGTAGCCGCGCAGCAGCCGTTCGAGCAGCGCCGCGCCGAGCTCGGGGCTCTGCGCGCGGGCGAAGTGAAGCAGTCGGTGGGCGTCGAACGTGTTGCCGCTTCTCGTCAGGTCGAAGCGGAAGTCGATTCCGACGGTGTTGCCCATCTCGGTCATCTCGGCGTGGCGCTGGCGCGCCTCGTCCTCGGTCATGCCATAGCGCTTGGCAAGGTGCGCGGCCATGCTGCCCTCGCGGACGGCCGGCGCCTCGGCGTCGAGCTCAAAGCTGCGCTGGACGAGCGTGACCTCGTCGCGATGGTCGAACTGCGCGAGCGCGGCCTCGAGTCTCGTCTTGCCGACGAGGCACCACGGGCAGACGACGTCCATCCAAAGTTCGAGTTCCATCTAAACAATGATATCCGGCGGCTACCGTGAGTCGCCAGCCCCGGCCCGTCCCGTCACCGCCTCGCCGGCGCGAAGCGCGCGAGCAGCACGAGCGCGTCGTCCTCAGCGCGGCTGCGATGCCGTTGCAGCAGCCCGGCCGCCAGCGGCCCGAGCGCCCCGCGCACGCGCACGCCGTCGGCGACCTCGGGCGTGACGCCGTCAGTCGCCAGCAGCAGCGTGTCGCCCGGCGTCAGCGCGATCTCCGCCGGCACGAGCTGTGGCAGCTGCTGGCCGACGACGCCAGCCAGCTGGATCACGCCTGGCGACGGGCGCGACTCGTCGGCCGGCACGAGCAGCCCCGCGACGTTGCCGATCCCCAGCCACGTCAGCGTCGCGGCGCGCGCGTCGATCCGCGCGACGACGAGCGCCGCGCCGCGCGTCTCCCCGAGCGCGACGTGGCAGCGCTGCATCAGCGCCACCAGCGGCTCGTCGGGCTGCGCGGCCAGCAGCGCCGCTGCCCGCTCGGCCGACTCGCCGGCCGCGTGGCCGTGGCCGAGGCCGTCGATCGCGGCGAGCAGCGCGCCGTCGCGGCAGGCGACGGCGACGGCGAC
>DASYEC010000136.1:0-23984 GCA_036499225.1 Conexibacter sp.
ATCCACCCAACACGGTGGAGGAGTGCCGCGAGAAGGACATGACGTACTCGCGACCCCTGAACGTCAAGGTCGCGTTCCAGAACCGCGAGACCGGAGAGATCCGGGAGCAGACCGTTTTCATGGGCGACTTCCCGTGGATGACGGAGCGGGGTACGTTCATCATCAACGGCACTGAGCGCGTCGTCGTGACGCAGCTCGTCCGCTCGCCGGGCGCCTACCTGATGGAGGCCAAGGACCGCGAGAAGCAGGTCTTCATCGCGAACCTGATGCCGGCTCGCGGCTCCTGGCTGGAGCTCGAGATCGACAAGAAGGGCAAGGTCTTCGTCCGCATCGACCGCAAGCGCAAGCTGCCGGTCACGGTGCTGCTGCGCGCGATGGGCTACGAGTCCGACGAGGAGATCCTCAACCTCTTCGACAACTCGCTGTACCTGCGCAACACGATCGAGTCCGACACCGAGGTCACGAAGACCGAGGAAGGCGCGCTGATCGAGCTGTTCAAGAAGCAGCGCCCGGGCGAGCCGCCGTCGGTCGACGCCGCGAGAGCGCTGTTGCACCAGCTCTTCTTCGACCCCAAGCGCTACGACCTGACGCGCGTGGGCCGCTACAAGCTCAACTCGCGCCTGCGCCTCGACATCGACCTCGAGACGCGCACGCTGACCCACGACGACATCATCGCGCTCGTCAAGGAGCTCGTCTCGCTGCCGCGCATCCTCGGCATGCCTGAGGAGCCCGACGTCGAGATCAGAGACTACGCCGCTGAGGCGATCTCCTACCCGCGCGAGGCCGTCGGCGACCACCTCGACGAGTACGAGCACTTCGGCAACCGCCGCCTGCGCACCGTCGGCGAGCTGATCCAGGAGGCATTCCGGATCGGCCTCTACCGCATGGAGCGCGTCGTGCGCGAGCGCCTCACGACCGAGGACGCCGACACGATCACGCCGCAGACGATCGTCAACATCCGCCCGGTCGTGGCCGCGCTGAAGGAGTTCTTCGGCTCCTCGCAGCTGTCGCAGTTCATGGACCAGACGAACTCGCTCTCGGGCCTGACGCACCGCCGCCGCCTGTCGGCGCTCGGCGCCGGCGGCCTGACGCGCGAGCGCGCGCCGATCGAGGTCCGCGACGTCCACCCGACGCACTACGGCCGTATGTGCCCGATCGAGACCCCTGAGGGCCCGAACATCGGCCTGATCGGCTCGCTCTCCTCCTACGCCCAGATCTCCGAGCACGGCTTCGTCACGACGCCGTACCTGGTGGTCAAGGACGGCAAGGTCACGGACCAGATCGTCCACCTTGACGCCACGCAGGAGGAAGAGGCGAAGATCGCGCAGGCCGACACGCCGATCAACGAGCAAGGCGAGCTGATCGGCACCGACATCGTCTGCCGTACGCAGGCGGGCCAGTACGTGAGAGCCGAGCCCAGCGAAGTCGACCTCATGGACGTCTCGCCCGAGCAGATCTGGTCGGTCGCGACGGCGATGATCCCGTTCCTGGAGCACGACGACGCCAACCGCGCGCTGATGGGCTCTAACATGCAGCGCCAGGCGGTCCCGCTGCTGAAGACCGACGCTCCGCTCGTCGGCACCGGCATGGAGCGCCGCGCCGCCGTCGACACGGGCGACGTCGCCGTCGCCAAGCGCGCCGGCACGATCACCTACATCGACGCCGACTCGATCGTCATCGAGACGTCGGACGGCGCCAAGGACGAGTACGTCCTGCAGAAGTTCATGCGCTCCAACCAGGGCACGCTGATCCATCAGAAGCCGCTCGTGCGGACCGGGCAGGCCGTAGAGGCCGGCGACGTGCTCGCGGACGGCTCCTCGACGGACAACGGCGAGATGGCGCTCGGCAAGAACCTGCGCGTCGCGTTCATGTCCTGGGAGGGCTACAACTTCGAGGACGCGATCATCCTCTCCAAGCGCCTCGTGAAGGACGACGAGCTCACCTCGATCCACATCGAGGAGTACGAGATCGACGCCCGCACGACGAAGCTCGGCGACGAGGAGATCACCCGCGACATCCCGAACCGCTCTGAGGAGTCGCTGCGCAACCTCGACGACCGCGGCATCGTCCGCATCGGCGCCGAGGTCGGCTCTGGCGACCTGCTCGTCGGCAAGGTCACGCCGAAGGGCGAGACCGAGCTGACGGCCGAGGAGAAGCTGATCCGCGCGATCTTCAAGGAGAAGGCGCGTGAGGTCCGTGACACCTCGCTGAAGGTGCCGCACGGCGAGGGCGGCGTCGTGATCGACGTCAAGACCTTCTCGCGCGACGCCGGCGACGACCTGCCGCCGGGCGTCAACGACCTCGTGCGCGTGTTCGTCGCCAAGAAGCGCAAGATCTCCGAGGGCGACAAGCTCGCCGGCCGCCACGGCAACAAGGGCGTCATCTCGAAGATCGTCGACGAGCAGGACATGCCGTTCCTCGAGGACGGCTCGCCGGTCGACGTCATCCTCAACCCGCTCGGCGTCCCGTCGCGCATGAACATCGGCCAGATCCTCGAGACCCACCTCGGGTGGGCCGCGGCGGAGGGCTGGTACGACGACGGCAGCGACGCCTACCAGCTCGCGCACGGCGAGGGCGGCAAGGGACGCGTCTACGTCTCGACGCCGGTCTTCGACGGCGCGACCGTCGCCGACGTCGACAACGCCCTGCTGCAGTGGCAGAACGAGCACACGGGCCGGATCAGAATGAAGACGGCGCCGAACGACCGCGCCGGCATCCGCGCCACGGGCAAGTTCACGCTCTTCAACGGGCGCACGGGCGAGCCGTTCGAGTCGCAGGTGACGGTCGGCTACATGTACATCCTCAAGCTCCACCACCTCGTCGACGACAAGATCCACGCGCGTTCGACAGGGCCCTACTCGCTCGTGACGCAGCAGCCGTTGGGCGGCAAGGCCCAGTTCGGCGGCCAGCGCTTCGGCGAGATGGAGGTGTGGGCGCTCGAGGCGTACGGCGCCGCGTACACGCTGCAGGAGATGCTGACGATCAAGTCCGACGACACCGTCGGGCGCGTCAAGGCATACGAGGCGATCGTCAAGGGCGAGAACATCGCCGAGCCGAGCATCCCGGAGTCGTTCAAGGTCCTGCTCAAGGAGATGCAGTCGCTGGCGCTTGACGTCAACGTCGTCTCCGAAGAGGGCACGCGGGCGGAGATGCGCGAGGAGGACGACGACCTCCTGCGCGCTGCCGAGGAGCTCGGCATCGACCTCTCCGGCGTGCGTGCCACCGACGGCCAGGCGGCCGACGAGGGCACCGAGGGCGAGGACGCCACCGACGCGGAGCCCGACGCCTCCGCTGACGCCGCCGAGGAGCTCGCTCCCGTCGGTGAGGGCGACGACGACCTGATCGAAGACCAGGGCACGGAGACGTGATCCGACCGCGCCCGGCCCGGCCTTTGCGCCGGGCCGCGCGCAGCACGGATCACTCTCTCCACACCCCCCAACACATGGGATTCGCATGATCGACATCAATAACTTCGACGCCATCGAGATCGGCCTCGCGTCCTCCAAGCAGATCCGCTCCTGGAGCTCTGGCGAGGTCACGAAGCCTGAGACCATCAACTACCGCACGCTCAAGCCTGAGAAGGACGGCCTCTTCTGCGAGCGCATCTTCGGTCCGACGAAGGACTGGGAGTGCTACTGCGGCAAGTACAAGCGCGTCCGTTACAAGGGCATCGTCTGTGAGCGCTGCGGCGTCGAGGTCACCCGCTCGAAGGTCCGCCGCGAGCGCATGGGTCACATCGACCTTGCCGCGCCGGTCAGCCACATCTGGTTCTTCAAGGGCGTCCCGAGCCGCATCGGCTACCTGCTCGACATGGCTCCCAAGGAGCTCGAGAAGGTCCTCTACTTCGCTGCCTCGATCGTCACGTGGATCGACGAGGAGGCGCGCGAGCGCGACGTCGACACGCTGCAGGACGAGGTCAACAAGGTCCTCGACGCCTACGCGGGCGAGAAGGAAGAGCGCCTGCTGGAGCTGAGAGAGTCGCTCGAGCGCCGCGTGCAGTTCCTCGAGAGCGGCTCGCAGCCGTCCGGCTTCAACGACGAGGACGAGATGTGGGCTGAGGCCCTCGACGTCACCGTCGCGAGACTGTCTGACGACGAGCGCGAGAAGCTGCTCAGAGACCTCCGCAGAACCTTCCAGGCCGACATGGACGACACGGAGGCGTACATCGAGGACGCCGCCGAGCGCATGCGCCAGGTCTGGGACCTGTTCCAGTCGATGAAGCCCAAGGACGTCGTCAACGACGAGACGCTCTTCCGCGAGTTGAAGGACCGCTTCGGCAGCCAGTTCGGCTTCGGCGAGTACTTCCGCGGCGGCATGGGCGCGGAGTCGGTCCGTGACCTGCTCGAGCAGGTCGACCTCGAGGCCGAGAGAGACGAGCTGCAGGAGCTCGTCAAGACGGCGAAGGGCCAGAAGCAGAGCCGCTCCGTCAAGCGCCTGAAGGTCGTCTCGGCCTTCATCCAGTCCGGCAACCGCCCGGAGATGATGATCCTTGAGGCCGTCCCGGTGATCCCGCCGGAGCTGCGCCCGATGGTCCAGCTCGACGGCGGCCGCTTCGCGACCTCGGACCTGAACGACCTCTACCGCCGCGTCATCAACCGCAACAACCGCCTCAAGCGGCTGCTCGACCTTGGCGCGCCGGAGATCATCGTCAACAACGAGAAGCGCATGCTGCAGGAGGCCGTCGACGCGTTGTTCGACAACGGCCGTCGCGGCCGCCCGGTCACGGGCCCCGGCAACCGTCCGCTGAAGTCGCTCTCCGACATGCTCAAGGGCAAGCAGGGCCGCTTCCGTCAGAACCTGCTCGGCAAGCGCGTCGACTACTCCGGCCGCTCGGTGATCGTGTCGGGCCCGTCGCTGAGACTGCATCAGTGCGGCCTGCCGAAGCTGATGGCGCTGGAGCTGTTCAAGCCGTTCATCATGGCCCGGCTCGTCGAGCGCAAGGCCGCGCAGAACATCAAGGCGGCCAAGAAGATGGTCGACTCGATGATCCCCGAGGTCTGGGACGTGCTCGAGGAGGTCATCCACGAGCACCCGGTCCTGCTGAACCGCGCCCCGACGCTCCACCGCCTCGGCATCCAGGCGTTCGAGCCGCAGCTGGTCGAGGGCAAGGCGATCCAGGTCCACCCGCTCGTCTGCCACGCCTTCAACGCCGACTTCGACGGCGACCAGATGGCCGTGCACCTTCCGCTGTCGGCGGAGGCGCAGGCTGAGGCGCGGATCCTGATGCTGTCGGCGAACAACATCCTCTCGCCGGCGCACGGCGCCCCGCTCGCGACCCCGACGCAGGACATGATCCTCGGCGCGTACTACCTCACGTACGGCCCCGAGGAAAGCGAGCTGGCGAAGATCGACCCGGCGACCGCCGCGCCGCGCCCGCACGTGTACCGCACCGCCCAGGAGGCGGAGTGGTCCTACGAGCACGGCGTCGTGAAGCTGCACGACCTCGCCGAGTTCCGTCCGATCGGGCGCGAGGGCGGCCACATCCTCACGACGGTCGGCCGCATCATCTACAACGACAAGATCGAGCGCGCGATCCGCGACACGCTCGGGGACGACTACGACGCCTCGGCGTACGAGTTCGTCAACCGCTCGATGAAGAAGCGCGACACGACGCAGTTCGTCGACGACCTCGTGCAGGCGTACGGCGCCGCGACGATCTCGCAGGTGCTTGACGCCTTCAAGGACCTCGGCTTCCGCTACTCCACGCTGGCCGGCATCACCGTCTCCAAGAACGACGTCGTGATCCCGCCGGACAAGCAGGAGATCCTCGCCAAGTACGAGGGCGAGGTCGTCGAGGTGCAGGACCAGTACGACATGGGCCTGATCACCGAGGAGGAGCGCAAGGACGCGGTTGTCGAGCGCTGGAACGCGGCGACCGAAGAGGTCGCGAACGCGATGGAGAAGCACTTCGACGAGTTGAACCCCATCTTCATGATGGCCAACTCGGGCGCACGTGGCTCCTTCAAGCAGATCCGACAGCTCGCCGGCATGCGTGGCCTCATGGCCAACCCGAAGGGCGAGATCATCGAGCGTCCCGTGAAGGCGAACTTCATGGAGGGGCTCGACGTGATCGAGTACTTCACCTCGACCCACGGCGCCCGCAAGGGCCTCGCGGACACCGCCCTCCGTACGGCTGACTCCGGCTACCTGACGCGCCGTCTCGTCGACGTCGCGCAGGACGTGATCATCCGTGAGGAGGACTGCGGCACCGAGGAGTACATCGAGCTGAGCCTCTTCAAGGACGGCGGGGACCCGAACGACAACCTCGTCGGACGCATCGCCGCGCTCGACTTCGGCCCGAAGAAGGGCGAGGTCGTCGTCGCCAGAGGCGTCGAGATCGGCCGTCCGGAGTTCGCCGCGCTGCTCGCCGCCTTCGGCGAGGAGAATGTCAAGGTGCCGGTCCGCTCCGTGCTCAAGTGCGAGGCGCAGACCGGGGTCTGCCAGGCCTGCTACGGCCGCTCGATGGCGACCGGCAACATCGCGCAGATCGGCGACGCGGTCGGCATCATCGCCGCGCAGTCGATCGGCGAGCCGGGCACGCAGCTGACGATGCGCACGTTCCACACCGGCGGCGTCGCCGGCGCGGACATCACGCACGGCCTCCCGCGTGTCGTGGAGCTGTTCGAGGCGCGCAAGCCGAAGGGCCTGGCGAAGATCGCCGAGGTCGGCGGCGTCGTCGAGATCGAGGAGACGGACAAGGCGCTGACAGTCGTCATCACCGACGACGGCGGCGACGAGCACCGTCACACGTTCCCGCGGCGCACGCGCCTGTTCGTCGAGCGCGGCCAGAGAGTCGACCCGGGCAAGCAGCTCAACGAGGGGTCGCTCTACCCGCACGAGCTGCTCGCGATCCGCGGCCGCACCGAGACCGAGCTGTACCTCGTCAAGGAGGTCCAGGAGGTCTACAAGTCCCAGGGCGTGGACATCAACGACAAGCACATCGAGCTGATCGCGCGGCAGATGCTGAAGAAGGTCCGGGTCGACCAGAAGGGCGACACCGACCTGCTTCCGGGCGTCTTCGTCGACCGGCACGACTACGCGAGAATCAACCAGGCCGTGATGGACGCCGGCGGCGAGCCCGCACAGGCGGAGGAGATCATCCTCGGCATCACGAAGGCGTCGCTCAACACCGACTCCTTCCTCTCGGCCGCCTCCTTCCAGGAGACGACGAAGGTCCTGACCGACGCGGCGCTCGAGGGCAAGATCGACCGCCTCAACGGCCTCAAGGAGAACGTCATCATCGGGAAGCTGATCCCGGCGGCGACGGGCCTCAAGCGGTACCGCCGGATCGAGATCGAGCCGGCCGAGCCGCTGCCCCGCGGCATGGATGACGTCGGCCTGCTCGACCACGACGAGCTGGCCGCCGAGCTGGGCCTCACCGACGGCGAGGCGCTGCAGGGCTTCGGCCCGTCGGGCCTGGAGGCCGATTTGGCCGACCTCGAGGAGATCGGCAACGGCGGGGGCTCGCACGGCTTCGCCGAGGAGCTCGCCGAGCTCGACGTCCCTGAGGACAGATCGTAAACAGCAGTCTGGAGGCCGGCTCGCGCCGGCCTCCCCAACTCACACGCTGAGTGACGGCCGCCCTTCCGGGCGGCCGTTCGTGGTTAACGGCACGAGCGTTATGTGTTTATGAACACAACGTCGCTTACGGCGCTGACAGCCTCGCCGCCCACGCGGTCAGCTCAGCGACGTGGTCGTCGGTGATGCCGACCGCAGGATTAGTGGTGACGAGGAGCGTCGGCGCGCCCGCCGCCGAACGGCTTCGCGCCCACTGTTCACACTCCTCGTCATGTGCGTCGTCGATCCATGCCAGTGGTCGTGCGCCCGCATGGCGCTCGATCGCGCCGAGCTTCCAGTGCGCATGCGCCCGTCCTGGGCTCACCTCGAACGTGAGATATGGGTATGAGCTCGGCAGCCCGAGCGCATGGGGGAGATGCTCGCTCGCACGCTCCTCCCAGCCAGTGCACCAGACTGGCTCAAAGCAGTCAGCAAGCCGACGCAGGTGTCGGCCGGCGCTGGCCGAAAGGTAGTGGGGCGTCCCGTCGACGAGCAGGAATCGCCCCGCTGGCGGGAGGCCGGCCGGGAAGCCGAACAGCGAGATGACGCCGTCGACGTCGACGCAGAGAACAGGGTTGCGTTGCTCCATGTGGAGAAAGTCTCGACCGGATCGTTTTCAAATGCGTCATTTAAGTGTGGTCTGTACGCTGCTTCGATCTTCGGGGAGACCTCAAGCCGACGGGCTGTGCTGCCGACCTAGCTGTCTAGGCGCACAGCTCTCACCTACTGCCTCGGCAGCCTCTCAATTCGATCTATGACGATTTATCTCGGCATTCTGCTCGCGCTCGCCTGCGCTTTTACGACGAACCTTGGGTTCCTCTACAAGCACCGTGGCGCCACGACCGCTCCGGCGGTCCACATCCGTCAACCGCTGCGCTCGGTGCGCGGCCTGTTCGCTCAGCCGCTGTTCGCGCTCGGCATGGTCGTCGCGCTCGGCGCGTGGGGCCTGCACGTCGCGGCGATGGCGATGGCGCCGATGTCGGTCGTCCAGGCAGTGCTCGCCGCCGGCGTCGTGATGCTGGCCGTCATGGCGGAGCGGATGTTCGGCTACCGCGTCGGGCCGCGTCAGTGGGTCGGCCTCGGGATGACGGCCGGCGGCCTCGTCCTGCTCGGCGTGACGCTGCCGGCTGTCCACGGCGCGCACTCCCACTTCTCGCTGCCGGGGATGATCGCGTTCGAGTCCGGCTTCCTCGCCGTCGGCGCGCTGCTGATCATGGGCAAGCGGATCGGCGCGCCCGACCATCACCACGGCGTGATGCTTGGCGCCGCTGGCGGCGTGATGTTCGGCGTCTCCGACGTCGCGACCAAAGCGATCACCGGCCTCGTCGGCAGTGGCGGCTTCGCGGGCTTCATCACGCCGTGGCTCGGCGTCGCGGCGCTCGCATCGATCGCCGGCTTCTATGCGACGGCGAAGGGCCTGCAAGAGGGCGAGGCCGTTCCGGTGATCGCACTCACGGGCACGGCCGCCAACGTCGCCGGGATCGTCGGCGGGATCGTCGTCTTCGGCGACCCCATGCCTGGCGACCTGATCGGGATCGTGCTTCAGGCCGTCGCGTTCGCGCTCGTGATCGTCGCTGCCGCGCTGACACCGGGCCCGGTCCGGGCGACGCGCCCATCTGTCGCGGCGGCGTAGCGCCGTCGACGCCTCGGCCGCGTCCTTTGGCGCGGCTGCGGCGCGCCTTGTTCGATCCGTACAACGGGACCAGCGCCGAGCTGGGGTGAATCGCCTTGCTGCCCGGTGGCGCCGGGCGCTACCGTTGTACTCAGCGGCGAATTGACCCGTTGGGAGGACGAGGAGATGGCGAGCGTGGCTGCCAAGCCGATCGATAGCACGGCACAGCGTGAGCTGGCCGGAGCGGAGCATCTGACGTGCTGACGGTCCGCGAGCTCGTTCGCGACCTCGACATCCGGCTTCTGACCGGCGAGGAGGCGCTTGACGCGCCCGTCCGCTGGGTTCACATCACCGAGCTGGAAGACCCGACGCCGTGGCTCTCAGGCGGCGAGCTGCTGCTCACGACTGGGCTGCAGCTCGGGACGGCCGCGCGTCAGCGTGCTTTCGTCCGCCGCGTCGCCGACCACGGCCTTGCCGGCCTGGGCTTCGGCACCGGCTTCGGGCACGACCACGTCCCGGACGCGCTCGCCGACGCCGCCCGCGAGCGTGGCCTGCCGCTGTTCGAGGTCCCCTACGACGTTCCCTTCATCGCGATCACCGAGACGGCGTTCAGCCGCCTCGTCAACGAGCAGTACGCCGTCCTGCGCAGGGCGATCGCCGCGCACGAGCGGCTTGAGCGGATCGTCCTCTCCGAGCGCGGGATCGACACGGTCGCCGGAGCGCTCGCGACGTTGATCGGCGGCGCGGTCCTCGTCTTCGACGCGCGCGGCGGGCTGCTCGCCCGCGGGTCGTTCCAGTCGGAGGTCGACGACGAGACGGTCGCCGCGCTCGAGCACGAGCTGCGCGAGCGCACACGCTCCAGCGGCGTCGACGGCGACGCCGGCGGCCGCCGCGGCTTTGCCCCGGCGGCGGGCGCCTTCGGCGGCCGCGCCCTCGCGCTCCCGGTCGGGGCGGGGGGCGCCCGCGAGGGCGGCGCCAACGGCGAGGCGCTGCTGCAGGCGTGGCTCGTCGCCGCCAAGGACACCGGCGGCCTGTCTGAGTTCGACCGCCTCACCCTCCACCAGGCGGTGACGATCGTCGCGCTCGAGCTGCTGCGCCGCCGCGTCGCGGAGGACACCGAGCGGCGGCTTGCAGGCGACGTGCTGTCGGCGGTCGTCAGAGGCGACCTCGGCGGCGCCGAGCTGGCGCGCCGCCTCGAGCCCTTCGGCCTCGGAAGAGCGGTCGGCGCGGTCGTGCTGAAGCCGCCCCGGCCAGGCGCGGGCGGGCTCGCCGCTGCCGAGGCGGCGCTTGCCGGCGCGATGCGCGGCGAGGCCGCAGACGGGCTCGTCGCGGTCCACGAAGGCCTGGTCGGCGCGCTCGTGCCCGGCCTTGCCGAGGACGACCTGTTCGCCCTCGCCGACCGCATCGCCGAGCGCGCGTCCCGCTCGCTCGGCGCGCCGCTGAGATTGGGCGCCGGCCGCGCGGTCGAGGCCGGCGACGCGCGCCGCGCCTTCCACGAGGCCCGTTGCGCGCTCGAAGCGCTCGCGCTCGCCCAGCCAGCCCCAGCGGCCGGCGCCGAGGACGGCATCGACGGGCCGCCCGCGCGCACGACCGTCGCCACCTACCGGGAGCTCGGCTCCTTCCAGCTGCTGTTGTCTTTGCAGGACGACGACGCGCTGCGCCTCTTCTGCGACTCGATCCTCGCGCCGATCGAGGAGAGCGAGGGCGCCTACGGCGGCGAGCTGATGCGCTCGCTGGAGGCGTTCATCGAGGAGAACGGCCAGTGGGAGCGTGCAGCGAGGAGGCTCTACTGCCACCGCCATACGCTGCGCTACCGGATCAGGCGCGTCGAGGAGCTGACCGGCCGCAGTGTCGGCAGCGCGCGCGACCGGATCGAGTTCTGGCTCGCGCTGCGCGGCCGCGAGCTGGTGAAGGACGACCGCCAAGCCGCCCACAGCAACTGACGGACAGGAGAGCGAGCCATGAAGGTCGGCGTTCCCACCGAGGTCAAGACGGACGAGTACCGCGTCGCGCTGACGCCCGCAGGCGCCCGCGAGCTGGTCGACGCCGGGCATGATGTGCTGGTCCAGCACGGCGCCGGCGTCGGCTCGGCGATCACCGACGCCGAATACGCCGCGCAGGGGGCGAGCATCGTGCCCGACGCTGACGCCGTCTTCGCGGGCGCCGACTTGATCGTGAAGGTGAAGGAGCCCCAGCCCGACGAGGTTGCGCGTCTGCAGCCGCACCACCTGCTGTTCACCTACCTGCACCTCGCGCCGGCGCCGGAGCTGACGCGCGGCCTGATGGCCTCGGGCGCGACCTGCGTCGCTTACGAGACGGTCGAGGACGCGCGTGGGCGGCTCCCGCTGCTGGCGCCGATGAGCGAGGTCGCGGGGAAGATCGCGACCCAGGCCGGAGCGTTCATGCTCGAGAAGCCGCTCGGCGGCCGCGGGATCCTGCTCGGCGGGGTGCCGGGCGTCGCGGCGGCGAACGTGATGGTGATCGGCGGCGGCGTCGTCGGAATGCGAGCAGCGCTGATCGCGATTGGCATGGAGGCGACGGTCTTCGTCTTCGACCGCAACATCGACCGCCTGCGCGAGCTCGACCTCGCCTTCGGCGGCCGCGCCGACACCTGCTTCGCGACGACGCTGGCGATCGAGCAGCGGCTGCCGGAGATCGACCTCGTGATCGGCGCGGTGCTCGTTCATGGCGCGAAGGCGCCGCATGTGATCACGCGCCGCCAGCTGTCGCTGATGAAGCCCGCCGCGGTGCTCGTCGACGTCTCGATCGACCAGGGCGGCTGCTTCGAAACCTCCAGACCGACGACCCACACCGACCCGACCTACGTCGTCGACGGGATCACCCACTACTGCGTGGCGAACATGCCTGGCGCGGTGCCGATCACCTCGACCCATGCGCTGACGAACGCGACGCTGCCCTATGTCTTGCACCTCGCCTCGGCCGGAGTTCACCGAGCTGTGCAGGAAGATCCTGGTTTTGCGAACGGCGTCAACGTTGCCGCCGGCAAGGTCACGTATGCTCCCGTGGCGGACGCCGTCGGTGTCCCGTACGTGCCCGTCGGAGAGGCGCTTGGGACCGTGCGCGCCGTTTGAGGACTGCGATCGGCCGGACGCTGCTAGCATTGCGCGCCACATGCCGACTACCAGTCAACTCGTTCGCAAGGGCCGCAAGACGCCGAAGAAGAAGCTCGCCACGCCGGGCCTCAAGTCCGGCAGAGGCCGCAAGACCAAGGTCGCGGCGCCTCAGCGTCGCGGCGTCTGCACGCGCGTCTACACGACGACGCCGAAGAAGCCGAACTCGGCCCTCCGCAAGGTTGCTCGTGTCCGGCTGACGCACGGGATGGAAGTCACCGTCTACATCCCGGGTGAGGGTCACAACCTGCAGGAGCACTCCGTCGTGCTCGTCCGTGGCGGCCGCGTCAAGGACCTGCCGGGCGTGCGCTACAAGGTCGTGCGCGGGACGCTCGACGCCGCTGGCGTCAGCGACCGCAAGAAGGCCCGTTCCCAGTACGGCGTGAAGGCGAAGTAATGCCTCGTCGCGCAGCAGCGTCGATCCGGACCGTCGAGCCGGACGCCATCCACCGCTCTCGCCTCGTCCAGCAGGTCATCAACAAGGTGATGCTGGACGGGAAGAAGTCGACTGCCGAAGCGATCGTCTATGACGCGCTGGCGATCATCGCCGAGCGCACGGGCAGAGACCCGATCGAGGCGCTCGAGGCATCGCTGAAGGCGCTGACCCCGTCGCTCGAGGTCCGCTCCCGCCGTGTCGGCGGCGCCACCTATCAGGTGCCCGTCGAGGTCCAGCCGCGTCGCGCGCGCACGCTCGCCGTCCGCTGGCTCGTCTTGTTCGCCCGTCAGCGCCGCGAGAAGACGATGGCGCAGCGGCTCGCCAACGAGCTGCTCGACGCGCAGTCGCAGCAGGGCGGCGCCTTCAAGCGCAAGGACGACATCTACCGCATGGCGCAGGCGAACAAGGCGTTCGCGCACTACCGCTGGTAGCGCCCGAGCTGCGGTCGGCATCCGCTTCGCTCCGCGCCGCTGCTTTGCAGCGGCGCGTCGTCGTTAACGGGCGTCTCGGCAGCTGCGCGGCCGCCAAGGGGGCCCGAGGGGAGGGGAGGGGGGCGAACTTCCCGTCATCCCCGGTGTCGGCGGGCATTCTTTGCTATATTCATTCGCCGCCTCCCGGAGGCGCGCGCAACTGCGCCCGCCTCTTATTTCGGAGGTCACGACCCATGGAGACTTCGACGAACTAAGGCACGAATCCCGGGAAGACATTCCTGTCAGGACCGGGCCCCGCTGGGGCCATTTTTGTGCCCATTCGCCGACGACCGACCGCGAGCTAGAGACCGAGCCCATGCCCCGTAAGTACGCCCTTGAGAAGACCCGAAACATCGGGATCATGGCGCACATCGACGCCGGGAAGACCACCACGACCGAGCGCATCCTGTTCTACACAGGACGCACGCACAAGCTCGGCGAGGTGCACGAGGGTGCGGCGACGATGGACTGGATGGAGCAGGAGCAGGAGCGTGGCATCACGATCACGTCCGCTGCTACTGCTGCCGAGTGGAGATCCCACCGGATCAACATCATCGACACGCCCGGCCACGTCGACTTCACCGTCGAGGTGGAGCGCTCGCTGCGCGTGCTCGACGGCGCGGTCGCCGTCTTCGACTCGGTCGCCGGCGTCGAGCCGCAGTCCGAGAACGTCTGGCGCCAGGCCGACAAGTACCACGTCCCCCGTATCGCGTACATCAACAAGATGGACCGCATCGGCGCGGACTTCGAGCGCGGCGTGCAGACGATGATCGACCGCCTCGCCGCGAACCCGGTGCCGATCCAGCTGCCGATCGGCGCGGAGGCGGACCTCAAGGGGATCATCGACCTCGTCGAGAACAACGCGATCATCTACCTCGACGACCTCGGCAAGGAGCAGGAGGTCGTCGAGATCCCTGCTGACCTCGTCGACGCGTCCGCGGCGGCGCGCGAGCACATGCTCGAGGAGCTCTCCAACTACGACGACGAGCTCGTCGAGCTGATCCTCGAGGACGCCGAGATCCCGGTCGAGCGCATCAAGGCCGCGATCCGCAAGGCGACGCTCGACCTCTCGCTGACCCCGGTGCTCTGCGGCTCGTCGTTCAAGAACAAGGGCGTGCAGCCGCTGCTCGACGCGATCGTCGACTACCTGCCCTCCCCGCTGGACGTTCCGCCCGTCGAGGGCATCGAGCCGGTCAAGGGCGACGACAACGGCCGCGAGGCGACGCGCGAAGCGTCCGACGACGCGCCGTTCTCGGCGTTGGCGTTCAAGATCGCCGCTGACCCGTACGTCGGCAAGCTCACCTACTTCCGTGTCTACTCGGGCAAGCTCGAGGCTGGCTCGAAGGTGCTGAACGTGTCGACCGGCCGCTCCGAGCGGATCGGCCGCATCCTCGAGATGCACGCCAACGAGCGTGTCGACCTCGAGGACGTCTCGGCCGGCGACATCGCCGCCGCCGTCGGCATCAAGCAGGTCACCACCGGTGACACGCTTGCTGCCGTCGACAGACCGATCAAGCTCGAGATGATCGAGTTCCCGGAGCCGGTCATCAAGGTCGCGATCGAGCCCAAGACGAAGGTCGACCAGGAGAAGATGGGCGTCGCGCTCGGCCGTCTCGCCGAGGAGGACCCCACCTTCCAGGTCCGCACCAACGAGGAGACCGGTCAGACCGAGATCTCCGGCATGGGCGAGCTGCACCTCGAGGTGCTCGTCGACCGCATGCTGCGGGAGTTCAGAGTCGAGGCCAACGTCGGCCGCCCCCAGGTCTCCTACCGCGAGACCGTCCGCGGCACCGCGCACAGAATCGAAGGCCGCTTCGTCCGTCAGACCGGCGGCTCGGGCCAGTACGGCATCGTCTACGTCGACATCGAGCCGAACCCCGGCGAGGGCTTCGAGTTCGTCAACAGAATCAAGGGCGGCTCGATCCCGTCGGAGTTCATTCCGGCGGTCGAGAGAGGCGTCGAGGAAGCGCTCGATACCGGCGTCAAGGCCGGCTACCCGATGGTCGACATCAAGATCACGCTGATCGACGGCAAGTACCACGACACGGACTCCTCGGAGATCGCGTTCAAGGTGGCCGGCTCGCTTGCGATGAAGGAAGCTGCGCGGCGCGCCAAGCCGGTGCTGCTCGAGCCGATCTTCGCCGTGGAGGTCGTTACGCCCGAGGAGTTCATGGGCGACGTGATCGGCGACCTCAACCGTCGGCGCGGTCGCGTCGAGGGGATGGAGCCGCGCGGCAACGCCCAGGTCGTGACCGCGAGAGTCCCGCTCTCGGAGATGTTCGGCTACGCGACCGACGTTCGCTCCAACACGCAGGGGCGCGCGACGTACACGATGGTGTTCGACAGATACGAAGAGGTTCCGCCGAACATTGCCGAGAAGGTCGTCGAAGCGCGATCCGGGGGCGAAAAGGCCGCCTAGCAGGGAAATTCCGCACCGCGCCGCCTCAGACGGCGCGGAACGCGGATCTAAGATAGATTTCCGAGGTTCGCCCAACAGGCGAATCGACATCGATTTCCAAGGAGCAACCCAAAGTGGCGAAGGAGAAGTTCGAGCGCGACAAGCCGCACGTCAACGTCGGCACCATCGGTCACATCGACCATGGCAAGACGACGCTGACTGCTGCCATCACCACCGTGCTCGCCGAGAAGATGGGCGGCGAGGCCCGCAGCTTCGAGGAGATCGACAACGCTCCTGAGGAGAAGGAGCGTGGCATCACCATCGCCACGTCTCACGTCGAGTACCAGACCGACAACCGGCACTACGCCCACGTCGACTGCCCGGGTCACGCTGACTACGTCAAGAACATGATCACGGGCGCGGCGCAGATGGACGGCGCCATCCTGGTCGTGTCGGCAGCTGACGGCCCGATGCCCCAGACGCGTGAGCACATCCTGCTCGCCCGTCAGGTCGGCGTGCCGTACATCGTCGTCTTCCTCAACAAGGCCGACATGGTCGACGACGAGGAGCTCCTCGAGCTCGTCGAGGTCGAGGTGCGCGAGCTGCTGAGCGAGTACGACTTCCCGGGTGACGACATCCCGTTCGTCGTCGGCTCGGCGCTGAAGGCGCTTGAGGGCGACGAGGAGTACAAGCAGAAGATCGTCGACCTCGCGGCTGCGCTGGACTCCTACATCCCGGAGCCCGAGCGTGACCTCGACAAGCCGTTCCTGATGCCGGTCGAGGACGTCTTCTCGATCACGGGCCGCGGCACCGTCGCGACCGGCCGCATCGAGCAGGGCATCGTCAGAACGGGCGACACGGTCGAGATCGTCGGCATCAAGGACACGACCAACACGGTCGTGACCGGTGTCGAGATGTTCCGCAAGATCCTCGACGAGGGTCGCGCGGGCGACAACGTCGGTTGCCTCCTTCGCGGCACCAAGCGCGAGGAGATCGAGCGCGGGCAGGTCCTCTGCAAGCCGGGCTCGATCACGCCGCACACGAAGTTCAAGGCTGAGGTCTACATCCTCAAGAAGGAGGAGGGCGGCCGTCACACGCCGTTCTTCACCGGCTACCGTCCGCAGTTCTACTTCCGCACGACGGACGTGACGGGCGTCTCGAACCTCCCCGAGGGCGTCGAGATGGTCATGCCGGGCGACAACATCGCCATGGACATCGAGCTGATCCAGCCGATCGCCATGGACCCGGGCCTCCGGTTCGCCATCCGTGAGGGTGGCCGCACCGTCGGCTCTGGCGTGGTGACCGAGGTCATCCAGTAGCACCTAGCTGCACCAGCCGTACCTGCGGCGGGGTCCTATGCCCCGCCGCACAGCGCTGAAGTCGAGAGATACGAGCCAAGTGGGCGGGTCCCGGAAGGCCCAGGGACTCGCCTTCAGCGCGCAATAGCACAAGCGTAAGTAACAGCAAGTACCGGACGGAACGAACCAAAAGGCACTCGTGGCAACTCTGGCCCAGAACAAGATCCGCATTCGCCTCAAGTCCTACGATCACTCTGCGATCGAGACGGCGGCGAAGGAGATCGTCGAGACGGCGACTCGTACCGGCGCGACCGTATCCGGGCCGGTGCCGCTGCCGACGGAGAAGAACGTCTACTGCGTGATCCGGTCCCCCTTCAAGGACAAGGACTCGCGCGAGCACTTCGAGATCCGCACGCACAAGCGGCTGATCGACATCCACCAGCCGACGCCTAAGACGGTCGACTCGCTTCAGCGGCTCGACCACCTGCCCGCGGGCGTCGACATCGAGATCAGGCTGGCGAGCTGAGATGCCCGCGATCCTGGCGAAGAAGCTCGGCATGACCCAGCGCTTCCTCGAGGACGGGCGCGTCGAGCGCGTCACCGTCCTGGAGGCCGGGCCCTGCCCCGTCACCGCGATCCGCACGCACGACCGCGACGGCTACGAGGCCGTCCAGCTCGCCTTCGGCGTGACGCGCGAGAAGTCGCTGACGAAGGCTGAGCTCGGCCACCTCAAGAAGGCCGGCGCATCCGCCCACCGCCACCTCGTCGAGTTTCGCGACGAGGCCGGCGAGCTGCAGGTCGGCGAGACGGTCACCGTCGAGTCGTTCGAGACCGGCCAGACCGTGAGAGTCGCCGGCACCTCGAAGGGCAAGGGCTTCCAGGGCACGATCAAGCGTCACAACTTCAGACGCGGCCCGGCGTCGCACGGCTCCCACAACGTGCGCGCCCCCGGGTCGATCGGCGCCTCCGCCTGGCCGGCTCGCGTGATGAAGGGCATCCGCGGCCCCGGCCAGATGGGCAACAAGCGCATCACTCAGAAGGGTCTCGAGATCGTCGAGATCATCAGCAAGGACAACTTGATGCTCGTCCGCGGCTCTGTTCCGGGGCCCAAGGGCGGCACGGTGGAGGTACGCACCGATGCCTAGCGCTCCCAAGCTTGGTGGCGGTGACGTCACCCTCGACGAGCTGGCGTTCACGGCGAGATTCAACGGCCCGCTCGTGCACGAGACCGTGCGCGCGGAGCTGAACGCGCTGCGTCAGGGCACGGCGGCGACGAAGACCCGCGGCAACGTCAGCGGTGGTGGCGCCAAGCCTTGGCGCCAGAAGGGCACCGGCCGCGCTCGCGCCGGCTCTTCGCGCTCGCCGATCTGGAAGGGCGGCGGCACCGTCTTCGGCCCGTCCCCGCGCCATTACACCTTCAAGGTCAACCGCAAGGCCCGTCGGGCCGCGCTGCGCAGCGCGCTGTCGGTTCAGGCCGACCGCGGCTCGCTCGCGATCTTCGACGCGAGCGACAGCGCCTTCAGCGCGCCGTCGACGAAGGCCGCTTCGACGCTGCTGAGCGACTGGGGCCAGTCCGGCCCGACGCTCGTGCTGCTCGACGCGGACGAGGCGAACGCGGGCCTGTCCTTCCGCAACCTCGAGCGCGTGCTGGTCATGCCGGTCGAGGACGCGGGCGTCGCCGACGTGATCGGCGCTGCGTCGCTGCTCATCTCAGAGGCTGCGATCGGCCAGATCACCGCGCGCGCCAACGGCGTTGTGCAGGAGGAAGCGGCGTAGCCATGGACTCGAGCCAGATCATCATTCGTCCTGTCGTCTCGGAGAAGAGCTTCGTGCTCGCCGAGATCGGCAAGTACACGTTCCGGGTTCACCCGAACGCGCACAAGACGCAGATCCGCCAGGCGGTTGAGGAGCTCTTCGACGTGAGAGTCGAAGGCGTCCGCACCGTCGCGGTCAAGAGCAAGCCCAAGCGTCGTGGCTACACCTCCGGTCGCACCCGCACTTGGAAGAAGGCCATCGTGCAGGTCGGCGACGGCGACACGATCCCGATCTTCCAGGGCCTGGAGGGGAGCGAGTAATGGCGATCCGTAAGCCGAAGCCGACGAGCCCCGGCCGTCGTTTCGTCACGTATCCCGACTTCGCGGAACTCACGCGAAGCAAGCCGGAGAAGTCGCTGGTCGAGGGCCTGACGAAGTCGGGCGGTCGTAACTCCTACGGCCGCAAGACCTCGCGTCACCGCGGTGGCGGCGCCAAGCGCCTTTACCGCCGGATCGACTTCAAGCGGCTCAAGGACGGCGTGCCGGCGAAGGTCGCGCACATCGAGTACGACCCGAACCGCTCGGCGTACATCGCGCTGCTCCACTACGCGGACGGCGAGAAGCGCTACATCCTCGCCCCCGCGAGACTGGCTGTCGGCGCGCTCGTGGTGAGCGGTCCCGAGGCGGACATCCGCGTCGGCAACTGCCTCCCGCTCGAGCGGATCCCCGCCGGTACCGTGATCCACAACGTCGAGCTGACGCCCGGCCGCGGCGGCCAGATGGCCCGCTCTGCCGGCAGCTCGGTGCAGCTGCTCGCCAAGGACGGCGAGCTGGCGACGCTTCGCCTGCCGTCCGGCGAGATGCGGATGGTGCGGGCAGAGTGCCGCGCGACGATCGGCGTCGTCGGCAACTCCGACCACCAGAACGTCAAGATCGGCAAGGCCGGTCGCAAGCGCCACCTTGGCGTGCGGCCGCAGACGCGCGGTACGGCGATGAACCCGGTCGACCACCCGCACGGTGGTGGCGAGGGCTCGACGACGCCGGGTCGCCACCCGGTCACGCCGTGGGGTGTGCCGACGCTCGGCTACCGCACGCGTAAGAAGGGCAAGCAGTCCGACCGCTACATCGTCCGCGGGCGCCGCCGCGGTAAGAAGCGCTAGAGGGTGACGATCAGATGAGCCGCTCGAGCAAGAAGGGCCCGTTCGTCGAGGAGCGCCTGATGGCGCGCATCGAGTCGATGAACGAGGCCAACACCAAGCAGATGATCAAGACCTGGTCGCGCACGTCGACGATCTTCCCGGAGATGGTCGGCCACACGATCGCGGTGCACGACGGTCGCAGACACGTGCCGGTCTTTGTCAGCGAGTCGATGGTGGGGCACAAGCTCGGCGAGTTCGCGCCGACGCGCCTCTACCGCGGCCACACCCAGACCGGCAAGCGCCGCTAACGATTTTCATGGCAGACGAGAACGACAGAACAGAGACTTCCGAGCCCGAGACGCCGGAGACCGAGGCCGCCGTTACGGAGGCCCCTGAGTCCGGGGAGACGGAGCCCGCCGCCGCGGAAACGCCGGCGGAGGATCCCGTCGCTGTCGCCGACGAGCCCACCGAGGCCGCGGCTGCGACAGAAGAGGCTGAGGACGAGGCTGCCGAGCAGCCGAGACGTAGACGCGCGGCGAGAAGAGCGGCGGCGAGAGCTGACGACGACGCGCCCGCGAGAAGAGCATCGCGCAGAGCGGACGCCAGCACGGCGGCCGCGAGAAGAGCAGCCGACGGGGCAGAGCGCCCGGTCGTTCGCGCGCACGCCAAGTACGTGCGCTCTTCGGCCCGCAAGGCGCGGCTCGTCTGCGATCACATCCGTGGCAAGTCCGTCGAGGAGGCTCGCGCCATCCTCGCGTTCGCCCCGCGTGCCGTGGCGAAGGACTGGAGCAAGCTGCTCGAGTCGGCCGTCGCCAACGCCGAGCACAACCATGAGCTCGACGGCGACGACCTCGTCATCAAGGCGGCCCACGCCGACGAGGGCCCGACGCTCAAGCGGTTCCGCCCGCGGGCGATGGGCCGCGCGACGCCGATCCGCAAGCGCACCAGCCACCTCACGATCCTGCTCACGCCAAAGGAGTAACGAGACCATGGGGCAGAAAGTCCATCCCGAGTCGCTCCGCGTGGGCTACATCCACGACTGGAAGTCGAACTGGTTCAACGAGAAGCAGTTCTCTGACTACCTGGTCGAGGACATCGCGGTCCGCGACCACATCGTGGGGCGTCTCTCACACGCCGGGCTCTCCGACATCACGATCCGCAAGAACGCCAACGAGGTGGAAGTCAACATCCACACGGCGCGTCCGGGCATCGTGATCGGCAAGTCCGGCTCTGAGGTCGACGCGCTGCGTCGCGACCTGCATCGCATCACCAACAAGCAGGTCAAGGTCAACATCCTTGAGATCAAGCGCCCGGAGCTCGACGCGCGCCTCGTCGCGCAGTCGATCGCCGAGCAGCTGCAGAACCGCGTCGCGTTCCGCCGCGCCATGAAGCGCGCGCTCACGAGCGCCATGCGCTCGGGCGCCAAGGGCGTGAAGGTCCAGGTCTCCGGCCGCCTCGGCGGCGCTGAGATGGCGCGCACCGAGGGATACTCGGACGGCCGCGTCCCGCTGCACACGCTGCGCGCCGACATCGACTACGGCTTCCACGAGGCTCGTACGACGTTCGGCCGCATCGGCGTGAAGTGCTGGATCAACAAGGGCGAGATCATGCCCGAGGGCTACACGGGCGCCGATCTGACCCAGATGGACGACCCGGGCCCGCAGGCGCCGGATCGCGGCCGGCGCGGTGAGCGCGACGGCCGTGGGCGCGGCGGCCGTGGCCGTGGCGGCCAGGGCGGTCCCGGTGGCAGCGGCCCCGGTGGCGGCAGCGGCCCAGGCGACGGTCGCGGTCGCGGCCGTGGCGGCCGTGGTCGCGGGCCGGGCGGCCAGGGCGGCGGTCCCGGCGGCGGCGGTGGCGGCGGTCGTGGTCCCGGTGGCGGCGGCGGTGGCCGCGGCGGCCAGGGCGGCGGCTTCGGCGGCGGCGGCGGCGGTCGTGGTCCCGGCGGCGGTGGCGGCGGTCGCGGCCCCGGTGGCGGCGGCGGTGGCCGTGGTCCCGGTGGCGGCGGTGGCGGCGGTCGCGGCCCGGGTGGCGGCGGCGGTGGCCGCGGGCCCGGTGGCCCCGGCGGCGGCGGTCGTGGCCCGGGCGGTCCCGGCGGCGGCGGCCGTGGTCCTGGCGGTGGCGGCGGTGGCCGTGGCCCGGCCGGCGGTGGCGCAGGTGGCAATCGCGGTTCCGGAGGTCAGGGCTGATGCTCTCCCCTAAGCGTGTGAAGTTCCGCAAGCAGCACCGCGGCCGTCGCCGCGGGCTGTCGCGGGGCCAGGTCAGAGTCCAGTTCGGCGAGTTCGGCCTCAAGGCCCTCGAAGAGGGCTGGCTGACCAACCGCCAGATCGAGGCCGCGCGTATCGCGATGACCCGCAAGATCAGACGTGGCGGCAAGGTGTGGATCAACGTCTACCCCGACAAGCCCTTCACGAAGAAGCCGGCCGAGACCCGAATGGGCTCCGGCAAGGGCTCTCCGGAGGGCTGGGTCGCGGTGGTCAAGCCTGGCCGCGTGATGTTCGAGCTCGCCGGCGTCTCGGAGGAGCTCGCCCGTGAGGCGATGCGACTCGCGGGCCACAAGCTGCCGCTGAAGACGAGATTCGTCATGCGAGAGGACGGCTAGTCATGGCCAACGCGATAGAGCTGCGGGACATGGACAATGCCGCGCTGACCGACCATCTGCAGACCGCCCGGCGGGAGCTGTTCGGGCTGCGATTCCAGCACGCGACGGGCGAGCTGGAGAACACAGCTCGCCTGAACCTCGCCAAGCGCGAGGTGGCGCGCGCCCTCACGGTCATCCGTGAGCGAGGAATTGACGCTGACAACAAGGAACTGAGCCGCTAGCGATGGCCGACGAAGAGCAGAACGAGAACGTCGAGGTGACCACCCCGGCGCCCGAGGCGGCGGCGGAGGAGCCCGCTGCGCCTGCGGCGCCGGCTGGTGAGCCCGTGCCGCAGCTTGCGCCCAAGGAGCGTCGTCAGAAGGCGCGCGCCGCGAAGGCTGCGAAGGCTGGAGCGCGTCCGTCGTTGACGGTGCAAGAGCGCCAGGCCGAGCGTGCCGCCAAGCGGGCGAAGAACGCCGCGAGACGCCGCACCCTGCGTGCCAAGGCGCGCGAGGCTGCGAAGGCGACGCCGAATGGCGAGCCGACGCCGCCCCGCGAGCACGGCGAGGGCCGGCAGAAGGTCCGCCAGGGCGTCGTCATCTCCGACAAGGCAGACAAGACGATCACGGTGCGCACCGACGTCGCGCGTCGTCACCGCCGCTACGAGAAGATCGTGCGCAGCTCGGTGACGTTCCACGCGCACGACGAGAGCAATGACGCCCACGAGGGCGACACCGTGATCATCCGCGAGTCGCGTCCTCTGTCGCGCCTGAAGCGCTGGCGCCTCGTCGAGGTCGTGGAGCGTGCCAAGTGATTCAGAATGAGACTCGTCTCAAGGTCGCCGACAACACGGGCGCCCGCGAGATCCTGTGCATCCGCGTGCGTGGCGGCTCGCGCCGGCGTTACGCCGGCGTCGGCGACGTGATCGTCGCCACCGTCAAGCAGGCCAGCCCGCAGGGCTCGGTCAAGAAGGGTGACGTCGTGACGGCGGTCGTCGTGCGCACGAAGAAGACGTACGGCCGTGAAGACGGCACGTACATCGGCTTCGACGAGAACGCGGCCGTGATCATCGACGCGCAGAACAACCCGCGCGGCACGCGCATCTTCGGGCCGGTTGCCCGCGAGCTGCGTGAGCGTAACTTCATGAAGATCGTCTCGCTTGCGCCGGAGGTGCTCTAATGCCCGCCCGCATTCGCAGAGATGACGAGGTCATCGTGATCAGCGGTAAGGACAAGGGCAAGACGGGCAGAGTGCTGCGCGTCGACCCCACCGAGGATCGCGTCTACATTGAAGGCCTCAACATCGTCAAGCGCCATCAGCGTCCGACGCCGGGTCGTCCCGACTCCGTCGCCGGCGTGATCGAGAGAGAGGGCCCGATCCATCTCTCGAACGTGATGCTGCTTGACCCGAAGGACAGAAAGCCGACTCGCGTCGGCATCGAGATCCACGAGGGCAGACGCATGCGCGTCGCCCGTCGCTCCGGCACCCGCATCGACTGAGCCCATGTCTGCACGACTCAAAGAACAGTACGTCAGAGATATTCGCCCCAGCCTGATCGAGAAGTTCTCGTACAGCTCCCCAATGCAGGCGCCGAAGATCACCAAGATCACG
>DASYEC010000137.1:0-21100 GCA_036499225.1 Conexibacter sp.
TTGGTGATGTTGGCGTCGGGCACGAGCGTCGTGTCAGCCGACTCGAACGCGACGCGCTGGCCGTCGGGGCTGATCTTGACCGCGGGGACGCCGCCGACGACGTCGGCCGCGACGAGCTCGGGCGCCGTTGCGCCCACGTCGCTCACGTACGCCGACGACGGAGATGACCCGCCGCCGCTGAGGCCGATCGCCCAGTTTGTGAACGCGACACGACTCCCGTCTCGCGAGATCGTGGGCCACGTCGGGAAGGACTCCCCAGGGCCGCCCGTCCCTGATGTACGGCTGATGAGAGTCGTCGTGTCGCCGTCGAGGTCGCGAGCGTAGATCTCGGCGTTGATGGTGAAGCCCCCGCCGACCGGTAGGTCGAGGCTCAAACGGCCGTAGGCAACGTGGCGGCCGTCGCCGGAGAAGTCGAACGAGCCCGACGTGATGTCCTCTTCCGGTCTGCCTGACGAGTCAACGGCGGCGACTTTCGTCTCGCCGCTTCTGAGGTCGTGAACGAACAGCCAGGAACCCGGGCTCGTCGCCGTCACGCCGAGGTTCAGAGCGTCGGAGAGAAACACGACCCGGCTGCCGTCGTCCGAGATCAGCGGGGATGCCGAGTCGCCGTCCGCCGGAGACCCGTCGGAGGCTCGGTCGACCAGCGTCGTCACCCCGGTCGCCAAGTCACGCAGGTAGACGTGGTCGCCGCTCGGTGCGTCAGCGGTGAGTCTGTCCGAGCTCTGGAAGACGACGTAGCGGCCGTCCGCCGAGATGTCGCCCTCGTCCGCGCCGGACGCAGCCTGCGCCCCGAACGGCCCGTCGCCGCGGCTGGCCAGCGTCGTCGTCCCGGTCAGGCGGTCGTGCACGAACAGCTCTTGCGTGCTTCCATGGGCCGCCGGGTCGAGGTTCGACCCTTCCGATGAGAACAAGACGTGCCGCCCGCCGTCGCTCACAGCGACCGGCCCGGCGGGGCCGTTGGCGTTGCCGAAGACGAGCACCGTCGTGCCGGGCCCGGCAGCTGAAGCGGCCGCGGGAACGAGCATCCCGCAGCTCACGATCACCGCGGCGAGCACTCGCCGCCTCCGCCACCGCGCCGTCTCGTGTACCCGCACTCCGACCTCCTGTTCATCGCCTCGCGTCTAGGCGCGTTGTCGCTCGCCCTTCCCACCGTCATCGACAGCCGAGCGGCGAGCATGAGCCGGAGTATCTGACATCAACCGCGACGATGCCCGGCATCCTCTCGCCGGGGCTCGTCGGCAACGCCGTCCTCGTCGCTCGGCCTGGTCGGCGGCGCCGTCGTGAACGTCGTCGGCCCGCGGCCGGGGGCGCTTCGCCCGCTAAGGGGGTTGGGCGCGACGACGCCGCTCTCCGGCCACCGTCGAGAGCGCCGCCGCGCCCGCGAGGCACGGTCTACCCGCCGGAATCCTGCTCAAGCCCCGCCGGGTACTGCCGAATACCAGGCGGCCGTGGAGACTGACCCCTGCGCCGCCTATAGAGCGCCTCGGCGAAACCCCGCCGGGGCGTCGCACCGGCGCGTCGCGCGAGGCGACGTGCCGGTGCATGACATCTGGCCGTGGTCGGCCGCTCGCCTCCTTATGGCACGTAGGAGCGGGCCGGGACTGCGGAGTCCTTCGCCTCTTCGATGAGCGCGTCGGCGTCGTAGGGCGCAACGAAGCCGTCTGCGACCGCGTCGCCGACTGCCGCGGTGAGCTTGCGGACGTAGTCGTCATGGGTCGGGTACAGGCGCTGGAGCGTCGCGGCGTCGAAGGGCGCGCTGGTCCCGGCGAGCGTGCACGTCCCGACGCCGGTGTTGCCCTCGCCCTTCTCTGCGCCGAGGGGGACGACGACCTGCGGCAGGCGGATGCCGCCCTCCGTGATCCCGAGCGCGTCCCGCACGTAGTCGGTCGCTGTGGGGGTCGAGCTGACCCGCAGCAGCGGAGCCGTGACAGGGGGTCGCCCGCCGCGGGCCCAGCGGTCGACGGCGCGGAGCGCGGAGTCCACCAGGTCGCCGGTGTGGACGTCGTTCATCGGCTCCGGGCACTGGTTGTACTGAAGCGCCGGGGTGGCGTAGGGCCACTCGCGGAACGCCTGGATGCGCATGAGCGCTTCCTCGTCGGCGTTGAAGTGCGCCGTGCCCGCGGCTTCCCAGTCGCGGAAGGCCTGCGTGTTGGGCTGGCGCGCGAGGTAGTAGCGCGGTTGCCCGTCGCGCACCACGTCCGACTCGCTCTCCAGCGTGAGCACGTTGGCGTCGAGGTCCGGCCGGATCAGGGTGGGCGACGGCGTCGGCGTGCCGGGAGCGAGATCGGCCCCGGTCGCGCCGCGGCTGTGGATGAACAGCGCATCGAAGAGGCGCGCCCCGGGCTGGATTGCGTCAGCGTAGGTGACGAGCCGGCTCGCGGACTGCGAGTCGCCGTAGGCGATCAGGCTTTTGACCTTCGCGCCGCCCAGGATGCCGCTGTCGGCGACGGCCTCCGCGGCCTGGGAGAAGATGTCGTATGAGTACTCGTCGCCTGGATGCGAGAGCGACCCGTAGCGCTCCGAGTCCCAGGCGATGAGCCCTTGCGGGCCTGTGATCGGCAGCGCCTGCGCGCTCACGCCGACGTACACCGTCCCGCTGTTGAGCATCTCGTTGTGGCCGAAGTCCCAGCCAACGTCCAGGTCGCGGCCCGTGGTCGCGTTGAGCCACTCGACCACGACGGTGCCGTTGAAGCGGCTCATGTCGGTCGGTCGGCGGACGAGGAGGCGCGTCTTGTAGGGAGCCGTCGAGGCCTGCGTGACCGACCAGCGGCCGTCAGAGGTCAGCGGTCTTGCGGCCGCGTAGGACCGCGCCGTGCCGCTGATGAAGTATTCCTTCTCGGTGTAGTGGTGCGTGCGGAGGTCGATGGCTGATGACGTGTACGGGATGCCGTGGGTGCCGTCGGTGTGGCGAACGGTCTGCACGGGCCCTGAGACCTTCGGTGTTGGCACGTCGGATCTGGCGCCATGGCCCGCGTGGCCGTGCGAGGGCTGGTCGGCCTCCGCGCCGCGTGAATGGTGGCCGTGCGAGGGCGCCGCGGCAGCCGCGCCGGACGCGATCCCTGCTGCGCACAGCAGGAGGCTCACCAGCAGCGCGCCGCGCGCGCTCACCAGCGATCGAGCGATCATCGTTATTCCCTTCGAGATGGGTGTGGGAACGCTGTGGCGCGCGTCCGGGCGGGCTTGCCCGAACGCGCGCCGGGGCTTCAGGGGATCTGCGCGTGCTTGGCTTCGGCGATCGTCGCCTTCGCGTCTTCCGGCAGCAGCCAGCCGTCGTCGGCGAGCTGCTTGGCACGTCTGGTGACGCGCTTGACGTAGTCGTGATGGGTCGGGTAGAGCTGCTTCAGCAGCGCGTCGCTGAACGGCTCCTCGTGCCCGACTGACGTGTTGCTGCAGAAGCCGGCGTCACCGGGGTTGGGCACGTTCGTGTCGTAGTAGGTCGCCGTCGGGACGTCGAGCGCGACCGAGCGCACGCCTCCGACTTCGTTTCCGAAGGCGTCCTTGACCGTGCTCCCGTCCGGGTTCAGCGCGAGCCGCGCCGCGTGTGGCGGCGACCAGCCACGCCCATGCGAGCCGGCGCCCTGGTCGACCCACCGCTCAAGGGCGGAGAACGAGGCGCCCCATTGCTGGGTGAACGGGAAGGAGTTCATCGGGTACTTGCAGCTGAACGGGTACATCGTCGCCCCCCAGCTCGTGTTCTTGAGCTGCAGGAACGTGGGGAACGTGTCGGGGTTCGTCGCGTTGTCGGCGTGTGCCGGTCCGGCGACCTCGTATGTCCGATAGCGGTCGCTGGGCGCGTCGCTGTCGGGCCGGCGCTGCGAGGCCGGCTCTGAGTGGCTGTGCAGCTTAATCACCGGGACGCCGGGCGGGATCACCTTCTGCCGCGGGTCATCGGCCGCGATCGCGGGAGCGCTCGAGTTGATCCGCGGGTACCCGCTTGGCTCTCCCACGATGTAGCCGTCCACGATCGGAGCGCCTCCCGGCATGCGCAGAATGCGGGAGAAGTCGTTCACCCACATCTGGACGACGGCGCCAGCGCCCGACCAGCCGGACATGAGCATCTCGCGGACGGGGTAGCCCGCGAGCGGGCTGCTGGGATCGTTGCTCTTGATGAGCTTGCCGATCTGACCGATGACGTCCCAGTTCAGGCCGTCCTCGGGATAGTCGATCGTCGCATAGCGGATCGGGTCGTACTCCTTCGCGAGCCCGACGCTCGAGAGCGCAGGGCCGCCACGGCTCGTCGTGACGCGCACCCAGGCGTCGCCGTCGCGCATGAACTTGTCGTGGTTCCAGGCCCAGACCTGGGTGTCCACGCCGAACTGCGGATGGCTCATCTCGAGCTGCACGCGACCGCTGAACCGGTGCGGGTTCTTCGGGTGCCGGACCAGGATGGCGGTCGTGTACGGCACGTTCGGCGTCTTGACCTGCAGGCCCTGCCCGCCGGCGTCGTAGTCGTACACGTTCGCGGTGCCCGAGATGAAGTACTCCTCCTCGACGTACCCATGGCGCGCGAGGTCGACTGACGCAGCGGCCCCGGGATATTCCGCGGTCCCTACCGGGATCGACGAATCGGTGCGCGGGATCGGGCCGGTGACCTGCGGGGTCGCCGGCACGGCAGCGAAGCTGACCGCCGGGACCAACAACAGAAGGGCTAGAACGGCTATCGCGCAGAGCAGCGCGAGCAGGGCGGCAGGGGTCAGCGCATGCTGACGCCTGCCGCCATAGAACGGCAGGGGTCCTTCAGCCACGTCGCCTCCTTGTCGTCCGCTCCGGGGCCCTCCCCCGAAGCTCAGGACATGCCCGAAACTGTCCAGGCACAATGGACGTTATGCCGAATACAGAAGAAGTGTCAAGTCGGCTTGATCAATTCCCGCGACTTCGTGTAGTAATAGCTACCACACGTGTACTAACGCTGTACAACCGGGACTCCAGGCGCACGCCTACTTCGGCTACGCGAGAAATCGGCGCAGGCACCAGCTGGCGGTGGACGAAGTGGCGGGTGAGGGCGCGGGCGTCGATCGCGCTGCCGCTCGCCACAGCGTTGCCGAGGCGAGCGATGATCGCCTGCACCGTTCGAGCGGCGACGGCTGCGGCAGGATCTGAGATCCGGGCGGGACGGTGCTTGGAGAGCCCTGTTGCGGCGCGGCTAGTGCGGCTGCATCATCCCCGCCCGCGCGGCAAGCGAGGTTCTCAGCTGTTGGAGGCCATCGATCCCCGGCACGAACGTGTGGATCTGGTGCTGGCTGAAAGGAGCGAAGGGCATATCGAGCAGGAGCTGGTTCAGCGCCGTCTCGTCGGTTACGTTGGCGATGCCGAAGCCGCCGCCGCCCGGGAACAGGCCGAACTGCTCGATCTCGGCTCTGTGCTGCTCGGCCCACTCCAACGCGCCGTCGACGACCGCCGGCATCTGATCGGGCGGGATCGGGAAGTGGGGCGTCGCGTAGACGAGAAAGCGCATCTCGCACACTCCGTTTCTTGGAGTTGTGATGTGAAATGTCAATGTACCGCGCGCCGGGCGCATATGGCGACGGGATCGGCGCGCCGCCGCGATTTGCGCCTGTTTCCACACCTGTGTTGAGCGACACGCCGGAATGGCGACGCACCAATCAACGTTCCGCTAGCGCTCCCGTTCGCGGATTTCGATAATCGGTGTTCTTGAAGGGCGCCGGGGGAGAGGCGCCGAAGACTCCACGTGACGAGGACCGCTGCGCCGCCTCAGGCGAGGAACTGATGGGAGCCGACGATCGACGTGAGCTCCTCAACGCCTACACGAGTAGCCGGCCGCGCGCGCTAACCAGTCGGTAACGTTTCCGCCCGCTCCGTCCAAGTGCAGGCATGACGCCACCACCGCCTCATCCCACCTCGGCGGGCCCACCGGGGGACGTGCGAGCGATCGCGACCGACCCGGACGCCTTCGAGCGCTTCTACCGCGCGCAGATCGATGGAATCCTGCGCTTCGTCGCGCGCCGCGTCGGCGATCGCGAGCGCGCCGCGGACCTGACCGCCGAGGTCTTCCTCGCTGCGATCGAGGCCGCTGACAGCTACAAGCCGGGACGCGGTAGCGCCCAGGCGTGGCTGTTCGGGATCGCGCACAACGTCGTCGCGGCTGAGCGACGGCGGGTCGGCCGCGAGCGGCGCGCGACGAGCCGAGTGGTCGGCCGGCGGCTGCTCGCCGACGACGACTTCGCGCGGATGGACGAGCGGCTCGACGCCGCCGCCCGGGCGCGCGAGCTGTACGCCGCGATGGACCGGCTGTCGGAGGCGGAGCGCGCCGTGCTCGAGCTCGTCGCGCTCGACGAGCTGTCGGTGGCCGACGCTGCCGCCGCGCTCGGCGTGCGCCCGGCAGCCGCGCGCGTTCGCCTCTACCGCGCGCGCCGTGCGCTGCGGGCGACGCTGGCGCCCGCCGACGAAGAGCTTCCCACCGCTTCGACCGCCCTGGAGGTCGCACCATGACGACGCTGAGAGACGACCGCTTCGAGGAGCGGCTGCTGACTGAGTTGCGCACGCATGTCGAGGAGCGGGCCGCGAGCGCGACCAAGCCTGGCCACCGCGTGCCCGCAGCCGAGCGCACCCGCGGCGCTCGGCACGCCGCGGGCTCCGCCTCACCGACGTCAGGGCGCCGCCGCGGCCAGGGCCGCCTCACCCGCGCCCCGCGCGTCGTGCTGGCCGGCGCCGGCGTCGCGATCGCCGCGGCGATCGCGATCGTCGCGACCGGCGGCAGCGGGGCCACGCCGGCCTATGCCATTGCGCCCCACGACGACGGCTCAGTCACAGTCACGATCCACTCGCTCGCGGACACGGCCGGCCTGCAGCAGAAGCTTCGCGATGTGGGGGTGCGGGCCGACGTCAAGCGGCTTGACCCCGGGTATGTCTGCGCCGACACGACGAACGGGCCGACGCGTACGCCGGAGGCGGCGCTTCAGCGCGCTCGCAGCAGCTTGCCGCCGAAGGGCATCGCGATGATCGCGACCCGCACGACTGACGACGGGACGACGTTCACGATCGGCAAGGGACTGGTGCACAGCGACGCGCACGTCGTCATCTCCACCAGCGGCGACGACCACAGCTCGTCGGTCTCCGTCACGGTCTCGGCCAGCGGCGGCTGCACGCCGAGGAAGGCGCCAGCGGACCCGGCCGCCGCACTCAACGACCAGGGCGCGCCTACCGGCCCCGCACAGACGGCCCCCGAGCAGGGCCAGCAGCAGTCGGACGACCACTGAGCCAGCGCGCTGGCGCCGCGCGCACGTGCGGCGCCAGCCGCGACCCCGTGAGCGGCGCTCACCCGAGCGCGGCGTCGGGTCGACGAGATTGACCCCGCGCCGCGCTTTCCGAAGCGCGGCGTACTGCCGCTGCGTGTGCCGCGGTGCACGTGTCGTATGGCGCCCTCGCCACGCGGCCGCCGTCGGGCGGGCGCCCTGCGACGGCGTTGTCAGCCGGCGACGCGCGCGACGTCAGGCCGCGTGCCCGACGAGGCGGCGCTCGTGGTTGGCGCGCTGCCTCTCGTTGGCACCGGACCGTATCGCGCGCTCAGCTCGCCGCGCTGGATCGGCTCGCCGCAGTGGCTGCAGTGCAGGCGCGGTCTGGCGACGTGGCCGCAGGCCGTGTGGACGTGCTCGATCGGGGGGCCGGGCGGGCCGGCGGTGTACCTGTCGCCCCACTGCAGGAGCGCGATCAGGACCGGCTGCAGGTCGCGGCCCTTGTCGGTGAGGCGGTACTGCGGCGGCTCGTCCTCGCGCCGCAGGATGCCGTGCTTCACGAGCGTGGCGAGGCGGTCGCTGAGGATGTTGCTGGCGACGCCGAGGCTGCGTCTTATCTCCTCGAAGCGGCGATGGCCGAGCGAGATCTCGCGCAGCACGAGCAGCGTCCAGCGTTCGCCGACGATCGCCAGCGTGCGGGCAATCGAGCAGTTCTGGTCGTCGAAGACGCGGTAGGGCATCGGAGCGCAGTCTATCGTGGGCGACTTGCAAATTGCAATCGAGACGCCTACCGTGCTCCCCTCGTGCCAATTGCAAAATGCAAGGAGATCTCGCCATGACCGGTCCGCCACCACGCCCGGGTCGCGTGCTCGCCATCGTCTCGATCGCCGTCTTCATGGCGAGCCTCGACCTCTTCATCGTCAACATCGCCGTGCCCAAGCTGGCGGGCGACTTCCCCGGCACCGGCCTGGGCACGCTCTCGTGGGTGCTCAACGGGTACGCGATCGTCTTCGCGGCCCTGCTGGTCCCCGCCGGCCGCATCGCCGACCGCGTCGGCCGCCGTCGCGCCTTCGCCGGCGGCGTCGCGCTGTTCACGCTCGCCTCCGCGCTGTGCGGGGCGGCGCCCTCGGTCGGGGCGCTGATCGCGGCGCGCGTCCTGCAGGCGGTCGGCGCCGCCTTCCTGATGCCGACCTCGCTGGCGCTGCTGCTGCCGGCCTTCCCGCCGCAGAAGCGGCCGGTCGCGATCGGCGTGTGGGCCGCGGTCGGCGCCGTCGCGGCGGCCTGCGGGCCGACGCTCGGCGGCGTGCGGGTGGAGGCGTCGTGGCGCTTGGTCTTCTTCGTCAACGTGCCGGTGGGCCTTCTGGCGGTGCTGCTCGCCGTCCGCCACCTGCAGGAGGCGCGCGACCCGACGGCGCGTCATCCCGATCTGCTCGGCACCGCGCTGCTCGTCGTCGGCATCTCCCTGCTGTCGCTGGGGCTGGTCCAGGCGCCGGAGTGGGGCTGGGGCGACGGGCGCACCGTCGCCGCGCTCGCTACCGCCGCGGTCGCCCTCACCGGCTTCGCCGGCCACTGCGCCCACGCCGCCGAGCCGGTCGTCGACCCGTCGCTGCTGCGCGTGCGCTCCTACGCGCTCGCCAACCTCGCGATGCTGCTGTTCGGCGCCGCGTTCGCCGCATGGCTGTTCCTCAACGTCCTCTACTTCACCGACGTCTGGGGCTGGTCGACGCTGCACGCCGGCATCGCGCTGACCCCGGGGCCCGTGATGACCGCGGTGACCGCGGTGATCGGCGGCCGGCTCGCGGTGCGCCACGGCCAGCGGCTGCTGGCGACCACAGGCTGCCTGCTGTTCGCCGCGGCCGCGGCGTGGGTCGCCTGGCGGATCAGAGGCGACGTCGTCTACGCGAGCGTCGAGCTGCCGGCGTGGCTCATCGGCGGGACCGGCATCGGCCTCGTGCTGTCGAACCTGTCGAGCGCCGCGGCCGCATCGCTGCCGCCGGCGCGCTTCGCGACCGGCAGCGCCGTCATCACCATGTCGCGCCAGACCGGCTCGGTGCTGGGCGTGGCGATCGCCGTCGCCCTGATCGGCGGTGCGGCCACGGCGGGCGACGCCGCCGCGGCGGTGCACGTCTTCGGCGTGGCGTGGTGGTTCGTCGCCGGAACCGCCGCGGCCGCGGCGCTGATGTCGTTCGCGATCGGTCGCATCGTGCTGCCGGCGAGGCCGTCGGCCCAGGGGCCGGAGTCGGCTGCCGCCACCGCCCCGGTCTAGCCGGCGCCCCGACCCAGCCGGCAGCCCGGCTCAGCCGGCAGCCCGGCCCAGCCGGCAGCCCGGCCCAGCCGGCACCCCCCGGGAGTGGCGCGCGGTGATGAGGAGCAGGCTGTGCGGCGCGCGCCTAACGCGCCGCTGCGCCGCCTGCCGCTGCGTCAGCCGCCGGGATGCTGCTCCCGGTCCCGATCTTCGGACTCGCCGACGATCAGGAACACAAGCGAGACGAGGGCGACACCCGCGAAGCCTGCGAACGCGATCCCAATCGCATCGACGACGGTCGAGTCGGCCGCGATGACGAGCGCCAGGCCCGCGGCGAGCAGGACCGTCGCGCCCACCAGGATTTTGAAGTGGCCCATGCTGAATCCTCTACCCGGCGCGGAGCGGCGCGCACCTGATTGCGATCATTTGGGCTCCGTAGGGAGGCAGGCTCGCTCACAGCCGTCGTATGTCGACGGCGTCGAGCCGACGTGCTGACTCGGGCGGCGGTCGCGCGGTCCATGGTGCGGCGCGTACGACTTGCGCGGTCGCTCAACGGGTACTCGGCGCGGAAAGGTCGGCCCGGCGGCCTACCGCACAGTGATCGGTAATTGGTCCAGGTTGCTCAGCGACCGAGCGCGCGGGTGCCACGATTCCCCTGTTCCCCACCCGAAGATGGAGTCGGTCATGGCAAGGATGCTGGAGGGTCGCGCGGTGCGAGCACGTGTTCAAATGTCGCGGCGTCCCGCCGCGCTGGTCGCGCTGCTCGCGAGCGCGGCGGCGATGGGCTCCGCCGCGGCACCGGCCGGCGCCGCCGGGCCGCCCTGTGCGATCGCACCGGGGGCGGTCGGCGCGGGGACGGTCGTCAGTTGCGACTTCACAGGGGGCGAGCAGTCGTGGACGGCCCCGCCCGGCGTGACCGAGGCGGCCTTCGACCTTTCCGGGGCGCAGGGCGGCTCGAACGAGCTGTCAGGCGGAGGGCTGGGCGCCCGCGCACAGGCGACGATCGCGGTCACTCCGGGGGACGTGTACGAGATCCTTGTCGGAGGCGTGGGAACCCAGGCTTTCTCCTGCGTCGGCCCAGGGGCGGGCGGCTACAACGGCGGCGGCGCGGCCGGCACGACCTGCGATCCGAGCTGGCTGTACCGGCCGCAGGGCATGGGCGGAGGCGGCGCCTCCGACGTGCGGCACGGAAGCTCGGCGCTCGCTGACCGCGTGATCGTCGCGGCCGGTGGAGGCGGCGCCGCAATGTACTTGGGCGGCGCGGGCGGCGCCGGCGGCGCGCCCGACGGACTGGACGGGAGCGTCGGCGATGACGACGCGTACGGCCGGGGCGCGACGCAGTTGGCCGGCGGTGCCGGCGCGGTGGTGAACGCCCCCGGTGGCGCGAGCGGCGCGGACGGCGCGTTGGGCGTCGGCGGCGCCGGCGGTCCCACGATCACGGACGGCGGCGGCGGAGGCGGCGGCGGCCTGTACGGCGGGGGCGGCGGCGGCTCGTTCCCGTGCGTAGGGGGCTGCGGCGGCGACGGCGGCGGTGGCGGCGGGTCGAGCTACGGCCCGCCCGGGACGACGTTCACCGCCGGCGTGCAGACCGGGGTGGGGCGCGTGCAAATCGACTACACGACGGTCAATCCGCCGCCGACGTGCGATGGCGTGAGCGCAGCGACCGGCGGCGGCAGCCCGGTGACGGTGACGCTCGCGTGCCAGGACCCGAGCGGCGTGCCGCTCACGTATGAGATCGTCTCCGGGCCCGCCAAGGGCTCGGTGGGCCCGATCGATCAGCCGACGGGCCAGGTCGCATACACCCCGAGCCCCGGCCAGAACGGCGCGGACACCTTCTCCTTCCGCGCGCGCAGCGTCAACGGCTCGTCGGCGACGGCGACGGCGACGATTGCGCTCCAGCCGCCGCCGGCGTGCACGGACGTCGAGGCCCACGCGGGCCATGACACCGCCGTGACGGTCGAGCTGTCGTGCTCGGATCCCGCCGCGGACGAGCTCACATACGCGCTCGCGAGCCAGCCCGCCGACGGCTCGCTCGGCGAGATCGACCAGGCGGCTGGGACTGTCGTCTATACACCGGATCCGGGCTTCTCGGGCAGCGACCAGTTCGCGTATACGGCGACGAGCGTCAACGGGACGTCGCAGCAGCGCCTCGTAGAGGTCGCCGTCGATCCGCCGCCGCCCACGTGTTCGTCATCGATCGCGACCACCACCGCCGGCATGCCGTTGCCGATCACACTGTCCTGCGACGGCACGTCGTCCTTCCCGAACACGTACGCGCTGGTCGGCCAGCCGCAGCACGGTGAGCTCTCCGGCTTCGATGAGGAGACGGGGGATCTGACCTACACGCCGCAAGACGGCTTCAGCGGCCAGGACAGCTTCACGTACAGCGCAACCAACGCCGGCGGCCCGTCGTCGACGGTGACAGTCACGATCGACGTGACGCCGCCGCTCGCGCCGACCTGCAGCGCGTTGAGCGAGCAGGTCGACGCGAACGGGTCGACCGCGGTCGAGCTGAGCTGCGCGACGGCGGCCGGCTTCCCACTGACGTATGCGACCGTCGGCGAGCCCGCGCACGGGACCCTGTCCGACCTCGACCCCGACGGAGGGACGGTGGCGTACACGCCCGACGTCGGCTACTCCGGAGCGGACAGCTTCACGTACAACGCGACGAACACCAGCGGCACGTCGAGCGCCGCGACTGTGACGATGACCGTCGGCGCGCCGCCCCCGCCGACGTGCGAGCCCGTGGCCGCGACGAACGGCGACGCCGGGTCGCTCGTGCTGTCACTCGACTGCACGGGCGCGACCGGGTTCCCGATCAGCCGCGCGATCGCCTCCGGTCCGGAACATGGCACGCTGTCGGAGCTCGATCCAGCGGCCGGGACGGTCCGCTACACGCCGGACGAGGGCTTCGGCGGGATCGACACGTTCAGCTTCGAGGCCGCAAACGAAGGCGGTGACTCGGAGCCGGCGGACGCGTCCATTGCGGTGCTTGCGCCGCCGGTGTTCGACGGCGCGCCGGGCGAGGGCAGCTCGGTGACGACCGTGCATCCGTCGCTCGTCTTCTCCGGCGGTCTCACGCTCGACGGCTTCGAGTGCCGGGTCGACGACGGCGGGTGGAGCGCCTGCAGCTCGCCCTTCACCGTGCCCGACGCACTGGCGCACGGTGAGCACACGGTGGCGGTGCGGTCGCGCGGGGACGGCGGCGAGGTGTCGCGTCCGTCGCAGCGGACGTTCGTCGTCGATGACGACCCGCCCGGCGGTGGGGGTGCCGGTGGGACCGGCGGACCGGGCGACGGTGGTGGTGCCGGTGGTGCTGCTGGGCCGGGCGGCGGTTCGAAGCCCGCACCGAGCAATCGCTTCGCGTTCCCGCAGGTAAGCGCGACGAGAGCGGGTGCGCTGGTGGCACGCTTCGCCTTCCCGCGCGGAGGCGACGCCGTGCTTACCGGGACGCTCCGGAGCGCGCACTCGCCGTTTACGGCCGCGGGCGCCCTGGACCGCCGAAGCGCGGCGACTCGCCGAGCGCTGTTCACGGCCCGCACGGTGCGGTCAACGGGGGCACGGACGGTGACCGTGCGGCTGGCGTTGACGGCCCGCGGCCGTTTGCTGCTGCGGCGCGAAGGCCGCGTCCCGGCGCGGCTGTGGGTCAGCTTCAAGCCGACGGGCGGAACCGCGCGCGCGACGTCGAAACCGGTCGTCGTCGCGGTCCGGCTGCCCAGACGCTAAGGCCGACGCCTGGGAGTCCTACAGAAAGCCCCGCAAACAAACGGGGCTTTCTTTGGCCCCACGTGGTGCTCGCCTGGTCGTCTCCGCGCTCCTCGGAGTGACGCCCGGCGAGCCGCCGCCGTGATCGTGAGGAGATCGGGCAACACGGTTGTTGACCGGAGCCGATTCCCTACCACGGCACCGGAACCGTCCCGCCGCCGTCGCGGTCCTCCCCGACGAACGTCCCGCTCGGCCAGTCCTCGGTGCCGCTCGCGAGCGCGACCGCCACGCGCGCACCCTCGGCCGGAGTGAGAGTCCCCGCATGGCCGTTCATCTCGGTCGAGACGTGGCCGGGGTCGACGGCGTGGACGCGGATGCCGGCGTCGCGCAGCTCGTTGGCGTAGGTCAGCGTCAGTGCGTTGACCGCCGCCTTCGAGGTGCAGTAGGCGAGCAGTCGCCGCTGCGAGGCGCGACTGCCCGGCTCGCTCATGCGCGTGAGCGACGCGATGCTGGTGGAGAGGTTGATGATTCGCGCGGCTGCCGAGCGACGCAACAGTGGCAGCATCGCGTTGATCGTCGCGGCGACGCCAATCACGTTCGTCTCGTAGGTCGCGCGCAGCTGCTCGGCGGTGACGTGCGCGGGCGCGATCATCCCGTCGGGGCCGAGGTCGGTGTTGACCGCCGCGTTGTTGACGAGCACATCGAGTCGGCCGGCCTCCCGTTCGATCCGCTCGGCCGCCGCTGCGAGTGAGGCACGGTCCGTCACGTCGAGCGCGAGCACGCGTACGGCGCCGCAACCCGCCCCGTCCAACCGCGCGCCGACCTCCTCCCCGCGCGCGATGTTGCGTGCGCCGAGATAGACGGTCTGCCCCGCGGTGGCGAGCTGCCGCACGATCTCGACGCCAATTCCGCGCGTGGCACCGGTGACGAGCGCTACGGTTGCCGTCTCTTTGCCGTTCGTGGTCATCTCCGTATCCAACTGCGTCGGCGCAAGCGTGTAAAGACGCCAGCCGGCGGACGGCCACGCGACGACGTCGCCGGTCCCGCCGGTCAGGAGCGTCGGCACGCACACCCGCGCGAGCGCCTCGGCGTTGCGTTCCAGCGCACAGCGGGAGCTCAATTACCGCACGCCACTCGAGGTCGCAGCAACCCGGAAGGATCCCGGGAGCAAATCAAGCCGCGCGGCCTGACCGCCGCGCACCTCGCGCGACAGCCTCGAGTGCCGGCGCCTTCGTTTCGACCGAAAACGTTCCTTGCATTCTCGGCAGCTCCTCGGATAGAGTGCGCACTTGATGAGAGTAGGTCCCAGTAGATGAGAGCTACGGGGGCTGGCGAGAGGAAGAGGGTCTATGCCGTTTGCACCGCAGAAGGTCGTCTTCGCGACGGAGAACGACCTCGAATGGCTCGCGTTGAAGGACACGCCGGGGTTTGACGGGCACGACATCCCGGGCGTGTTCTGCAAGTTCTTCGGCAAGGAGGAGAAGGGGCCGTGGTTCTACTTGGTGAGACACGAGCCCGGTGTGGTCGTGCCGCGCCACAGCCATGACGGTGACGTCTTTCACTACATCCTCGAAGGTGAGTGGAGAATCGGGAAGAGCACGAAGGTGTTCGGTCCCGGCTTCATGCAGTACGAGCAGAAGGGGCTCTACTACGGGCCGCTGATCTCGGGGGACGAGGGGTCGCTTTTCCTCGCGATCTACGACAACGCTCCGCTCTTCATCGAGCCGCCGGAAGAGCAGCGCGGCGTCTCGCCCGAAGCGGATTACGAGTAACCCACCCGATGGGTTCTATCAACGACGAGCGCGTCGGCGGCGCGGCGAATGGCCGTACGCCCAACAGCCACGACACGGCCCGTCGGCCGCTCGCCGGCCTGCGCGTGATCGACCTGACGCAGGTCGTCAGCGGCGCGGTGACGACGATGCTGATGGCCGACTTCGGCGCCGAGGTGATCAAGGTCGAGCCGATCGCGGGGGAGCCCTACCGCAGCTCCGGCTATGCGATCGACAGCGAGGCCGGCGAGACGAACCTCAACATCCTCCGGTACACGCGCGGGAAGAAGAGCGTCGCCCTCGACCTCAAGTCGCCCGAGGGCAGAGAGATCCTGCGCGCGCTGCTGGCCGACGCCGACGTGCTGGTCGAGAACTTCCGCCCCGGGGTGCTCGCGCGGCTCGGCTTCGACCGCGCGGCGATCGAGGCCCTCAACCCGCGGATCGTCTACACGACCGTGAGCGGCTTCGGCCACGACGACCTGTACGAGAGCCCGTTCCGAGACCGGCCCGCCTACGCGATCATCACGGAGGCGATGTCGGGGCTGACCCATCTCGCCGGCGACGGCGAGGGGCCGCCGATCTGGATGGGCTTCGCGATGGCCGACATCTTCGCCGGCACGCTCGCCTTCTCCGGCACGCTGCTGTCGCTGCTGGACCGCGACAACGGCAGCCGTCGGCGCGTCGACGTCGCGATGTACGACGCAGGGCTGTTGATGAACGACCTCGCGATCGCCGCGCAGTCGATCGCGGGGGAGACGCTCGGACCCGGCCAATACCTGCTGCAGTCGCCATGGGGCCCCTTCCAGGCAAGCGACGGCTACGTCGTGATCGCCGTCCTGACCGAGTCGCAGTGGCGGCGCCTTGCCGACGCGATCGGCCGGCCGGAGCTTGGCGCCGACGCGCGCCTCTCGAGCGGCCGCAAGCGCTCCCAGCATCACGACACGCTCGTCGCGCCCGCGGTCGAGGCGTGGTGCCGCGAGCGAACGAAGGAGCAGGTAACGGAGCTGTTGACGGCATGCGGCGTCCCGGCCGCGCCGGTCAACACCGCGCAAGAGGTGATCGACTCGCCCGCGACCGCCGCACGCGAGATGCTCGTCGAGGCCGACAACGTCGTGACCGGCCCGATCGCGGTCGTCGGCAACCCGATCAAGCTCGGCGGTGAAGCCGGCGAGGCCGGTGGCGCCGCGCGGCACATCCCCGCGCTCGGCGAGGACACGGTGCAGGTGCTGGCCGACGTGCTCGGCCACGACGCGCAGCGGATCGAGGCGCTGCTCCGGGCAGGCGTCGTCGCGGCTCCGGCCGCGCAGACGGGCGGCGGCAACAACGCGGCGAGATCGACCACCCGTGCCGCCCCGGCGGCGGCAGGCCGATGACCCGGCCCTCCCAACAGCTCGACGCCGCCCTGCGCTTCCACGCCGAAGGCGAGGAGGGCCCGTGGGTGACGCTCGTCCACGGCGGCCTCGCGGGCGCGAGCAGCTGGCGGCACGCGACGCTCGCGCTCGCTAGATGGGCGCGCGTGCTGACCTACGACCTGCGCGGCTACGGCGACAACCGCGCCGCGCCGACCCCGCACACGATCGCCCAGCACGCCGACGACCTCGTCGCCGTCTGGGACGCGGCCCGGATCGAGCGCTCCCACCTCGTCGGCTTCTCGATGGGCGGGATGATCGCGCAGCAGGCCGCGCTCGACTTCCACGCACGCGTTGACCGGCTCGTGCTCGAGTCGACGGCAGCGCGGATCGGCGCGCAGTCGGCCGCGGCCTTCCACGAGCGCGCCGCGGCGCTCGAAGGCCCGGCCGGCGCCGAGGCGCTCGACGCGCATGTCAGCGTCGCTTTCTGCGATTGGTTCCTCGCCGAGCAGCCAGAGGCCGTCGCGCGCTACCGGCGCGAGGTCGCCGCGACCGACGCGGCCGTCGCGGCGCACAACTTCCGCGCGATCGCCGCCTTCGACCGCAGCGCCGACCTCCACGCCCTGCACGCCCCGACGCTCGTGCTCGCCGGCGCGGAAGACCCCGGCATGGGCGCAGACAAGGCCGCCGAGCTGGCGGAGCTGATCCCCGGCGCCGAGGCGCGCGTGGTGCCGCGCCTGGGCCACACGCTCCACGTCGAGGCGCCGTCGACGTTCACCTATCTGCTCGCCGACTTCCTGCTCTTCGAGGGTGGGCCGGCGGGCGACCCCGATCGGAGGTCATGAGCCATGCCCCCTCGCATCGCGCCGGTGCGCGAGCCCGACGAGGAGCAGCGCGAGGCGCTCGCCAAGACGCTGCACGTTCCGGACGGCACGCCTGTCAACGTCTTCGCGACGCTCGCCCACCAGCCCCAGCTGACGCGCCGTGTCAACGCGCTCGGCGGCTACTTCATGGCGCACGGCACGATCGCCCTGCGCGAGCGCGAGCTGGCGATCCTGCGCGTCGGCGCCGCGGCCGACTGCGACTACGAGATCGGTCAGCACCGCTGGATCGCCGCCAACGCCGGGATGTCGGCCGAGGAGGTCGCGGCGGCGCTCGACCCGCAGAGCGACCACGCTTGGGCCCCGGCCGACGCGGCGCTGCTCGCGTTCGTCGACGAGCTGCTGGCGACTGGCACGATCCAAGACGCCACCTGGGAGTCGCTTGCGGGGTGGGGCGACGACGGCCGCGTCGAGCTGCTCGTGCTCGTCGGCTTCTACCGGATGATCGCCGGCGTCCTCAACGCGCTCGGCGTCGAGCTCGACCCGTCGGTCGCCGAGGTCATCGGCCAATGAGCGCCACGGCTGTCGACTTGGCCGTTGGAAGAGGTGCGTGAGGCGATGCCCGACCGTCATGTCGACCATCTGCTGATCGGCGGCGGGGTCGCCTCCGCAAGCTGTGCGCGGGCGCTGCGAGAAGAGGGCGCGACCGGCTCGATCATGCTCGTCGGCCGCGAGCTCGACCCGCCCTACCGCCGGCCGCCGGCGACGAAGGCGTACCTGCTCGGCCAGCTCGCCCGCGAGGATCTGCACGTGCTGCCACAGCAGTGGTACGCGGAGGCCGGCGTCGAGCTGCGGACCCGCACCGCCGTCATGGCGCTCGACGCCGACGCGCGCACCGCCAAGCTCGCCGGCGGCGAGGTCGTCGCCTACGGAAGCGCGCTGCTCGCGACCGGCGCGATGGTCCGCCGCCTCCAGCTCGACGGCATGCAGCTCGAAGGGATCCACTACATCCGCGCGGCCGGGAACGCCGACGCGCTGCGGGCAGACCTCGGTGCGGCCGAGCGGGTCGTCTGCGTCGGCGGCTCCTATATCGGCTGCGAAGTCGCGGCGTCGGTGCGCGCGCTCGGCACGCCGTGCACGATCGTGATGCAGGAGCGCGAGCCGATGGCTCGCGGCTTCGGCGAGCTGGTCGGCGGCGTCGTCGCGCAGCACATGCGCGAGCATGGCGTCGAGATCGTCGCGCAGGCGGAGGTCGCGCGCTTGGAAGGGACAGAGGGCGGCCGCGTCAGCGGCGTGCGCCTCGCCGACGGGCGCCTGCTCGCCGCCGACGTCGTCGTCTGCGGCACCGGCGCCGTGCCGGACACGACGCTCGCGCGCAGAGCGGGCGTGGCGATCGGCGAGCGCGGTGGCGTGCGCTGCGATGCGACGCTCGCGTCGCTCTCGCATAGCGGCCTCTACGCGGCCGGCGACGTCTGCGAGCACGACAGCCCGCTGTCGGGCTCGCCGTTGCGGCTGGAGCACGAGGCGGTCGCCGAGGCGCATGGCGTGACGGTCGCGCGCAACATGCTCGGCCAGCGCGTCGAGCACACGGAGCCGCCGTCGTTCTGGACCGAGCTGGGCGACTGGCTGCGGCTCGACCTCGTCGGCCTGACCGACGGCTGTGAGCAGCAGGAGCTCGACGGGGACGCGCACGCGGGGACGTTCTCTGTCCGTTACCTGCGCGAGGGGAGCGTGCGCGCTGTGGTGAGCGCGCGCGGAGTGGTGAGCGGGGTGAGCAGTGAACGATGAGAGAGGACGTGGAGAGGTGAGCAACGCAACCGGCCCGCTCGGGCCGATCGACCGCCGTGGCTTCATGCGTGTGATGGGAGCGGCCGGCTCGGCGCTGGGACTGTCGGCCGCCGTGGCGGCCTGCGGCTCGTCGTCGTCGAATTCCTCCGCCAGCGGCGGAGGAGGCGGGAGCGGTGGCGGCTGGTCGTCGATCACGGAGTTGAGCGCCGAGTCAGGCCCGGACTTCATCGGCGCCCCGATCTACATCGCGCAGGCGCTCGATTACTTCAGAGACGAAGGGCTGACGGTTACGACGCAGTACCCGGGATCGACCCCGAAGACCGTTCAGCTGATGCTGGTCGGCCGCGGCCAGGTCGCGCTGCCCGACCCGGCGGCGATCATCTCGGCGGCGTCGCGCGGCCAGAGAATCAAGTCGCTGTGGACGTACGGCAAGGGCTCGTTCTTCGGCTTCGCTGTGATCGACAGAAGCCCGATCCAGCAGTGGGACAGAGCGTCGATCGACGGCGCGACGATCGGCATCTCCGACGCGTCGGGCGGCGAGGTGCCGCTGCTGCGCGGCGCGCTCTCGATGATCGGCCTCGCCGAGGGCGACGGCGTCACGCTGCAGCCGGTCGGAGGCGGCACCGCCGAGGCGGCCGACGCGCTCGAGAGCGGCAAGGTCGACGTCGTCGCCGGCTCCTACCCGGACTTCTACTCGCTGCAGGCGCGCGGCGTGAGACTGCGCTTGATCACGCCGACCGAGATCGAGCAGTTCCCGCGCAACAGCGTCGCCGTGAAGGCGTCGGACTACGACGAGCACAGAGAGGACCTGACCGGGTACACGCGCGCGTTGACGAAGGCGATGGTGTTCATGCGCGCCAACCCGAGAGCGACGGCGCAGCTCGTCAAGAGATATGCGCCCGAGAACACCGACGGGATCGACGTTCCGACGATCGCCACCGTGCTGCTCGGCAGACTGCTGATCCCGGGCCTCGACTCCTACTTCGACAGAGGCTCGCCAGACTTCCACAAGGTCGGCATGCAGGACTCGGCCGGCTGGGACACCTACATGAGATTCCTCGTCGAGGGCGGCGTCGAGTCTGACGGCATCAAGCTCAACAGAGAGGTGCCGGTCAACGAGATCGTTGACAACGGCCTGATCGACGCCGCCAACGACTTCGATTACGCCGAGATCGAGAGAGAGGCGAAGGCATACCGTGCCACGTGACGCCCTCACCGTCGCGCCGCGCAGCAGCGGCGGCGCCGGGCGGGCGGCGCGCACGGCCGAGCCGGGCGGGTCGCGCTCCTCGCGCGCCCGCCGGAGCGCGCGCGGCTGGCTGATCGCGGTCCCCGGCCTGGCGCTGATCGCGCTGTGGGAGATCGCGGTCGCCGCCAACGTCGTCAGCGACCGCGTGCTGCCGCCGCTGACCGACGTGATCGCGGGGATCCCGCACGTCGTCAGCGACCCCTCGTCGCGCTTCTTCCACCACCTCGGCATCACGCTGAGCGAGGTGGGGATCGGCTACGCGGGCGCAATCGTCGCCGGCTTCGCGATCGGCGCGCTGATCGCCTCGTCGCTGACGCTGCGCAAGATCCTCTATCCGCTCGTCGTCGTCTTCGAGGTGATCCCGAAGGTCGCGTTGACGCCGGTGTTGATCGTCGGCCTCGGCTTCGGCGTCTCCTCCAAGGCTGCGGTCGCCGGGCTGCTCGCCTTCTTCCCGATCTTCATCAACACGATGAGCGGCCTCGACTATCCCGGCAAGGAGGGCGATGTGCTGCTGCGTGCGCTCGGCGCCGGCCCGTTGCAGCGGCTGCGGCTGTACGGGATCCCGCGCGCGCTGCCGTCAGTCTTCGCCGGCCTCAAGGTCGGCCTCTCGATGGCATTCATCGGCGCGATCGTCGCCGAGCTGCTGACGCTGCAGTCAGGGCTTGGCTTCCTGATCAACTCATTCAAAGGACAGCTGCGCATGGACTATGCCTACGGAGCGACGCTGCTGGTCGGCTTGATCGGCACGGTGCTCTTCTTCGCGGTCGAGCTGATCGAGCGCCGCGTCGTCTTCTGGACGCGCGACGCCAGCCGGGAGGGAACGCTGTGAGGAACGCCGAGCCGCAGACGCGAGCCCGCCTGCAGCGGGACCGCCAGCAGTGGATGTACGACTGGATGGTCAAGGAGACGGGCCGTGTCTTCCACTTCCAGTACGGCGGTCGCGGCGGGCTGCCGCCGTCGGTCAGAAGCCACGCGATGATCAGC
>DASYEC010000138.1:0-86689 GCA_036499225.1 Conexibacter sp.
GAGGGCGTCGAGCAGCTGCACGGGTGGGTCTTCGAGCTGGCGTCATGGCGCGACCCGCACGGCTTGGAGGGCGGCGAGCACGGCCCCGCCGACGAGCTCGTCGCGGACTCGCTCGCGAAGACCGGCGCCTACATCATGGGCCGCCACATGTTCAGCGGCGAGGGCGGCCCCTGGGGGCCGGAGCCGTTCGAGGGCTGGTGGGGCGACGAGCCGCCGTTCAGACTGCCCGTCTACGTCCTCACCCACCACGCGCGCGAGCCGCTCGTGAAGGGCGGCACGACCTTCTCATTCGTCACGGACGGGATCGAGTCGGCGCTCGCGCAGGCGCAGGCAGCCGCCGGGGACAAGGACGTGCAGCTGTCCGGCGGCGCGAACATGATCCAGCAGTACCTCGCCGCCGGCCTCGTCGACGAGCTCCAGATCCACGTCGCCCCGGTGATGCTCGGCGGCGGCGTCCGCCTCTTCGACACGCTCCCGCGGCTGGTCGAGCTGGAGCCCGCGCAGGTCGTCGCTTCGCCGAAGGCCGCCCACCTCTACTACCGGATCCCGAAGTAGGCACCCCAGCCGCCGCGCCCACTCCCCGGCAGCCGGACGGCACCGTGCTAGCTTGCGCTCCCATGGCCGCTGCTGTACCGATTGAGAGACAGGCGCCGGAGCGCCGCCCCGTGATCCTTGCCGTCGACGACGAGCCAGCAGTGCTCGCCGCCGTCGCGCGCGACCTCCGCCGGGGCTTCGGCGAGCGCTACCGCGTGATGCGCACCAACTCGGGCGCAGAGGCGCTCGAGGCGCTCGCGCAAGTCCGCGCTCGCGGCGAGCAGGTCGCGCTGCTCGTCGCCGACCAGCGGATGCCCGGCATGGAGGGGACCGAGTACCTCACGCGCGCGCGAGAGCTGGTGCCCGACGCCAAGCGCGTCCTGCTGACCGCCTACGCCGACACCGACGCCGCGATCGCCGCGATCAACGACGTCGCGCTCGACTACTACCTGATGAAGCCGTGGGACCCGCCGGAGGAGCAGTTCTTCCCCGTGCTCGAGGACCTGCTGACGACGTGGGAGTCGGGCGCCGCGCTGGAGGCGGGCGGCGTGCGCGTGATCGGCCACCGCTTCTCCAAGGAGTCGCACGACCTGCGCGACTTCCTCGCGCGCAACCGCGTCCCGGCCCGTTGGCTCGACGTCGAGCGCGAGGGCGAGGCGCAGGAGCTGCTGAAGATCGCCGACGTCGCGCCCGACCGCCTGCCCGTCGTGCTGCTGGAAGACGGCGACATCCTCGAGCGCCCGTCGGTGCTGGAGCTGGCCGAGCGGCTCGGCGTCGTCGGCGTCCCGGCCTCCGACCACTACGACCTCGTGATCGTCGGCGGCGGCCCCGCCGGGCTGGCGGCTGCGGTGTACGGAGCGTCCGAGGGCCTCAAGACCGCGATGGTCGAGCGTGAGGCGCCCGGCGGCCAGGCCGGCCAGTCGAGCCGAATCGAGAACTACCTCGGCTTCCCGACCGGCCTGTCGGGCTCGGACCTCGCCCGCCGCGCCTTCGACCAGGCTCGCCGCCTCGGCGCCGAGCTGCTGACGATGCAGGACGCCGCGCAGCTGCGCGTCGAGGGCTCGGGCCGCTTTATCGAGCTGACCGGCGGCAGCGAGCTGAGCGCTAACTGCGTGCTGATCGCTTCCGGCGTCTCCTACCGCCAGCTTGACGCGCCCGGCTTCTCCGACTTGACCGGCGCCGGGATCTACTACGGCGCGGCGCTGACCGAGGCCCGCTCGTGCAGAGACCAGCACGTCGTGATCATCGGCGGCGCCAACTCCGCCGGCCAGGCAGCCGTCTACTTCTCTGGCTACGCGAAGAGAGTGACGATGCTCGTGCGCGGCGAGTCGCTGACGCACTCGATGTCGTACTACCTGATCCAGCAGCTCGCCTCGCTGCCGAACGTCGATGTGAGGACTGGGACGCAGGCGGTCAGAGCCGAGGGCGAGGATGACCACCTCGCGCGCCTGACGATGCGCTCCAAGGACGGCAGAGAGTGGACCGAGGAGGTCGACGCCTGCTTCGTCTTCATCGGCGCCGCGCCGCGCACCGACTGGCTTGGCGGGATCGTCGAGCGCGACGAGCGCGGCTTTATCCTCGCTGGCCTCGACGCGAGGGCGGACGGCTGGCCGCTGATGCGCGACCCGTATCTGCTGGAGAGCAGCGTCCCGGGCGTCTTCGTCGCCGGCGACGTCCGCGCCCGCTCGATCAAGCGCGTCGCGAGCGCCGTCGGCGAGGGCTCGATGGCCGTCTCGCTCGTCCACGAATACCTGGCGGACGGGTAGATGGCGATCGCGACGCTGACGCTCGACGAGCTGCGCTCGGTCGACCTGTTCGAGGGGCTGAGCGACGAGGAGCTGCAGCCGTGGCTCGACGCGGCGCAGCTGCGGATGGTCGCCGACGGCACGGTCGTCGCTGAGGCCGGCACCTCCTCGACCGGCCTGCACCTGCTGCTCGACGGCAAGATCTCGGTGATGACGGTCACCGAGGACGACCGCGTGGAGCCTGAGGGGATCAACGTCGCGCCGACGTGGGTCGGCGCGATCCCGTCGCTGACCGGCGGCTTCCACATGGTGCGGATGATCGCGGCCGGCCAGATCCGCCTTGCGACGATACCCCGCGAGACGTTCGTCGACCTGCTCGTCGCGACGCGGCCGGTGTTTGAGCGCGTGATGAGCCAGATGCGGCCGGTGATCGGCCGTCTGACCTCACGCGAGGCCAACCGCGACCGGCTCGCCGCGCTCGGCACGATGGCGGCCGGGCTCGCGCACGAGCTCAACAACCCCGCTGCCGCCGCCAAGCGCGCCTCCTCCGACATGGCGATCACGCTCGACCTCTACGAGCGGATGGTCGCCAAGCTCGTCGAGGAGGGCGTCGAGCGCGCCGAGGCGGCGCTGATCTTCAGACTGAAGGACCAGCTGCTCGCGCGCGGGCGCGAGCAGGAGACGCTCAGCGCGCTGGAGTCGGCTGACCGGGAGGACGCGATCTCGGACCTGCTCGAAGAGCTCGGCGTCGCGGAGCCGTGGAGATGGGCCGAGCCGCTTGCCGCCGCCGGCGCCGACGAGGCATGGGTGCGCAGTGCGGCCGAGATCGCCGGCCAGGCGATCGACCCGGTCATCAGCTGGGTCGCCGCCTCGCTGCAGGCGCACACGCTCGCGGCTGAGCTGGCCGAGTCGACCGACCGCATGAGCGGCCTCGTCAGAGCGGTCAAGTCCTACGCCTACATGGATCGCGGCGGCGTCGTCCAGACCGACATCCACGAGGGCCTGGAGACGACGATCACCGTCCTCGGCCACAAGCTCAAGCACACGAGAATCCAGGTCGTCCGCAGATACGACAAGGCGCTGCCGAGAATCACCGTCCACGGCTCCGAGCTCAACCAGGTGTGGACCAACCTGCTCGACAACGCGATCGACGCGGTTGGCGAGACCGGCACGATCACGATCGCGACGTATAGGAAGACCGACTGCGTCGTCGTCACGGTCACCGACGACGGGCCGGGCATACCCGACGAGGTCCGCCCGCGGATATTCGACCCCTTCTTCACGACGAAGGAGGTCGGCAGCGGCACCGGCCTCGGCCTCGACGTCGCCCGCCGGATCGTCGTCGGCCGCCATGGCGGCAGCCTCTCGGTCGACTCCAGACCGGGCGAGACGACCTTCGAGGTGTGGCTGCCGATCGAGCAGAGAAGAAGCGCCGCCACCCCGGCCCCGTGAGCGCGGCTGGGCGGGGCGGCGAGCCGCGGGCGACCGAGCCGCGCGACGGCAAGCCGCGCGACGCCGAGCCGCGCGCCGTCGCCGTCCCCCTCGCCTCGAGCGAGCCAATCGCGACGGTCCGACCGCTTCCGACTCGCCTGACCGCCGCAGCCGCCCGTCGCATCGCGCTCGCCGCGCAGGGCTTCGCCGACCCGCGCCCCACCGGCAAGGTCGACGCGCGGCATCTGCGCAGGGCGCTGGCGAGGATCGCGATCATCCAGCTCGACTCGGTCAACGTCTTCCAGCGGACCGGCTACATGCCGCTGTTCTCGCGGCTGGGCCCGTACCCGCGCGACCTGCTCGACCGCATGGCCGCGCACACCGACGGACCGCTCAGACGCGAGCTGTTCGAGTACTGGGCGCACGAGGCGTCTCTCGTCCCGATCGCGCTGCAGCCGTACCTGCGCTGGCGGATGGAGCGCGCCGACGAGGACGCATGGGGACGCATGCGCACGCTCGCGCGCGACTACCCCCACCTCGTCGAGGAGGTGCTCGACCTCGTCCGCGAGCAGGGCCCGATCCGTGCCAACGACACGAGCGCCGCTGAGCGCGCGAGACGGCGGCCGGGGGAGATGTGGCAGTGGCACGAGGGCAAGGTCGCGCTCGAGTACCTCTTCTGGCGCGGGCGTGTGACGGCGGCGCGGCGCGTCAACTTCGAGCGCCGCTACGACCTGCCTGAGCGGGCCCTGCCGCAGGCGGTCCTCGACCTGCCGACGCCGTCGGTCGAGGAAGCGCAGCGCGAGCTGGTGCGGATCTCGGCGCGCGCGCTTGGCGTCGCGACCGAGCCCGACCTCGGCGACTACTTCCGCTTGCCGCGCAAGGAGTCGAAGGCGCGCGTCGCCGAGCTGGTGGAGGCGGGGGAGCTGGCCGAGGTCGAGGTCGCGGGCTGGGGCGCGCCGGCCTACCTGTGGCCGGAGGCGAGACGCCCTCGCAAGGTCGACGCCCGCGCGCTGCTGAGCCCGTTCGACTCGCTCATATGGTTTCGCCCGCGCACCGAGCGGATCTTCGGCTTCCGCTACCGGATCGAGATCTACACGCCAGCGCCGAGACGCGTCCACGGCTACTACGTGCTCCCGTTCCTGCTCGGCGACGAGCTCGTCGCCCGCGTCGACCTCAAGTCCGACCGCGCCGCGGGCGTCCTCTGCGTCCAGTCCGCCTTCGCCGAGCCCGACGCTGACCCGTCCGTGGTCGCCCCGGCCCTCGCCGCCGAGCTCCACGCGGTCGCCGCCTGGCTCGGCCTCGCCGGCGGCGTCGAGGTCGCGCCGAGAGGCGACCTCGCGCCAGCCCTGGCGGCAGCGCTCGTTTAACCAGGCGCCGGCCTTAGGCGTCCCAACACGGGTCTGGCACTGCTCTTGTGGCTGACGTGCCACGATATTGGTTGACCAGCCAATCGGCTCCCAAGGTAGGAGAAATGTCAAGCACCGAAGCGCTCGTCTTCGACGCCATCCGCACGCCCCGCGGCAAAGGCAAGAGCAATGGATCGCTGCACACGACGAAGCCTGTCGACCTCGTCGTGGGGCTGATGCACGAGATGCTCTCGCGCAACGTCGACCTCGACCCCAACCGCGTCGACGACGTCGTGCTCGGCTGCGTCACCCCGGTCGGCGACCAGGGCGCCGACATCGCCAAGACGGCCGCGATCAAGGCCGGCCTGCCGGACACGGTCGCGGGCGTCCAGCTCAACCGCTTCTGCGCCTCGGGCCTCGAGGCCGTCAACATCGCCGCGCAGAAGGTCGCCTCCGGCTGGGAGGACCTCGTCTTCGCCGGCGGCGTCGAGTCGATGTCGCGCGTGCCGATGGGGACGGACGGCGGCGCCTGGGCGATGGACCCCGAGACCGCCTACGACACTTCGTTCATCCCGCAGGGGATCGGCGCCGACCTGATCGCGACCGTCGAGGGCTTCAGCCGCGACGACGTCGACGCCTACGCCGTGCGCTCGCAGCAGCGCGCGGCTGCCGCACAGGCCGACGGCCGCTTCAAGGGATCGGTCGTCCCGGTGCTCGACATCAACGACCACGTCGTGCTCGACCACGACGAGTTCATCCGCCCGAGCACGACGGCCGAGGCGCTCGGCGGCCTCAAGCCGTCGTTCGCCGTGATGGGCGACATGGGCGGCTTCGACGCCGTCGCGCTGCAGAAGTACCACTGGGTCGAGAAGATCGACCACGTCCACACGCCTGGCAACTCCTCGGGCATCGTCGACGGCGCCTCGCTGGTCGCGATCGGCAACGCGCAGACGGGCGAGCAGCTCGGCCTCAAGCCGCGCGCGCGGATCCTCGCGACGGCCGTCTCGGGCGCCGACCCGACGATCATGCTGACCGGCCCGGCGCCGGCCTCCAAGAAGGCGCTGTCGAAGGCCGGCATCACCGCCGAGCAGCTCGACCTCGTCGAGATCAACGAGGCTTTCGCGGCGGTCGTGCTGCGCTTCGTGCGCGACCTCGACCTCGACATGGAGAAGGTCAACGTCAACGGCGGCGCGATCGCGATGGGCCATCCGCTCGGCGCGACCGGCGGGATGATCCTCGGCACGCTGATCGACGAGCTGCACCGCACCGGCGGCAAGTACGGCCTCGCGACGCTCTGCGTCGGCGGCGGCATGGGCATCGCGACCGTCGTGGAGGCGATCTGAGCATGGCTGACGAGAGCACGACGATCCGCTGGGACAAGGACGCCGACGGCGTCGTCGTCCTGACGTTGGACGACCCCAACCAGGGCGCCAACACGATGAACGAGGCGTACGCCCGTTCGATGGCGGCGACGATCGAGCGCCTTGAGGCCGAGAAGGAGTCGATCACGGGCGTTGTGATCATTTCAGCGAAGTCGACGTTCTTCGCTGGCGGCGACCTCAACAACCTGAGAGCGGTCACGCCAGACCAGGCCGAGGAGTTCGCGGCCTACCTGCGCGAGATCAAGGGCCAGCTGCGCCGCCTGGAGACGCTCGGCAAGCCGGTCGTCGCGGCGGTCAACGGCACCGCGCTCGGCGGCGGCCTGGAGATCGCGCTGGCGACGCACTACCGCGTCGTCGTCGACAGCAGCAAGATCCAGCTCGGCTTTCCGGAGGTCTCGCTCGGCCTCCTCCCCGGCGCCGGCGGCGTCGTGCGCACCGTGCGGATGATGGGCATCGTCAACGCGATGATGCAGCTGCTGCTGCAGGGCAGAAGAGTCCGCCCGGCGAAGGCGCTGGAGATTGGCCTCGTCAACGAGCTCGTCGCCACGCCCGCGGAGCTGATCCCGGCGGCGAAGAAGTGGATCGCCGCCAACCCCGAGGCGCAGCAGCCGTGGGACGCCGACAAGAAGTACAAGATCCCCGGCGGCACGCCGTCAACGCCCGCGTTGGCGATGAACCTGCCGGCCTTCCCGGCGAACCTGCGCAAGCAGCTGAAGGGCGCGAACTACCCGGCGCCGCACCACATCATGGCCGCGGCGGTCGAGGGCGCACAGGTCGACTTCGACAGCGCGATCGAGATCGAGGGCCGCTACTTCGTCGACCTCGCCACCGGCCAGGTCGCGAAGAACATGATCCAGGCGTTCTTCTTCGACCTTCAGCAGGTCAACGGCGACCGTGGCCGCCCGGCCGGTGCCGAGCGCTTCGCGTCGAAGAAGGCGGTCGTGCTCGGCGCCGGCATGATGGGCGCCGCGATCGCGTACGTCTGCGCGAAGGCCGGCATCGAGGTCGTGCTGAAGGACGTCTCGCAGGAGGCGGCGGACCGCGGCAAGGGCTACTCGCAGAGACTGGTCGAGAAGGCCGTCTCGCGCGGTCGCTCGACGCAGGAGAAGGCCGAGGCGCTGCTGGCGCTGATCACGCCGACCGACGACCCGGCGAAGGCCGCGGGCGCCGACCTCGTGATCGAGGCCGTCTTCGAGGACCCGGCCGTGAAGGCAAAGGTCTTCGCCGAGATCGAGCCGTTCCTCGCTCCTGGAGCCCTGCTGGGCTCCAACACCTCGACGCTGCCGATCACCGGGCTCGCTGAAGGCGTCTCGCGCCCGGCCGACTTCATCGGCCTGCACTTCTTCTCGCCGGTGGACAAGATGCCGTTGCTCGAGATCATCAAGGGCGAGCAGACCTCTGACGAGACGCTGTGGCGCGCGCTCGACGTCTCCCAGCAGATCAAGAAGACGCCGATCGTCGTCAACGACTCGCGCGGATTCTTCACCTCGCGCGTGATCGGCACGTTCATCAACGAGGGCATCTCGATGCTGACCGAGGGCATCCCGGCCCCGACGATCGAGCAGGCCTCCTCGCAGGCCGGCTACCCCGCTCCGGTCCTTCAGCTGAGCGACGAGCTCAACCTGAAGCTGATGCGCAAGATCCGCAACGCCGCGAAGGCGGCGAACGAGTCGGGCGGCTCAGGCTGGGACTCGCATCCCTCCGAGCGGGTGATCGACCGCATGCTCGACGAGTTCGACCGCCCGGGCAAGCTCGAGGGCCGCGGCTTCTACTCCTACGAGGACGGCAGACGCACCGGGCTCTGGGAGGGCCTGAAGGACGCCTTCCCGCAGGTCGCCGACCCGTCAACGATCTCGTTGAGAGACCTCGAAGAGCGGATGATGTTCATCGAGGCCCTCGAGACGGTCAAGTGCCGCGACGAAGGCGTCATCGAGTCCGTCGCCGACGCCAACATCGGCTCGATCTTCGGCATCGGCTTCCCCGCCTGGTCCGGCGGCGTCCTCCAGTTCATCAACGGCTATGAGGGCGGGTTGGCTGGCTTCGTCGCTCGCGCCCGCGAACTGGCCGCCACGTACGGCGACCGCTTCAACCCCCCGGCGTCCCTGGTCGACCGGGCCGAGCGCGGCGAGCCATACCTCGACGCGGTCCCGACCGCGGCGTAGCAACCGCACCACAGTCCCGTCACGAACAGCCGTAGCGCTGCGCGTGGCGGGACTGCCAGTCTGCCCGCGTGCCGCCACCACCGCCCCGCGCCAACGACCCCAGTGAATCCAATAGTCGTTACGACCATCAGATTCACACGGCTCCGGATCATCGGCTGGCAGAGCTGGCAGGAAGACAGTTTGGGGTGGTGGGGCACTGGCAGTTGGGGGGGATCGGGGTGACGCCGACGATGGTGCGCAACCGGCTGCGACGAGGCTCGCTCGTGAGACTCCATCGAGGGGTCTACGCGGTTGGCCACCGCCGGCTCAGCCGGGACGGCACCCTGCTCGCTGCGGTCTTTGCGATGGGGCACGGCGCCGTTGTGAGCCACCGTGACGCGGCGGGCCTCTACGGCATCCGCCCAGCGAACCATCGCGAGGTCGATGTGACGACCTCGGCGCAGCGACGACCCGTACCGGGGATTCGCATCCATCGCGCCACGCTCCCCTCAACCCACGTCACCAACCGAGACGGCATCCCCGTCACCACCCTCGCTCGGACGCTGGTCGACCTCGCCCACGTCGTCCCCAAACACCACCTCCGCAAGGCCCTCCACGAGGCGGAGTACGTCCACCGGGCGGACACGAACGCGATCGAGGAAGCGCTCTACGCGACCCGAGGCCGCAACGGCACCGGCTACGCGGCGATGCGCGAGGCACTGCAAGACGCAAAGGCCGACGGCCTCCAGCTGACCCGCTCCGAGCTGGAGCTCGCCTTCGCCGCCCTCGTCGACCGCTTCGCCCTCCCGCGCCCGAAGACGAACGCGACCGTCCACGGCAGAGAGGTCGACGCCTGGTGGCCAGGGGAGCGACTCGCGGTGGAGCTCGACGGCTGGGCCGCCCACGGCACCCGACGCGCCTTCCAACGCGACCGCGAGAAGAGCAACCACCTCGCCCTCCACGCCATCACCCTCCTCCGCTTCACCCACCAAGACATCACCCACCGCCAAGCCTGGACCGCCCACCAAATCACCGCCGCCCTCAAGCAAGCGGCGTAAGCCCAACGCCTCACCCTCGGCCGATTCCCACCCGCCAACACCTCACCGGAGCGCGACCGCCGATCCGACCCTCTCGATGCGATCGTCACCCGCCAACACCCCACCCTCGCGCGAGCGCCGATCCCGCCCTCCCTCGACGCGATCGTCATCCGCCAACACCCCCCGAGCGCGACCCCCGATCCGCCCCCCCGCGATGCAATCGTCATCCGCCAACACCCCACCCTCGCGCGACCGCCGATCCCGCCCTCCCTCGATGCCAATCAGCTCACCCAACGTATGACCAGGCGCCGTCGCGCTGAGCGAGCATAAGCCCGCGCCTCCGAGCACCAGCCGCGCGGACGGAACACAGCAAGCCCCCTGCAACGCCCACCCGATACCCGGACACCTACCCCCCGATGAGACAACCCGAGACAGGGGACCGCGCCCGCTTCGAGCTGCTGTTCGACCGCCATCGACGTGCGGTCCTGGGATACGCGCTGCGGCGGGTCAACGAGCCGGCTGACGCGGCCGACGTGCTGGCCGAGACGTTCCTGGTCGCATGGCGCCGACTCAAAGACGTCCCGCCCGGCGACGACGCGCGCCCGTGGCTGCTCGGCGTCGCCCGCCGCGTCCTGGCCAACCAGCGCCGCGGCGCGCGACGCCGCAACGGCCTTGCCGAACGGCTCGGCCACGAGCTCTCAGCGCAGGTGCCCACGCTCACGCCGCCCGCAGACGGCGACCCGGCCTCTGTCCGCCAAGCACTCGACCGCCTCTCCGCCGCCGACCGCGAGATCGTCCTGCTGGCCGGCTGGGAAGAGCTCGAGCCGGCCCAGATCGCCGTCGTCCTCGGCCTGCGCCCGGCGGCCGCCCGCAGCCGCCTCCACCGCGCCCGCACCCGCCTCCGAGCCGCCCTCGACGCCTCGGCCGAGCCTCGCCCCGCCACGCCCCCAACCTCCACCCAGCCCGCCAAGGAGCCCGCCCGATGACCCGAGTCGAGGACATCGTGGACCAGATCGCGCCGATCTCCGACGCGCAGGTCGATCAGCTCTCGCTCCCAAGCGAGCTGGCCCTCCGCGACGCGATCATGGAGACCCCGAGGAAACGGCTGCCGCGCCCGCCCCGCCACCTCATCGCCCCGCTCGTCGCTGGCGGCGCATTCGCTGCCTTGGCGGCGATCGTCGTGGCCGTCGCGTTGAGCGGCGGCCAACACCACAGCAGCAACCCGCCCCTCGCAAGACAGCCGACCACCACCACCGAGCCCGCTCCCCATTACGTGCTCGACGCCCCCGGCTGGCGGGTGATCACCGCCGACCAGTACACCGACAGCGACGGCCACCTGGAGCTGGACGACGGCGCGCAGCAGCTGGAGCTCAGCTGGGCCCCGGCGCGCTGGTACCGCAGCCACCTCGTCGACCGCGAGCACGACGCGCATCGGCTCGCCGGCGCCGACGTCGCCGGCCATAGAGCGGCCGTCTTCGACTTCGGGCCCGAGCCGCACACGCCGCACGACTTCACCGCGCTGTGGCGTGATGGCAGAAGCTATCTCGAGCTGCGCACCCACGAATGGAGCACCGCCCCCTTCGCGCAGCGCCGCTACCGCGACGTGCTCGCCGCGCTGAGATCAGTCGACCGCGACGCGTGGCTCGAGCGGATGCCGAGAAACCTCGTGCTGCCCGACGAGCGGCCCTCGACCGTCAAGGGCTTGCTTGGCGGCACCCCATTGCCGCAAGGCTTCGATCGCGACTCGCTGATGGACCGAGACGCGGTCAACACGGCATACGAGTTCGGCGTCGAGGTGGCCAACAGCGTCACCTGCGCGTGGGTCGGCGCCTGGGCTGCGGCGAAGCGCGGCGGCGATCAGGCCGCAACACAAGCAGCCGTCACCGCGATGTCGACCGCGCCGCGCTGGCGCTCGTTGGCACTGCCATACGCGCGGCAGTACCGCAGCACGATCGTCCGCTTCGCAGACGCAATGGCAAGAGACAAGCGGATCGGCGGTCGCTCCGTCACCGAGGCCGCCCGCAACACGGTCTGCCGCTGACCGCAGCGCTCACGCAACACGGTCTGCCGCTGACTGCAGCGCTCACGCCGCCCCAACCGCCGAGCCAGAGCCCGGCGCGCCCGCCCCAACCCCTACGGCCGCGCCTCCGGAACCCCGCGGCTCGCCTCCAACTCCGCGCCAAGCGTCGTCGCGTCGTACTGCCCGATATGCCGTCTGCCGTTGACGAAGAAGGTCGGCGTGCCGCGGGCGCCGCTCAGCTCGGCGCTGACGACGTCCTTACGGATGCGCTCGGCGTGGCGGCCGTCGGACAGCGCGAGGGCCATCTCCTCGACGTCGAGCCCGATCTCGCCGGCGTAGCCGAGCAGGTCCTCGAGCTCGAGCTCGTCCTGGTGTCTGAAGAGCACGTCGTGCAGCTCCCAGAACTTGCCCTGCACGGCCGCCTCCTCCATCGCCTGGGCGGCCATCTCCGCGTGGGGGTGGACGTCGACGAGCGGGAGCTGGCGGATCGCGTAGCGCAGGTCGTTGCCGAAGCGCTCGCGCAGCTCCTTCGCCAGCCCGGTCGCGCGGGCGCAGAAGGGGCACTCGAAGTCGGCGAACTCGACGAGCGTCAGCGGCGCGTCGAGCGGCCCGCGGATGTGGTCGTGCTCGGGGTTGAACGGCGGGTCGAGGATCAACGGCAGGCTGGCGCTGACCTCGCCGCGCAGCACCGCGGCGAGGCGGAAGAAGACCCAGCCAGCCCCGGTCGAGACCACCGCCGCGAGCAGCACGCCGACCTTCGCCTCCTGCTCCAGCCGAGGCGAGTCGAACGCCAGCCCGGCGATCAGCAGCGAGACGGTGAAGCCGATTCCTGACAGCGCCGCGCCGCCGATCACCTGGCCCTCGCCGACGCCCTGCGGCAGCTGCCCGAGCTTGAGCCGGATCGCGCCCAGCGCGCCCGTCGAGATGCCGATCCACTTGCCGCCAGCGAGGCCGACGACGACCGCCCACGTCAGCGGCGAGGAGAGCGCGTCGCCGAGCGCGCCGTGGCGCAGGTCAACCCCGGCGTTGGCGAGCGCGAACAAGGGGACGATCGCGTAGCTCGTCCACGGGTGGAGTATCACCTGCAGCCGCTCGTTCGGCGACAGCGCCCGCGCGACGCTGCGCTTCGCGTCGCGCGCGACGGTCGCCATCGGCGACTGCCGGAACGCTCTTGCCTGCGCCGCCGCCGCCGCGACGTGTCTGCGGCTCGGCGTGTACGCGGTCACGAGCAGGCCGGCGGCCATGCCAGCGATCGTCGGGTGGATGCCGGAGACCATCGTCGCGAGCCAGAGGCCGGCGAACAGCGCCGCGTACAGCGACGCGCGCCACACCCGCAGCGTCGAGAGGACCCCGATCCCGGTGAGGCAGGCGGCCGCGACCGCCAGCGCGACGACGTCGATCGAGCCCGAGTAGACGATCCCGATCACGCTGATCGCGACGATGTCGTCGACGATCGACAGCGTCAGCAGGAAGACGCGCAGCTGGGTCGGGCAGTTGGGCCCGACGATCGCCATCGCCCCCAAGAGGAACGCGGTGTCGGTCGCGATCACCATGCCCCAGCCGTTGGAGGCGTCGCCGCCCGGCGCGATCAGCAGGAACAGCAGCGCCGGCGCGATCATGCCGCCGAAGCCGGCGATCACCGGGACGACCACGCGCGAGCGGTCGCGCAGCTCGCCGAGCGTCCATTCCTGGCGCACCTCGAGGCCGACGACGAAGAAGAAGAGCGCCATCAGGCCTTCGTCCAGCCATTCGCGCAGGGTCAGGTCGAGCGTCCAGTGCCCGAGTCTGATCACCAGGGCCGTGTTCCAGAACGAGTCGTACGAGCTGGCCGCGGGCGAGTTTGCCCACAGCAGCGCGGCGATCGCGGCCAGCAACAGCAGGCCGGCGCTGCCGCCCTCCGTCGCGATGAACGAGCGCAGCGGCAGCCCGAGCTGTGCCAGCAGCTCGCGCCGGCGAGGGGTAGTCTGATCGACGCCCTCGGTCGTCGGGATCGTGGTCGCCACGCGTTGAGACTATCCGCCGCGCGGCAGTTGGCCGTGCTCGAAGCTCTGCTTGGCCAGCTTGAGATACACGAAGGTGTTGGTCGCGACGACGCCGTCGAGCATGCCGAGCTGCTCGGTCACGTCGAGCAGGTGGGCGTGGTCGCGGCAGACGACCTCGGCGAGCACGTCGAACTGCCCGGCGACGATCACGACGTAGCTGACCTCGGGCAGCTCGGAGAGCGTCTCGGCAACCGACTGCGAGCGCCCGTGCGTCGTCAGCCCGACCATCGCCATTGCGTCGAAGCCGAGCGCGAGCGGGTTGGTGACGCCGACGACGTCGAGCACGCCGGCCTCGGTAAGCCGGTCGTAGCGGTTGCGGATCGTCCCCTCGGCGACCGCGAGCTTGCGCGCGATCTCGCGGAAGGAAGCACGCCCGTCGACCTGCAGCGCGGCGACGAGCGCGCGGTCGAGGTCGTCGAGCGAGGCGCTCCCGGCGATCGCCCCACGTCTGGTGCCGCTCATGGCGGCGATGCTACCCAACTCGAGGTCGGTTCGATGATCGCGTAACGATTTAGTCTTGTAGGCGCGCGATCCGCAGCGTATCCTGTCATCAGGTACGCAAAACGCATTCGGAAGACGAGAGGCTTCACCGTGGCTACGACCACACCGAGCACGACGTCACGCAACTTCGTCGGGGGACGGCAGCTCGACGCCGTGGATGGCGCGACCCGCACGATCTTCAACCCCGCGACCGGCGCCGCGATCGGCACGGTCCCGGACGGGACCGCCGCCGACGTCGACCGCGCCGTCGAGGCCGCGCTCGCCGCCAAGCGCGAGTGGGCGCAGGCGACCCCAGGCGAGCGCGCGACCGTGCTGCTCGCGATGGCCGACGCGATGGACGCGGCGACCGCCGAGCTGGCCGGGATCGAGTCGGCCAACACCGGCAAGCCGCTGCCGCAGGCGCGCGACGAGGTGACCGCCTCTGCCGACCTGCTGCGCTTCTTCGCCGGAGCAGCCCGGACGCTCGAGGGCAAATCGGCCGGCGAGTACGTCAAGGGCTACACGTCGATGGTGCGGCGCGAGCCGATCGGCCTCGTGGCAGGGATCGCGCCGTGGAACTACCCGCTGAACATGGCGGCGTGGAAGATCGGCCCGGCGCTCGCCGCCGGCAACGTGCAGATCCTCAAGCCGGCCGAGGGGACGCCGCTGTCGCTGCTGCGCTTCGCCGAGCTGGCGGCGCCGCACATCCCCGCGGGCGTGCTCAACGTCATCACGGGCGACGGGCCGCGCGTCGGCGCGCCGCTCTCCGAGCACCGCGCGGTCGGCCTCGTCTCGCTGACCGGCGACGTGCGGACCGGCAAGACGGTCGCCCACGCCTGCGCGGACAACCTCACGCGCGTCCATCTCGAGCTGGGCGGCAAGGCACCGGTCGTCGTGCTCGACGACGCCGACCTCGAGCAGACGGTCGCGGCGATCCGCGTCGCCGGCTACTGGAACAGCGGCCAGGACTGCACCGCGGGCACGCGCATCATCGCGACCGCGGGCATCTACGACCGCCTGCTCGAAGCGCTCGTCCCGGCAGTCGAGTCATTGACCGTCGGCGACCCCGCCGACGGCGACCACGTCGAGATGGGACCGGTCATCTCAGAGCGCCAGCAGCAGCGGGTGCTCGGCTTCCTCGACCGCGCAACCGCCGCGGGCGCGCAGGTCATCACCGGCGGCTCGACGAAGGCCGGCCCGGCCGGCGGGTCGTTCGTCACTCCGACGATCGTCACACGCGTCGCCCAGGACAGCGAGATCGTCCAGGACGAGGTCTTCGGGCCGGTCACCACCGTCCAGCGCGTCGACGACTACGAGCAGGCGCTCGCCTACGCGAACGACACGCGCTACGGCCTCGCCGCCTCGGTCTTCACCGAGCACGTCGGCCGCGCGGTGGACGCTGCGCGCCGGCTGGAGTTCGGCTGCGTCTGGGTCAACGACCACCTGACCCCGATCACGTCAGAGATGCCGCACGGGGGCTTCAAGGAATCGGGCTACGGCAAAGACATGTCTGTCTACTCGCTCGAGGACTACACGCAAATCAAACACGTCGCAATCCGAATCGGGGGCTGACAGATGTCGACGACAGAGAACGAGCGAACTGCCATGGGCCTCGACCTGCAACAGGCGGCGAGAGACCACCTGTGGATGCACTTCACGCGCATGAGCGCGTACGCCGACGCGCCGGTGCCGATCATCGCGCGCGGCGACGGCTGCTACTTGGAGGACGTTGACGGCAAGCGCTATCTCGACGCGCTCGCCGGCCTCTTCGCGGTCCAGATCGGCTACTCGCACGGCGAGGAGGTCGGCGCCGCGGCGGCCGAGCAGCTGGCCGAGCTGCCGTTCTACACGAACTGGTCCTATGCCCACCCGCGCGCGATCGAGCTGGCGGCCAAGCTCGCCGAGCTGGCGCCGGGGGACCTCAACCGCGTCTTCTTCACCAACAGCGGCTCGGAGGCGGTCGAGACGGCGTGGAAGCTCGCGCGCCAGTTCCACAGCGCGAACGGCGAGCGGCGCTGGAAGGCGATCGGCCGTGACGTCGCCTACCACGGCACGACGATGGGCGCGCTCTCGATCAACGGCGTCGCGCCGCTGCGCACGCCGTTTGAGCCGCTCGTGCCGCAGGTCGCGCATGTGCGCAACACGAACCGCTTCCGCCGCCCGGCCGGTGAGACCGAGGAGCAGTTCACGCAGTTCCTGCTCGACGAGCTCGAGCATCGCATCCTCTCCGAGGGCCCGGAGACGATCGCGATGGTGATCATGGAGCCGGTGCAGAACGCGGGCGGCGCATTCACGCCACCGGCCGGCTACTTCCAGGGCGTGCGCGCGCTCTGCGACGAGCATGGGATCCTGCTCTGCGCCGACGAGGTGATCACCGGCTTCGGGCGGATCGGCGCCTGGTTCGCCTCCGAGCGCTACGACATCCAGCCCGACCTGATCACCTGCGCGAAGGGGATGTCGTCGGCATACGCGCCGATCGGCGCGGTGATCGCCTCCGACCGCGTGATCGAGCCGTTCCTGCACGGCAGCGAGAGCTTCGCGCACGGCCTCACCTTCGGCGGGCACCCAGTCTCGGCGGCGATCGCGCTGAAGAACCTCGAGATCATGAGCCGGCTCGAGCTGCCCGCGACGGTCCGCTCGACCGAGGACCAGTTCCGCGCGACGCTCGACCAGCTGAGGGACCTGCCGATCGTCGGCGACGTGCGCGGCGCCGGCTACTTCTTCGCGGTCGAGCTCGTGCAGGACAGCGAGACGAACGCGACCTTCAGCGACGAGGAGTCCGAGCAGCTGCTGCGCGGCTTCCTCTCCGAGCGCCTCTACGAGGCCGGCATCATCTGCCGCGCCGACGACCGCGGCGACCCGGTCGTGCAGATCTCGCCGCCGCTGATCGCCGAGCAGCAGCAGTTCGACGAGATCGTCGCGATCCTCGGCGAGGTGCTCGGCGAAGCCGCGACGCGCGTCGGGCACTGAGCGACGCGCGCCCGTCCCGGGCTGGACCCGCGCGGGCGCGCGACCGACAGTCCCGCGCGGGCGCGTCCCGCCCGGGCTGAACCCGCGCGGGCGGGCGACCCGCGGGCGGGCGACCGACAGTCCCGCGCGGGCGCGTCCCGCGCGGGCGCGGCGGACCTCCCGCCGCGCCCGCGCTCGCGCCCGCTCCCAGGCGGTCAGCTGCCGAGGATGCGCGCCTTCTGCTGCGCGAACTCGTCGTCGGTGAGGATTCCCTGGTCGCGCAGCTGGCCGAGCTTCTGCAGCTGCTCGATCATGTCCGACCCGCTCGCCGGCGCTGGCGCGGCGACGCCCGAGGCGGTGCCTGCGGGGGTCGGCGGCGCGGCCGCGGGCGGCGGCGCCTGCTGGCTCTCAAGGCTCTCGATCCGCTCCTCTTGCTCGTACTCGCGCTGCTGAGACGCAGCGCGCTGCTTGCCGGCGTAATACGCCCCGCCACCGACGGCGGCGGCGCGCAGCAGCGGCCGGCGGCGTCCGATCAACGGCATCGCCTCACGCCTCCCCTTCCTCGGGCAGCGACAGGCCGAGCGCGAGCATGATCTCCGGCGCCGCAGCGATCACGCGTGGGCCGCCGACCTGCGGCGCGACGGCGCGCAGCGTGCCGAGAATGTCGTCGGGGCTGGCGCCCTCCTGCAGCGCGTTGGCGACCTGCCAGGCGTAGGAGGCCGGCGGCGCGTCGAGCGCGATCAGCGCCGCGATCTTCACGAGCGAGAACGAGCGCGGGTCCAGGCCGGTCGCCTCACGACTGGCCTCGCGCAGGTCGACCGCCGCCGCGATCGCGTCGAGGTCGCCGCTCGAGATGCTTCGCAGTGTCATTTCCGTGTCTTGACTGACGGCGGACATACAGGGGTCCTCCTGGTGGTTGGTCGGCGCGCCGCGGGTCGGCGCGCCCTCGCATCGCGTTAGTAGCTCGAGTCGGCGGACTTCAGGCCGTGGACGGCGAGGCCGTAGATCACGAGCAGGTCGACGCCGAACAGCGCCAGTGCAAGGAACGGGTAGGCCGGCAGCATCAGCAGCTGCGCGATTGCGTTGAGGCCCGCAAAGCCGATCCCGGCCCACACCGCGAAGCTGTTGCGCACCCACACGCCGAAGGCGCAGATCACCTGCACAGCGCCGATGATCAGCGTCACCCAGCCCCATGTGTTGAGGCTGCTGATCACGTACTTCGCGTCGTTGACGAAGAAGCTCGAGTTGTCGATCGCGGCGATGCCGTAGATCACGTTGAGCGCGCCGACGACTGCCAGCATCGAGCCGGCGAAGACGACCCAGCCGCTCAGGCCAGGCCGGGACGTCGCGGTGACGTCGGAACGCGCAGGCATGTCGCCGCCGGACGCTTGGACACCCATGGACTCCTCCTCTGATCGGGGAAAGCTCACGCTCGCAGCGCGCGCGCCCCACGCCAAGGGTGCGCCCACCACAAGCAGGACACCGGCATGCACCACTGCGCACGCGCCCGCGCCGCACGATCATGGGCCGATGGCCGAGTCGATCGTCAGCTTGGGCATGCGAGGGCCGCGCGCACTGCTTGGCGTTGGCGTTGACGCCGAGCGCTGGCTGGTGCGGACCGGCGCCGACACCGCGACCCGCGCAGCGCTCGCTGGCCTCGACGCGCTGCTCGCCTCTCGCCTGGCGGAGGAGGCGGTGCGGCGCACGGTCGAGCGTGTGCTGACCGGGCCAGAGCTCGACGCGATCGTCGGGCAGATCGTCGAGAGCCCGGCGATGGAGCGGGTCGTCGAACGCGTCGTCGACAGCCGCCTGATGGGGACCGCCGCGGCCCGCCTGCTGGAGAGCGAGCAGCTGTGGATGCTGGTGCAGGAGGTCGCGCAGAGCCCCGCGGTGACCGACGCGATCACGCGGCAGGGCGCGAGCTTCGCGCAGGACGTCGCGGGCGACGTGCGCGACCGCTCCGAGAATGCCGACGCCTGGCTTGAGCGCGCCGCGCGGCGCGTGCTGCGCCGCAGCCAGCGCGCCGGGGCGGGGCCGCAGGCGCCACAGCCCGGTCCGGCATGACCGGTGAGGCGATGCTGCGGGCACAGGCCGCCGCATCGGCGCGCCTCAACGGCGGCACGACGGTCGAGCGCGACCCGGCACGGCCGCGCTACGCCGGCCTCGCGACGCGCGTCGTCGCGTTCGCGCTCGATGCCGCGGTCGTCAACGCGGCGGCGATCGTCGTCGCCGCGATCGTCACGCTGTGCGTCTCGCTGCTGAGCCTGCCCAACGAGCTCAAGAACGTGCTGGCGGTGATCGGCGGGGCGGCGTGGCTGGTCTGGTCGGTCGGCTACTTCGCCGTCTTCTGGTCGACGACCGGGCAGACGCCGGGCGACCGCGTGATGCGGATCAGCGTGCGCGACGTCGACAACGAGGAGCTGCCGATCGCGCCGCTGCGCGCTGTTGTGCGCTTCGTCGGCATCTGGCTCGGCGCGATCCCGTTGTTCGCCGGCTACGTCCCGATCCTGTTGGAGGAGCGCCGCCGCGCCTTCCACGACCACCTCGCCAGCAGCGTCGTCGTCTACGGCGAGGCGGCGCGCGAGCGGCCGGCAGACCCGGCACCGTCCGAGGTCGGCGTGATGACGGTCGACGACCAGGCGTCGTTCCGCAGCGCGGCGCGCGCCGTCGTGCGCGCGACGACGGGCTTTTACATGCTCGCCGAGGCGGCCTCGGCAAAGGAGGCGCTTGCCGCGGCCGACACGCTCGCCCCTCAGCTCGTGCTGATGGACGTGCGAATGCCCGAGACCGGCGGCGTCGAGGCAACGCGGCAGCTGCTCGCGCGGCGGCCGGGCACGGTCGTCGTGCTCGTCTCTGCCGGCACGCTCGACCGCCTCCCGCCCGACGCCGAGCGCTGCGGCGCCGCGGCCGTGCTGGCCAAGCAAGACTTCGGCCCTCGCACGCTGACCGAGCTGTGGCAGCGGCACGGGAGCTGAGCGCCGCATCGCTGCGCCGCGCGCCGGTCGCGCCCGCCTCGCCCGTCTCCCCTCAGCCCCGCTCGTCCCGCGTCGCCGCCAGGTAGATCAGCGTCGCCTTCACGCGGCGGCTGACGTCGTGCGCATAGCTGAGGTCGAGCTTCAGGAAGATCGCGTTGATGTGCTTTTCGACTGCCCGCTTGGTCAGCACCAGCTCCTCCGCGATGCGTGCGTTCGACTTGCCCTGGGCGATCTCGCCGAGGATCTCCAGCTCGCGCGGCGACAGCGCCGCGAGCGGCGAGTCGAGGGCCCCGCGCCCGCGCCGCACCATCGTCTCGACGATCTTCGCGTCCATGTAGGCGCCGCCATGGGCGACCGCCTCGATCGCGCCAAGCAGCTGGCCGCCGTCGTGGACGCGCTCCTTCAGCAAATAGGCGCGCCCTTCGGGCCCGTGCTCGAGCAGCGCGAGCCCGAAGCTCGGCTCGGCGTACTGGCTCAGCACGACGACGCCGACCTCAGGGTGGGTCGTGTGCAGCTCGTTGGCGATCTGGATCCCCTCGTCGTCGAGGCTCGGCGGCATGCGGATGTCGGTGACGACGACCTGCGGCCGCTCGCGCTCGACCGCCTCCAGCAGCGAGGCGCGGTCCGCGCAGGCGGCGACGAGCTCGACTCCCGGCTCCGGGGCGAGGATCGCGGCGACGGCCTCGCGCATGAGAAAGCTGTCGTCGGCCAGCACGACGCGGATCGCGTCGCCTGCCGCCGCCTGGTCGCAGACGTTCTCGTCGCCCATCCTCGATCGTCCCTTTCTCGGGATGAATCTGGTGTAGACCAGTATGCCGCAGCACCTTGAGGTGAGAAGGTGGGAATCCAGAGTGTCAGTCCGCCGGGGTCATGACGCCAGCCAACAACCAGCGGTCCGTCGCGGCCGTATTCCTTCACCCGCGCCTCTGGCGCGACGGTGGAATCACGCGCCGTTCACGGGATCGGGAGGCGACGCTGCGCCGCAACGCCGCGCTCGAAGCGGAGTTGCGAGCGACCGCCGACGAGCTGCACGCCTCCCGGGCGCGGATCGTCGCGGCGGGCGCGCGCGAGCGGCGGCGGATCGAGCGCGACCTCCACGACAGCGGCCAGAACCGCCTCATCGCGCTGCGGATCAAGCTCGAGCTGGCGGCCGCCGAGGCGACGCGCGCCGGCGCCGACGAGCTGCACGACAAGCTCGTCGAGCTTGGCGGCGAGGCGCAGGACGCGCTCGACGCGGTCCGCTCGATCGCGCATGGCATCTACCCGCCGCTGCTGGCGACGAGCGGCCTCGCCGCCGCGCTCTCCGCCGAGGTCGCGGACACCGTCGTGCCGGTGCGAGTGGACGGCGGCGACGGCGTACCGCGCAGCACCCCGGACGTCGAGGCGGCCGTCTACCACTGCTGCCTGGAGGCGGTCCAGAACGCCTGCAAGCACGCCGGGCCGGGCGCCCGCGTGACCGTCGCGCTCGCCTGCGCGCACGGCCAGCTGCGCTTCGCCGTCGATGACGACGGCCCCGGGATCCCGGCCGCCGTTGCAAACAAAGGCGGCCGCGGCCTCACAGACATGCGCGACCGCATCGCAGCCGTCGACGGCACGCTCGCGATCGACAGCGACCCGCGCGTCGGGACCTCAGTCCACGGCGCGGCGCCGTGGCCGCAGCGCCCCGGGGGCGAGGGGCGCAACGGCAACGGCGGCGGGCCCGGTTACCAGGGCGACTTCCTGTAGTCCTTCAGGAAGCAGCCGTAGAGGTCTTCGCCGAGCTCGCCGCGGACGATCGGGTCGTAGACGCGCGCCGCCCCGTCGACGAGGTCGAGCGGCGCATGGAAGCGCTCCTCGGTCGCGAGCCGCATCTTCGTCGGGTGCGGCCGCTCGTCGGTGATCCAGCCGGTGTCGACCGCGCTCATCAGGATCCCGTCGCGCTCGAGCATCTCGCTGGCGCTCGTGCGCGTGAGCATGTTCAGCGCGGCCTTCGCCATGTTCGTGTGCGGATGGCCGGGGCCCTTGTAGCCGCGGCCGAACTGCCCCTCCATCGCGGAGACGTTGACGACGTACTTGCGCCGGGCGGTCGAGGCGGCGAGCGAGCGGCGCAGACGGCTGACGAGGATGAACGGCGCCGTCATGTTGCACAGCTGGACCTCGAGCAGCTCGGTCGCGTCGACCTCGTCGACGACCTGTATCCAGCTGTTGCTGTCGTGCACGTCGGGCACGAGGCCACCAGCGTCGATCGCCTCGCCACGCGCGACGCGGTCGAACGTCGCCGACTTCGCCGTCAGCGACAGCGCCGTCAGCGCGTGCGGCGTCGGCGCCCAGTGCGTGCCGGGCTCGGTGCCGGCCGGCAGCGAGGTCGGACGGGCGCTGGCGACCTGGCCGAAGGTGACGAGCGTCGGCAGCTCGCCAGCCGGCAGCGGCTCCTGCTCGGCCGCGACCAGCGGCGCGTACGCCTCGGGGGAGCGGCGGACTGTCTGCGCCGCGTTGTTGACGAGGATGTCGAGCGGGCCCTGCTCGGCGACCGCGTCGGCGAGCGCGATCACCTGGCCGGGGTCGCGCAGGTCGATGCCGACGACTCTCAGCCGGTGCAGCCACTCGCCGCTGTCCTCCATCGCCGTGAAGCGGCGCACGGCGTCGTGCGGGAAGCGCGTTGTGATCGTCGTGTGGGCGCCGTCGCGCAGCAGCCGCAGCGCGATGTACATGCCGATCTTCGCGCGGCCGCCGGTCAGCAGCGCGCGGCGCCCGGTGAGGTCGGCGCGGGCGTTGCGGCGCTCGTGGTTGAACGCCGCGCAGTCGGGACACAGCTGGTGGTACCAGGCGTCGATCTGCGTGTAGCGGACCTTGCAGACGTAGCAGGCGCGCGGGTCTCTGAGGAAGCCGGCGATCTCGCCGACCGTCGTGGTCTGGAGCGGGAGGCCGGCGGTCTCGTCGTCGATGCGCCCCAGCGCGCCGGTCGCGGTCGCGTTCGTGACCGCCTCGTCGTGCTCGACGATCTCGCGCCGCCGCTCGCTGCGGCGCTTGCGCCGGACGGTCTTGTAGACCGTCGAGGTCGCGCGCTGAACGGCGATCGCGTCGGGGTGGTCAAGGGGGAGGTCGTTGACCTCGGCCAGCACCTCAAGCGCCAGCGCAAGCCGTGCGGGGTCGATGCCCGCCTTGGCGGACGCGTCGTCGTGCTGCTCGTCGATCACGGTCTGGAGGGTAGAAGAGGGGCAGCCGACATGGTCGCGCCGGCCGCGCTACCCTGCCGCACGTAAGCGTCGGTCAGCACCACGAGGCCAACGCTTAAAGAGAAACGGCCCGCCTAGGCGAGCCGCGTCTCGGGAGGAGAGATGTGTCTATGTGGTGGTGCTGCGATCGGTGAGGAAGCTTGTCGCCGGGTCCGGCCCGGTCGGTGAGAGGCCGATCGCGTAGGACCATGATGCGGCGCCGCGGGCCTCCCTTGTGTGACGTTCGTCATAGAAGGGCCCCGGTGCCGGCCGCTTGGAGAGGTCGGCCGGCACCGGGTGCCCCGCGCGGCGGAGCGGCCGCTACGCCGCGGCAGCGAGGTCGAGCCGCGCGAGCGCGCCTATCTCGCTCGCGTGGTGCAGCTGCTCGGCGCCCTGCGGCCGCGGGCCGTAGCCCCAGGCGGCATGCAGGAAGCGCATCCCGGCGTGGCGGGCGGCGGTGCAGTCGACGTCCATGTCGCCTATGAAGACGGCGTCCTCGATCTCGGCGCGCGCCTCGTTGACTGCGATCAGCAGCGGCCACGGCGACGGCTTGCCGGGATGGCGGTCGTCGGGCGTCTGGATCGTCTCGAACGGGACCTCGAACTGCGACAGCGTCCAGTACGCCTGCGGCCGGGCCTTCGAGGTCACGACGCCGAGCTTGACCCCCGCCACGGCGAGCGCGGCGAGCGCTTCCTCGACGCCGGGGAAGGCTGGCACGCGCGGCGCGGTGCGCAGCGCCGTCGCGCGGTAGACGCGCTCGATCTCCGCCGCCTCTTCGACCAGCTCGAGCCGCTCCATGATGTCGCCGAACGGGCGGCCGATCTCGCGGAAGTAGGCGGCGAAGGGGACGGTCACGCCAAGGTCGCGCTGGACCGCCTCCCACGCCTCCTCCATCGCGGCGCGCGAGTCGACGAGGACGCCGTCGAGGTCGAATAGAGCGAGTCTGCAGCGGTGGACGCCCCCGCTGGCGGCGCGCTGGCGGACGGCGGCGGCCCCCGCCGCTCTCACAGCAGCCTCAGCTCGCGCATCGCCGCCAGCACCTCTTCTCTGCGGATGTCGTCGAGCGGCGTCAGCGGCAGCCGCGTCGCCGGCGACGCGATCACGCCCTTGGCGGCGAGGATCTCCTTGTAACTGCGTATCCAGCCGTTCTTTGCCGTGATGCACGGCGAGACCGCCGGCACGACCTCATGCAGCAGCACCCCGCGCGCGGTCTCGAGGTCGTCGTCCTCGAAGGCGCGATGGACGCGCGAGATCGCGCTCGGGTCGACGTTGCTCCAGCCGACCGTGCTGCCGATCGCGCCGTGGCGCAGCCCCATCAGCAGCATGTTCTCGTCGCCGACGAGCGGCTCGACGTCGGGCGCGCCCGCGCGCATCGCGGCGACCTTCGCGGGGTCGACGATCGACATCTTCACGTAGCGGATGTTCGGCGCCTGCTCGCCAAGCCGCCGCACCTGCTCGACGCTCAGCTCGATCCCCGCGCCGCCGTCGTAGGCCATCACCGGCAGCTCGATCGCCCGTGCGACCGCGAGGAAGTGGGCCTCGGTCGCGGCGCCGGTGTGGTCGAAGTAGTAGGGCGGCTGCAGCATCACGCAGGCGCCGCCGAGCGCCTGCGCGTGGCGCGCGAGCGCGATCGAGACGCTCGTGGCGCTGTTGCCGACGCCGTACGTGATCGGCACGCGGCCAGCGACGACCTTCGCGAGCGTCGTCATCAGCTGCGCCTGCTCGTCGATCGACATCGTGAAGAACTCGCCGGTCGTGCCGAGGCCGACGATCCCGTCTATGCCGCCGTCGATCACGTAGTCGACGAGCGAGGCGAGCGAGCGCTCGTCGACCTCGCCGTCGTCGGTGAACGGCGTCAGCAGCAGCACCTGGGCGCCGTCAGGACGCGCGGGGTGGAGGCCGTTGCCGTTCGCGTTCGGGGTGCTCATGTGAAGGAGACCATCGCCTTTCCTGCGGCACGGACGGTGAAGAGGTCGCTCGGGTCCTCGAGCGCGTCGAAACGGTGGACGTCGGTGATCGCGCGCTCCAGCGCGACCGGGGTGCTCGCGACCAGCTCGATCGCGTGCGGGAAGTCGTCGTAGAAGGTCTCGCCGCTGCCGACGACCTTGAGGTCGCGCAAGCAGATGTCGCTCGGCTTGATCGCGACCGTGCCGAGGTCGGCGAAGTTGCCGAGCTCGACGAGCGTCCCGCTCCAGCTCAAGAGGTCCAGCCCGCTCGCGAAGGCCGCGGGCGTGCCCGCGGCGTCGACGACGAGCGGGAAGCCGGGGCCAGCCGCCGCGCTCGCGCCGGGCGAGGCGCTGGCGCCGCTCGAGCGCCGCGCGCCGTCCTGCGCAGCGTCCTCGACGCTCGCGAAGGTCGCGAAGCCGAGCTCGGCGGCGAGGCCGCGGCGCGTCGCGTCGTACTCGACGACGGTCGCGGTGCCGCCGGCCGCGGCGATCGCGGTCGCGGCACAGAGGCCGATCACGCCGAAGCCGAGCACGAGGCCGTCGACTCCGTGGGGGACATAGCCGGGCCCCTGCGCCTTGCGCAGCGCGCTCAGCACGCAGGCCATCGGCTCGGCGAAGACGGCGCGCTCCGCCGCAAGCGACGAGGGCACGTGAAACGCGCGCGTGCCCGGCAGCAGCTCCATATACGGAGAGAAGCCGCCAGTCAGCCGATCGCCGGTCATCGTCAAGCCGTAACAGGGACGGTCGAGGCAGCGATCGCCGCCGACGCAGCCGTCGCAGCCGCCGCACGGGACGCCGGGCGCGATCAGCACGCGGTCGCCGACGGCGAGCGGCGCGCTCGTCACGATCCCATGCTCCTCGGGCAGCCGCTCGACCCTGCCGATCACCTCATGGCCGAGCAGCAGCGGCGTCGGCACCTCGATCGTCCCCGCGTAGAGGTGATGGTCGGTCCCGCAGACGCCGGTCGTCTCCAGCCGCAGCAGCGCCCCGCTGCGCGGCAGCGTCCGTCGCGCGACGCGGACCGATCGCGGACCGTGGAGCTCGAAGACGCGCACGGTCGCACGCGGACGTGGCGCCTGCGTCGGAGCAGCGCCGGAATGAACTGATGACGACATGGTTAATTGCACCTCGGCAATGGCCGGATGGATCAGTGCACCACGATGGAAGGCCGCCCAAGATCCCCAACTCGGTGGCGGCTACAGCCAGCCTACAGCCAACGCGCCGGTCTTTGCAAGAACGACCCAACAGCGCCGATCATCAACGTGTCTGCGCCGAAACCGTTGGCTAATTGACTTCGGCGAGACGGCCTGCCTATACTCGCCACCGAGCCGTTCGCGGGGGAATCCGAGGCGGCTCATGAAGGTCACGAGCGTCCGTAGCTCAACTGGTCAACGGTGAGCCGAGTCGGCCGTGCGTAACGTGAAGCGCAGCCTTCAAGCCGAAGGGATCAAGGGTCAAACTTTCCCCTGCCGGTGGCTGGTGTCGCGCAAAGCGACCCTTCATGTGGGCGCACATCGCCAAAAGGCAAGCTCAAGAGCCCCAGGTTTAGGGCCTGGAAGATGCGAGTTCAAATCTCGTCGGGCGCATTCAATGCAACGACTATGACGATCGCGTAGCTGAACGACGGGCTCGTAAAGCCCGTAATTTCCGCGAACCCGAAGATCGTTCATGCAGGACCCCGAAGATCGTTGATTCATCAGGGCCGAACTGGGGAGACGATGGCCTCACAGAGCGTTACGCCGGACTACACGCCGGCAGCTATCGAAGCACGGTGGCAGGAGGCGTGGCGCGAGGCCGCGGCCTTCGCGACACCGGCACCGAGCGAGGGCGAGCGCCCCGCGTACATCTTCGCCGCGTGCCCGTTCACGTCCGGCAGCGCCCACATGGGCCACATCCGCAGCTACTCGATAAGCGATGCGTACGCGCGCTTCCTGCGCACCCGTGGACGCGCCGTCCTGTTCTCGATCGGCTTCGACGCCTTCGGGCTGCCGACCGAGATCGGCGCGATCAAGAACGGGCTGACGCCGGACGAGTGGGTGCAGCAGTGCCGCAAGCGGATGCGCGAGCAGTTCGACCGCCTCGGCTACTCGTTCGACTGGGAGCGCGAGTGGGTCACGAGCGAGCCCGACCTCTACAAGTGGACGCAGTGGCTTTTCCTGCTGCTGCAGAGAGAGGGGCTCGTCTACCACTCCGAGGGCCAGGTCGACTGGTGCGACAACTGCAAGACGGTGCTCGCGAGCCTGCAGGTCGAGGACGGCGCCTGCTGGCGCTGTCATGAGCCGACGCGGCTGGTCGAGCGCTCGCAGTGGTACCTCGGCGTCAGCCGCTACCTGCAGGAGAACGAGACGGGGATGGAGCGCCTCGGCGGCTGGAACGCCGCTGCCGTCGGCGCCCAGCGCACGATGCTCGGGCGCGTCGACGGCGTCGAGCTCGACGGAGCGACGCTCGACGGCGCGCAGCTGACCGTCTTCACGCCGCATGTCGACGCGGTCGACAAGGCCGAGTTCGTCGCGATCTCGCCGAGCCATCCCGAGATCGACCAGTGGATCCTCGACGAGTCGATCCGCGCCCAGGTGGCGCGGATCCGCTCCGGAGGGATCGCCCGTGACGAGCGCGGCGCCGACAACGTCCCGATCGTCGACAGCGGCCGCATGCTCGGGATCGCCGGCTACAGAGACCCGCTGCCGGTGGTCGTCACGCCCGCCGTCGACTCCCGCTTCGGCCGCACGGCCGTGCTTGGGATCCCGTCGGTCGACCGCACGGACGCGGCGATCGCCAAGCGGCTGGAGGGCGGCGGGAAGCCGGCGTTCGCGTGGAAGCTGCCGCAGGGCCCGCCGAAGACGCGCGAAGCGCCGCGCTACAAGGCGCGCGACTTCCCGATCTCGCGCCAGCGCGCGTGGGGCGCGCCGATCCCGCTCGTCCACTGCGACGCCTGCGGCACGGTGCCGGTGCCCGAGGACCAGCTGCCGGTGCGCCTGCCCGACGACCTGCGCCCGACCGGCGAGGGCAACGTGCTCGCGCAGCGCGCCGACTTCGTGCAGACCGACTGCCCGCAATGCGGCGGGCCGGGGCGCCGCGAGACCGACACGCTCGACTGCCACGTCGACGGCCTGTGGCAGTGGCTGCCGTTCTCGGTCCCGGCCGACGGCCGCGAGGGCGCGATGTTCGCGCACGAGGAGCTGAGACGCTGGCTGCCGGTCCATCAGGTGATCTGGGGCGCCGACGGCGGCGGCTCGATGTTCGACCAGCGGATGACCGCGAAGGTGCTGCGCGACGTCGGCGTGCTGCCGCACATCGATCACGGCGAGCCGCACGAGCGCGTGCTGATGCACGAGATGGTCCACCTCGATGGGCGCAAGATGAGCAAGCACCTCGGCAACGTCGTCGACCCTGACGAATTGCTTGCGCGCGTTGGCGCCGACACGGTTCGGCTGGCGGTGCTGTACGCGGCCGCGCCGACGAACATCCTCACGTGGACCGACCAGGCGCTGCAGTACTGCCGCCGCTGGCTCGTCAGCTTCTGGGCCTACGCGCTGCCACGGATCGAGGGCGTCGGCGAGCTGCCCGAGCCCGACCCGCAGGTGGGCGCGGTCAAGCTGCGCGGCCGGCTGGAGAACTGGCGCAGCGTCGCGCTGCGGCGGATCACCGAGAACATGGAGGGCCTGGAGACCCACCGCGCCGCGCGCAACGTGATGACGCTCGTCGAGCGGATCAGAGACTTCGAGCAGAGGGTGATCGCGCATCAGGGAGAGCTGACGCCGAGCGACGCCGTCGCGATGCAGGGCGCGCTGCTGACCGCGGTCCAATGCCTCGCGCCGCTTGCGCCGCACATCGCGGAGGAGCTGTGGGCGGCAGCCGGGCAGGAGGGCATGGTCGCGACGACGCCGTGGCCTGAGTCGTAGCTGTACGCGGGCGGCGGCTCGGCTCGTCGCTCGTAACGGTCTTTCCCCACGCGGCGGGTCAGGTTCGGGGGAGCCTGGCCCGCCGCCCTTCTTTCTCGCGCAGGTCATTGACCGCCTGGTCGACGGCCGCCGCGCCATCTGCGATGCTCACCCGATGCTGCGGCGCTCGCTCGCGACGCTCATGACGGCGTCGGTCGCGCTCGCCGGGGTGCTGACCGCGTGCGGCAACACGTCTGCCGTCGAGACGACGAGAGCCGTCGAGACCACGAGGACGCCACCGGCGAGAGGCGGCGGCTTCGAGCTGACTCGCGTCGGCCGCTTCGACACGCCCGACTACGTCACCCAGGCGCCGGGCGACAGACGGCGGCTGTTCGTCGTCGAACAGGGCGGCCGGATCCGCGTGATCCGCGACGGCAGAGCGCTGGCGGCGCCGTTCCTGGACATCCACGCGAACGTCGTCAGCGGCGGCGAGCAAGGGCTGCTGTCGGTCGCGTTCGCGCCCGACTATCAGCAGAGCGGCCTTTTCTACGTCGACTACACCGACACGGATGGCAACACACGCGTCGTCGAGTACCGCCGCGGCTCCAGCCCAGACCGCGCCGACCCTGACAGCGCTCGCCAGGTGCTCTTCCAGCAGCAGCCCGAGCCAAACCACAACGGCGGCTTGCTGTTGTTCGGCCCCGACGGGAAGCTGTACGTCGGCTTCGGCGACGGCGGCGGGGCGTATGACCGCCACGGCCCGATCGGCAACGCCCAGAACCTCGGCACCTGGCTCGGCAAGATCCTGCGGATCGACCCGCGCGCGAGCGGCGGGAGGCCGTACACGGTGCCCGCGGACAACCCGTTCCTCGGCCGCGCCGGCGCGCGGCCGGAGATCTGGGCGTGGGGGCTGCGCAATCCCTGGCGCTTCTCGTTCGACCGCCGCACCGGCGACCTCGCGATCGGCGACGTCGGCCAGGACGAGACTGAGGAAGTCGACTTCATCAAGGGCGGCAGAGCGGGCGGGCTGAACTTCGGCTGGCGCGCCTATGAGGGGACGCACCGGGTCGACAAAGGCGTTGACGTCGCGCGGCCGGCCTTTCCCGTGCTCGAGTACAGCCATGCCGGCAGCAACTGCTCGGTGACGGGCGGCTTCGTCGTGCGCGACCCGCGCATCCCCGTGCTCCAGGGCCGCTACCTCTACGCGGACTACTGCGCCGGGAAGCTGCTGAGCGCGCGCTTGCGGCCCGGAAGAGCCCGAGACTTGCGCCCGCTCGGCCTGTCGGTCCCGAACGTGACCTCGTTCGGCGAAGACCTCGCCGGCCGGGTTTACGTCGTGTCGCAGCGGGGGCCGGTCTACCGAGTGGATCCGCGGTAGGGGCGCCGCGCGCAGGCCGGAGCGGCGCGGCGACGCCGCGCGGCCGCTCAGCCACTCAGCCGCTCAGTGCGAGAGGATTGGAGATGTGAAGGAACCGACGAGCGATCTGCTGGCTGCGCATGACGTCGCGCACATCCGCGCGAACAACGCCGGGCCCTTCACGCTGACGGGGACGAACACGTGGATCGTCGGCCGCGACCCGGCGTGGGTGATCGACCCCGGCCCAGCGCTCGACGACCACCTCGCCACGCTCGCCGACGAGCTGCGCGCACGCGGCGGTCTCGGCGGGATTGCGCTCACGCACGACCATCCCGACCACGCCGAGGGCGTGCCGGCGCTGCTCGCGCTCGCCGGTCCCGCGCCGCTTGCCGCCGGTCGCGGCGCGGCCGAGATCACGCTTGCAGGCGGCCTGCAGGTCGGGCCGCTGACCGCGATCGCGACTCCCGGCCATTCCCCCGACCACTTCGCGCTCGCGCTCGGCCCGATCGGCTTCAGCGGCGACGCCGTGCTTGGCGTCGGCAGCTCGCTGCTGATCCCCGACCCCGGCGCGCTCGCCGGCTACCTCGCCGGTTTGGATCGGCTCCGGGCCCAGAGCTTCGCGCTGATCGCGCCGGGCCACGGGCCGCTTGTCGAGGACCCGGCGGCGAAGCTCGACGAGTACGTCGCCCACCGGCTCCAGCGCGAGCGCAGCGTGCTCGACGCGCTGGGCGACGGCAAGCGCACAGTCGACGAGCTGCTCGACACCGTCTGGGCCGACGCCCCCGCCGCCCTGCGCCCTGCAGCGGCGGTAACGCTCGCCGCCCACCTCGACAAGCTCGCCGACGAGGACCGCTTGCCGGACGGCGTCGAGCGTCCGCCGTGGCCGGTCCCGCTCGGCGCCGTCAACCGCTGAGCGTCGCGCGCGACGCCGGGGGCCGAATCCCGCACGGCAACGCCCTCCCTCTCCCAACAGCCGGGATCGACCCGGCGATGAGAAGAGGGAGACGCAATGCGCAAGCTCATCTGCCTGCTCGTCGCGGCCGCATGCCTGGCGACGGCGACCGGGGTCGCGTCGGCGGACGACCGCTACGTCGCGCTCGGCGACTCGTACTCGGCCGGCACCGGCAGCGGCCCATACACACTCGACGCCCGCTGCCAGCGCAGCCCGTCGGCGTACCCGTACCTCGAGTCGAGAGCACGACCAGGCACGACGCTGGTCTTCGTCGCCTGCGCCGGCGCGACGACGACCGACGTGCTCGACAGCCAGCTCGCCGCGCTGACGCCCCAGACGAGGCTGGCCTCGATCACGATTGGCGGCAACGACGCCGGCTTCTCCGGCGTGGTGCGGGCGTGCGTGACGATCGGCTGCCCGCCGGCGATCCTGCGCGCCGCGGCCTTCGTCAGAGCCGAGCTGCCGCGGCGCCTCGACGCGGTCTATGACGCGATCCGCCGCCGCGCGCCAGACGCGACTGTCGCCGTCCTCGGCTACCCGCGGCTGTTCGGAGCCACGGGCTGCGCCGCGACAATCGGCGTGATCACGACCGAGCGGCGGCGCCTCAACCAGCTCGCTGACCTGCTCGACGCGACCATCGCGCGACGAGCCGCGGCGCACGGCTTCCACTACCTCAGCGCGATCGCGCGCTTCGCCAGGCACCCGGTCTGCGCGCACGACGGCTGGCTGCACGGCATCGTCCCGTTCTCGGCCAGCGAGAGCTTCCACCCGACCAGCCGCGGGCACGCCGACGGCTACCTGCCGCTGTTGCGCAGCGCGCTCGGTTGAGCGGGCGCCACATCTGCGGCACGCGATGTTGTGGAGCGGTGATGAGATCGGCGGGTGGCGCCGCTGTAGCGTGGGGTGGAGGGCAGGCCCGGGCAGGCCGACACCAAAGCAGGAGGGGAGATCCAATGCGGAAGGCGTTACGACCGCTCGCGCCGTTGGCGTGCGCGGCCGCGATATTGGCCAGCTCGGGCACGGCGTTCGCCGCCGACCGGTACGTCGCGCTCGGCGACTCGTACTCGTCGGGGACCGGGACCGGCTCCTACACGCTCGACTCGGGCTGCCAGCGCGGCACCTCGGCGTACCCGTACCTCGAGTCGAGAGCGCGCGCGAACACGACGCTCGTCTTCGTGGCGTGCTCTGGCGCGACGACCGACGACGTGATGGCGAGCCAGATCTCGTCCGTCACGTCGGACACGAGACTCGTATCGATCACGATCGGCGGCAACGACGCCGGCTTCTCGGACGTCGTCACGGCGTGCGTGACCATAGGGTGCGGCGGCGCGATCACCGACGCGACGACCTACATCACAGGGACGCTGCCGGGCAAGCTCGACACCGTCTACGCGGCGATCGCGAGACAGGCGCCAAGCGCGACCGTCGCCGTGCTCGGCTATCCGCGGCTGTTCAGCACGTCGAGCTGCGCGGGCACGACGGGGATCGACTCAGGCGAGCGCACGTCGCTGAACTCCGTCGCCGACCTGATGGACGCGACGATCGCCAGAGAGGCAGCCAGATACGGCTTCACGTACAAGAGCGCGGTCTCGTCGTTCACCGGCCACGCGATCTGCTCCAGCAGCGCATGGCTGAACGGGCTGAACATCTTCTCGATAGGGGAGAGCTTCCACCCGACCAGATCAGGCCACAGCAGCGGCTACCTCCCGCTCGTGAGCAGCGTGCTCGGGTAACGGCGCGGCCAGCGCCCGGGCCGCGCGAGCCCGCGCGTGGCGCCGGGCTCGCGGCTCGCTTCGTCGTGCGGGCGAGCCGGATCAGCTGCTCGTCACGTTCAGGCCGCGCGCGCGGAGGGCCAGCTCGAGCTCGAGCCGGCCCTCCGCGTCGTCCATCTGCGCGCCGAGCAGGGCGCGGAGCTGGCCGACGCGGTAGCGGACCGTCTGCGGGTGGACGTGCAGCTCGGCGGCGGCCGCGGCGGTCACGCCCTGGTGTCGCAGCCAGGCGGCGAGCGTCTCCTGCAGCCGCTCGCGTGCGCCCGGCGTGAGCCCGGCGAGCGGCGCGAGCGCCTCCTCGGCGAGGCCGGCGGCGACGGCGGGCGCGTCGAGCAGCAGCAGGTCGGTGCGGTGCTCGGTCGCGACGACGAAGCCGCCGCCCCCTCCGCGCGCGAGCGACAGCGCCAGCCGCGCCCAGCGCGCGGACTCGGCTGCGGCAGCGAGCGCGACGGTCGGGCCGAGCGCCACGTTCGCGCCCTCGAGCCGCGCGCGCAGCTCGGCTTGGCGACCGGGAGCGTCGGGGTCGGGCACGATCGCGAAGGCCGCGCCTTCGATCGTCGCCGCCAGCGCGTCAGGCGGCAGCCGAGCAGTCAGCCACCCGAGCAGCTCGTGCTCGGCGCACGCGACCACCGCGACGGTCGGCGCCAGCCGCCAGCCGGCCGCGTCGGCCAGCGCTTGCAGCTCGCGGGGCGCGGCGAGGCCGCTGCTCGCGGCGCCGCCGCCTGGCGCGCTGCCAGGCGCGGCGAGGTTGCCGCGTCCGCCAACCCCGCCCGACGCTGGGCGCGGCCGCAGGAGGGCGGCGACGAGCAGGCGGCGACGCTCGGGGAGGTCGGCTTTCAGCAGCGCCTGCTCGAAGGCGAAGCCCTCGGCGGTGGCGGAGGAGATCTCGCCGAGGCAGGCGAGGATCGCGTCGGAGATCGCGCCGGTCGCCTCGCCGCCGAGGCCGCTGCGCGCCCCGGCGACGACGATCGCGCGCCACGCCGCGCGCGCCGCGTGGTGGTAGGCAGCGAGCAGTGGCCCCAGCGGCCGCCCCGCGCGGCGCTGGACACGGCCGAAGCCGAAGTAGACGTCCCGTCCGGGCAGCTGGGCGTGCGGGCCGGTCTCGACGACGCGCAACAGGTCGCGCAGGCCACGCTCGACGCCGTGGCGCGTGTTCGGGCTTCCGGCGAGCCAGCCATGCGGCACGTCGCCGTGCGCGACCGCGGCGAGCACGTCCTCGACGAGCGTGCCGACGGCCGGCTGCAGCTTCGCCGCTACCTCCGGCCCGAGCGCCGCCCACGACACGACGACGCCGGTCGGACTGCCGGCGGCGACCCCTCGCGCCACGTCGTCCAGCTCCTCCACATCGCATCGCTCCCCGCAGACGACCGTACCGCATCTCGGTAAGCCGGCGGGCGTCAGCGTCGACGAGCGGCCCTTGGCGAGCGGCGGGGGACGGGCGGCCGGCAGCCGATGTCCTCCGCCTGGCGAGCGGGCGTCAGGCGGGCGGCAGCGTCGGCGAGCGGCCCGCGGCGAGTGCCGCCGCCAGCCGCCGGGGCGGTCAGCCCGTGCGAGCTGCCGCGAGCCGCTGCTCGCCGAGGGTGAGGGCGGCGGCGAGCGGGGTGGTGTCGCGTTGGCGGGCGGTGGCGAAGATCTCGGCGAGCGTGTCGCCGATCGCGCCGACCCGTCGGCGGGCGGTGCCAGCGTCGTAGCCGTTGCGCTCGAACTCGACGGCGATGTTGACGATCCCGCCGGCGCTGACGACGAAGTCCGGCGCCCAGACGATCCCGCGCTCGGCCAGCTGCGGCGCGACAGCGTCGGTTGCGAGCTGGTTGTTGGCGGCGCCGGCGATCGCGCGGCATCTGAGGCGCGACACGACCGTCTCGTCGAGCAGCCCGCCGAGCGCGTTGGGGGAGAGCACGTCGACCCTGGCCGTCAGCGCTTCCGCGGGCGTCGTCCAGGTCGCGCCGAGCTCTTCGGCGAGCGCGCGCTTGGAGGGATCGACGTCGGCGAGCAGCAGCGACGCGCCGGCTCTCGCGCAGCGGGCCGCGACGCGGGAGCCGACGTGGCCGAGGCCGATCACAGCTACCGAACGGCCCTTCAGCGAGGCATCGCCGAACGCCTCGGCGCAGGTCGCGTGCATCGCCGCCTCGACGCCGAGCGCCGTGTAGGGGCTCGGGTCGCCCGAGCCGCCGCGATTGCGCGCAAGACCGGAGACATGCGTCGTCGTCTCCGCTATCACCGCCATGTCGCGGCTGCCGATGCCGACGTCCTCGGCGGTGACGTAGCGGCCGCCGAGCTGCTCGACGGTCTCGCCGAAGTCGAGCAGCGCGTCGCGGCGCAGGCGACCGGTCAGCCTCACGCCCGGAGGCAGGGCGATCACGCCCTTGCCGCCGCCGAGCGGCTGGTCGGCGCAGGCCGCCTTGTACGTCATCGCGCGCGACAGGCGCAGCGCGTCGCGGGCGGCGAGCGTCGGGTCGTCGTAGGCCCACATCCGGCAGCCGCCGAGCGCCGGCCCAAGCGCGGTCGAGTGGACGGCGACGATTGTCGGCAGCCCCGAGCGCGGCCCGCGCCGCACGTAGAGCTCCTCGTGGTCAAGCGGCGGCAGCAGCGGATCCATGGCGCGCGACGCTATCGAACCGCGTGAGCGCCAGGCCGGCTAGTGCGCCGGGACCGGGGAGGCGCCGCCGTTGAAGCTGCCAGCAGGGGTGGCGGCGACCGGAGGAGCGGTCGGCGTCGGGGTCGAGCTGCTGCCGGTCGGCGTCGTCGTGGTGGGCGTCTGCGAGGTCGCGCCCGTCGTCGCCGTTGCGCCGTCGGTCCCGGTCATCGGCGTGGTCGTCGTCGAGCCTTCGCTGCTCGAGTCGCCGCCGCTGGTCGTCGTCGACCCGCCGCTCCCGGCGGGGTCGGTCGTGTCGCCAGCGGCGGTCGGGTCAGTCGGCGTCGTGGCAGTCGGGTCGTCTTCGGAGGCTTCGGGCGTCTCAGGCGCGCTTGCGCCGCCGTTGACGCTGACGGGGACGACCGTTGACGGAGCGGGCCTCGTCGATGCGCGCGTGTCGGTCGGCGTCGAGACAACGACGTTGATCCGCACCTGTCTGCCGGTCGCCTTGGCCGCGGCAGCGTGAGCTCGAGGCGCCAGCGGCTTGTGCTCGGCCAGCGGCGGCGCTCTCGACGGGGTGCTCAGCGCGGCTGGAGCGAGGTGCGGGCTGTTCGCTGCGACGGCCGCGGCGAAGGTCATTCTCGACTGCGGTCTCACGGTCTGCACCACGGCAGCATGCTTGGCGTGATGGTGGTGCGCCGGCACGAGCGTCCGATGGACCTCGACCGCGCCCCCGCCCGCGACGACCGCTGCCGCGACGACCGCTGCGACATGGCCGGCGGTCACTGCTGAGCCGCCGACCGCCGCGCCAGCGCCAACCGCCGCGACTCCGGCGCTGCCGCCAGCCGCAGCACCGCCAGCAGCCGCCGCGCCGCCAGCAGCAGCCGCACCGCCGCCACCAGCCGCCGCGCCGCTCACGGCAGCTCCGGCGCCGCCGCCCGCGCTGGCCGCCGCGCCGCCGCCACCGCCGATCCCCAGCAGCTTCGCGACGAGCGCGAGCGGGCCGAGGGCGGGGACGAGCGCGGCGAAGCGCTGCTGGACGCTCTTCAGCTCTCTCTTGTAGGCGCGGCAGCCGGCGCAGTCGTGCAGATGGCGGCGCACAAGGCCGCTGGAGCGGACGCCGCGGTCGTGGGAGGCGGTCAGCTCCTCACGGATCTGGACGCAAGCGGTGTCGCGCGCCTCGGCGGCTTGCGCGAGGCCCATCCGCGCGCGTACCAGCAGCGACTTGACGGCTGGGACGGTCACGTCGAGCGCGGCGGCGAGGTCGGCGTACGGCATGCCGACGATCTCGCGCATCAACAGCGCCGAGCGCTGCTGCTCGGGCAGCCGACGGACGTCCTCGACGAGCCGCCGCAGCGACTCGCGCTGCTCGGTCTCCTCGATCGGGTCGCTCGCCGGCGGGCGGATCTGCTCGAAGACCTCAGGCGGCGGCGGCGCGGGACGACGCAGCTCGTCGATGCAGCGGTTGTGCGCGACGCGGTAGAGCCAGGCGCGCAGCGAGACCTCACGGTCGTTCGCGCGCAGCGCGGCGTAGGCGCGGACGAAGACGTCTTGCAACGCGTCCTCGGCATCCTGCCTCGAGCCCGACAGCATCTGACGCGTGTACGCAAACAGGCGTGCGCGGTAACGGTCGTGAATCGTGCGGAAGGCGTCCTCGTTGCCGGCGCGGAAGAGCTTCACGAGCTGCTCGTCGGAGCGCAGGCGCAGAAGGGGGGCGGCGACAGAGGCGCGAGCCGTCTTGGGCTTGGCGATCGTTGCCGTCGCTGGGATCGATGAGGCTTCCACGTGGTCGCTCCTACCCGTTCAACGGGGCCTGCGAGGAAAAGTTGCTCGCAAGCCCCGTCGCCCGGGTTGGTAGGTGGGGACCGTACTCGATCTCACAGACGGTCCCCGGCGCTCTCATCAGGGGTTAACTTGCCGTTGGCCCCAAGCTGTGACAGGCGTTCGCGCCCATTTGGCGCGTTTACGTCATCAGCCCCGCAAGGTCGCGCTGGCCGCGGAGGTAAGGGCGTGTGCGCGCCAACTACTGCAAACGCGCCTAACAACCGGGGGCGAATGGGCACGGTTCGCCGCCAGCGCGGCCCGGCGGCCCGCAGGTCCGCACGCTCGCGGAGCTTCATCGTTGACGAGCGCGCCGAGACTGGGCCGGGCTCACTGCCCCGCGATCGTCCCGCCGTCGACGTGCAGCACTTCGCCGGTGACGTACGACGCTTGCTCGAGGTACATGACGGCGTCAACGATCTCGTCGACCTCGCCGAGGCGGCCGAGGGGGACCATCGGGGCGACCGTCGCGTGCGTCTCCGGCGGGAAGATCGCAGTCGCGATGTAGCCAGGTGCGACCGCGTTGACACGGACGCCCCGGCTGGCGTGCTCGAGTGCGAGCGCGCTTGTCGCCGCGGCGATCCCGCCCTTCGTCAGCGACGCGAGCACGTTGGTGAAGCGAGAGCTCGGCCGGTCGGCGAACGTCGCCGTGATGTTCACCACGTGACCGCCGCCCTGACGCAGCATCTCGGCGATCGCGCGCTGGGTGATCTGGAAGAAGCCGGCGACGTTCGTGCCGATGACCGTCTCGAAGTCAGCCGCCGTGTAATCGACGAACGGCTTCACGAGGCTGACGCCGGCGTTGTTGACGAGCGCGTCGACGCGGCCGAACCGCTCGACCGCCAGGCCGACCACCTGCTCGGCGATCGCGGGGTCAGCGATGTCGCCGCGGACAGTGAGCAGGCGGGGGTCCTCCGAGGGCGGGATCGACCGCGACGTCGCGACGACGTTGTAGCCGAGCTTGCGATAGCCGGCGACGACGCCCGCGCCGATGCCCTGCGAGCCGCCGGTGACGACGGCGACTTTCTGACTTGTGCTCATGACGTGCTCCGTTCGAATGGGATGGCGTGTAAACGGCCGGACCACTAGACGACCGGTCGCCTATGCACGGTAGCTCAAGTAGACGACCGGTCGTATACTCAAACGCATGCCACGGTCCAGCGACGCCCGCGAGAAGCTCCTGACCGCCGCCCGCGCGCTGCTCGTCCAACGCGCCTACAGCGCGCTCGGCGTCGCTGAGATCTGCGCTGCGGCTGACGTCCCGAAGGGCAGCTTCTATTACTTTTTCAACTCCAAGCAGGCCCTCGCGCTCGCAGTGATCGACGAGCACTGGGCCGAGCAGCGGGCGCAGTGGGAGCAGCTCTTGAGCGCCCCGCGGCCGCCGCTGGAGCGGCTGCACGACGTCTTCGCCGCGATCGAGGCGGCTCTCTACGCGAGCAAGCGCGACCGCGGCGCCGTCGTCGGCTGCCTGTTCGGCAATCTCGCGCTCGAGCTGAGCACGCAGTCAGAAGAGATCCGCGCGCGGTTGGAAGAGATCTTCGACAAGCAGATCGCGATGATCGAGCAGGTGATCGTGCAGGCGCGCGACGCCGGCGACGCATCCCCCGCCGACCCGCACGAGGCAGCGCGCTCGGTCGTCGCCCAGCTCGAGGGCCAGGTGCTGTTCGCGAAACTGCTCAACGCGCCCGACCAGATCGAGGCGGTGTGGCGCAACAGCCTCTCGATCCTCGGCGCCAAGCAGCCCGCGGCCTCACAGCAACAGACTTAACCGACCCTCACTGTCAGCAGCGGGCGCGGCGCTTTCGGCCCCACCGTCGGACCGAGACGGTCCATACCGCCCCGTGACGGTGAATTGGTCGTCGGAACTTTGTTATTGAGCGTTTTTGAGCGCCGGGCAGCCGTATCCGGGCGCGCCTCTCACGAGATCGCCCGACGCGGCCGGCCAAAAGGGGCAGCGCATCGCGCCGTCGATCGCGGCTACCTTGATCCGCGTCAGCGGGTCGTGCTACTCGCACGGCGATCAGCCCTCCTCCGCAAGCCGCGTTCGACTCAGGACCTCGACGAAGGGGGCCGGCGCTGTCGAGGCGCCGGCCAGCTCCTCCAGTCGCGTGGTCAGATCACGCCGTTGAGCGCGTGCTGTGCGAGCTCAAGGTGCTTTTGCAGCACCGGAATGTCGTCCTTGGCGGTGTGGCGGACGTCCTTGTTGCACCCCTTGCCGGCCTCGTCTCGCGCCTCGCTGATGTCCTGGACGTGGTCCTGGACCTCGAGGTCGGCGTACCGGCGGTCGAAATCTCTACCCGAGAAGCTCGCGACGGTGCGCAGCTCCCACTGCTGCGACGGCGAGGGACCCGACGGAACGTCGATGCCGAGCCGCTGGGCCAGCTCGACCGCGTCGGCCAAGGACTCGGTGTGGTCCTTTACCAGCACCGCGCCAAGGTCGCGGACCGCTTGTGAGCTGCCCTTCTGCTGGGCCAGGTTGCCGCCCTGAATCTCGAAGCGGTCCCCCTGAATCGACATCATCAGCCACTCCTCGTCCCACGCCGAGAAATGCTTGCCGGAGCAGCGCGCGTCACAGCGCTGTCCCGATCCCTTCCCGTGGTCGGAGTGGTGATCCTCCTTGTCTCGCGCGACCGCGAACGAGCCCGCGCTCACCAGCCCCGCCACCAAGACGGCAGCGAGCAACACCGCCAGACGACCAGGACGTCGAAACATGACTCCTCCTCCAAGGGCTTGACATGTGCGTTCGTTGATCGCGCGCGAACGGCGACCACGTTTCCCGGCGCACACTCGAGCTGAACCGAAGTGGTTTGCGCTCCGACCCACCTGGCGCGACGCCTCGCGGCGCCGCGAATCTGCTCAGCGTTCCATCGGCTGACATCGAGCGGTGGCATCCGTTGACCCTCCGTCGTGCTGGCCCTATGGTCAAAAAATTGGGACTCCGACCGGGCCGGCGAGGAAGCAGCCGGAGCCGACCGCGACGAACGGGGGTTCAGTGCGTCGGATTGCTCAATCAGCAGTCGACGTGCGCCGGCGCCATCTCTGGCGGGCCGGATGGCTCGCCTTCGGCCTCGCGGCCGTTCTGGCGACGGTGGCGCTGGCTCCGGCAGCCCGCGCGCAGGTGGTGCCGTGGCCGACCGACCCTCTGTCGGCCGACAACCCGGGGCTTGAGGGGCAGTGCGGGCAGTTGAAGGTGATGCTCGTGCTGGACGAGTCAGGCTCGATTGCGACTCTCGACGCGACCCCAGGATGTGAAGAACGCCGCCAACGCCTTCGTCGAAGCGCTCGCGGATACAGGGATCCAGGCGGCGGTCACGGCGTTTTCCACGACCGCGCGTGACGGCGTCGTCCCATACCAAGAGGTCACCTCGGACAACCTCAGCACCTTCACGAATTGGATAAACAACAGATACAGACCGAACGGCGCAACGAACTGGCAGGACGGTCTGCTGCAGGTCAACCGGGTGAGCACGCAGTTCGGCGTCGCCCCCGCGGACCTTGTCGTATTTGTGACCGACGGCGATCCCAATAGGTACAACGAGGGGGCCGGCATCGGCAACGGGGGACCCGGCAGCGGATTCGACCAAACGGCGCTGAATCGAGCTGTAAGAGCGGCCAACGGGCTCAAGACCTCTCCGATCTCCCCATCGCCGTCCGGGAACGGGTCGCACGTGTTTGTCGTCGGCGTGGGGCCCGCCGGGCACCCGGGGAGCGATCAAGAGCGCCGTCTGGCGGCGATCTCCGGCACGAACCGGTTCCCGGACGAGCACAGAGATTTCGCCACGGCCGACTACACGCTGGCGACGAACTTCAACGACCTGAGAGCCACGCTCACGCGGATCGTCGTCGGCCTGTGCGGATCCTCTCTGGAGATCACGAAGTATGAGCGAGCTCCCGACGACACCGGATGGCATGAGGCCAACGGATGGGCGTTCGCCGCGACGCTGGAGGCGCAGCCAGGCCATCAATGGCTGACGCCGCGCGCGGGAGCGAGCCCGTCGGCGAGTGTGACGACCGGCCCCCAGCCCTCGGGCTCGGAGGGCATGGCCGTGTTCGGCTGGCGGCTCACCGGGGCGCCGGGAGTCGACGCTGGGCGTCGTCCGCGAGCGCTCCAGGTATCACGCCGCCGAGCCAGTGCCTCGCGCCTGACCTCGACATCCCCGAGTGCGAGGACGCAGCGGCCACGCCGAGCCTGGTGGTCACGAAGCGGATGCACGCGCGGGCGCGCGTGGGTGACCGGGTGCCGATCACGATCACCGTGGAGAACCTCGGCCAGACGACGCGTGCCGTCAGCCTCCACGAGACCTCGTCTCGCGGCGGCCGGATCGTCCGCGTGAGCCACCGTGGCTCGATCCGAAGCGACGGCACCGCCGTGTGGAGGCTCGGGATTCTCGCACCGGCCGCGAAGCGGACCGTTCGCGCCACGATGCTCGTGAGGCGAGCGGGGTTGCAGGTGGATACTGCGGTCGCCGAGGCCGGGAACGCCGCCCCAGCGTTTGACGTCGCGGTCGTGCGCGCCAGGGCGGCGCCGCACCGCCCGCCGGCGCACCGCCCGCCTCCGCCGGCGGTCACCGGTTGAACCCGGCCAGCGAGCCCGCCGACTGCGAGCTGATGCGCGCGCTGGCGACGTGGAGCATGCGGAGAGCTCTGCTCGTCGTGTTGTCGGTGCTCGCGGCCGCCGCTGTGTTGCCGGTCGCGAGCGCCCGAGCCGACGGTTCCGTTTGCTCGAGCCGGCTGGGCGCAGCGTCTGTTGGGGCGCCGGGGCGCCTCGACGCCTGGCGGGCCGAGGTGCGAGCGCGCACCGCGGTGTTCGAGCGGCTGCCCAGAAAGGGCAAGCGTCCCTCGCGCTGGCTCGCGCCGAAGGACGCCTCATGGCTGCTGGTTTTGACGCGTCCGCGCGTCGCGATTGCCCGCTGCTGGTTGCGGCTCCGGCTGCGCTGGAGGCCGAACCACGCGGCCGGCTGGGTCAACGCCGCCAAGCTCTTCGTCGAGCGGACCCCGTGGCGCATCGACGTCTCAAGGAGACGACGCGCCCTCACCCTGGTCCGGGCGGGGGAGCGCGTTCGCGCCATACGCGCCGTCGTCGGGAAGCCGAGCACCCCGACACCAGGTGGCCTGTTCGCGGTCGTGCGCGCCGTCCGCTGGCGTCCAGACGACTTCCTCGGCAGCTGGGTGCTCGCATTGACGGGACACAGCGACGTGCTGCGGCGCTACGACGGCGGAAACGGGACGATCGGGATCCACGGCCGGGGAGGCGGGAGCCTCCTCGACCCGCTCGGATCCGCCCGCAGCCACGGGTGCATACGCCTTTCCAATCACGCGATCGACTGGCTCGTGCACCGCATCGGCGGGAGCCGCCTGCCCGGGACGCCCGTCACCATTCGCTGAGGACCGCCGCGCCGGACCTGAGACGGCGCAGGAACGCGCGCCAGAAATCCGTGGCTCGCCCGCGGCTGCGCGCGCCGGATCTGGCACTGATTTGCCGACCCCCCGCGGCTCGGTCAGCTTTCGCCGACCACACCCGCGGTCGGGAGCGCTTCGTCGTTGAGGGGCGCGACGACGCCGCTCTCCGGCCACCGTCGAGAGCGCCGCCGCGCCCGCGAGGCACGTTTACCCGCCAGAATCCAGCTCAAGCCTCGCCAGGTACTGCCGAATACCTGAGCGACGGTGGAGACTGACCCCTCCACCGTTTTAGAGCGTCCCGGCGAAACGCCGCCTGGGCGTTCGAAGGACGAGTCAGGCCTACGGATACGCTCGAGCTGTCAGCGTTCTGCGCGCTACGCGGCACCTCGCCGCGCTCGAAGGCGGGTCGTTCATCGAGGGCTTTTGGCAGCCATGAGGCCGTCTATTGGATGTTCGCCATCACGTGCTTGAGCTGCGTGTAGTCCTCGAAGCCGTACTGGCTCAGGTCCTTGCCGTAGCCCGACTGCTTGAAGCCGCCGTGCGGCATCTCTGAGACCAGCGGTATGTGGTCGTTGATCCAGACGCAGCCGAACTTCAGCGCCTTCGACATCCGCAGCGCGCGGCCGACGTCACGCGTCCAGACCGACGAGGCAAGCCCGTACGGCGTTCCGTTGGCCCATCTCAGCGCCTCGTCCTCGTCGCTGAAGCGCTGGACCGTGATGACCGGGCCGAAGACCTCGCGCTGGACCAGCTCGTCACCCTGTTGGAGGCCGGCGACGACCGTCGGCTCGTAGTAGAAGCCGGGCCGCTCGGCCGCGCGCCCACCGGTGACGACTTCGGCGTGGCTAGGACGGCGGTCGAGGAAGCCGGCGACACGCTCGCGCTGGCGGGCCGAGTTGACGGGGCCCAGCGTCGTGTCGGGCGCCAGCGTGTCGCCGATCACCAACCCCTGCGCCTGCGAGGAGAGGCCCGCGACGAGCTCGTCATACACGCTGCCGCCGGCGAGCACGCGCGTCGCGGCGGTGCAGTCCTGGCCGGCGTTGTAGTAGCCAGCGCCGGCGATCGCCTCGGCAACTGCTGCGGGGTCGGCGTCGTCGAAGACGACGACCGGCGCCTTGCCGCCGAGCTCGAGGTGGACGCGCTTGAGCGTGTCGGCGGCGGCGCGCGCGATCCATCTGCCGGTCTCGACCGAGCCGGTCAGCGAGACCATGTCGACGTCGGCATGGGTGACGAGCGCCTGGCCAGCCGGGTCGCCATGGCCCGTGATCACGTTGAGCACACCCGGCGGCAGGAACTCCGCGGCGATCTCGGCGAGCCGCAGCGTCGTCACGGGCGTCGTCTCAGCGGGCTTCAGCACGACCGTGTTGCCGGCGGCGAGCGCCGGGCCGACCTTCCAGCCGGCCATCATCAGCGGGTAGTTCCACGGCGCGATCTGTCCGATCACGCCGATCGGCTCGCGCCGCACCATCGACGTGTAGCCGCTCATGTACTCGCCCGCGGACTTCCCCTCGAGCATCCGCGCGGCGCCGGCGAAAAAGCGCAGGTTGTCAGCGACGACAGGAATCTCGTCGCTCTTGACCGCCTCGATCGGCTTGCCGGCGTTGACCGCCTCCAACTCGGCGAGCTCGTCGGCGTGCGCCTCGACGGCGTCGGCGATGCGCAGCAGCGCCAGCGAGCGCTCGCCGGGCGTCATCTCCGACCAGCCGTCGAAGGCGCGACGGGCGGCGGCGACGGCGCAATCGACGTCCTGCGCGCTCGACAGCGGTGCCTGGGCGATCTGCTCGCCGGTGGCGGGGTTGAGCACCGGCTCGGTGCTGCCCTCGACGGGGTCGGCGTGCTGGCCGTCGATGAAGTTCCGCAGCGTGCGGACGGCAGTGGCCATGTCGATCCTCTCCTTCAGTCGCTCGCCGCAACGTACCACCGGGTCGACGCGTCGCAGCGGACAGACGGGGCTGCTGGGCTGCGCCACCCGGGCCAGTCGCGCCGGGCGGCCACCGAGCGACCGTCGCGCGGCGACGCACAGGTACGATGTCCCGCGATGGATCCCGCTAGCGCCAACGGTGTCGGCATTCCGCTGGCTGTGATCGCCGGCTTGGTCTCGTTCTTGTCGCCGTGCGTGCTGCCGCTGGTGCCCGGCTACATCTCGACGGTCGCCGGCGTGCGGCCGGACCAGGCGCGCGACAGGGGCAGCATCCGCCAGGTGCTCGGGCCGAGCCTGCTGTTCGTGCTCAGCTTCTCGACGATCTTCATCCTGCTCGGCCTCTCGGCGACGGCGATCGGCGCGTCGCTGCAGGAGCACCGCGAGACGCTGCAGAAGGTCTCAGCCGGCGTGATCATCGTGCTCGGCGTCTTCTTCCTCGCGGCGCCGTTCGTGACGAACCTCAACCGCGAGTTCCACGTCAGCGGGCTGATGCAGCGTGCCGGGCGCGGCGGGCCGATGCTTGTCGGCGCGGCGTTCGCGATCGCCTGGACGCCGTGCATCGGGCCGACGCTCGGCGCGATCCTCAGCACGGCGGCGCTGTCGCAGTCGGCCAGCAAGGGCGCGATCCTGCTCGCCTTCTACTCGGCTGGCCTCGCGATCCCGTTCCTGCTGACGGCGGTCGCCTTCGGGCGGATGACGACCGCGTTCAGCATCATCAAGCGCCACTACGGCCTGGTGATCGGGATCGGCGGCGCCGTCCTGATCGCGATGGGCGTGCTGATCTGGACGGGCGAGTTCTTCCGCCTCAACGTCGAAGCCCAGAACCTGCTGAACAACATGGGCCTCGACTTCTGGAACAGCGTTTAGCGCTGCGCCAGGTCCGTCGCCGGGTCGATCTCCCAGCGCGCGGCGAGCTCGAGCAGCGGCGCGTCGATCGACCAGCGGTCGGCGAGCGCCGGGCCCTCGTGGGCGGTCGCGGCGCCCTTCAGCGCCATCGAGCCGGTGTTGTCGCCGATCTCGCGCAGCTGCTCGACCTCATCGGCGCTCAGCACGACCTCTGACGGCAGCGCCGCCAGCTCCTCGCGCTTGCGCTCGACCGGGACGGCCTCCGGGCCGGCCTCCTGCAACAGCGTCGGCGCGACGCAGCGGACCTGCTCGTGCGCGAGGTTCCACTGGCAGGCGAGCTGCAGCGGCGTAAGGCCGTGACGGGCGCCGATCGCCTGCATCCGCTCCATCCGCGCGAGGCCGCGCTCGACCCAGCCGGCCGGGCGGAAGCGACGGTGGTCGTGCTCGCGCAGCGTGTCGACGTCGCGCAGGTCGCCGCCGAACAGGCCGCCGTAGTCGACGACGCGCGTGATCAGCTGGACGTCATGGCGCGCGGCGGCTGGCAGCGCCAGCTCGCCGGGCCACGGCTCGAGCGGGTTGAGGATCACCATCGCCCAGTCGATCCGGTCGCCGAAGCGCTCGAAGCAGTCGATCAGGTCGAGCGTGTAGCCGTTGGCCGGACCGGGGGCGACGCCGATCAGGTCGGTCAGCCCGGCGTCGCGCAGCGCCGCCATCCCATCCCAGACCGCCTCGCTTTGATATCCGGTTTTGTCCGGGTTGTGCAGCAGCAGCAGGTCGAAGCGGTCGACGCCGCAGCGCTCGAGCGACGCCTCGGTCGCGTGGCGCAGATAGTCGGCGTACGCCTCAGGTCCGCGCAGGCGCGGGTCGGTGAAGCGCGGGAAGCCCTTCGCGCCCTCGCGCTCGCCCTCGTAGAAGTCGTGCCCGACGGCGCCGACGAGCACGTACTCCTCGCGCGCGAGGCCCTTCAGCGTCGAGCCGAGCAGGCGGTCAGCGTCACCGGCGCCGTAGGCGTCGGCCGTCATCACGGTGTGGATGCCGGCGCCCGCGGAGATCGGGTCGGGGCGCAGCAGCGCGACGAGGCGGTCGTCTTCGACCGGCTCGCCGAAGTGCATGAAACGGCCACCGCTCCAGGTGCCGATCGCGGTCTGAGTTGGGTGGGCCATGGGCGAAACGCTAGCGCAGCGGACGCGCTTTCACGGCCTGCTCGGCGATGCGGCCGGCGCGCCGCGACCGCGGCAGTCGCGCAGTCCCGCAGCGGCGCTCGCTACGGGTAGCCGGCGCCGTCGTAGCCCGGGTCGCCGGGCAGCAGCACGTTGAGGCCGTCGGAGCCGTTGACCATCCGCGGCTCGATCGGCTCGATCTCGACGTTGTAGGCGTACTGCAGCAGCTCGTTCGCGGTCGTGAAGGCGCGCAGCTGCTCGAGGTGCTTGATCGTCGGGAAGACGAGCGGAAGCTGCCCGGCGGCGTGCGCGGCAAGCGCGGCGCCCGGCGTCGTCCAGCGCGAGTCGATGCACTCCTGGCCGTCGACTCTCGCCTCGGCGCCGCGCGGCGCGGCGGCGACGAAGAACCACGTGTCAAAGCGCGTCATCAGGTGCGCGGGCGTGATCCAGCGCGAGAACGGGACGAGCGTCTCGTCGGACAGCTGGACGCCAGCCTCCTCGGCGACCTCGCGCAGCGCCGCGGAGCGCAGCGCGTACTGCAGGCCGTACGGGTCGGTGAGGTCGCCGTCGGCGGGGTCGACCGCGCCGCCGGGGAAGACCCAGACGCCGGCCATGAAGCGGGCGGCGTGGGTGCGCTGCACGAGCAGCAGCTCCAGCCCGCTGTCCCCGCCGCGCACGACGATCACGCTGGCAGCGGTTCGCGGCGTCGCGACGGCGCCCTCGTTAACCTCTTCGCCTGGCCCCAGCCCTGGGTGACGCTCCATGAGTCGCACCCTACCGTTTGCGCGGTACCGTGTCGTCATGAGCGCTACCCAGACCTCACAGAAGTGGATCTGCGAGTCCTGTGGGTTCATCTACGACCCTGAGGACGGCGATCCCGATGGCGGGATCCCACCCGGAACCGCCTTCAACGACATCCCGGAGACGTGGTTCTGCCCCGTCTGCGGAGCGCGCAAGCGCGACTTCGTCCCGTACGAGGACTGACTCGCACGCCCCCACGGGCTGACGGCGACGCGGCGGGTCTTTCACGGACAGCGGCCGGGGGGCCGTCACTGTTTTAGGCTGTGGCGAGGTGCCCACCCGCCGCATCTATGCGCTCACGTTCGTCGCCGGCTCTGCGTCGCTGGGCGGTGAGATCGCGGCCGCTCGCCTGCTCGCGCCGTGGTTCGGCGACTCGACGCTGATCTGGGCGAACACGATCGGTGTCGTGCTCGTCGCGCTGTCGGCCGGCTACTGGCTTGGCGGGCGGCTCGCCGATCGCGACCCGTCGCTGACCCGCCTGGCGCAGATCCTGCTGCTCGGGTCGGCGCTGTTCGCGGTGCTGCCGTTCGTCGCCGAGCCGTTCCTGCGCGCCTCGGTGAACGCGCTCGACACCGTCTCGGCGGGCGCCTTCGTCGGCTCGCTGCTCGCCGTCCTCGTCTTGCTCGCCGGGCCGATGGCGGTGATCGGGACCGTCTCGCCGTATGTCGCCAAGCTCGCGCTCGCGCGGGTCGAGGACGCCGGCAGAACGGTCGGGCGGCTGTACGCGATCTCGACGCTCGGCTCGCTCGCCGGGACCTTTCTCAGCTCGCTGCTGCTGATCCCCTTCCTCGGCACGCGGCGGACCTTCCTCTTCTTCGCGCTCGCGCTCGCGATCGTCGCGGTGGCGGCGATCGGCAGGCGGCGCTGGAGCCTTGCGCCGGTCGCGATCGGGCTGCTGATCGCGCTGCCGGTCGGGACGGTGAAGGCGACCGGCGACGGCAGAGTGATCTGGGAGAAGGAGACCGACTACCAGTACGCGCGCGTACTCGAGCTGCCCGACGGCCAGCGGCAGCTGGAGCTGAACGAGGGGCAGGCCATCCACTCCGTCTACACGCCGGGGCAGTGGCTGACCGGCAACTACTGGGACGAGTTCCTGACGCTGCCGTTCGCCGCGCGACCGGAGGGTCGGCCGCTGCGCTCGGTCGCGATCCTCGGCGACGCCGCCGGCACGACCGCGCGCCAGTACGGCCACTACTTCCCAGCGACGCGGGTCGACGGGGTCGAGCTCGACGGCGCGCTCAACAAGCTCGCGCACGAGCTGTTCGGGCTCAACGCGCGCGACGCGCCGAACGTCCGCCTGCACACCGCCGACGCACGGCCGTGGCTGCGCGCGTCGACGAGACGGTTCGACGCGGTCTTCGTCGACGCCTATCGCCAGCCGTACGTGCCGTTCTACCTCACCACGCACGAGTTCTTCGAGCTCGTGCGCGAGCACCTCAACCCGGGCGGGGCGGTGCTCGTCAACGTCGGCCACCTCGAGCAGTCCAACGCGCTGGAGAAGGCGCTGACCGCGACGATGGGGTCGGTCTTCGCGACTGTCGCGCGCGACCCGAGCCAGCCGACGAACACGATCCTGATCGCGAGCGAGGCGCCGCTGTCAGGCCGCTCGATCCGCGACGCGCTGCCCGACCTCCCATCCGACCTGCGGGCTCCGGCGTTGCAAACCGCGGCGCGGGTCTCGCCGGGGCTGAGCGGCGGCGAGGTCTACACCGACGACCGCGCCCCGGTCGAGTGGCTGATCGACGGCTCGATCCTGCACGTCGCGGCCGACGGGAGAAAATAGGGCCGGCGCGCGTCAGCGTCTCGTAGCGGGCAGCGAGAACGAGGTCGTCGCGCTCGCCCCGCCGTCGAGCTCGGGCGTTGCCGTGAGGCGGTAGCTGCCGCCGAGCAAAGGACCCCGTTGAAGCGGCGGTGGATCGTCGTGACGTTGACGCCCTCGTCGCCGTCGAAGCTGACGCTGCCGCGCACGGGGACGACCTTCGTGCAGGCCTTGCCCGGCTTGGCGTGCTTGGCGCCGACGCCCTTCTTCGCGGCGCCCTTCGCCCGCTTCACGTCCGCCGAGGTCGCCGTCGCCTTCTTCGCGGCCGCATGCGAGACGAGGCAGCGCTTGCCGTGCTGGGTGCCCGGCGCCAAGCGGGTCAGCGTCAGGTCGATCATGCCGGGCCCGTCGAGCTCGAAGCTGACGTTGACCTTGCCTCTGACGCCGCCGGCGAGCGCGGCGCGCAACGAGCTGACGATCGGGGCGTCGTCGTCGCTGCTGTCGTCGCCGCAGTCGACGACGTCGCCGCCGTCGTCATCGCCCACGTCGGAGCCGGCGTCAGAGCTCGGGTCAGAGCCGTCGTCGGAGCTGTCGCCGCCATCGTTGGTGACGTCGCCTCCGTCATCGGAGAGGTCGCCGCTGCCGTCCTCGGAGAAGTCGGACGTGTCGTCGCAGATGGCGCCGTCGTTCCCGCTGTCGTCAGATTCGTCGCTCCAGTCCTCGCCGCACGCTGGCAGGTCGACGTCCGGGTCGTCGCTGCAGGAGCCGTCGTCGGTCGTCGGGTCGAGCGCGCTCGTGCTGTCGTCGGCGGCGCGGGCGGCGGGGCCTCTGCCGGCCGCCGGAACGGTGGCGGCGTGCGAGGAGGCCGGGACGGCAGCGAGCAACGCGACCGCCGTCAGAAGTGCGAGGAGCGGGCGTCGGGGCATGGCCCGGGGATCGGCGCCGCGCCGACCGCGCTTGAGCGCTCTGGACAAGCCTCCGAGATGCGAGCGCGCCACTCAAGCAGCGCGCTGAGGCTTCTCGCAGCTCGGCAGCGAGAGCGCGAGCGGCAGCGTGGTGGTCGCGGATCCGCTCCAGCCGTTCGGCTTCCAGCACCCCGTTCATCGCTACGCCTACCTAACGGAATGGGATCGCTCCGTCACCGCTGCCTCTTAGAAGGGCTTCAGCTTGCTGGTACATCGTGCTCGCGATGCGCATCCTCGTGGTCGACGACGAGCCTGCGGTACGGAACGCGTTGGATCGTGCGCTGCGGCTCGAGGGCTACGAGGTCGCGCTCGCCGCTGACGGCCAGCAGGCGCTCGACGCGCTCAGCGCCACGGCTGCCGACGCGGTCGTGCTCGACGTGCTGATGCCAGCGCTCGGCGGGCTCGAGGTCTGTCGCCGCCTGCGCGCCGCGGGCGACCGAACGCCGGTGCTGATGCTGACCGCCCGCGACCAGATAGAAGACCGCGTCAGCGGGCTCGACGCCGGCGCCGACGACTACCTCGTCAAGCCGTTCGCGCTGGAGGAGCTGAGCGCTCGCCTGCGCGCGCTGTTGCGCCGCACCGGCGCCGACGAGCGCGAGCTGCTGCGCTTCGGTGACCTCGCGCTCGATCCCGCTGCGCATCAGGTCCGCCGCGGCGAGCGCGAGATCGAGCTGACGCGGACCGAGTTCCTGCTGCTCGAGCTGCTGATGCGGCATCCTCGTCAGGTGCTTCCGCGCAGCGTGATCTTCGAGCATGTCTGGGGCTACGACTTCGGCTCGACCTCCAACTCGCTGGAGGTCTACGTCGGCTACCTGCGCCGTAAGACAGAGGCCGGCGGTGAGGCCCGCTTGATCCACACGGTCCGCGGCGTCGGCTACGTGCTGCGCGAGCGATGACGCTGCGGCGCCGGCTGGCGCTCGTCGCGGCGGCCGCCGTCGCCGTGGCGATCGTGCTGGCGTCGGGGATCGTCTACGTCGTCGTGCGCGGCGAGCTGCGCGGCACGGTCGACGACGACCTCCAGCAGGCCGGCCACACGGCCGATATCGCTCGCATCCCGCTCGCGAGCGGGGGGCTGCGCATGTTCGTCTCGGGCGCCGGGGCCGGCGCCGGGCCGGAGGCGAGGGTGCGCCGGCTGCTCGCGCCGAGGGACGCGCTCGGCCTGCAGACGACCTACCTCGCGCTCGTCGACGACTCAGGCGCGCGCGTGCTCCCGCGCGACGAGGCGGACGCCGGCGGCGACGGCGCTCCCGACGAGCCACAGCTGCCGGTGACGGCGGCGACGCGCGCCGTCGCGGCGGGCACGCACGGGCCGTTCTTCGCAGACGCCCGGGTGGACGACACGGCGGTGCGCGTCTACACGATGCCGCTGCGCGGGCTCCCCGGCTTCGCGATCCAAGTCGCGAGACCGCTGACCGAGGTCGACCGCACGCTCGACCGGCTCGCGCTCGTGCTGGCGCTCGTCAGCGCCGCGGGGATCGCGCTCGCGGCCGGCCTCGGGCTGGTCGTCGCGCGCACGGCGCTGCGGCCGGTGAGACAGCTGACGAGCGCGGTGGAGCACGTCGGCGAGACCGGCGACCTCAGCCGCCGCATCGACCTCGGGCCCAGCGCGGGCGGGCGGGGCGGTCGGACGGGGGAGAACGAAGGCGACGAGATCGCCCGGCTCGCGCGCTCGTTCAACGCGATGCTCGGGGCGTTGGAGGCGTCGGTCGGGCGCCAGCGCCAGCTCGTCGCGGACGCCTCACACGAGCTGCGCACGCCATTGACCTCCGTGCGCACGAACATCGAGGTGCTCGCCCTGCCGGCCGGGCTGCCCGAGGAGGAGCGCTCGCGGCTGCTCGCTGATGTCGTCGAGCAGCTCGACGAGCTCGGCGCGCTCGTCGGCGACCTCGTCGAGCTGGCGCGCGAGGAGGAGTCGGCGGTGGCGGTCGAGGACGTGCGGATCGACCTGCTCGTCGAGGAGGCGGTGACGCGCGCGCGGCGCCGCCCCGGCGCGCCGGTCTTCGCGACCGAGCTGGAGCCCTCGATCGTGCGCGGGGTGCCGGCGCGGCTGGATCGCGCGATCGCGAACCTGCTCGACAACGCGGCGAAGTGGAGCCCGATCGGCGCCGAGGTGACGGTGACGCTGCGCGGCGGCGAGCTGGCGGTGCGCGACCGCGGGCCGGGAATCGCGGCCGCCGACCTGCCGCATGTCTTCGAGCGCTTCTACCGCGCGCCGGCCGCGCGTGGGATGCCCGGCTCGGGCCTTGGGCTGGCGATCGTCCGTCAGGTCGCCGAGCTGCACGGCGGCACGGCGACGGCGCACGCGGCGCCGGACGGCGGCGCGCTGCTGCGGCTGGCGCTGCCGGCCGAGGTCATGCCGACACGCTCTGCAGCGCGCGACATGTCACTGCCTGAGCCGCTCGCTCCGGCGGCCAACGATGGGCGAGCCGCAGGTGGCGATACGTCCATGCCAGCAGGTTGAAGAGGACGGTCGCGCACTCCTCGACGTCGTCGCCGGGCGCGAGCGTCCCGTCGTTCGCGCCGTCGCGCAGCAGCGCCTGCAGCGGCTCGGTGAAGACCGCCTGCGTCAGCACACCGCCTGACTGCGGTCCGCTGCTCCCCTCGTGGAAGATCAGGTCGCGCTCGGCGCTGTCGAGCGCGGCCAGCAGCGTGAGGTTCTCTTCAGTCACGTCGCAGAGGCCGGCGAGCGCGATCGCCAGCCGTTCGCGGCCGCTGCCGGGCGCCGTCAGCGCCGGCCACACTGCTCGCCGGTAGTCGTCCTCCAGCAACGTGCCGAGCGCCGCGAGCACGTCCTCGCGACGGACGCCGCGGCGATGCAGCGTCATCCGCGAGACGCCGAGCGCGCTCGCCAGCCGCTCCATCGTCGCTGCCTGCCAGCCGCACTCCTCGATCGCGGCGCGGGCGCGCCGCAGTGCGTCCGCGTCGGACAGGGTGGTGCTGCTCACCATGGTCGCACCCAGGCCGCAAGCGCGAGCCCCTGGGCGAGCTGTTCCAAGCGAGTCAACCGCTCTGCGCGCGGATTCGCCCTCACCAAGCCGCCTCCGCCCGCGCCAGCCAGCGGCCCCCGACGCGGTCGACGCGGACCTCGGTCGCGAAGCAGTCCGACAGCGGGCCCGAGCTGATCGTCTGCTCGGCGGGGCCCGCGGCGACGACGACGCCGTCGCGCAGCAGCAGCGCGTGGGTGGTCGAGGCCGGCAGCTCCTCGACGTGGTGCGTGACGGTGACGGTCGCCGTCTCGGGCTCCTCGCGCGCAATCGTCGCGACGGCGGCGAGCAGCGCCTCGCGGCCGGGCAGGTCGAGGCCGGTCGCTGGCTCGTCGAGCAGCAGCAGCTCCGGCCGGCGCATCAGCGCGCGGGCGAGCAGGACCCGCTGGCGCTCGCCCTGGGAGCAGCTGTCGTAGGGACGGTCGGCCTTGTCGGCGCAGCCGAACCGCTGCAACAGGTCGCGGGCTCGGGCGCGCTCGGGGTCGCCGATGCGGTGGTGGCGCAGGGCGATCGTGCCGGTCGCGCCGGTCAGGACGACCTGCTCGGCCGTGAGCCGCTCACGGAAGGCGCGGCCGGTTCTCGCCTCGACCAGCCCGATCCGCTGGCGCAGCTCGCGCAGGTCGACGTGGCCGAGCCGATGGCCGAGCACGTCGGCGGTCCCCTCGCTTGGATGGGTGACCGCGCCCGCAACGTTCATCAGCGTCGTCTTCCCGGCGCCGTTGGCACCGAGCAGCGCCCAGTGCTCGCCACGCCCGACGGTCCAGTCGACGTCGCGCAGCAGGTGCCGCTCGACCTGGCGCTCGGCGTCCCAGCGCCAGAGGGAGATGCCGTTGAGGTCTATCGCCGGGGTCATCGCGACGATGGTACTTCGGTGTAACAGGCTGCGACTGGCGTGTCGCACCGGTGCTCCGGCTTACCCGTTTCTTATGCCTAGCTGAGCGTCGGCTGACCGCCAGATGAGTGCATACAAGACACGGGGTGGGAGGAAGCTACGCGCAGATCCCGCCCCATCCGACTTCCCCCACCCATCGCAGTTCCCGCCCCGCGCGCCCGGTGCCCCCGCCGGGCGCGCGTCTTTATCGAGACGAGCCGCTCAGGCGGCGTGCTCGACGAGCGCGCCGGCGGCTTCAGCGTCGAAGATGCCTTGAGCGTCTGCTTCTGCGTCGACGGCCGACCGCTCGCGGCGGCGGCGTGACGGCGGGCGGTCAAGCTCTCCGTCGAACGGTCGGCCGGCGGCCGGCTGCGGCGCGCGGCGCTCGACCCACAGCTCGCCGTCGCCGTCGTCCCACAGCGCGGCGTTGCGGGTCGGCGCCGGCTGGCTGGGGCCTGAGACGCCCGGAGCGGCCGCGGCCGCGGCGGAGGCGGAGGCGACGCGCGCGGCGATCGGCGCGGCAGCCGGGAGGAAGTCATCGTCGAGCCCGACTTGCTCGTGCAGTTGCGGGCGCAGCTGCTCGGGCCGCGCGCCCGCGGCCTTCACTGCCTGCGCGAGCGCCCGCGTCGCGTCGCGCAGCTCGCTCTTGCTGTGCGAGGCCATCACGGCAAGCCGCAGCCGCGCCGTTCCATCGGGCACCTGCGGCGGCAGCAGCGGCTGGGCGAAGACGCCGCGATCGAGCGCTTTCTCGCAGACGCGCGTCGCGAGCTTCGCGTCGCCGAGCACAAGGCTGACGATCGGCGTGCGCGGGCCGGGATCGATCTCGAAGCCGCTGGCCGCGAGCTCGTCGCGCAGCAGCTCGACGTTCGCCTGGAGCTTCTCCACGCGACGCGGCTGCTCCTCCAGCAGCGACAGCGCCGCGAGCGCGCCGGCGACCCCGGGCGGGGAGGGCGCGGTTGAGTGGATCAGCGCGCGCGAGACGCTGACGAGGTATCTCGCCATCTGCTGGTCGCAGGCGACGTAGGCGCCGTAGGAGCCCAGCGCGGTGCCGAGCGTGCCGACGATCAGGTCGACGCCGTCCTCGCAGCCGGCCTCCGCGACCGCGCCACGGCCGCCCGGGCCGAGCGTGCCGACGCCGTGGGACTCGTCGACGACGAGGCGGACGTCGTAGCGGTTGGCGAGCTCGACCAGCTCGGGCAGCGGCGCCACGCCGCCGTCGAGGCCGAAGACGCCGTCGGTCACGATCAGCGCGCCGCGGCCCTCGGCCTCGCGCAAGCCCCATTCGAGGTGCTCGACGTCGCCGTGCTCGTAGATGAAGACGTCAGCGCGGGAGAGGCGGCAGCCGTCGATGATCGCCGCCTGGTTGCGCTCGTCGGAGAAGACGACGTCGCCGGCGCGCGCGAGCGCCGAGACGACGCCGACGTTGGCCAGATAGCCGGAGCCGAACAGCAGCGCCGCCTGGCGCCGCGAGAAGGCGGCGATCCGCTCCTCCAGCCGGCGGTGGATCGTCATCGTGCCCGAGACGCAGCGCGATGCGCCTGCGCCGACGCCCCAGCGCATCGCCGCGTCAGCGGCCGCTTCCCGCACGGCCGGATGATCAGCAAGGCCGAGGTAGTTGTTCGAGCAGAGCAGCAGGACCGGTTTGCCGTCGAGCACGACGCGCGGGCCCTGTGGCCCGCTGACGAGGCGCGTCCTGCGCCCGAGGCCAAGATGTTCCAGCTCGTCCAGCCGTGCCTCGATCTCGATCATGGTGCAAACGAGGTTATGGACACCGTCGGACAGCATGTTTTCCCGCACGTTGCGGGTTTTCGAGATGAAAGCCCTGGCGAAGCGAGCGTCTGCTTGCACCAAAGCCCGGTGCGTCCGGCGCTGTTCTTGGGCGCGTTACTTCCCTTGCCAGGCCGGAGGGCGCTTCTCGGCGAACGCCGCGAGGCCCTCGCGCAGGTCGTCGGAGAGGAAGGCGGCGCGCCGCTCGGCGTCGAGCGCTGCGGCGGTCGCGGGGTCGAGCGCGCCGGCCGCGCGCGTGACTGCGGAGATCGCCGCCTTGTTGCCGCGCAGCGACAGCGGCGCGTTCGCGGCGATCTCGCTCGCCAGCTCCAGCGCCGCGTCGGCCAGCTGGCTGCCGTCAACGACCGTGTTGACAAGGCCCCAGCGCTCCGCTGTCTCGGCGTCGACCCGGCGGCCGGTGAGGAACAGCTCGCGCGTGCGCGCCGCGCCGATCGCGGTGACGAAGCGGTTGATCCCGGCGTGGTTGTAGACGACGCCGAGCTTCGCCGGCGGCATCCCGACCTCGACTCCAGCCGCCGCGATCCGCAGGTCGCAGGTGATCGCCAGCTCGAGGCCGCCGCCGATCGCGTAGCCGTTGAGCGCCGCCAGCACCGGATACGGGTAGTGCTCGACTGCGCTCAGCGCCGCCTGGAAGGGGTGGCCGTCGCTGTCGTCATAGCCCTCGGTCATCAGCGAGCCGATGTCGTAGCCGGCGCAGAAGGAGCGCCCCTCGCCCGTCAGCAGCAGACAGCGCGCGTCGAGCTCGGGCAGCGTGCGCGCGAGCGCGTCGAGCAGCGGGGCGTCGAGCGCGCCGCGCTTGGCGGGGTTGGAGACCGTCAGCTGGACGACGCCGGGCGCCGGCTCGCTGACGAGCAGCCGCCCGCCCTCGGTCGGGACGTCGTCGGGGGAGGGGGAGGGGTCCACGGGCTACTCGAGCACGACCAGCGTGTCGCCCTCGGAGACCGCCTGGCCCTCGGCGCAGCGGATCTCCTTGACGACGCCGGGATCCTCGGCCTCGACCGGCATCTCCATCTTCATCGACTCGAGGATGACGACGGTGTCGCCCTCGTCGACCGTGTCGCCGACCTCGACCTCGACTCTCCAGACAGTGCCGGTGATGTGGGCCTCGACGTCAGCCACGGTGACCTCCTACGACGATCGCGAACGGGAACGGCGCCGCAGTCGGCTCCGAGGGCCGCCACAATATCCGCCCCGACTGATGAGGCACGACGGCTCCCCCCAACCGCCCGCATCCGCCCCGACAGCCGTCGGGTCCGGCACTGCCGTGCTGATCGCGGCGCACAACGAGGCCGACCGCCTGCCGCAGACGCTGGCCGCCCTCGCGCGCGTCTTCCCGGGCGCGCGGGTCATCGTCGCCGACGACGGCTCGACCGACGGCACCGCCGAAGTCGCTGCGGCCCACGGCGTCGAGGTCGTCCGCAGCGAGCGCAACGTCGGCAAGGGCGGTGCCGCGACGCTGGGGGCGCGGCGGCTGCTGGAAGGGATCGAAGCCGAGCGGCGCGCTGCGGCCGCGAGCGCACCCGCCGACGCTCCGCCTGCCGCGCGCAACGACGAGGGGAGCAGCGAGGCGCCGGTCGTCCTGCTCTGCGACGGCGACCTCGCGGCCAGCGCAGACGCGCTCGCCCAGCTGGTCGAGGCCGTTCGCAGCGGCGAGGCTGACCTTGCCGTCGCCGCCTTCGCGCGCCGCGTCGGCGGCGGCTTCGGGCTGGCTGTCGGCTTTGCGCGCTGGGCGATCAGGCAGCGCAGCGGGCTGGTGACCGAGGCGCCGATCTCGGGCCAGCGGGCGCTGCGCGCCGACACGCTCGCCGCGGTCCTGCCGTTCGCACCGCGCTTCGGGATGGAGATCGGGATGACGGTCGACGCGGTCCGCGCCGGCTACCGCGTCCAGGAGGTCGAGCTCGCGCTGACACATCGCGCGACCGGCAAGACGCTGCGCGGCTTCCTCCACCGCGGAAGCCAGCTCGCCGACTTCATCGCCGTCTGGTGGGCGCGCCGCTGAGCGCGTGCGCCGCTGAGCGCCGCTGAGCGCCGCTGAGCGCGAGCTGCGCGCCGCTGGGCGCGTGCGCCGCTGGAGCGCGAGCTGCGCGCCGCTGAGCGCGTGCGCCGCTGAGCGCGCTCAGCGCCCGCAACGCGCCAGCGCCCGCGCATAGAAGTCGAGGTAGCGCCCGATGTGGGCGTGCCAGTACGCGCTCGTGTGGGCGCCCGGCCAGGTGTGGCGCTGGACGTCGTCGCCGCCGGCCGTGAGCGCCGCGGCGAATGCGTCGTCGCCGGCGCGGAAGGGGTCGTCGCTTCCGCCGTCGATCCACAGCGGGATCCCGCGCCAGAGGCCCGGGTCGCTGTGCGCGAGCGCGATCAGGTCGTTGCGGCTGAAGTCCTCGGCGTCGTCGAATGCGCCGGCCGCCGTGTCGCCGCCGCGCTCCCAGATCGCCGCCGAGTGGCCGCCGACGGCGCAGAAGCGCGCTGGCGCGAACCGTGCGAGGTCGAAGGCGCCGAAGCCGCCCATCGAGATCCCGCCGATCCGACCCGCCGCGGGTCGGTGCCAAGCGCCCGTGCGGCGGCGGGGATCGCCTCGTCGAGCACGTATCTGCCCCACGGCACGCCCGCGCGATCGTGCCAGTACGACGAGGTGCCGCCGTTGAGGAACGCGATCGCGGGCGCCCGGCGGCCCAGCCGGGCCAGCGCGGCGAACAGCTCGTCGGAGAGGTTGGAGTCCTCGCCGTCGCCGCCGTCCTCGCGCCCATGCAGGAAGACGAGCAGCGGCCGGCCTCTGCTGCCGCCGGCCGGCGCGACGAGCGTCTGGCGCAGGTCGCGGTGAAGCAGGCGGCTGTGGACGACGACGTGCTCGACGTCGGCGCCGCGCGGGTCGTAGCCGCGCACGAGCCGCTCGATCCAGCGCGCGGCGAGCACGACGACGACCCCCGCCAGCGCCACTGCCGCCAGCGCGAGCAGGCGCCGCCGCCAGACCGTCTCAGCGCTTGGGCGCGCGCGTCCCATCCGCCGGCTCCCCCTGGCCGGCGGCTCGTGCGGCCATCGCCGCGATCCCCTGCACGTTGACGTCGAGCGCGAACTCGAAGCGGGCGTCGGGCTCCTCCTCGAACGCGGTCAGGTCTCTCGCCATCGCGACGAGCGACGGGAAGCGATCGGCCGGGAGCGCGGCGAAGTAGTCGTGGACCTGCTCGACGTACGCGAGCGCGTCCTCGACCGTCGGGCCCATGTGCCGGGTCTGGATCGACTCCTCATAGGAGACTGCGCCGACGAACAGCGCGAGCGTGTCGACGGCGTAGGAGGCGACTCTGTCGGGCACGCCGCCGGTGCGCAGGATGAGCAGCAGCCGTTCAGCGACGCGCAGCGCGTTGGGCCCGGTCGGGATCCGGCCCATCGTCACGTAGGCGATGTCGCGATGTGAGGAGAGGATCGCGCGCATCGCGCGCAGCATCTGCTTGAGCGGCGTCTGCCAGTCGTCGCGGTCGGGCTCGGGCAGCTCGACCTCCGCCATCACGTGGTCGAGCAGCTGCTCGAGCAGCTCGTCCTTGTTGGAGACGTGCTGGTAGAGCGACGCCGGACCGGTGCTGAGCTTTTCCGCGACGCGCCGCATCGAGATGCCGTCGAGGCCCTCGGCGTCGAGGATCTCCAGCGCCGCCGCGACGATCGCGTCGCGCGTCAACGGCGCCTTCGCCGCCGCCGAGGCTGGCCGCCGTCTGCGTGCGGACCAGGGCGGGACGGGGAGCGCTGGGTCGGTTGACACGAACGCTGATCATAGAGTAGAACACCGTTCGTGTCGCGAAACACTGTTCGAGCGTGTAAACGCCGTTCGTCCAGCGCGACCACCGTTCGCCCCGACCCGCACGCAGGAGGACCTCGTGACGACCGACACGCTCCAACCAGGCCCGGCGCCGCCAGACGCGGCGCCCGCCACCACTGCGATCGCCGCAGAGGCCACCACTGGCCACCCTCGCCGCTGGCTGATCCTCTTCATCGTGCTCGCGGTCGAGTGCATGGACCTGCTCGACGGCACGATCGTCAACGTCGCCGCCCCGTCGATCCGTGCTGACCTCGGCAGCAGCACGACCGCGCTGCAATGGATCGTCGGCGGCTACGCGCTCGCGATGGCGGTCGGCCTCGTCGTCGGCGGCCGCCTCGGCGACCTCTACGGCCCTCGCCGCCTGTTCGTGCTCGGCACCGTCGGCTTCACCGTCTGCTCCCTGCTCTGCGGGCTGGCGCCGAGCAGCGGCGCGCTCGTCGTCCTGCGCCTCGCGCAGGGCCTCGCGGCCGCGCTGATGATCCCCCAGGGCTTCGGCATCATCCGCGCCGCCTTCCCGACCGAGGAGCTGCCGAAGGCGTTCGGCCTCTTCGGCCCCGTGATCGGCCTCAGCGCCGTGCTCGGCCCGATTGTCGGCGGCGCGCTCGTCGGCGCCGACCTGTTCGGGACCGAGTGGCGGATGGTCTTCCTCGTCAACCTGCCGCTCGGGCTGCTGGCGACCGCCGGCGGCGTGCTCGTCCTGCCCGGCTCGGGCGGCGGCGCCGTCAGAAGCCTCGACGCCGTCGGCGCCGCGCTCGTCGCGCTGGCGGCCGGGCTGCTGCTCTACCCGCTCGTGCAGGGCCGCGACGCGGGCTGGCCGGCGTGGATGTTCGCGATGATGGCCGCCAGCGTCGTGCTGCTCGGGCTGTTCGGCTGGCATGAGCGCCGCCGCGAGCGCGACGGCCGCGACCCGCTGATCACGACGAGCATCTTCAAGGCGCGCGCCTACACGAGCGGGGTGATCGTGCTGGTGATCTTCTTCGGCGGGATGATCGGCCTGATGCTGGCGTTCACGCTCTACCTCCAGCTCGGACTCGGCTTCAGCCCGATCCATGCCGGCCTCAGCCTTGTCCCGCAGTCGCTCGGGATGGCGGTCGGCGCCGGCCTCGGCGGCGCGCTGCTGGTGCCGCGCTTCGGCCGTCACGTGCTGCACACCGGCTTCGTCGTGATGATCGCCGGAACGCTTGCGCTGCTGGCCGTCGTCCACGGACAAGGGCTTGACGCGACGACGCTCCAGCTTGCCGCCCCGCAGCTGCTCGCCGGCATCGGCACCGGCCTGGTCGTCGCGCCGCTGTTCAGCTTCATCATCGCCGGCGTCGCCGACGCGGAGGTCGGCTCGGCGTCGGGCGTGCTGAACGCGCTGCAGCAGCTCGGCTCGGCCGTCGGCGTCGCGGTGCTCGGCACGATCTTCTTCTCGACGCTGACCGGGCACGGCTTCGTCGTCGCGCTCGACCACGTGCTGCTCGTCGTCGCTGGGGCGCTCGCCGTCGCCGCGCTGCTCGCGCTGCTGCTGCCGATGAGAGCGCGCCCCGAGGACGAGCTGGCCCACTGAGCTGGCGCAGCCGCGCGTTTGCCGCCGTGCTCCATCGCCGAGCGCGGCGGTAAAGTCCGCCCGATGGCCGAGTCGAGAATGATCAAGGAACAGGTCTACCGCGATGACCGCGAGGCGGACTACTTCGACCAGTTCCACGAGCGCGCCCGCACGACCGAGCCGAACTGGGTCTACGAGGTGACGCGCCTGATCACGGTGACGTGGGGGCTGCTCGCCTTCCGCATGCGCGGCTACCACTCCGAGCGCGTGCCCAAGCACGGCGCGGTGATCCTCGCGCCCAACCACGCCTCGTTCATGGACCACTTCTTCGTCGGCGCGTTCATCCGTCGGCGGGTTCGCTTCATGGCCAAGTCGCAGCTGTTCAAGAAGCCGATGCAGTGGGTCTTCTCGCCCGGCGGCGTCTTCCCGGTCCGTCGCGGCGCCTTCGACGAGGACACGTTCATCACCGCCGCGTCGATCCTCGAGCGCAGAGGCGCGCTCGTCATGTACTGCGAGGGCGGGCGCTCGCGCACCGGCTCCGTCGGCGACCGGGCACGGCCGGGCATCGGCAGAATCGCGCTGCAGTCGGGCGCGCCGGTCGTCCCGATCGCGGTCCACGGCTCGCATAGAGTGCGCAACTGGAAGAAGCTCCAGTTCCCGAAGGTGACCGCGCTCTACGGCGAGCCGATGCGCTGGGAGAAGGTCGACAACCCCTCGCGCGAGCAGCAGCAAGAGGTCGCCGACACGATCCTCGCCGAGATCAAGTCGCTCTACGCCCAGCTGGCGACCGACGGCCGCAAGGCCGTCGCCGAGCGGGCCCGCGCCGAGCGGCGCGGGGCTGCGACGGCGTAGGCCGGTCGGCGCGCCTTGGCGGCGCGCCAGCCCAAGCGCCGCGCGCCGAACCGGGCGTGGGTAGGCTCGCCGACATGGACGCCAGCGCCCTGCTCCGGCCCGGCCTGCTTGACGGCTGCGCGATCGCGCTCGGCGGCGGCAGCGGCGCCGGACCGGCGCTCGCAGACCTTGGCGCGACGGTCGCGGTCCTGCCCGTGACGCTCGACGAGGAGTTGGCGGCCGAGCATGCCCGCGCCGCCATCAGCGCGCACGGCGCGCTCGCCGTACTGCTGCAAGACATGCGACCGGGCTTCGCGCCCGGCGGCTCCGACGGCTTCCGTCGCGCGCTCGACAGTGCATGGGTGACCGTGCGGGCAGTGGCGAACGCGGCGTGGATCGAGCCGGAGCGGCCGGGAAAGCTCGTCCTGATCGCGCCGCCGCCCGCGCCTGCCGCCGTCGACGACCCGCATGCCGACGGCGTGCGCGACGCTGCCGAGAACATGGCGCGCACGCTCTCGATCGAGTGGTCGCGCTTCGGCATCCGGACGGTCGCGATCACGCCCGGCCGGCACACCGCCGACGGCGAGCTGACGGCGCTCGCCGCCTACCTCGCCTCGCCGGCCGGCGACTACTTCTCCGGCGCGCGGCTGTCGCTCGGCGAGGCGGAGCCGGTGTCGGCCTCGCCCTCGCCGCGCTGAGCGGCGCCAGCGGCACCGCCGCGAGCGCCCGTCGCGACCGGCTCGATTCTCAGCAGCGGCTGCCCGTGGTCGAGCTGGAGCGTCGTGTGGCCCAGCTCAAAGCGCTCCGTCAGCACTCGCTCCAGTCTCATGCGGCACTGGTGAACGTCAATCCCGTCGCGCACGACGACGTGGGCTGAGAGCGCCGGGAAGCCTGACGTCACCTCCCACACGTGCAGGTCGTGGACCTCCTCGACGCCCGGCTGGGCGGCGAGCGCACGCCCGACCTCTTCGGGGTCGAGCCCCTTTGGCGCCGACTCCATGAAGATCCGCGCGCTCGCCTTGACCAGCTTCGTGCCGGCGTAGAGCATCGAGGCGGCAACCATCAGCGAAGCGAGCGGGTCGGCTCGCTCAAAGCCGGTGATGACGATGATCGCGCCGGCGATCGCGGTCGCGATGAACGCGTAGAGGTCGGTCAGGATGTGCTGGAAGCTGCCCTCGACGTTGAGCTTGTCGCGGTTGGCGTGCGACAGCACGAACGTCGCGGCGAGGTTGACGAAGATCCCCAGCACCGCCACGGCGAGCACGAGCCCGCCGTGGACCGACGGCGGGTCGATCAGACGCCGGATCGCCTCATAGGTGATCCACACGGCAAGCAGCAGCAGCGTGATGCCGTTCGCCTGCGCCGAGAGGATCTCGACGCGGCCGAAGCCATAGGTCTGAGCCCCGCGCGCCGGCCGCGACGCTATCCGCGCCGCGAACAGCGACAGCGCAAGCGCGGCAGCGTCCGTGAGCATGTGTCCGGCGTCCGACAGCAGCGCCAGGGAAGAGGCGATCACGCCGACGACGATCTCGACAGCCATGAATGAGACAATCAGCGCAAGCGCTGTCTTCAGCGCGCGCGCGTCCGCGCCAGCGCCGTGCGTGTGGCCGCCTGGCCCGTGGGAATGCCCGTGTTCGTGCGCCATCGCCGACATCGTACGCCGAAACATGGCGGTTCCTGAGCGCGTTTCCGGTGCTGGCCCCGTATCGTTGGGGGGGATGAACGCGAACCTGCTCCACTGCCTGGTCGAGATCCCGAAGGGCAGCCGAAACAAGTACGAATGGGACGAAGAGCTGGGCGCGATCAAGTTCGATCGCTTTCTCTTCTCCTCCGTGGTCTATCCGACCGACTACGGCTTCATCCCCGAGACGCTCGGCGAGGATGGCGATCCGCTCGACGCGATGGTCTGCGTCTCGGAGCCGACCTTCCCCGGCTGCGTGATCCCGGTCAAACCGATCGCGCTGTTCAAGATGCGCGACGACAAGGGCGTCGACGACAAGGTCCTTTGTGTCCCGCTCGAGGACCCGAACTGGAACTGGATGAACGGTCTCGACGACCTTCCGCTTCCGCTGCGCGACGAGATCTCCCACTTCTTCTCGATCTACAAGACGCCTGAGGGCAAGGTCGTGAAGGTCGACGGCTGGTTCTCGAGAGAGAACGCCATCGAGGTGATCGAGTACTCGCACCAGCGCTGGAAGGAACAGCAGGAGGCTCGCGGCAAGGCCCTCCAGAAGGGCTGAGCCGAATGGCTAAGCTGGGCCGATGGGAACGACAGCGCCCGAACCACTCAACGAGTTACGGGCGCAGTTTCCCGTCACCCGTCGCTTTTCCTACCTGAACGCCGGCACGAACGGCCCGATCGCCGACCGCAGCGTCGAGGCGGTCCGTCAGTGGGTCGTCTTGGAAGAGGACGAAGGACGCGGCGGGATGCCGTACTTCAGAAAGGCGATCGAACAGGTCGAACGGCTGCGCGCGGGCTACGCGGCGCGCCTCGGCGCTGCGCCCGACGACGTCGCGATCACGACCTCGACAACCGATGGCGTCGGCCGTGCGCTGAACTCGCTCGGCCTCGCGCCGGGCGACGAGATCCTTACCAGCGACGAGGAGCATCCCGGCGTCTATGGCCCGCTCGCGGCCCAGCGCCAGCGCGGCGTGAGAGTCCGCGTGGTGCCGCTCGCGGAGATCGCCAACGAGGTGACCGCCGAGACGAAGCTCGTCTGCGTCTCGCATGTCTCGTGGCGCAGCGGCGAAGTCGCGCCGAAGGAGCTCGCCGACGTCGAGCCGCTGGTGCTGTTCGACGGCGCGCAGGGCGTCGGCGCCGTCGCGGTTGACGTCAAAGCGCTTGGCGCCGACCTCTACGCCGCCGCCGGCCAGAAGTGGCTGTGCGGCCCGATGGGCACCGGCATGCTCTACGCCTCGCCGAAAGCGCGCGAGCGGATGACGCCGCCGTCGCCGGGCTACATCAACCTCGAAGACGCCGGAGCCGGCCTCGACGCCGTGCCGGCCAGCGTCGCGCGCGCCTTCGACGGCGCGACGTGGGCGCCGACGCTGTTCGCGCAGTCGAACGCGACGCTTGAGCTGTTCGATCAGACCGGCTGGGATCGCATCCACACGGTCGCGCACGACCTTGCCGAGCTCGCCGTGCAGCTGCTGCGAGAGCGTGGGCGAGAGGTGCTGCCGCGCGGTCGCACGACGCTCGTCACGTGGCGCGAGCCGGACGCGGAGAGACAGGCGGAGCGGCTGTTGGAGCGCGACGTGGTCGTCCGCACGCTGCCCGGCGAGGACCTCGTGCGCGCCTCGTTCGGCGGCTGGAGCAACGAGCAGGACCTCGAGCGGCTGCTCGAGGCCCTGCCGCGGTAGCGCCCGCTCAGCCGGTCATCCCGCCGAACAGCCCGCCGGTGACGTGCAGCGTCTGGCCGTGCACGTAGTTGGACCACGGCGAGCAGAGGAAGAAGATCCCGCCGGCGGCCTCCTCAGGCTTCGCTGGGCGGCCGAGCGGGATCAGCATCTGCGACATCCCGCGCAGCTGGTCAGGGATCCCGAGCTGGACCTCCTCGCCGTCGATCGTCATTCTGTTCGCGTCGTCCTTGGAGGCCGTCAGGCGCGTGTCGATGAAGCCGAACGCGACCGCGTTGCAGTTGACCTTGAACTGCCCCCACTCCTTCGCGACGGTCTTCGTCAGGCCGACGACCGCTGACTTCGCCGCCGAGTAGTTCGCCTGGCCGGCGTTGCCGAACGTGCCGGAGGTGGAGGAGACGTTGACGATCTTGCGGAAGTTCTCGATCCCCTGCTCGCGCTCGGCCTTCGCCGGCTCACGCAGGTGCGGCGCCGCCGCGCGGATCACCTTGAACGGCACGGTGACGTGGATGTCGATCATCCGCGCCCACCAGTCGTCGCTCAGCTTGTGGACCGGCGCGTCGAGCGTGTAGCCGGCGTTGTTGACGACGATGTCGAGCCTGCCCCAGGCGTCGATCGCCGTCTGCACGAGCTTGTCCGGCGCGTCGCCCTTCGTCAGGTCGCCGGCGAAGACGGTCGTCTCGCCCGCGATCTCCGACGCCGTCTGCTGCGCGACGTCGCCGTCGAGGTCGTTGACCAGCACCTTCGCGCCCTGCTCGGAGAGCAGCTCCGCCGTCGCGCGCCCGATCCCGCGCGCGCTCCCGGTGACGATCGCGACCTTCCCGTCGAGAACTCCCATCCCTGTCTCCTCTGTCTCTGTCGTGATGAGCGGGCGTGACTCTACGTCCGCTGCGCGGCGATGCACGCCGTTTGAATCCCGGCGCAGCGCCGGCGGTGAGCGAGTGGGCTACAGCCCCATCGTCTTGCCGAGGATCTCCCGCATGATCTCGTCGGTGCCGCCGCCGATCGGGCCCAGGCGCAGGTCGCGCGCGGCGCGCTCGATCAGTGGGGCGCTGAAGTCGCCGGCGTCGTAGTGGACCTGCAGGCAGCGGTCCGCGGCGTCGAAGGCGGCGCGCTGGGTCGCGAGCTTGGCCATCGTCACCTCTCGCACGCAGTCGGCGCCGGCGAGGTGGAGGCGGAGCGCGTGGTAGGTCAGCGCGCGGCCGACCTCGAGCGCGGTCGCGACCTCGGCGAGGCTGTGCCGCGCCCGCTGGCCGGCGCGCCGCTCGCGCGCGAACGCGACGGTCTGCTCGAGCGCGGCGTCGACGGCGCCAAGCGCGCCGAGCGACATCATCAGCCGCTCCCAGGCGAAGTTGACCATGATCAGCTTGAAGCCGCCATGCAGCTCGCCAAGCAGCTGATCGCGCGGGACGAAGACGTCGTCGAAGGTGATCAGCGCAGTGTCGGAGGCATGCCAGCCGAGCTTCTCGACCGGCCGCGCGTCGACGCCGTCGGCGCGCTCGCCGTCGGCGGTGCGCGTGTCGATGAGCAGGAACGAGATCCCGCCGTGCCCGCCCTCGGCCGTCGTCTTCACGGCCGTCACGACGAAGTCGGCGCGCACGCCGCCGGTGATGAACAGCTTCGAGCCGTTGACGAGGAAGCCGCCGTCGACCTGCTCCGCGCGCGTGCGCAGGCCCGCAACGTCAGAGCCGGCGTCGGGCTCGGTGATCCCCAGCGCGGCGATCCGCTCGCCGCGGATGCCGGGGCGCAGATAGCGCTCGTGCTGCTCAGCGGTGCCGAGCTTCCACACCGGCGGCAGCGCGATCCCCGCATGCGCCCCGATTCCCGCGCCGACCCCGCCCGACCCGCAGCGCGCCAGCTCCTCCGCGAACACGGCGGCGGCGACCGGGTCGCCGCCGCCGCCATGCTCAACCGGGAACTTCAGCCCGACCCAGCCGGCGTCCGCACAGTCGCGGATGACGGAGTCGGGAAAGCCCTTCGCCTCCCACTCGTCCGCGTGCGGCGCCAGCTCCCGCTCCACCCATACGCGCATCTCGCCGCGCTGCCGCTCATGCTGCTCGGTGAGCGGGGGGAGCGGGGAGCGGCTCACCGCTGCTCGCTCCCGTCGTCGTTCACCTTCACGCCGTCGCGCTCGACATAGCCGTCCTTGCCGCCCATGCAGACGTAGACGGCCTCGCCGGCGCCGACGTTGCGCAGCCCGCGCACGGTCGTCGCGTCGACGCGCGCGATCCCGCCCGCTTTCAACAGATGCGTTGACCCGTCGCCGAAGCGAAACTCGATCTCGCCGGAGTGGACGAAGTACGTCTCCTCCTGATGCTCGTGGTAGTGGCGGCCTATGTCCCAGCCCTCGGGCAGCACGATCGCGTTGATGCCGAACGCTCTGACGCCGAGCGGACCGCGCACCTTGCGGAAGCCGGGTCCCGAGCCGAGCGCGTCAAGCGAGCCGACCGCGTAGCCGTCGCCGGTGGTGATCTCGTCATTCATCTCGACGCTCCTCCTAGAGCCCGTACGAGCGGCCGATGACGTCGAGCATCACTTCGTCGGTGCCGGCGCCGATGCGGTTGAGCCGCATGTCGCGCCAGACGCGCTCGATCCCGTACTCCTTCATGTAGCCAGCGCCGCCGTGGATCTGGATGCACTCGTCGGCGACCTCGACCGCGATCCGCGCGGCGTGGAGCTTCGCCATCGAGATCTCGCGGACCGGGTACTCGCCGTTGTTGAAGCGCCAAGCGGTCGTGTAGACCATCTGCCGCGCCGACTCGATCTTCGTCGCCATCTCGGCGAACTTGTGGCGCGTGACCTGGAACTTGCCGATCTGGCGGCCGAAGGCGGTCCGCTCAAGCGCGTACTGGAGCGTCTTGTCGAAGGCGAGCTGGGCGCCTGAGACGCAGCCGGCGGCGCCGATCAGCCGCTCGCCCTGCAGCTCCCACATGATGTGGTAGAAGCCGCGGCCGACCTCGCCAAGGACGGCGTCAGCGGGGACGCGCACGTCCTGGAAGGCGAGCAGCGCGGTGTCGGAGGCGTGCATGCCGAGCTTCTCGAGCTTCTTCTCGCGGATCACGCCAGGCAGGTCCATGTCGACGATGAAGACGGTGAAGCCCCCGTAGCCGTCGTCGTCGTCGCCGGTCTTCGTCAGCAGGACGATGTAATCGGCGCGGTGGCCGTTGGTGATGTAGGTCTTGGAGCCGTTGATGACCCACTCGTCGCCATCGCGCACGGCGCGCGTCTTGATGCCGGAGACGTCGGAGCCAGCGTCGGGCTCCGTTATGCCGATGCAGGAGATCTTCTCGCCTCTCATCGACGGCGTCAGGTATCTCTGCTTCTGCTCCTCGGTGCCGAAGGCGAGCACCGGCGGCGTCGCCATGTCGGTGTGGACGGCGACGCCCATCGCGAGGCCGCCGCACTGCGCGCCGGCCATCTCCTCGGCGAGCACGAGGTTGGCGTAGTAGTCGCCGCCCTGGCCGCCGTACTGCTCGGGGACCGAGAGGCCGAGGAAGCCGAGCTCGCCCATGCGCGTGAAGACCGAGTCAGGGAAGGTCGTGCGCTCCCACTCGTCGGCGTTGGGCGCCAGCTCCTTGGCGACGAAGCGGGAGATCGACTCGCGCAGGCGGTCGTGCTCCTCGGTGAAGATGAAGTGCTTGCGCTGGGCGCCGAAGTCCGGCTTCAGCACGTCTGCGGTGGCCATGCGGCGGTCTCCTCGGGTCCGGCGTTTGGCGGGCGTTGCGGCGCGTCGCATGCGCCTATCGGCGCGCGGCGGCCGAAGTGAACAGTAGAACTTCTTACTTCCAGCCGCGCCGATTCTGCGACCGCTTGACCGGTCGGCCGCCGACCGGCAGAGTTGGAAGTGACACGTCCTACTTCTCACAGGAACCGCCCCCGTGCCTTTCGACACCCTCCGTTACGACGTCGCCGACGCAGTCGCCACAATCGCGCTCGACCAGCCCGACAGCCGCAACGCGCTCTCCAACGAGCTGCTGGACGACCTGATCGCTGCGTTTACGGCCGCGCGGGACGACGACGCCGTCCGGTGCGTCGTGCTGACCTCCACGCACGACAGGGTCTTCTCCGCCGGCGGCAACCTCGGCGGCTTCGCAGCGGACGAGCCGATCGTTCACAAGCACGCGGCGATCGAGCGCTTCCCGCGACTGTTCACGCTGATCGGCACGCTCGGCAAGCCGACGCTCTGCGCCGCCAACGGCCATGTGCTGGCCGGCGCGCTCGGGCTGGCGCTCGCGTGCGACTTGATCGTCGCGAAGGAGGGCACGCGCTTCGGCACGCCGGAGATCAACGTCGGCGTCTTCCCCTTCATGATCATGGCGCTGATCTACCGCAACGTCGGGCGCAAGAAGACCAACGAGCTGCTGCTGCTCGGCGACCAGGTCGACGCGCACGAGGCCGAGCGGATCGGGATCGTCAACAAGGTCGTTGCGCCTGACGAGTTCGACGCGGCTGTCGCCGACTGGGCCAGGCGTCTGGCGAAGAAGACGCCGCTGCTGATGCGGATGGGCAAGGACGCGATGTACCGCCAGCAGGACATGGCGTTCGAGGAGGCGCTCGACTTCCTGCGCGCGCAGCTCGCGCTCGCCTTCTCGACCGATGACATCCAGGAGGGCGTGAAGGCCTTCTTCGAAAGACGGGAGCCGCAGTGGACCGGACGGTGACCAGCCCGCCGAGCATCCTGCGGCCGCTCGTCGAGGAGCTGCACGAGCGGCGCGCGAAGGCGGCCCTTGGCGGCGGCGAGGAGAAGATCGCCAGGCAGCACGCGGCCGACAAGCTGACCGCCCGTGAGCGGCTCGCGCTGCTGATCGACGAGGGCACGTTCACGGAGCTCGGCGTCCACGCCGGCATCCACTACTCGGTGCGGGCGCTGGAGGGCAAGGAGGCGCCGGCCGACGGCGTCATCACCGGCTACGGCAAGGTCGACGGCCGCATGGTCGCGGTCTGCGCTTACGACTTCACCGTGATGGCCGGCTCGATGGGGATGACCGGCGAGACGAAGGTCAGCCGCCTGCGCGACCTCGCGCTGAGCAAGCGGATCCCGTTCGTCTGGCTGCTCGACTCGGCCGGCGCGCGCATCCAGGAGGCGGTCGGCTCGCTGTTCGCCGGCTCGGGCTACCTCTTCCGCGAAGAGGTCGTGATGAGCGGCGTGATCCCGCAGGTCGCCGCGCTGATGGGCCCGTGCGCCGCTGGCACCGCGTACATCCCCGGCCTCGCCGACTTCGTCCCGATGGTGAAGGGGCGCGGCTCGATGGCGCTCGCCGGCCCGCACCTCGTGCGCGCCGCCGTCGGCGAGGACGTGACGCAGGAGGAGCTCGGCGGCTCGCGCGTGCACTGCCGCAAGTCGGGCGTCGGCGACCTCGAGGTCGCCTCCGACGAGGAGTGTGTCGCGCGCGTCAAGCAGTACCTCTCCTACATGCCCCAGCACTGCGAGGCGCCGGTGCCGGTGCGGCCGGTCAACGACCCCGTTGACCGGATGGACGACGAGCTGCTCGACGTGCTGCCGGAGTCGAACCGCAAGCCGTACGACATGTACGAGGTGATCCGCCACATCGTCGACGACGGCGAGTGGTTCGACATGAAGCCGCAGTGGGCGAAGACGATCATCACCTGCTTCTCGCGCTTCGGCGGGCGGCCGGTCGGGATCGTCGCCAACCAGCCCAAGCAGCTCGGCGGGATCCTCGACAACGACTCGGCCGACAAGGCGGCGCGCTTCGTCAACCTCTGCAACGCGTACGGCATCCCCCTGGTGTTCCTTCAGGACGTGCCGGGCTTCATGGTCGGCACGAAGGTGGAGGAGGCGGGGATCATCCGCCACGGGGCGAAGATGCTCTACGCCGTCGCCAACGCGACCGTGCCGAAGATCACCGTGATCGTGCGCAAGGCGTACGGCGCCGGCTACTACGTGATGTGCGGCAAGGCGTACGAGCCGGACCTGATCGTCGCTTGGCCAAGCGCGGAGATCAGCGTGATGGGCGCGGAGGGCGCGGTCGAGATCGTGATGCGCAGACTCGTCGAGGAGGCTGAGGACCCGGCGGCCAAGAGAGCTGAGCTGATCGCCGGCTACCGCAGAGTCATCGACGTCTACATCGCCGCGAAGAACGGGATGATCGACGACGTGATCGACCCGCGGGAGACGCGCCCGACGATCATCAGAGCGCTGGAGATGGCCGAGGGCAAGCGCGTGGAGCGGCCCTGGAAGCGACACGGCGTCGTGCCGGTTTGAGCCCTGGGAGGGGATTGTGAGCCTCGAAGACCCGGTCATCATCACTTGCTCGATCTCTGGCGTAGTCGCTAATCGCGACCACTGCCCAGCGATCCCGTATACGCCTGAGGAGTACGCGGCGGAGGCGCGGCGCGCGGTCGACGAGGGCGCGTCGATGATCCACATCCACGCCCGCACGCCGGACGGCCGGCCGTCGTACGAGGTCGAGGACTTCCGCGCGATCACCGAGGCGATCGTTGCCGAGGCCGGCGACGTGATCATCAACTTCTCGACCGGCGCCATCGGCGTCTCGCTGGAGAAGCGGATCGCCTACCTCCGCGCGTGCAAGCCTGACATCGCCGCCCTCAACATGGGCTCGATGAATTACGCGAAGTACTCCAAGAGACGCAGACAGTTCGTCTTTGAGACCGTTTTCGAGAACAGCTTCGAGACGATCATCACGCTGCTGCGCGCGATGAACGAGGAGGGGATCAAGCCCGAGCACGAGTGCTTTGACACGGGCCACCTCGCCAACCTCGACCCGCTGCTCGACATGGGCATCCTGCGCGAGCCGCTGCAGGTCTCGTGCGTGATGGGCGTGACCGGAGGCATCCGCCCGACCGCGCGCAACCTCGCGCACATGGCCGAGAACGTCCCCGGCGGCCCTGACGGCCCCAACGAGTGGGGCGTGATCGGCATCTCGCGCGACCAGTGGATGCTGATCGCGACCGCGCTCACGCTCGGCGGCAACATCCGCGCCGGCGTCGAGGACAACTTCTACCTCCCCGACGGCTCGATGGCCCGCTCCAACGGCGACCTGATCGCCCAAGCGCGCACGCTCACCGAAGAGGTCGGCCGGCGCGTGGCGACGGTCGAGGAGGCGCGGGCGATGTTGGGGACGCCGAAGCGCGCGGCGGTGGGCGGATGAGCGGCAACCCGCGGAATCGCCCGCCGGACGATTCCGCTGGGCCGCTGACCGGCCTGCGCGTGCTCGACCTCTCGCGCCTGCTGCCGGGGCCGTTCTGCTCGCTGCTGCTCGCCGACCTCGGCGCTGACGTATTGAAGGTCGAGGACACGGGCGCGGGCGACTACGTGCGCTGGACGCCGCCGTACGTCGAGGGCGCAGAGGGCTCCGCCAGATCGGCGATCTTCCTCGCGCTCAACCGCAACAAGCGCTCGCTGCGGCTCGACCTGAAGGCGGAACAGGGGCGTGAGGTGCTGCTGCGGCTTGTGCGCGGCGCCGACGTGCTGCTGGAGTCGTTCCGCCCCGGCGTGCTCGACCGGCTCGGCGTCGGCTATGAGCGGCTGAAGCGCGAGAACCCTGGCCTCGTCTACTGCGCGATCACCGGGTACGGCCAGGACGGCCCGCTGCGCGACCGCGCCGGCCACGACATGAACTACCTCGGCCTTGGCGGCCTGCTCGCGCTGACCGGCGACGCCGACGGGCCGCCGGTCCAGGCGGCCGGCCAGATCGCCGACATCGGCGGCGGCGCGTTGATGGCCGCGGTCGGGATCCTCGCCGCGCTGCGCGAGCGCGACCGCTCCGGCGAAGGCCAGCTTGTCGACATCTCGATGACCGACGGCGCGCTGTCGTGGCTGGCGATGATCGCCGCCCAGCAGCTGAACGACCCGGCCGGCACGTCGCTGCGCCGCGGGATGCTGCCGCTGTCGGGCTCGATCGTCTGTTACCGCCCGTACGCGTGCGCCGACGGTTGGGTCACGCTCGGTGCGCTGGAGCCGAAGTTCTGGCAGGCGTGGTGCCGCGGGGTCGCGCGCGAGGACCTGATCGAGCGCCAGTTCGACCAGCCAGGCTCCGACGCCCACCGCGAGGTGCAGGCGATCTTCGCCACCCGCACGCGCGCGGAGTGGGAGGCGTTCGCGGCCGAGCACGACTGCTGCCTTGAGCCGGTGCGCGAGCTCGACGAGGCGCTCGGCTCCGAGCTCGTGCGAGCGCGCGAGATGGTCGTCGGACTGGACCAGCCCGGCGCCGCCAAGCCAGTCCAGATGCTCGGCCTGCCGATCAAGCTCAGCCGCACGCCCGGCGACCCGGTCCGCGCTCCCGGCCCCGCGCTCGGCGGCGACACCGACGCCGTCCTCGCCGCCGCCGGCTACAGCGCCGACGAGATCGCAGCGTTGAACGAAGCCGGCGTGGTCGCCGGCCCGCCGAGCGGCGCTCAGGGGGCTTTCCTTGGCTGAGGCGCCACCGAGCGGCACCGCGCACGGCGCCGCGCGCGCGAGCGATGGCGGGCGGCCGGCGAACGGCGCGCCCGACGCGAGGCCGCGCGCGAACGGCCTGCTGAAGATGAGCGAGCTGGCCGAGCGATCGGGCGTCTCGTCGGGGACGATCAAGCACTACCTGCGCGAGGGGCTGCTCGGCGACCAGGCGGGCGTTGTGCGCACGAGCCGCAACATGGCGTATTACCCGCCCGAGTTCGTCGACCGGATCCGCCTGATCAAGCGGTTGCAGGAAGAGCGCTTCATGCCGCTGAGAGTGATCCGCGACGCGTTGCGCGACGACCCTGAGCGGCTCGAGGCGCTGATCGAGCTGGAAGACCGGATCATCGAGCGCGCCGTCGCGCAGGGCGAGCGCACCCGCACCTCACGGACGGCGGTGCAAGAGCGCTACGAGGTCCCCCGCAACGTGCTCGGGCGCCTGGAAGAGCTCGGCGTGCTGACGCCGACGAGCCGCGGCTACGATGCCGACGACGTCCAGATCATCGAGGCGATCTCGCGCTTCCGCGCCGGCGGCTTCGAGGAGGCGATCGGCTTCACCGTCTACGACACGATCCGCTACCGCGAAGCGCTCCAGCCGTTGGTGGAGGAGGAAGTCGGCACGCTGCTGCACCGCCTCGCCGCCCGCGTCGACCCCGGCCGCGCGGTCGAGATCGTCGCCTCCGGCGCCGAGCCGCTGCGTGAGCTGATCGGCGCAATGCACTCCAAGCTCCTGCTCGCCGAGCTCCGCCGCCAGCGCGACGAGCGCCGCGAGCAGTAGCCGCCACTCACCAAACAGCCGTGTGACGCTCCATGACGCCCCAGCCCTCGGCGAGCTCGATGCCGCCTGGGAGGGTGCCGGCGAAGGCGCCGAACGGCTGGCGGTAGGAGCTGCGCACGAGCAGGAGGTTCTCGTCGCGTGCGCGGACGGCCTCGGTCGTGAAGCGCAGGTCGCCGCCGTCATCCGGCGTTGCGACGGCGGTGAGGTCGGCGGCGAAGCGGGCGGGGGAGGCCTCGGCTGGGACGCCGTCGAGCCAGACGGTCCGCTCGCTGCTCGTCGCAGGGTCGTTGATCCCCGCGACGAGGTTCCACGCCGCGGCTCGGCCGTCGGACGCGCGCCCGACGCCGGCCGACCAGCGCCACGCCGTGTGCCGCGCGTGGTAGCCGGCGCTGTCGTCGACGACGGCGAGCGCGTCGATCGCGCGCGCGACGCCGTCGAGCACGACCTGCCCGTGCGCCCGGATCCCGCCCTGCTTGCGGGTCCACGCGAAGGCGCCTCCGTGCGGGCAGAGCGTCTCGACGCCGTCGACCTCCGCCAACGTCAGCTCCAACGAGATCCCGTTGTCGTTGACCGCGACTCGCCCCGGCTGGTCGAGCGACAGCTCAACGCCACCGCGCGACAGCCGCGTGCGCTCACGGAGCCGTCTCGCTGCGCGATCCCAGACGGCCCAGAACGACTGATGCGCGACCCCGAGCCGCACCGCCCCGGCGCACAGCATCAGCTCCGGCCCGTAGACCCCGACATAGCGCCACTGCTTCAGCGGCCGCGTGCCACGCCACACCGGCATCCGCTCCGGTGGCAACACGAGCGTTGACAGCTGTGCCGGACGGGAGGAACCGTACGCGCCGCGGTAGGGGCGCAACTCGTCCGTCGATGACGCCATGCGGCTGCGGTATCCTTCGGGGCTCGGGATTGACTGACCAGTCAATCTGTCCTGCCTTGGAGGATCACCACACCGTGCGCGCCGCGGCGATCCAGATGAACTCTACCGACGACCGGGCTCGCAACCTCGCAGTTGCCGACCGGCTCGTGCGCGCCGCAGCCGCGGACGGCGCGACGCTCGTCGCGCTGCCGGAGAAGTGGAGCGTCCTCGGCACGCCTGAGCAGCTCGCCGCGGGCGCTGAGCCGCTTGAGGGCCCGGCGATCTCATGGGCGCGCGAAACCGCGCGCGAGCTCGAGATCGACCTCGTCGCTGGCTCGATCGTCGAGCGGGTCGACGGCCACGAGAAGCGCGCCAACACAAGCGTCCACGTCGGCGCCGACGGCGAGATACGCGCGGTCTACCGCAAGGTCCACCTGTTCGACGTCGAGGTCGCCGGCACCGCCTACCGCGAGTCCGACGGCGAGGACCCGGGGGAGGAGATCGTCACGAGTGAGCTGACCGGCGCGCTAGCGGCCGATGCCCCGACGAGCGTCCCCGACCCGATCGCCCTCGGCATGGCCGTCTGCTACGACCTTCGCTTCCCCGAGCTTTTCCGCATCCTGGCGCTCAGAGGCGCGCGCGTCGTCACGCTGCCCTCCGCCTTCACGCTCGCCACGACGCGCGACCACTGGGAAGTCCTGCTGCGCGCGCGGGCGATCGAGAACCAGTGCTTCGTCGTCGCGCCCAACCAGATCGGCGCCCACCCGCCGGGCAACCGCTCCGGCGGCCGCTCGATGATCGTCGACCCGTGGGGCCTCGTGCTTGCGACCGCGCCCGACGACGAGACCTACGTCGCCGCCGAGCTTGACTTCGAGCGCCTGGAGCAGATCCGTACGACGCTCCCCTCGCTCGCCAACCGCCGGCCGCAGGCGTACGCCTGGCCGCGCGAGCGGATGGAGGCGACGGCCTGATGGCCCGCACACAGGCAGCGATCGACAAGCGCCGTTTGATCCTCGACGCCGCCGTCCGCGTCTTCGCGAGCCAGGGCTTCCACACCTGCCGCGTCTCGGACATCGCGGACGAGGCGAGAGTCGCCTACGGCCTCGTCTACCACTACTTCAAGTCCAAGGACGAGATCCTCGACACGCTCTTCCTCGAGCGCTGGGACATCCTCCTGCACGCGATCTCCGAGGTCGACGTGCTCGACATCCCGCCGAGGGAGAAGCTGCAAGCGATCGCCTCGTTCATCGTCGAGTCCTACCGCCACGACCCCGACCTGATGAAGGTGATCATCGTCGAGGTGACGCGTGCGGCGAACACCTTCGGCCGGACGCATCTGCCGCAGATCCGCCAGGCGTACGTGCAGATCGCGGCGATCGTCGAGAGAGCTCAGAGAGACCGCGTCTTCCGCAACGACGTGACGCCTGACTTCGCGGCGCTCGCCTTCTATGGTGCGGTGGAGCAGGTTCTGACAGGCTGGATCTTCTCGTTGCTGCCGGTCGGTGACCGGGAATACGAGGATGCCAAGACCCTCATCGTCGAGACGATTTGCGGTGGCTTAGAGCGCGTCGAGGGTTAGCGCGGGCCGCCGGGAGCTCTGATTGAATGCCCGAAATCATGAGAGAAAGCGAACTCGTCAAGCGGCTGATGTGGTCGGCGCTGCTCGCCGGCATCGGCGCGCTCGCCAGCATCGCCACGCAGCGCCTCGCGACGTTCGTGTGGATGCGCGCCTTCGGCGAGGAGCCGCCCGAGTGACGTCCGGATCGGTCGTCTCCAACGGCTCCGGGGCCGAGGTAACCGCGCCCGCCGCGGCGGCTGCGCCCGCGCAGCCGCCGCTCGCGATCCCCGGCCTGCCCCTCGACAGACCCGAGCTGCACGTCGGCGCCGCCTTCGTCGGCGGCCTGCTGCTGGCGACGGTCCTCAAGCGCTTTGCCCGCTGACGACACGACGCCGCAGAACGTCGCCCGCGCGATCACCGAGGTCTCCGAGAAGGCCTCGCTGCTGGTGCGCGAGGAGATCGAGCTGGCGAAGGCTGAGATCAGCGCAAGAGTCACGAAGCTCGTCAAGGGCGCGATCGTCGGGATCGCAGCCGGCATCTTCGTCGTCGTCGGCCTGCTCTACCTGCTCGAGGCGGCTGCCTGGGGCATCTGGCAGGCGACGCCTTGGACGACGAACTACTGGTTCGGCTTCCTCGTCGTCGCGCTGATCCTCTTCCTGCTCGGCGCGCTCGCCGGCGTGCTCGCCTACAAGGCGGTCAAGGCCGGTTCCCCGCCGGCACCGACGATGGCGATCGACGAGGCGAAGAAGATCCGCGAGACGGTTTCCCCAGGTGACGGCGCGGCCTCGATGAGAGCCGCGACGACGAGCACGACCACGCCCGCCAGCGGGCCGACGGCCAGAGGAGCCTCCTGATGCCGACTCGCACGCCTGAGGAGATCCGCGCCTCGATCGAGGCCAACCGCGCCGACCTGGGCGCCTCGCTGGAGATGCTGCGCGGTCACGTCGAAGAGCTGACCGACTGGCGCAAGCAGCTGCAGGCGAGGCAGAGAGAGGCGATCATCGCCGCTGCTGTCGTCGGCTTCGTGATCGGCGGCGGGATCGCCGCCGTCGGCGGAATCGTCTTCGGCGGCGGCAAGCGCCGCCGTCGCCGCCGCTAGCGCGGGCAGTTCCGCACGCGGCGCGGCGCCCCCGCGCCGCAAGCGCGCCCGCCGCCGCGAGCGCGCCTTCCGCCGCAGCGCGCTCGGCGCCGCAGCGCGCCCGCGGCCGCAAGCGCGCTGCTTTCTGCCGCAGCGCGCTCGGCGCCGCAGCGCGCCCGTGGCCGCAAGCGCGCCCGGCGCCGCAAGCGGGCTACGCGAGGTATCTCAGTGGGATCGCGCCGACGCCCAGCAGGCCGGGCCCGACGTGGGTGCCGATGACCGGTCCGACCTCGGAGACGAAGACCGGGTCGGTGCCGAAGATCGCCCGCCCGCGCTCGACCAGCCGAGCGGCCTCCTGAGGCGCCTGGATGTGCTGAACGACCCAGCCGTCGGCGCCAGCCGACTCGCGCTCAGCGAGGTACTCGATCAGCCGCTCGAAGGCGCGGCCGGACGTGCGGACGCGCTCGATCGGCGTGATCTCCGAGTCGACCGTCAGTATCGGCTTGATCCGAAGCGCCGAGCCCAGCCACGCCTGCGCCGCCGCGATCCGCCCGCCGCGGCGCAGGTACTCGAGCGTGTCGATCGCGAACCACATCTTCAACGCCGCGCGCGCGTCGCGGGCATGCGCGACGACGTCCTGCGCGCTTGTTCCACGTGCCGCCGCGGCGTGCGCGGCCAGCACCATCAGCCCCTCGCCGCCGCAGGCGCTCGCGGAGTCGAGGACATGGACCCGTTCGGCCCGCTCGCCGAGCTGGTCGCGCGCCTGCAATGCCGCGCCGAAAGTGCCCGACATGCCGCCGGCGAGGTGGATCGAGACAATCTCGCGGCCGGCGTCGAGCAGCGGCTCGTAGACGGCGAGGAAGTCGCCGATCGACGGCTGCGAGGTCGTCGGCAGGTCTCCCGCGCGCCCGAGGTAGCGGTAGTAGGCGTCGAAGTCGGGCAGCGTCGCCTCACGGTCCTCGCGTCCGTCCCAGTGGACGTAGAGGCTCACTTCGTGGATGCCACGCGCGGCGACCAGCTGCCGCGGCAGGTAGTGGCAAGTATCGGTGACGATCGCGACCGGAGCCATGGCGCGCCACAGTAGACGATCGGCGTGCCGTTGAGTGCACTTCGTCACACTTGTGTTTATGGCGACGCTCTACCGCTGTCCGACGCCGAGCGACGTGCTGTGCCCGTGCGGCCGCGTCGCCCGCGCGCTGCGGCGAGCCGGCGTCGACTACGAAGAGGTCCGCGTTCCCTACCGGCGCGGGCGTCGCGGGCAGATCGAGCAGCTCACCGGCCAGCGCCGCGTGCCCGTTCTCGACGACGGTGAGCAGGCGGTCTGCGACTCGCACCGGATCATCGAGTTCTTAGTGCAAGCCGGGAAGTCACGGTAAGTACTCTGCCTGTCGTGCTCGCTCGCGTATTCACCATGACGGCCATCGCGGCTTCCGTCGCGGCATCGCCCGCTGCCGCAAAAGACCCGGTCGTGCGGCTGTCACAGGTGCACGCAGGGATGACCTGCACCGCCAAGACGGTGGTCCATGGCACCGACATCAGCGACTTCGGCGTCCAGGTGCTCGACGTGCTCGACGACATCGACGGCATGGGGCCGCGGATCCTCGTGAGAGTTACCGGCGACGCCGTCCAGGGGAGCGGGATCGCGTCGGGCTTCTCCGGCTCGCCGGTCTACTGCCAGGGCGCCGACGGGACGGTCGGCAACGTCGGCGCGATCTCGGCGACGATCGGCCAGTTCGGCAACGACGTCGGCCTCGTCACGCCGATCGAGCAGATGCTCGACCTGCCGGTGAAGCCGCCGTCGGGCGCGCATCACCCCTCTAAGGCGGTCGCGGCGAACGTCACGCCGCTCGCGACGCCGCTGACCTTCAGCGGCCTCTCGCCAGCGCTTGGCCAGCTCGTCGAGCAGGCCGGCCGCGCGACCGGCCGTGCCTTCGTCTCGGGCCCCGTCGGCCCGCTCGGCAGCTTCCTGCCGCAACCGCTCGTTCCGGGCGCGTCGCTCGCCGCCTCCTACTCGACCGGCGCGGTGGCGCTGAGCGCGATCGGCACCGTCACCTACCGCGACGGCAACACGGTCTACGGCTTCGGCCACCAGTTCGACGGCGCCGGCCGTCGCGCGCTCGTGCTGCAGGACGCCTACGTCTACGACGTGATCGACAACCCGAACGTGACCGAGCAAGAGAGCTCCTACAAGCTCGCCTCGCCCGGCCACTCGCTGGGGACGATCTCCAACGACGCGACCTCCGCGATCGTCGGGACGGTCGGCGACAGAGCGCCGACGACGCCGGTCATCGTCACCGTCCACGACGATGACCACGGCAGAACAGTGCGCCAGCAGACCCCGGTGGCTGATGAGGCGACAGTCGGCGACCCGCTTGGCCATGGGCTGCTGCCCACGGTCGTCCCGCTCGCGGTCGCCCAGGCGGTCACGACCGCCTTCGACGGCGCGCCGGCACGCGAGACCGGCCGCCTCTGCCTGACGACGGTCGTGCGCGGGGTGAGAAGACCGCTGCGCTTCTGCAACGACTACGTCGTCAACGGCCAGGACACGGCCGGCATGCCCGGCCTCGCGATGACGATGGCGTCCGACGCGACGAGCGCGCTCGGCCCGATCGATGGCGCCGACTACAAGGCGCTGCGCGTCAGAAGCGTCCGCGCGGATGTCGACATCTCACGCGGGGAGGCGTTCGCGACGATCCTCTCGGCCCACGGGCCAAGATCGGTCCGCCGCGGCCACAAGGCCCACGTGCGGCTGCGCGTGCGCGAGACGCAGGGACCGGAGAAGACCGTCCCAATCACGATCGCCGTCCCGCGTACCGCGGCGCTCGGCAGACAACAGCTGACGCTCACCGGCAAGGGCCTCGACGATGCCTCCGACAGCAGCGACACGATCATGATCCTGCTCGGCGGCGGCCCGGGCGCAAGCAGCGCTGGCGCGCAGTCGTTCAGGGAAGTGAAGACCGGCTACGACGCCACGGCGCGCTACGACGGCCTGTCAGGGAAGCTCGGCGGCGCTCGCTGGCGCGCGGCTCGAGACCCGCATCTGCGCATCGGCGGCCGCGCGACGCTCGCGCTGCGCGTCGGGCGCTAAAGCGCGGAGGCGCGGCCAACAAAAAGCGGCGCCGGGATCACCCGGCGCCGCTCGCACGACACAGCTGCTGTGGCTTAGCGCTCAGCCGAGACGGTTCTCGATCGACAGCGGCGCGCTGCCGGCCTCGACCGGGTCCTCCGCGGGCGCGGGCTGCTCGACGCCGAGCACGTCCGCGAGCTCGCCGTTCTCGTACATCTCGGCGATGATGTCGGCGCCGCCGACAAGCTCGCCTCTGACGAACAGCTGCGGGATCGTCGGCCAGTCGGACAGGGCCGAGAGCTCCTGCCGGATGCGCGGGTCAGGCAGGACGTCGACCGCCGCGAACGGCGCCCCGAGCGCCTGCAGCGCCGCCGAGGTACGCGCCGAGAAGCCGCACATCGGCTGTTCCGGCGTGCCCTTCATGAAAAGGATGACCGGGTTCTCGACGATCGCTTCTCTGATCGCGTCCCGGAGGGGGTTCGTCTCTTCGCTCACGATGAACTCCTCACTGGAGCCTTGGTCTGAAGGGCAAGCGCGTGGATGCTTCCACCAAGCTCGCCCTCGAACACGTCGTAGACAAGCCGATGCTGCGCGATCCGGCTCATCCCCTCGAACTGGGGGGCGACGACAACTGCCTCGAAGTGCGCCCCGTCGTCGCCCGTGACCTCCGCGGACGCGCCGGGAAGGGCCGCTTCGATCCGCTGCTTCAGCTCTTCGCTCGTCGCCATGTGCCAAGGGTAGCGAGGCTCGCGACCTGGCCGAGGGGTCGCTACACTGAATGAAGTGATGGCGCGCCATCGTGGCGTCGCCGGTCCCGAGCAGCTTGCGAACGGCACGGAGAAGCACATGATCACGCTCACCGACAAAGGCGCCGAGAAGGTCCACGAGTTCCTCGACTCTCAGGGGACTGAAGTCGACACGGCTGGTCTGCGCGTCGGCGTGCGCGGCGGCGGCTGCTCGGGCTTCCAGTACGCACTCGCCTTCGACCAGGAGCGCGACGGCGACGTCGTCTTCATGGACAGGGGCATCCGCCTGCTGGTCGACAAGCCGAGCCTCCCATACGTGCAGGGCTCTGTGATCGACTACGTCGACGAGATGCAGGGCGCCGGCTTCAAGGTCGAGAACCCGAACGTCGTCGCGGCCTGTGGCTGCGGCTCCTCCTTCCGCGTCGCGGAGGAGGAAGAGGTCTCCGCCGTCTAGCCGGCCGCCTCTTCACCGCTCTTCACCCACGATCTCCGCCGCTCGGCGCGTGCTCCGCTTCAAGGCAACTCCGACGCGTCGGAATGCCGCCAGCATCCGCGATAGCATTCCCGGTTAGATGCGCGTAGCCCTGGTCTCACCCTACTCGTGGACCTACCCGGGCGGCGTGACGCGCCACATTGAGGCCCTCGCTGAGACCTTCCTCGCGGATGGGCACGATGTGCGCGTCTTGGCGCCGTTCGACCCTGACGACCGCCGCACGCGGTTGTTGCATAGAGGCGCCCCGCCGCAGCAGCGGCCGATGCCCGACTACCTCGTCCCGCTGGGCGGCACGGTCGGTTTGCGGGCAAACGGCGCCGTCTCCAACCTGCTGGTGACGCCGAGCGGACTCGTCGCGATGCGCAACGAGCTGCGCCACGGCCGCTACGACGTCGTCCACCTGCATGAGCCAATCGCCCCGACGCTCAGCTGGGACGCTTGCCTCAGCGCGAACGCGCCGCTCGTCGGCACCTTCCACGCCTACTCGACCAACCGCATCACGAACGGCTTCGCGAACGTGATGGGGGCGCGCCGCGCGCTCAACCACCTGCACGTGCGGATCGCGGTGTCCGAGGCTGCGGCGTGGACGGCGCAGCGCTTCTTCGGCGGCCGCTACCGGATCATCCCCAACGGCGTGGTGGTTCCCGCTAGCGCTGGAGCCATTGGGAGAACGGCTGGCGCCGATCTCCCGGGCGCGGTCGAGACCTGCGCGAGATCTTCTCAAGAAGTCGGCGCGAGCCGGCTGCTCCGGATCGCGTTCGTCGGCCAGGCCGTCGAGCGCAAAGGGCTGCCGGTGCTGTTGCGCGCCTTCGAGGCGCTGCGCGAGCACGTCCCGGCTGAGCTGACGATCGTCGGCGCCAACCGCGAGGAGGTCGAGCCGCTGCTGCTCGACGACCGCGGCATCAGGGTGCTCGGCCGCGTCGACGACGTCGAGAAGCGGCGCGTGCTTGAGCAGTCCGACGTGCTGTGCGCGCCGTCGCTCGGCGGCGAGAGCTTCGGGATGGTGCTGACGGAGGCGTTCGCCGCCGGCACGCCGGTCGTCGCCTCCGACATCGCCGGCTACAGGGACGTCGTGCGCGACGGGATCGACGGCGTGCTCGTCCCGCGCGCGGACGCGACCGCGCTCGCCGAGACGCTGCGCGACCTCTGGCACGAGCCGAGCCGCCTCGCCGCGATGGGCGTCGCCGCGGCCGCGCACGCCCAGCGCTTCGCGTGGCCGCACGTCGCCTCGGAGATCCTCACCGCCTACGAGGATGCCGCTGCGACGCCCGCGCCGCGCACGACCGCCGAGCGGGTCGGCGTGAAGATCGGGTCGCTCCCAGCTGACATGCAGCCGAAGGTCCGCGCGCGGCGGCTCGCCAGCATCGAGCCGCCGCCGGTCGCCGGCACGCGCAAGCCGCTGTTCGTCTTCCTTCGCCGCGCGGTGATGGCGCTGCTCGTGCTTGCCGTGATCGGCGGCTCGGTGCTTGCCTTCCGCCGGATCGGCTTCGACCACGTGACCGACGCGCTGCTCAACTCCAGCCCGTCGTGGGTGCTCGTCGGCCTCGGCCTGATGTGCTCCTCGATGGCGGTGCGCGGGCTTGCGTGGAAGGCGATCCTCTCTGCCGCGCTGCCCGACGTCAGAGTGCGGTTGCGCGACGCGATGCAGGGCACGTTCATCGGCGTCTTGATGTCCGCGACCTTGCCCGCGCGCCTCGGCGAGCCCTCGCGCGCGCTGATCGTCGCGCGCCGCACCGGGCGCCCGCGCGAGCACTTCCCGATCGTGCTCGGCACGATCGTCTCGCAGACGCTGCTGAACATCCTCGCGCTCGTGCTGCTGGGCATCGTGACGCTCTCGTCGGTGAAGATCTTCAAGGGCCACCAGGACGCACTGCTGTTCGCGACGGCCGCGCCGCTCGTGATGCTCGCGGTCGTGATGCTCGCGCCGCCGCTGCTGAGCGCCGGGCGCCATTCGCGCTTCTCCAAGCTCGCTGAGCTGACCGGCCAGGCGCGCCGGGCGCTTGCGCGCGTGCGCGACGGGCTCGCCGTCTTCCGCGACCCGCGCCGCGGCGCGACCGCGCTGTTCGCGCAGCTCGGTGCATGGGTGCTGCAGTGGCTCTCCTGCTACGTCTTGCTCGTCGCCTTCGGCCTCGACCACCAGGCCGGCCTCGGCGCGGCCGCGGCGGTGCTGTTCGCCGTCAACGTGACCGCTGTCCTGCCGGCGACGCCGTCGAACCTGGGCATCTTCCAGGCGGCCTGCGTGATCGTGCTGAGCAGCGGCTGGGGCGTCTCGCACGCCGACGCGCTCGGCTACGGCATCGTGCTGCAGGCGGTCGAGATCGCGACCGCGGTGCTGATGGGGATGCCGGCGCTGCTGAAGGAGGGCTTGTCGTGGAAGGACGTCCGTCTGCGCGCGATGCAGACGGCGCCCGTCACGCTCCACGCACACCCCCGCGAGCGCCGCGCCGCCAGCCAGCAGCCGCAGCACAGCGAGGCGTAGGCCTCGCCTCGCCGAAGCCAAGCACGCGCAGACCCCCTGAAGCCCCGGCCTCCTACGCCTCAGCGGGCGAGCGAGCCGCCCGCGTCGATCGTCGTTGCCGCTACTTGCCGAGCTCGGCGCCAGCCGAGCTCGTGAAGGTCTCGGCGCCGGCCGATTCCTCAGCTTCGACGGCGCCGTCGCGCGGGTCGCTCTCGAGCGTGCTTGCCTCGACGAGGCTCGGGTCGCGCTCGGTGCCGGCGATCACCTCGTCGGGAGCGGCGCCCTTGGGCAGGAAGCCGCTTCTCATGCCGAAGTAGACGGCCTGTGGGTGGTGGGCCACGATCGCGACCGTCGACTGCTCGGGCTCGACGGCGTAGCCGCCGGAGAGTCGCATCCCGATCGAGGGCGCGTCGAGCAGGGCGAAGACCTTCTCGTGCTCGGACTGGTCCGGGCAGGCGGGGTAGCCCCATGAGTAGCGGCGGCCCTCGGTGCGGCCGATGCCGAGGTCGGAGCGGACTCTCGCGTGCATCCACTCGGCCATGCCCTCGGCGGTCTGCACGCCGAGGCCGTGGACGAACAGCTGCTCGGCGAACTCGCCGTCGGCCTCGAGTCTCGCCATCAAATCGGTGACCTCGTCGCCGGCCGTGACGACCTGCAGCGCGCAGACATCGCGCTCGCCGGAGCTAAGCGGCCGGTAGAGGTCCGCCAGGCAAATGCGGTCGTGCTTGGGCTGGCGCGGAAAGACGAGCCGCGTCAGCTCGCGCTCGTGGTCCTCGGGGTCGAAGACGATCAGCTCGTTGCCCTCGCTGTTGCAAGGGAAGTAGCCGAGCTTCGCGCGCGGGTGGAGGTAGGTCTGCTCACGCCACATCCGCTCCAGCCGCGGCACGAAGTTCTCGCGCAGCAGCTCCTGCCACGCCTCGCCCTTCACGCCGCGCCCGCCCCAGTGGAGCTTGAACAGCACGTGCGTGTCGAGGTGGTGCCAGACCTCGTCGAGCGGCACCTCGATCTCGCGCACGCCCCAGAACGGCGGTGTCGGCACCGGGTTGTCGGTGCGCGCAGCCGAGCGGACGGTGTCGTCGGTGACGGGCGGCCCGTCGTCGGGCACGACGACCTTCGCGCGCAGTCTTCTCGCGGCCGCGCGCGTCTGCTCGACGAGCGCCGCCCGCGCCTCGGGGTCGACGATCTGGTCCATCTTCGCGAGGCCCTCGAAGGCGTCCTTGCAGAAGAAGACGCCCGGCTCGTAGACGTCATCGGACTCTCTGCCGTGCGGGTAGAGGATCCGCAGGCCGAAGTCGCGGTTGATCGCGGCGCCGCCGATCAGCACGGGGTAGGGGAGGCTGCGCTCGTGCAGCTCCTGGACGGCGAGCGGCATCTGCTTGGAGGTCGAGACGAGCAGCGCGGAGAGGCCGATGGCGTCGGCTCTGTGCTCCTGCGCGGCCTCGAGGATCGTCGAGACCGGGACCTGCTTGCCGAGGTCGACGACCGTGTAGCCGTTGTTCGTCAGGATCGTGTTGACGAGCGACTTGCCGATGTCGTGGACGTCGCCGAAGACGGTCGCGAGCACGACCGTGCCCTTCGTGTAGCCCTCGATCCGGTCGAGGTAGTTCTCCAGCCGCGCGACGGCCTTCTTCATCACCTCGGCG
>DASYEC010000139.1:0-2170 GCA_036499225.1 Conexibacter sp.
CTCGGCTGGGTGCTGGCCGGCTGCGGCGCGGTCGTCGCGGCGGCCGCGGCGTCGGTGATCCGCCCCATCGCGGTCGAGGGGCCGCTGCGCACGCTGTGGCGCGTCGCGACGGTCGAGCCCGAGGCCGTCGGGCTGCGCCTCGTGCGCGCCGCGGCGCTGATCGCCGCGGGGCTCGCGGTCATCCTCGACGCGCGGGCCGCGGTGCAGCTGGTGGCGACGCTCGGCGGCGGGTACCTGTTGTACAAGGGGTTGGAGTCGGTGCTGCGGGTGGTCGAGCGACCGCCGGCGGTGGCGGAGGAGACCGAGCCCGTGGCCGCGCCGCCTTCGACCCCGCCCCGCCGCCACCCGGCCCGCCGCATCGCCGTTCCCGCCCTCGCCGCGCTGCTGATCGCCGGGACCGTCGCGATCTTCGTCAGCTCGGGCGGCATCGGGGCGCCGGCCAGCGCGAGCGCCACCGCGATCGCCGGCGGCGTCTGCGACGGCCACGCCGAGCTGTGCGACAAGCCGCTCGACGAGGTCGTCCTCCCCGCCACCCACAACGCGATGTCGGCCGGTCCCGGGTGGTACGCCTCGCTGCAGGACAAGCCGATCGCCGGGCAGCTGGCCGACGGCATCCGCGGCCTGCTGTTGGACACGCACTACGGCGACCGCCTCGCCGACGGCCGCGTGCGGACGGCGATCGACAGCACGGCCGACCTGCGGCTGCTCACCGAGGAGGACGGCGTGAGCCCAGCGAGCTTCCAGGCCGCGATGCGCCTGCGCGAGCGGCTCGGCTTCCGCGGCAAGGGCCAGCGCTCGATCTACCTGTGCCACTCGTTCTGCGAGCTGGGCGCCACGCGGTTCTCCTCAACGTTGAAGGACATCCACGACTTCCTCGTCACGCACCCGTCCGAGGTCATCGTGATGGTCAACCAGGACTACGTCCCGCCCGCGGCGATCGTGAAGGCGTTCGGCGACGCCGGGCTGACGCGCTACGCGCTCACGCCGCCGTCCGACGGCCAGTGGCCCACGCTGCGCGAGATGATCGACAGCGACCATCGCCTCGTCGTGCTCGCCGAGAACCACGCGGGCGCGGCGCCGTGGTACCAGCTGGCCTACCAGCGGCTCACGCAGGAGACGCCCTACTCGTTCGCCAACGCGGCCGCGCTCACCGCGCCGCCCGCCCGCGCCGCGAGCTGCGCCGCCAACCGCGGCCCGTCGAGCGCGCCGCTGTTCCTCATCAACAACTGGATCACCACCGACCCGCTGCCGCGCCCCAGCAACGCCGCGAAGGTCAACGCCTACGGTCCGCTGCTCGCCCGCGCCCAGGAGTGCGAGAAGCTCCGCCACCGCGTCCCGTCGCTGCTGGCCGTGGACTTCTACCGCCGCGGCGACCTGTTCAAGGTCGTCGACACGCTCAACGGCGTGGGCGGGCCCGGGTCCGGCTAGCTCGTCGTGACGTTGTAGCGGACCGCGGCGCGTGCCTTGGCCTTGGCGGCCTCGACCTCGCGGTCCTTCGGCAGCGCCGTGGTGACCAGCTCGTCGAGCAACCGCTGCGACGCCTCGGTGACGGCGTCGACGGCGCGCGCGAAGGCCTCCTCGTTGGCCTGCGACGGCTTCGTGAACCCGCTGATCTTGCGGACGTACTGCACCGCGGCGGCCCGGACCTCGTCCTCGGACGCGGGCGGCGCGAAGTTGTAGAGGGTGCGGATGTTGCGACACATGCCCCAAGCGTAGAGCGCCCCGCGCGCTCAGTGGCGCCACTGCGTCAGCTGCAGCGGGCTCAGGTCCGCCAGCCGGCGCGTCTCGCGCGAGAGGTGCGACTGGTCGGCGTAGCCCGCGAGCGCCGCGGCGCCGGCGAGGTCCGCGTCGGTCCCGTGCAGCGCGCGGAGGAAGCGCTGGAACCGCAGCACCCGCTGCAGCGTCTTGGGTCCGTAGCCGATGTCCTGCGCGAAGCGCCGTTGCAGCGCGCGCTCGCTGACGAACGCGCGCTCGGCGGTGCTCGCCACGCTCGCACCCCGATCGAGCAGCCGCACCGCCTCGACGACGGCCGCGCTGCTGGCCCAGTACTCGAGGTCTGCCGTGACCGCGGTAACGGCCTGCCGGCTGGCTTGCTCGGGGGTCAGTTCATCGTCGGCGTTCATCGCGGGCCTTCTGCGTCGGGAGCCGACGCGTGCAGCGCGGCGTTGCA
>DASYEC010000140.1:0-6954 GCA_036499225.1 Conexibacter sp.
GCGCGTAGGCGCCGTCGCCGACAAACTCGCCAAGCCGCTCGGCGAGGCTTCGCAACGCGAAGCTGATCTCGGCTGAGCCGTCGGCCTGCTCGAGTCTCGCCCGCTCGTGCAGCTCCTCGACGAGGAGCGACTCCTTCGCGACCAGGCCTTCGAGATGGCACCGTTCGTACACCGCGCGAATCGCGGCGCCGAGCTGTGCGCGCTCGAGCGTCGTGAGCCCTTCGCTCAGCATCGTCTCGTGCAGTCCGATGAGGAAGGCGACCTTCTCGCGGCCCACGAAAGCGACGTCGTCGACGTCCCACGGGTTGAGGGCGAGACCGTCGTCGGTCCCGATGTCGAAGTGCTGCGCGCCGTCGATCAACTGCGTCGCAGTCCTGAAATGGCCGGCGCGATCGATCACGAAGCCCCGGGCGCCATGAGCGATCGAGCGGACGAGCAGCGTGTTGCACGTCACCGTCTTCCCAGTCCCGGATCTGCCGGAGATCAACGTGACCTGGTTGGCGTGCTCACGATCGACGGGGTTCCAGCGCTCCAACGTGCGCGAGACCGAGAACGCGAACGGGATTCCTTCCGGCGAGCCGACGTTGGTCGCCAGCAGCGGCGTCGTGTCCCCGACGTTGCGGGTCCCGTACTTGCGCGTCCGGCGAGCGACGTCATCGCCGACCGGCAAGCCGGAGCGCCACAACTCCCGCTGTTGGTACTTCCCAATGTCGACGCGGCAGTCGGAGGCGGAGCTGAGGTGCTCGGCGACCGAGTCAACAGCATCGTTGAGAGCACCGACGTCCGGCTCCGGTCCGCGTACGCGAGCCGTGTAGTAAACAGAGAGCTGGAAGATCGACGCCCGCTCGTGCCCGCTCATCTCAGCCAGCAGGTCGCGCTGCTCGTGCTCGGCAGCGTACGAGTCGAAGTCGGGCGCCCGGCCCTTCGTCTCGCGCTCGCGGTTCAGCATGAACCGGCGGCGGTACGCGAGCTTGACGCGAGCGCGTTCGCGCTGGCGATCGAGCGCGTGGATGTGCACCGACAGCGAGTAGGGCTGCCGCGACGCGACCATCGCGCCCAAGAGCCAGCCCCAGTACGTGGCGTCAGCCGTCGACGCCGCGTAGATCGTCTGCTCGAGGTCGCGTTCCACCACGGCGTGGTTCGCGTCCGCGTCGAAGTCGATTGGGCTTCGGGCGACGGCCTCGCGCAGCGCCACGGCGACGGCCTGAGCCTCGTCACGGTCGCGCTCGGCGTCGAGCTCGCCAAGGATCTCCCGGCGGAACAACGGCGCCGACCGCCGGTCCGAGCTGCTCGGGTTCGCGCGTGCCCATAACAGCTCGACGACCTCCTGACCGTTGAGCGTCCGGTGCTCGATGTCCATCGCGTCGAGCTCGCCGCGGATCTGGTCGACATGCGCGACGCAGTCCCGAACCGCCCGACGGTGTGCTTGCCGGTCACGCTCAAGGACCGCGGCGGGGTGCGCGACGTGCCTGAACTCGTCGACGAGCCGTCGTCGCGTCCGCCGCGGCGGCATGAAGGAAATGACGACGTACGCGCTGAGGTCGACCGCGGCCTGCTCATCGGCATGCAGCCGGATCGACTGCTCCATCGCTGCTTCGAGGCGCCAACGATCGCGCGCACGGGCGTCCCGAGCAGGTCGGTCACGCGCTGGCGGTGGGCCGGCCCATCTCGCGACTTCGTCGCGGCAGTCCGCGAGCAACTGCTCGAGCCCGATCGGCCGCGCCTGGACGTAGTACTGCAGCGACTGCCCTGGTCTCAGCCGGCCAGCGAGATGGCAGCATGCCTCGGCCATCTGCTGTCGGGCCTCGCCGGACAGCACGAGCGGGTTCGGCGGCAGGACCTTGAGGATCTGTAAGAACGCGCCGTCGCTCCTGACCGCAAGCCCTGTTCGGAAGATCGCCTCGATCGGGAACAGGTCGCCGGCGGCGGCGAGGCGCGCGCGTCTTTCCAGACGAGAGGTGCCACGAATCAGTTCCACAACGCCTCCATGTCGAGCTGCGGCGCGTCGTCGAAACGAGGCGCGTCGTGCGGGGCTTCGATGACGACGTAGCCCTGCGCGTCGCCCGCTCCGGGCTGATAGACGTGCCCGCCGCGTCGCCAGCGCGCCGCGCCGGCGACGCGGGACCAGACATCGAACTGCGCCTGCGACGCGAGCCACGCCGTCATGGCCGGGATGCCGCCGACGTAGACGCCGGAGAACAGCGAGACGTACGGGCCGAACGGGCTGACGTACATCGTCCAGCAGATCGCAACCGCGACGCCGGCGATGATCCCCGCCCACTGAGCGAGCGTGAGCTCCGCGATCTTCAGTCGGGCCTCAAGGTGCTTGTACGCGGTATTCATCGCGCGCCTCTCGGTCGTGGCAGATCGCTGCCGGGTGCCTGCTGGGAATCGGCGCCTCCAAGGCGCTCCTGCGGTCTCGACGCGCTCGCGACACGGCTCGGCGCCGGCGCGCTCGGCGCGGGCGACGACGATGGGACGTCGCGTTGCTGCGCTCGATACGCATCGAGACCGTTCGCCACCGCCGGGGCCGGCGCCGATCCGATCGTCTCGAACGCGTGCTGCTGGTCCGGCTTGCCGCGTGCCTCAGCGTGAGCCGCGCCGATCGACGCCGCTCGAGTGACCGCGGCGACCGCTTCCTCGCGGTTTCTCCCGGCGGCGATCGCGCGGTCGAAGACGTTGCCGATCCCCCGAGCCTGTTCGGGCCCGAGCTGTCTGAGCGAGGAGTCGACATCGGCTCCAGACGCTGCCGGCGCGGCACCGTGTCGTCCCGCTCGCCGACGTGCGTTATGCATCTTTTCCTCGAGCTCTCTTGGCCGGTCGCCGAGCGCCCGCAGCCCGACCGGGGTGTTGTAGCCGGCCGTGCTCCCTCTTCCCGCAGAGCCTCCGCTCAGAGGTGCGCCCGTCGTCGGCGTCTTCGGCACCCCGCCGGCCGCGCCGGCGGCGGCGCCGCCCGAGGCCACGGCGGCAGAGGTGCCACCGGCGCCCTGAGTCGCGCGCCCAGCCAGTTGTGAACCAACTGGCGGACGAGCCGACCCGCTCTTCGAGTTCGGGCCGGAGCCGTGCCGCTTCGGCGTAGCGCCCTTCGAGCCGCCTCTCGATGACGAGTCATCTCTGAGCGACGAGGCGATCGCGGTACTGGCGGTGCCGATCTGCCTCACCGCGAAGTAGCGGGCGGCGAATCCGACGGTCCCTCCCGCTCCGATCCCGAGCATCGACGCGCGGGTCGCGAGGAGCGGCAGCTTGACGCAGAGGTAGAGCATCGCGGCGCCCGTCAGCGGCTGGACGAGCGCCTTGTCAAGGACGCCGCCGTCGCCTCTGAACTGGACGAGGTCGTTGAAGACGGCAGCGAACGCGGCGAAGCAGACGGCCCAGATCACCGGCCAGGCGAGCATCGTCGCGAAGGCGCGGAAGGCGAGGCTGGCCATCCACGCCGTGCCAGGGAAAGGCGTCAGGACGATCAGCAGCGGCCCGGCGACGAACATCAGCACGAGCGCGCAGGCGAGCACGACGTGGAGGGCGAACAGGCCGAGCATCAGCAGCGTGCCGGCGAAGACGAGGACGAGGCTCGCCAGCATGCCGACGGGTCCCGCGGTCAACGAGATGCCGACGGCCGCCCCGAGCATCCGCGAGACGTCGTCATGGACGCTGCTGGCGTGGACCAACGAGAACGTCAGGCTGTTGACGAGCTGGATCGACGCGTCGAAGACCCAGGGCCAGGCGACGACCGCGAGTGCCGCGGCAACGCCTCGGACGACGCCGGTGAACGCCTCGCCACCGCCGACCCCATCGGTGAAGCCGCTCAGCCAGTACCGGAGCACCGCCGCCGTCATTACCAGGCTGAGCGCCGCGAACGCGGCCGCCGTCGTCGTTCGGTTGAGCTCGGCGACGTTGCTGGCGGTGAACGCTTCGCTAGGCAGGTGCAACTGCCAGCTGATCGCCGCCTCCGTCAGCTTCGTCGGCACGCCGCCGAACAAGGTCTTGATGACGAAGTCGAACGACGACTTGACGCCGTCCTTCACGATCTTCCCCGGGCTCGGAAGCCCGAGGAAGGCGTCGGCGCGTCCAGGCGAGACGACCGCCTTCAACGCCAACAACGTGATCGCGAGCCCGCCGGCGGCGACCAGCTGACGTGGACGCAGCGCGGCCTGACCCGCGTGGATGTGGAGCGCCGGTGCTCTCACGCGACGATCCCCTTGATGGAGCCGAGCAGCGCAAGAACGCCGAGGGACGTCACGACGATCTGCAGCCCGCGGCGGCTCCCGAACGCCATCGCGACGCCGCCGCCGATCGCCGCCAACGGCGTCGCGGCTGCCGCTGCGACCAGGCACGGCGTCACGAGTTGGTCGCATGTGTTGACGAACCCCTCAAGACCGCCGGCTGCGGACGGAATGCCGGCGGCGCGACGGATGATCGCGGCCTGCCATCCGTCGCTCGCCACGGCCCACAGGACCGCCGTCATCGCGGCGACCATGACGGGCCACCAACAGCGCTTAATTGCTTGAGGCATCTCAATCCTCCAGTCACTCGATGCCGAACTCGCGCGCACCGGGGGGCGGCGGCGTGGCGGCAGGCCCCTGCCTAGCGGGAGCTGCCACCGGCGGCTCGATCGGTTGCTGGGCTTGAACAGAGCCAGCCGACAAATCAACGGGCGGTCGGCGGCTGGATGCGCTCGACGTCACCGGCGCGCTCGCGACGGGGCGTTCAGCTCGTCGTTCGGGCGGACGGCCCGCGGTCCCGTGGTCGCTGCGTTGTGCGACTCGTCCTCGGCGGCGAGCCTCCTGCCGTGCGGGCGTCGCTCGCCGACGGGGTCTGCGATCCGACGAGCTGTACCGTCCGTGCGAGCCGCTCGAGGACCGGGTTCGCGACGACGTCGTCGATCGGCGGGCTGCTCTCGATGGACGCTGTGACCCGCGGGCAGCACCCGATTGCGGTGTGCTCTGCGGGCGTGCGATCGCCGAACTCGTCGGCGGTGGCCCGCCGCCGCGCAGGACCAGCGTCGTGATTGCGCTGACGCCGACGCTGCTCGCGACCACGAGCATCGGCAGCACCTGCGGCCGGCCGAAGCTCAGCCGCGGGAAGGAGAGTCCGAGGCCGTGCTCGCGGCCTGCGCCGATGGCGGGGCTACGATCGAGTCCGATAGCGCTCCGGCCGTCCGGCTCCGACACGGGCGTTCGGTCCGGCGACGGTCTCGCGGCGCGCCCTGCCGGGGGCGGTGGAGTGGTCTCGGCCCAAACGTCGAACAGCCCCGTCGTCGAGGCTTTGTGTTCGGCCGGTGCGGCGTCGTTATCGGCGACCGGCTCGAAGAGGTTGCGATCCAGCATGAGGCCGCTGTCGCGGCATCAACCGAAAGTCACCCCCTTCTCTTGCTGGCAGTTCCTAGCAAGTCGACGCTCATGCAAGGACGCGAATTCGTCCTAACCTTGTGCTGTCGACAACGTCGGCTTTCGGGGCGCGCGCGGCAGGCGCCTATGACTGGCCCGCCCAGAAGCCCAAATGAAGGAGGGGGTCGACGTGGGACCCCGCCTTTGGGACATCGCGCGTCCCCTTGGCGCCTCGCGGGCCCCGAGGGTCCCTCGTCGTAACCCGCGGCTAACGCTGAGGGTCGGCCGGTGTCGCGGTACGTATTGACTCGCGGGCGTCGTCGGAAGCTCCCGGTAGTGTCCGCGCCGCGTCCTATCGCCCTAGCCGATCTCCGTGAGCGCAGCGGCGTCGAGCAGCAGTTGTGCCTCGGTGACGAGCGCTGCAAGTTCGCAGAGCGTGCGATCCTCTCCGACGACGCAGGGCCACGATGCGACGAGCTGCGCCGGAGGCCGTGGACAGCCGATCTGGCGGCGAGCGTTGCGCGGCATCGACGGCAGCGTGGTGTTCGTCGAGGTCAAGCACCACGGCCGTTGGCGCGCGGGCGTAGTAAATGCGGCTAGCGTCTTCCCGGTGAGCCACCCGCGCGGCAAGCGACCGATCCCAAGCGTGCCGCCGCGGGGCCCCGTCGACAGCCCCGAGCTGCGCACGTTCTGCGAGTCGCTCGTGACCACTGGCGTGCTCCGTCGCGGCGTGCCGGTCCGGCCGCCGCTGTGGGCGAGAGCAGGTTGGTGCACGGACAACGTGGATCGGGCGATCGCCGATTGGGGCGGGCGCTCGGAGCCGGGCTGGCGCATCATCGAGACGCTGCCGACTGTCCTGCTCGAGGCCGAGTTTCACATGCTGTGGATCTCTCCGGACGAGGAGGCGATCGACGTGACGCCGGCGCTCGTGAGGGGCGTGCCGTTCCCGTTCCTGCCGGATCCTCGGCTGCGCTATGAGGGCCGGCAGATCGACAATCGCCGCCTGGCGCTTCGCGACGACCCGATGATTGACCAGCTCATCACGATGTCGGAGCGGCGGTTCGCGCAGATGAACGCGGGCGGGCTCGCCGAGTTCCACGGCGAACTTCCGTTGACGCCCGAGATGCTCGCGGACGAGCGCGAGCTCATCGGCGTCGAGATCGAGCTTCGGCGCAGGTATCACCCGGTCCCGCCTCCGCCGCCGCGTCGAAAGAGACGCGAGGGCAACGGCCGGCGACGGTAGACGACAAGCGTCCGGCGTCCCGTGCGGGCCGACAAGGCGCGCCAGCGCCTCGTCGGTGTCGGCGACGTTTCCCCACAGCGTGTTGAGAGCGAGGTCCTCGTATTGCGCGCTCCCACGCCCACGCCTGATCGGGCGCTGCCACGCACGCCATCGGCAACGCCGCGGGTCCAAGCGCGGGCGCCCCGACGCCAGCCCCGCTGGACGCCGACGGCAGGATTGCGCTGCAGCGCGTCGATGTCGCAGCAGCGGGCTCTACATCGAGGGGCGCGCCGCGCACGGCACGGCTGCGCACGGACGCGGCTCTCGTCATGCCACTGTGTCGTCAGCGAGTGAGACGAGACGCCGCAAGGCAGTGGATCATGAGGGGCATGGACGACAGCCAACCGC
>DASYEC010000141.1:0-2271 GCA_036499225.1 Conexibacter sp.
TGATCCCGACCACGACGCTCCACACGATCATCAGGACGATGCCCACGATGACCAGGATGCCGCCGAGGCCGATCCCGCCCGTGTTGCCGCCGGTGCCCGGTTGTGCCGCCATGTCGCGATCCCCCTCAGGTTGCCTGTGAGTGATCGCTACCCGGTGCATGGGCCAGGCGAACGCAGATCACCCGTTTCGGGCGAGGCGGCGACCACCCGCCGCGCCTAGCCTCACGCCATGCGACTCGCGTCCTGCGCCCTCGCCGTCGTGGCCTTCGCGCTCGTGCTCGGCGCGTGCGGCGAGTCGTCGGAGGACAAGGCCAAGTCCACGGTCTGCGACGCGCGCGACGACATCGGCAAGCAGGTCGACGCGCTCAAGAGCCTGACCCCGGCGACCGTCACGACCGACGCGGTCACGCAGCACGTGACCGCGATCAAGGACGACCTGCAGGACATCGCCGGCGCGCAGTCGGACCTCAGCGGCGACCGGCGCAGCGAGGTCGAGTCGGCCACCAAGACGTTCACCAACTCGGTGCAGACGATCGCGAGCGACGTCCTCCGCTCGCTCTCGGCCGCGGACGCGAAGACCGCCCTCACCACCGCGGCCCAGCAGCTCCAGGCCTCCTACCAGAAGACGCTCGCACCGCTGGACTGCGGCTGACCGATGAGTTCTCGCCCGCCGGCGCGTCCCGACGGGCAGATGGCGACCTACGTGCTGATCCACGGCGCCGGCGACACCGCCTCCTCGCCGAGAGCGAGATGGCGATCTTCTACCACGACGTCCCGCCATCGGTGGCCGGGCACGCGATGCGCCACAGCCGCCGCCAGGCCGACGCGCCCGGGCGCGACCCGTGGCCGCTGAAGCGCTGGCCCGCCGTCCCCACGCGCCACCTGCTCTGCCGCGACGACCGGATGTTCCCGGCCGGCTGGATGCGCGCGGTCGTGCGGGAGCGGCTCGGCATCGAGCCCGACGAGATCGACGGCGGCCACTGCCCCGCGCTGAGCCGTCCGCGCGCGCTGGCCGAGCGGCTGGAGGCCTACCGCACCGAGCTCGGCATCGCCTGAGGGCGGCGGATCGAAGACGGCGCAGCGGCGCTGCCCCGAGCGGGACACTTCGTGTCGCGGGTCATCGCCATGCCCGACGTCACCGACACGCCTCCGCCGGCCCGGGCGAGCCCCAACGTGGTGCTCGTCGTGGTCGCGATCGCTCAGTTCATGGTGATCCTCGACGCGAGCGTCGTGAACGTCGCGCTGCCGAGCATCCAGCGCGACGTCGGCTTCTCCGAGCAGAGCCTCTCGTGGGTGCTCAACGCCTACACGTTGCTCTTCGGCGGGTTCCTGCTGCTGGGCGGGCGCGCGGCCGACCAGCTCGGGCGCCGCCGCCTGTTCATGGCCGGCATCGCGCTGTTCTCGGCCGCGTCGCTGGCGTGCGGGCTGTCGGAGTCGGAGGCGACGCTGCTGATCGCCCGCGGCGCGCAGGGCCTCGGCGGCGCGATGGTCTCCCCCGCGGCGCTGTCGATCATCCTCACGACGTTCGCCGAAGGCAGCGAGCGCAACCGGGCGCTCGCGGTCTGGGGCGCGATCGCCGGCGCCGGCGGCGCGGTCGGCCTCCTGCTCGGCGGCGCGATCGTCGAGGTGCTCAGCTGGCGCTGGGTCTTCTTCGTCAACGTGCCGATCGGCGCGGCGGTGCTCGTGCTGGCGCCGCGGATCCTCAGCGAGAGCCGGGCCGAGGGCGTCCGCAGCGGCTACGACGTCGAGGGCGCGACGGCCATCACGCTGGGCACGATGGCGCTCGTCTTCACGCTGATCAAGGCCAACGACTGGGGCTGGGGATCGACCCGGACGCTCGTGGGCCTCGCGGTGTCCGCCGCGCTGTTCGTCGCCTTCGTGTGGATCGAACGGCGCCACGACAACCCGCTGGTGCCGCTGCGCATCTTCGCCAACCGCAGCCTCGCGGCCTCGGACGCGACGATGCTGCTCGTCGCCGCCGCGCTGTTCGGCGTGTTCTTCTTCTGCACGCTGTACCTGCAGCAGGTGCTCGGCTACAACGCACTGAAGACCGGCGTCGCCTACCTGCCGCTCACCCTCACGGCGATCGTCGCCTCCGGGCTTGCCTCGCGCGCGGTCGACCGCTTCACGCCCAAGCCGGTGCTCGTCGGCGGGCTGCTCGTCGGCACGGTGGGCTTCGCGCTGTTCACCCGCCTGCAGGTCCACGGCGACTACGCCGGTCGCGTCCTGCCCGCGATGGTCGTGATAGGCATCGGGCTCGGCATGTCGTTC
>DASYEC010000142.1:0-30123 GCA_036499225.1 Conexibacter sp.
GTCGGTCTACGACGGCGAGGCGCTCGCGCCCGGAACGACGATCGCGGGTCCCGCGATCGTCGAGCTGCCGAACACGACGATCGTCGTGCCCGACGGCTTCAACATTAGCGTTGACGCGTATCGCTCGCTGGTGTTGCACGCCGGAGAGCGGGGCGCCGCCTTCGCGGCGCGGTTGGAAGGCCTCGGCGCGGAGGCCGTGCGATGAGCGCCTCGGCGGATTCACGCCCGCGCGTCGGGGTGCTGGGCGTTGGCGCGCTCGGCGGCGCGATCGCCGAGCGGCTCTCCCAGCAGGGCTACGACGTCTCCGCCAACGACCTGTCGGCGGCGGCCGTAGCGGCGCTGGCGGAGCATGGCGTGCGCGCCGCGGCGACGCCGCGCGAGCTGTCGGCCGCGAGCGACGTCGTGATCGTGCTGCTGCCCGACACGCCGGAGATCCTCGCCTGTCTTGACGGCCCCGACGGCCTCGAGGCGGGGCTCAGAGGAGGCTCGATCGTCGTGATCGCGAGCACCGTCGCGCCCGAGACGCCGCCGCAGCTGGCGGAGCGGCTCGCGGCGCGTGGCGTCGCGGTGGTCGACGCGCCCGTCAGCGGCGGGCCGGTCGTTGCCCGCAGGGGGGAGCTGACGATCATGGTCGGCGCCGAAGAGGCCGTCTACGCGGCTGTCGAGCCGGTCCTCTCCGCGTACGGCAACCCGGTCCGCGTCGGGCCGATCGGCCACGGCGAGATCGCCAAGCTCGTCAACAACCTGATGGGCTCGGTGATCGTGCTCGGGATCGCCGAGGGGCTGGCGCTCGCGGCAAAGGCCGGCGCCGACCTCGACAAGGTGCGCGAGGCGATCGACGGCGGCAGCGGCGCAAGCTGGATCCTCAGCGACTGGATGCCGCGGACCGTGCTCGCCGGCAGCGTCGAGGCGCACTTCGCCGTGCGCAACATGGTCAAGGACACGCGCCTGATCGCCGCGTACGCCCAGCGGCTCGGCGTCCCGCTGCAGGCTGGTGCGCTGGCCGGCGAGACGTTCACCGAGGTCCGCGACTCAGGGCATGGCGATGACGACTTCTCGGTCCTCGTCGCGCTGCGCGCCGCTGCGGCGGGCGCGCCGTTGAGAGCGATCGAGCTCAGCTGAGAAGACGTTCCAAGCCGCGTCCCCGCGGGTGCGTCGGCTCTGGGCCAGCGAGGCCCGGAGCCGGCCGTACGTCCCGCGCTCAGGCGCGCCCGCGCCGCAGCTTCTTGCGCAGCGCGCTGGCCTTCGACGGCGCCAGCAGCGACTGCGCCACGAGGTGGCCCGAGGCGCCGCTGAGGCCGGGGCCGGGGTGGGTCGCGGCGCCGATCTGCCAGAGCCCGTCGACGGGCGTGCGATGGCTCGCCGCCTGCGGGAAGGGGCGCCACAACAGCCGCTGGTCGAGGTCGGCCGCGCCGCCGTAGGGGTCGCCGCCGATCGCGTTGGGGTTGCGCGCGAGCAGGTCCTCGGGGGTGAGCGCTCTGACCGCGACGACCTTGTCGTGCAGCCCCGGGGCGTGCGCGTCGATGCGGTCGAGGATCCGTCTCACGTAGGCGTCGGTGACGCCGGTCGTCCAGGCGCCCTCCGCAGGGATCTCGCCGGCTGCGTCGCCGAGCGGTCTGAACGGGACCTCTTGCAGCTGGATCCACAGCGTCGCCGCGTCGTCGGGGACGCGGCCGGGGTCGAGCACCGACTGCTGGCCGACGACGACGGTCGCCTCGCGCGGCAGCAGGCCGGCTTCGGCCTCGGCGCAGGCGATCGCGGTCGACGCCGCGCCTTCGCCGAGATGCAAGAGCGGCACGTCGGCCAGGCGTGCGTCGCGCCACGCCGGCGGCGCGGACAGCGCGACATGGATCTGCATCGCGGCACGGCCGGGGCGATAGTGGCGCGCCGCGTCGCGGACCGGCTCGCCGACGGCGCCGGCTGGCAGCAGCTCGGTGTAGAGCGCCTCGGGAGCGACCGAGGCGATGACGGCGCGCGTCGCGCGCAACGTCCGCGACGCGGTCGCGACGCCGACCGCTCTCCCGCCTTCGACAAGGATCCGCTCGACCGGCTCGCCGGTGATCACCTGCGCTTGGTGGCTGTCGAGCAGCGCGCGGAAGGCGGCGACGAAGCGCGCCTGCCCGCCCTCGACGATCGGCAGGCCAGCCGCGTGGAGCGTGAAGGCGAAGAGCGGGATCATCACCGCGCCGGAGGCGTGGTCGGGGGAGAGGCCGGAATGCAGCAGCCACGGCGTCCAGAGCGCGTCGACCTCGTCGCCGGAGAACTCGCGCCGGCACCAGCCGCGGCCGCTCGTGACGGTGTCGCGCAGCCAGCCCTCCAGCTCCTCGCGGCCGTGGCGCAGCCCGCCGCTGCGCGCGATCCGCGCGACATGCGCAAGCGGCTGCGCCGAGTGCAGCTCTGCGCCGAGCAGGCCGCCGATCGAGGGGATCGCCTGCTCGATCCGTCTCAGCATCGCGAGGTAGGCGGCGCGGTCGGCGGGGTCGGCGAACTGCTCGACGGTCTGCTGCGGGTCGCGATGCGCGAGCACGGCCGAGCCGTCGCGCCGCACCGTGCCGGTGACGAAGCCCTCGGCGTTGAGGTATCTCAGGCCGTGCCCGTGAAGCGCCTCGCCGAGCACCGCGTAGGCGCCGCCGGTGACGAACTCCGGGTGCCACGAGGAGAACGTGTCGTGCGTGTAGCCGGGAGCGGTGACCTCGCCGGAGGCGATGAAGCCGCCCGGCTCGTCGTTGCGGTCGACCAGCGCGACCGACCAGCCGGCCTGCGCCAGCTCGGCTGCGGCAACAAGCCCGTTGATCCCTGCCCCGACGACGATCGCGTCGACCGCGTCGCTCATGCGAGCGCCGCCTGCGTGAGGCGCGCCAGCGGTGCGCGCATGCTGACCGTGACGTTCATCGAGCGAGTATATATCGTTGATCAAATGCAATCGGATGACGCTGGGAAGGGGCCGAGCGGGGCTTTGGCGGGCAGTGCGCGTGGCGCGGGAACGGGGCCGAGCACGGCCTCGGCGGGCGGCGGGCGCGGTTCCGGGAAGCGGCCGAGCGGCGCTTTGGCGGGCAGCCCGCGCGGTCTGTTGGAGGGCGGCGACCGTGTCGCGCTCGTCACTGGCGCCGGTCAGGGAATCGGATTGGCGATCGCGGCGTCGCTGCTCGCCGACGGCCATCGCGTCGCGCTGCTCGACCTCGACGTCGAGCGCGCTGGCGACGCCGCAGCCGCGCTCGACCCGTCCGGCGAGCGTACGCTGGCGCTCGGCGCCAACGTCGGCAAGCCGGCCGAGGTCGAGGCCGCGCTCGACGCGCTCGTCGCCCGCTGGGGCTGGCCGGCGATCCTCGTCAACAACGCCGCGCGCACCGTCGCGCGCCCGGTGCTCGAGATCCCGCTCGAAGAGTGGGACGACGTGCTGGCGACGAACCTGCGCAGCTGCCTGCTGCTCTGCCAGCGCTGCGCGCCGTCGATGCGCGCCGCCGGCTGGGGCCGGATCGTCAACATGGCCTCGCTTGCCGGCCAGCAGGGCGGCGTCACCGGTGGCGCCCACTACGCCGCCTCGAAGGCCGGCATGATCGTGCTGAGCAAGGTCCTCGCGCGCGAGATGGCAAGCGACGGCGTGACCGTCAACGCGGTCGCCCCCGCCGCGATCCTGACCCCAGTCATGGAGTCCCTCGGCGCTGAGCGAATCGCCGAGATCGCCGAAGGCATCCCCATCGGCCGCCCCGGCACCAGCGAAGAGGTCGCCTCGATGGTCTCCTACCTCTGCAGCAACGGCGCCGCCTTCGTCACCGGAGCCACCCTCGACGTCAACGGCGGGCTCAGTATGCGCTGAGGCCCGGCTATTCGGTATGGCTTGTCCCCGTGGCCTTGGCTCCACTTTAGAAGCGGTGGTGTAATGCCGATCAATCTGTTACAACGTAACAACGCAACGGACCCTGGTCGCTGCGATGGACGCGACCCGGGCGAAAGGGATCAGATGAGCACCAACGTGGTTCGGGTGCCGAGAGAGGTGCACCAGGAGGCCGCTCAGGTCGCCGCGATGCGCGGCCAGCAGCCCGGCCAGCTTCTGGCCGAAGCTTGGCGGGAGTACATGGCTCGCCATCGGGATCAGTTCGCGACCGAGCTCGAAGAGGCTGCGCGACTGATGCGAAACGGGACCGCCGAAGACCTCGTCGCGTTCGCCAATCGCCACAACAGAGAGCGCGGCGCGGCCACCGCCGAGCGCATCCGCGCGAAGCGCAAGACGGCATAGCTGAAGAATCCGTCGGTACCGGCTCGTACCATGGCGGGTCGCGATGACTCGACCATCAGCGCTCTTCGGACGGCCCTCCGCCGGCTCCTTCATCTCTGAGAGATGGGAGCTGCGCATCACGCGCCGCTGCCTCGAGGAGGACCTCGGCGTCAGCGGCGACAGCGCGTTCGAGGATGTCTCACAACGCGAGATCGTCAAGGCTTTCGTCAAGGACCGGCGCGATCGGGTGCACGACACCCGCCAAGTCGCGCCCCTCACGTGCGGCGTGCCGGTCTGGGTACTCGCCCGCGGTGACGATCACCGGGCGGCGACCTGGTACGACGAGGACGAAGAGGTCGTCTGGCTGCTCGCCTACGGCATCCACCGGTCAGGAGAGCCGGACGACTTCTTCCCAGACTGCAAGCAGATCGACGCCGCAGACCGACTGCTTCCGGTCGCCGAGGACTACACGCGTATGTTCGACGAGCGCGGTGAGCGGTTCGTGCACGCCGTGCGGATCGAGGCGCCGTTGATCCTGCGGGCGGCGCGTGAGGCGCCGGGTGAGCACCGATACATGCTTGGCGGCGAGTTCGGCGCCTGCATTACCGTCGAAGTCGACGACGAACTGGACGCCGAAGCGGTCACGATCGCCTTCCGCGTCGACAGCCTCCCTTTCTCTCACGTCTCGATCGTGCTGGCCGCCTTCTACGCCGACCATGCGTGGGAGCCTGTCACCCGGATGCCAGGCCGCGGTCTCCATGCGGGCGAGTTCGCCTACACCCACACCCGCGTCGGATGATCGACGGACCGACGACGTTCACGATCAAGAACCTCGTGCGAATGCGCGAGGCGCTCGATTATCACAACCGCGTCTGCGGCACCCCGGCGAACGCGATCACACTGAACCCGCTCGACCACGCGCTGCTCGGATGGAACCTGTTGTGGGGCGTCGCCGTGATCGCTGACGACTCGGTCGGAGTCAAGCGGTTCAGGATCGACTGCGACGAATACACGGCGGCGGGGCCGCGCGAGCAGGAGCTCGTGCACGCGGGCTAGCGCGAACTCCGCGGCTGGCTGCTCAGCCCTGCTCCAACTCCTCCTCGCTCACCCCGTACTGCTCGCGTGCGACCTCGGGGGAGACGACGCCGTTGCGGACGTCGCGCAGGACGCGGTCGCGGGGGCGGGTGTGGGGGTCGCCGTAGCCGCCTCCGCCGCCGGCGACCTGGCGGTAGACGGTGCCGCGCGGGATGCCGGAGACGAGGTCTTTCAGGCGTGGGCGCAGGACGCGGCCGTCGGGGTAGGCGAACGAGATCTCGTTGACGCTGCCGCGGCTGCCGCCGAGGGTGCCGAACGCGGCGGTATCGGGGCGGTCGCCGTCGCCGAAGATGCTTGCCTCGGCGCCGTCGTCGAGGAACTCCAGCTCGGTCACGACCCCGAGGCCGCCGCGCCAGCGGCCGGCGCCGGCCGAGTCGGGCTCGTACTCGAAGCGGCGCAGCAGGTGGGGGTTGACGACCTCGAACATCTCCGGGTCCTGCGCCGCGATCGCGCCGCCGGAGCCGATTAGGCCGATGTGGTCGTAGCCGTCGGCGCCGAAGGTCGCGCCGCCGCCGCCCTTGCAGGCGTTCAGCAGGATGTCGACGTACGGACGTCCGCTGCGCGGGTCGACGCCGTTGACGGTCGAGGCGAGCAGCGCGTTCCAGCCGGCGGTCACCCGCTCGGGCGCCGCGTCGACCAGCGCGAGCATGATCACCGCGGCGAGCTGGTCGGCGACGTGGTTGCCGAAGCAGGTCGGCGCGGGGAAGCGCGGGTTGACCAGCGTGCCCTCCGGCGTCACGACCTCGATCCGCCGCAGCACCCCGTCGTTGTGCGGGATGTCGCCCTCCGCGATCATGAAGAAGGCGATCATCACCGACGAGATCGTCACCGCCCGCGGCGTGTTGATGTAGCCGGTCGCCTGCGCGTCGGTCCCGCTGAAGTCGAACGTCGCGTGCTCGCCTCTGACGATCACCGCAAGCCGGATCGTCCAGCTGCCGTCATGGTCGATGCCGTCGTCGTGGACGGTCAGCTCGGCGCGATAGGCCCCGTCGGCGAGCGCTCCGATCGCCCGCCCGGCGCTCTGCTCCGCGGCGTCGAGCAGGCCGGCGACGGCGGACCGGAAGCGCGCCACGCCGTAGCTTCTCAGCAGCGCGCTCAGCTCCCGCTCGCCGACGGTGCAGGCGCCGATCATCGCGGTGATGTCGTCGGCCACGACGTCGAGCCGGACGTTGCCGAAGACCATCTCCCAGACGTCCTCGCGCCGCTCGCCGCGCTCGTGGATCTTCAGCGGCGTGATCCGCAGGCCCTCCTGCCACATGTCGGTCGCGTGCGGGTTGTAGGTGCCGGGCACCGCGCCGCCGATGTCGGCCTGGTGGGCGACGATCACGACCCACGCGACGTGCTCGCCGTCGTGGAAGACGGGCTTGGTGACCTTCCAGTCCGACAGCTGGTTGCCGCCGGTGTACGGGTCGTTGTGGAGGATCGCGTCGCCGGGCGCGACCTTCCCGACGAACCGCTCGGCGATCGCGCGCATCCCTGGCGTCGTCGCGTAGCCGAGCACAGGGATGTACTCGGTCTGCTCGATCAACGTCCCGTCGACGTCGTAGATCCCGACCGAGAAGTCGCGCCCCTCGACAAGCAGCGGCGAGCGCGCGCTGCGCTCGACGACGACGCCCATCCGCTCGCCGATCGACTTCAGCCGGCTCGCGATCACGGACGTGAGGATCGCGTCCTCTGAGGGGCGGGCGGCCGTGCCGCTCGCGCCGTCGTGGCTCTCGTTCGACATCACGCCTCCTCTCCGCGCGGCGCGCGGCTCGTGCTCGTGCTCGTGCTCATGACGAAGCTGCCCGACGCGTCAACGTCGACGTTGAACGACTCGGGCACGACGATCGTCGTGTTCGCCCCCTCAAGCAGCGCCGGGCCCGCGACGCGGTGCCCCGGCGCCATCGCGTCAGCGTCGAAGACCGCGGTCGGCGCGAGCGCCCCCTGGGAGGCGACGTACGCCAGCCGCTCGCCGCGCCCCCGTTGTGGCGGCGGCGCGCCGGGCTCGGCGGCGGCGGGCGCTTGCAACCGCAGCTGCGGCCGCTTGCCGGTCACGGTCGCGCGCAGCGTGACCACCTCCATCGGCCGACCGCGCGAGCTGAAGCCGTAGAGCTGCTCGTGCCGCGCGTGGAACGCCTCCTCGATCCGCGGCAGCCCTTCCTCGCTCAGCTGCTCGGGCGGGAAGGAGACCGAGACCTCGTGATGCTGGCCGCGGTAGCGGGCGTCGGCCGTCGCGACGGCGCTGCGCTGCGCGGGCGGCGTTCCCTCCCGCTCGAGCGCCTCCATCCCCGTCGCGACCATCTCGTCGACGAGCGCCCGCGCCTGCGCGACGTCGATCGTCTCCCATGCCCGCTGGTAGCTGCGCACGTAGTCGTGGCGCAGGTCGGCGAGCAGCATCCCGAAGGCGCACAGGACCGACGACATGCGCGGCACGACGACCCGCTCGATCTCCAGCTCGGCCGCGATCAGGCCGGCATGCAGCCCGCCCGCGCCGCCGGCGGCGACGAGCAGCAGCTCGCGCGGGTCGAAGCCGCGCTGCAGCGCGGTGTCCTTCGTCCCAGCGGCCATCATCAGCGTGATCACCTCGATCATCGCGGCCGCGGCGCTGACGACGTCGATCCCGAGCGGGTCGGCGATCGTGCGCGCGATCGCGCCGCGCGCGGCGTCGACGTCGAGCTTCATGCGGCCGCCGAGGAAGTAGTCGGGGTCGAGGTAGCCGAGCACGAGGTTGGCGTCGGTGCAGGTCGGCTCGACGCCGCCACGGCCGTACGCGGCCGGGCCCGGGTGCGCGCCGGCGCTCTGCGGGCCCATCCGCAGCAGGCCGCCCTCGTCGAGGCGCGCGATCGAGCCGCCGCCCGCGCCGATCGTCGTCACGTCGGTCATCGGCAGCGCGATCGGATGGCGGTCGATCTCGCCGTCGCGCGTCGTCTGCACCGCGCCGTCCTTGACGATCGAGGCGTCGTAGCTGGTGCCGCCCATGTCGACGACCATGCAGTCGACGGTGTCGAGCGCCCGGGCATGCGCGAGGCCGGCGACCGGGCCGCCTGCGGGGCCGGAGAGGACGGTCGTCGCGGGCAGCCTGCTGACGAGCTCGGGCGTCGCGACGCCGCCGTTGGACTGCATCACGAGCAGGACGCCGGGAAAGCCGAGCTCCGCCAGCCCGCTCACCAGCCGCTCGACGTACCGGCGCAAGACCGGCCCGACGTAGGAGTTCATCACCGTCGTGCTGACGCGGTTGGTGAGCCGCACCTGTGGCAGCACCTCGGAGGAGACCGACAGGAAGAGGTCGGGCGCGACCCGCTCGATCAGCGCGCGCGCCTCGCGCTCGTGGGCGTCGTTGGCATAGGCGTGCATGAAGCAGACGGCAAGCGCCTCGACGCCGTCGTCGACGAGCGCACGCACAGCGCGTTCCAGCCCCGCGGCGTCGAGCGGCGTGCGGACCTCGCCGGCCGCGTCGACGCGCTCGGTGACGGGCAGCCGCCGGTTGCGCTCGACGAGCGGCGGCGGCGCCACATATTTGTTGTCGTAGAGGTGCTCGCGGCTGCGGACGCCGCGGCGCATCTCGAGCACGTCGCGAAAGCCCTCGGTCGTCAACAGCCCCGTTGAAGCGCCGCGGCCAGTGAGGACGGCGTTCGTCGTGACGGTCGTGCCGTGGACGATCAGCGACAGCTGGTCGAGGAAGTCGCGCAGCTCCAGCTCAAGCAGCTCGGCGATCTCGCGCAAGCCTTGCAGCAGGCCCGCCGACGGGTCGTCTGGGGTGCTCGGCGACTTGTGCGCGCGGTAGCTCCAGTCGCGCTCGTCCACGACGACGAAGTCGGTGAACGTGCCGCCGACGTCGATGCCGACGATGTAGCTCATGCGCCCACGCTCCGAGATCCGTCAATGAGAAAAAGAAAAGCTTGCTTACAATTGCCCGCGTGTCCGACTCCCGCCCAGCGCCGCGGCTGAACGCGCGCCCCGTCCGCACCGCGCCCGAGCAGATCTCCGCGAGCATCCGCGAGGCGATCCTCGACGGCACGCTGGCCCCCGGCGACCGGCTGCCGAGCGAGCTGGAGATGGCGACGCTCTACGGCGTCAGCCGCCCGACCGTGCGGGAGGCGCTGCGGACGCTGCGCGCTGACCACGTGCTCGTCTCCTCGCGCGGGCGGACCGGCGGCTACCGCGTCGCCGAGCTGTCGCTGCAGCGGCTCGACGCCTCGGTCGCGGAGGTGATCTCGCTGTCGCTGGGGATGCGGACGCTCACCTACGCGCAGCTGTTCGCGGTCCGGCACGACCTCGAGCTGCGCAGCGCGCAGACCGCGGCGGAGCGCCGCACCGCCGCGGACCTCAAGCGCCTGCGCGAGGCGCTGCCGACGGCGCCGCCGACGACCGCCGACGAGGCGATCGCCGCCGACGTCGCCTTCCACCGCGTGCTCGCCGAGGCGTCGCACAACCCGCTGCTGGTCGGCTTCGCGGGCGCGACGGCGACGGCATTCCGCCGCTTCAGCGAGGAGGTCCGCGAGACCGACCCCGAGAGCGTGCTCGCCCATCTCGACGACGTCGTCGACGCCGTCGCTAAGTCCGATCCCGGCGGCGCCCGCGAGGCGATGCGCCGCCACCTCAGCTACTTCGCGGACTACTTCGAGCTGGGCTGAGGCCCCCATCAAGCGTCCTCGCGGCGCTGCGCCGCCGCCGCGCGGGCGTCGGCCCAGAGCGTCGACAGGCGCGTGAAGGCCGCCTCGGTGACCGGCAGCTGCGCGCCGCGCTCGGCGATCGCGCGCATCACCGCCTTGAGGTCCTTGTCGAGGATGTCGAGCGCGTTGTCGGGCTCGTACTCCTCCCACAGGCTGCGCATCCACGGCCAGTGGGCGAGCGGCCAGCTTGCGCCGGTTCCGCCCAGGACGGCGTCGATCACCGGCGCCTGATCCATCCCGTAATCGCTGGCGAGCTGAAGCGCCTCCTGCGTCCCGGCGATCGCGACGGCCATCATCACCTGGTTGGCGAGCTTCGCCGCCTGGCTCATCCCGGCGAGGTCGCCGAGCCGGTGGACGTCGGCGCCGAGCACCGCCAGCAGCGGTTGCGCGCGGTCGAGCGCCGGGCGCGGGCCGGAGGCCATGATCGACAGCGTCGCCGCCTCCGCCCCGCGGACCCCGCCGCTGACCGGCACGTCGAGGACGGTCATGCCGCGAGCAGCCGCGTCGCGCGCGAGCCGCTCCATCGCCGGCGGGTCGAGCGTGCTCATGACGATCACGTCGAGCGCGCCGCCGGCGGGGACGGCGTCGGCCGCGTCGGCGCGGCTCGCCAGCTGGTCGGCGATGCCGCCGTCGCCGAGCAGCAGCTGCTCGGTCTGGGCGCCAGTCCGCAGCATCGTGACGAGCAGGCCGGCGCGGGCGACGACGTCGGCGATCGAGGCGGCCGGCTGCACGCCAGACCGCTCGGCGGCCGCGACTCTCGCGGCGTCGAGGTCGTAGCCGACGACGTCATGGCCGGCGGCGACGAGGTTCGCCGCCATCGGCAGGCCCATCTCGCCGAGGCCGATCCAGCCGACGACGACGGGCGCGGAAGAGGGGGAGGTGGAAGCGCTCACGGCGAGGACTATCAACGGCGGTTTCGATTAAGTCAATCAATAAAAAAGATGACATTTTCACGGCTCACGCCGGCCGCCAGCGTGGGCGGGCAGATGCCGGTGGATATATGATCAACGCTCGGTCAAGCACCACACTGGCGATCGATGGAGGGCAGCGATGGCAGGCGAACCGGGCGCGCTCGCGCACTGTGCGACGGCGGAAGTCGGCGTGCCGGCGGCGACGGCATACGCCTTCATGGCGGACGGGCTCAAGCAGCGCCACTGGGCGCTCGGCAGCCTCGACCGCCGCGAGGTCGGCGACGGCCTCTTCGCGGGCCATTCGCTGTTCGACGGCAAGGAGCTGTTCGTCCGCCTCATCGGCGACCCGGACCTGCTGCTCGTCGACTATCACCTCGGACCGGCGCCGAACCGCCTCAGACGCCTCGTCGAGGCCCGCATCGTCCGGGGCACGACGCTCGGCCTCGGCGACGAGCGCTCAGTCGTGACGCTGACGCACTGGCGCGGCGAAGGCGTCAGCGACGAAGAGTGGAACCTCACCTACCACCTGTGGCAGACCGAGGTCCAGCTGATCAGAGGGGCGCTCGAGCGCGGGCTCTGAGGGCGCCCCCGCGGGCTCACGCGTCGCGCGGGGTGGCGGACCCGGCGCGCCTCAAGCGTCGCGCGCGCGACGGCAAGCCTAGTCGCCGGGCTCAGGCGCCTTGCCGTGGCGCGCGACGGCAAGCCTAGTCGCCGGGCTCAGGCGCCGTTCGGCGGGGAGGCGAGCCCCCGCAGCAGCTCCTGCAGCTCCGCGACGGCGGCCTCGGTGTCGGCCGGCTCGCCGAAGATCAGCTGCTGCAATGTGAGGCCGTCGAGCGCGGCGAAGACGAGGCGGGCGAGCGCGGGGGAGGGCTCCGAGACGCCGATCGCTTCCAGCGCGCGCCCCGTCACCGCCCAGTACTCCTCATAGAGCGAGCGGACCTCGGGCATCAGCTCCGGCCGGCGGCGCGCCTCGAGCGCGAGCTCGAACTGGAAGACCTGGGCGTCGGGCGCCGTCTGCGCAAGCTCTGAGAGGCGGTCGGCGAAGTCCTCGACGCGCTCGCTCGACGGCTCGAGCGCCGAGCCGTCGATCGCGTCGCCCCGCGCCTTCGTCGCCGTCTCGTGTATCAGCCGGTCACGCGAGCCGAAGTGGTAGGAGACGAGGCCGTGGGTCGTCCCCGCCTCCTTGGCGACGGAGCGATACGTCAGTCCCTGGAAGCCGTCTCGCGCGACGACGCGGGCGGCAGCGTCGAGCAGCGCGTCGCGGCCCTCGGCGTACGGCGGTCGGTCGGTCGGCCCCTCGTCCGTGTGTGCCATCGCGCCCAGCGTAGCTGTCGGGGGCGTCGGCGCCGCGCCGCCGCGGGACGGCCGCGCAGCCGCCGCAGCCGCCGGAGCCGCTCGCGCGCGAGCGGCAGCGCCAGCACGAGCGCGGGCGAGGCATAGCCCGCCAGCTCTTCGACTGGAAACGGGCCGACATGCGCGAACAGGACCGACGCCGTGCTCATCTCGCGATCTCAGCGAGCTGGAGCGCGACGGCGGTGTGCGCGAGCAGGACCGACGCCGTGCTCATCTCGCGATCTCAGCGAGCTGGAGCGCGACGGCGGTGTGCGCGAACAGGACCGACGCCGTGCTCATCTGCCGACGTCAGCGAGCTGGAGCGCGAAGGCGGTGTGCGCGAACAGGCGCACGCCCATCGGGAACGCGCGCTCGTCGACGTCGAACCGCGGGTGATGGTGGTCGTGGACGGTCCCGTCCTGCTCGCGCGCGCCGAGCATCATGAACGTCCCGGGCGCGCGCGCCTGCAGCGCCGAGAAGTCCTCGCCGCCGAGCACCAGCTCGCCCTCGTGGACGGCGTCGGCGCCGAACAGCTCGCGCGCGGTGCGGTCGACGATCGCCGTCGTTGCGTCGTCGTTGACGACCGCGCCGTAGCCGCGGGTGTACTCGTACTCGCAGCGCGCGCCGTGGGCGGCGCAGACCCCCGCGGCGATCTCGCCGATGCGGCGCTCGAGCAGGTCCTGAAGCTCGCGCGAGAAGACGTTCGTCCCGCCGTCCAGGACAGCCGTCTGCGGGATCACCCCGATCGTCTCGCCGGAATGGATGCCGGTGACGCCGACGACCGCCGGCTCCTGCGGGTCGACTTCGCGCGCGACGAGGTGCTGGAGGTTGGTGACGATCTGCGCGGCGATCGCGATCGGGTCGACGGCGTTCTGCGGCGCGGAGATGTGCCCGCCGCGGCCGTGCACGACCACTCTGAACACGTCGCAGGCGGCCATCAGACGGCCCGGCCGCACGACGACGGTGCCGAGCCGCGTCCACGCCCACAGGTGGAGGCCGATCACGCGGTCGACGCCGTCCATCGCGCCAGCGGCGGCGAGCTGAGAGGCCCCGCCCGGCAGCGCCTCTTCGCCGTGCTCGAAAAGGAAGCGGACCTCGCCCGGCAGCTCGTCGGCGACGGAGGCGAGCACGGTCGCGGCCCCGAGCGCGATCGCCGTGTGGCCGTCGTGGCCGCAGGCGTGCATGACGCCGGCTCTCGTCGAGGCGAACGGCAGCCCGGTCTGCTCGTCGACGGGCAGCGCGTCGTGGTCGGAGCGGATTGCGAGGACCGGCCCGGGCCGGCCGCCTCGCAGGACGGCCAGGACGCTCGTCGGCGTGGGGCTGGAGACCTCGAAGCCGCCGATCGCCGCCAGCCGCTCGCGGATGAACGCGGCGGTCTCGTGCTCCTGAAAGGAGAGCTCGGGGTGGGCGTGGAGGTGGCGGCGCCACGCGACGACGTCGTCGGCGACGGCGGCCGCGGCCGCGTCGAGCCGCTCGGCGAGGGGCTCGCCAGCCCGCGCCGCGCTCATCCGTCGACCCGCGTCGTGCCCATCGCACGGTAGGCGTCTGGGCGTTTCGCGCGCATCCACAGCGCGACGCCGATCCCCGCGGCGATCGTGATGAGGTGCAGCCATGGAAGCTTGTTGATCACAGCTGAGGTGCTCCCGGTCAATGATGGGTAGTTGACGAGCGCGAGGACCGTCGCGGCCGCGATCCCGGCGGCCGCGAGCGCCGGAGCGACGGTGACGGCCCAGCCGCGCTCGCCGCGACGCCAGAAGAAGGCCAGCACGGCGAGCGAGGTCAGCGCGAGCAGCGCCATCAGCCCGACTGCGCCAAAGCCGGTCATCGCGGTCGAGAGGTTGGTGAGCGGGTCGAGGCCCGCAATCGCGAAGCCGGCGACGATCAACGCGAGCGTTGCAATCTGCGTGAGGCCGGCGATGTGGGGCGAGTGGTGGCGCGGGTGCGTGCGCGCGAGCGCCGCGGGCAGGAACCCGTCGCGCGCGAGCGCGTAGAAGTAGCGCGACGCCGCGTTGTGGAAGGCGAGCACCGCGGCGAACGAGCTCGTCACGATCAGGACGTTCAGCACGTCGGTGGAGGCGCCGCCGATGTACCGGTCGCTCAGCGAGAAGACGAAGTTGCCCGGGTCTCTCGCCGCGATGCCGGCGGCTTTGTCGACGCCGGTGCCGGCGAGCAGCGCCCACGTCGTGCCGACGTAGAAGATGCCGACGACCGCGACGGCGGCGTATGTCGCGCGCGGGACCGTGCGGTGCGGCTCGGCCGCCTCCTCGGCGTAGATCGCCGTCCCCTCGAAGCCGAGGAACGAGGAGAAGGCGTAGATGACGGCGACGCCGACGACCCCGCCGAAGACGTTGTGCGGCGCGAAGACCGAGAGCGAGAAGGCGCTCGGCCCCTGGTCGACGAGGATCGCGATGTCGAGGACCAGCAGCGCGAGGACCTCGCACAGCAGCGCGACGCCGAGCACGCGCGCCGTCATCGTGATGCGGCGGTAGCCGAGCACGCCGGCGACCGCGATCGCGATCGCGGCCCAGACCGTCCAGCTGAGGTCGATCCCGAGCAGGCGGTTGGCGGTGTCGGCGGCGAAGAAGGCGAGCGCTCCACACGTCGCGGCGGCCAGCGCGGTGTAACAGACCATCGCGGTGTAAGCGGCGACAAGGCCGGCTGGCCGGCCGAGCCCGCGCGTGACGTACGCGTAGAAAGCACCGGCGTTGCGCACGTAGGGGATCGCCCGCGTGTAGCCGACGGAGAACAGCGCGAGCGTCACGGCGGCGAGCAGGAACATCCCCGGCGTGCCAGGCCCGTCGCCGAGCGCGAAGGCGATCGGCACGATCGCGACGATCACTGCCATCGGCGCGGCCGCGGCGATCACCATGAAGACGATGTGAGGCGCGCTGAGCGAGCCTCTCGCGAGACGGCCCTCGCCGACCTCGGGCGCTGCTGTGGAGACCACGGGCGTGGGCTCGTGTGGCGCACGGCCTCCCGTGGACGACGTGGTGCTCGACATCGCTCCTCTTCCTCCCGATCGCCCAGGCCTCCCGATCGCCCAGGCGGAGTCATCGGCGGTGGGCTTGTGCACACCGTCGATAAATGATCAAAACCTCCGATGCCACGCTAGCCTCGGAACTATCCGCTTGTCAAGTTCCCCGTCGTCAAGGGGAATGCGGCGACCAAGCGCCCTCCATGAGCAAACTTGACAGATGGAAAGTTTGGTGATCTGCTGCCGGCATGACCTGCTCGCACACCGCTCAGGCGCCTTCTGCCGCCCACCCGCTCGACCCGCTCGGTCCCGACGAGATCGAGGCGGCCGCGGCGATCGTGCGCGCCGCGAGAGAGCTGCGCGACCCCGACGCGATCCGCTTCGTCTCGATCTCGCCGCGCGAGCCGCGCAAGACGGCCGGGGCAGCCGGGCCGGCCGGGGCGGCCGCTGCAACACGAGCAGTCGGGACGGCCGGCGCGGCCGGGGAGGCCGGGGAGGCCGCGGCAGCCGGGGCAGCCGGGGCAGGGGCTGCGCCGCGCGCTGCCGAGGTCGTCTTGCGCGACGCGCAGCGCGGCCTGACGATCGAGGCGCTCGTCGACCTCGACCTCGGCGCGGTGACTGGGTGGCGCGAGCTGACCGGCGTGCAGGCACAGCTGACCGCCGAGGAGTTCTTCGCGGTCGAGGCGGCGGTGCGGCGGGAGCCGCGCTTCGTTCGGGCGCTGGCGCGTCGCGGCATCGACGACCCGCAGACGGTCGACATCGACCCGGTCGCGGCCGGCTTTCACGGCACGCCCGAGGAGGGGGAGGCGGGGCAGCGGCGGCTGGCGCGGATCCTCGCGTTCGCGCGCCCCAGCCCAGGCGGCAACGCCTATGCCCGCCCGCTGCAAGGCGTCTTTGGGCTGGTCGACGTCGACAGCGGCGAGCTCGTCCACTTCGAGGACCGCGACCCGGTCGTGCCGCTCCCGGCCGAGGAGGGCGAGTACCGCGCCGACCATGTCGGCCCGCTGCGCGACGACGTGCGCGAGATCCGCGTCACCCAGCCCGACGGCCCGTCGTTCACGGTCGACGGCCATCAGGTGCGGTGGCAGAAGTGGCGGCTGCGCGTCGGCTTCACGCCGCGCGAGGGGCTCGTCCTGCACGAGATCGGCTACGAGGACGGCGGCCGCCTGCGGCCGATCGTCCACCGCGCCTCCTACGCCGAGATGGTCGTCCCGTACGCCGACCCGGACCGCTTCTACATGTCGCCGTTGGACATCGGCGAGTTCAACGTCGGGACGATGACGAACCCGCTGACGCTCGGCTGCGACTGCCTCGGAGCGATCCACTACTTCGACGCCGCCTACGCGGCGCCGGACGGCAGCGCGGTCACGATCGAGAACGCGATCTGCCTGCACGAAGAGGACGACGGGATGCTGTGGAAGCACACCGACTTCCGCACCGGGCAGGTCGAGGTGCGGCGCGGGCGGCGGCTCGTCGTCTCAAGCGTCGTCACCGTCGGCAACTACGAGTACGGCTTCTTCTGGTGCCTGCACCAGGACGGGCGGATCGCCTCCGAGGTGAAAGCGACCGGGATCGTCGCGACGCAGGCGATGCACGACGGCGAGCGGCCGGCCTACGGCGCGATGGTCGCGCCGAGGCTCGCCGGCATCAACCACCAGCACGTCTTCTGCGTCCGGCTCGACATGGACGTCGACGGTCCCGTCAACACAGTTGTTGAAGTCGAGGCGGAGGCGGTCCCGGAGGGACCGGACAACCCGCATGGCAACGCGTGGAGAACGGTCCGCCGGACGCTCGGCAGCGAGCTGGAGGCGCGGCGCCGGATCGAGCCGGCGAGAGCGCGCGGCTGGCTCGTCACGAACCCCGAGCGCGTCAACGCGGTTGGTGACGCGGTCGCGTTCAAGCTGATCCCGGGCGACAACACGGTGCCGTTCGCGACGCCGGGCTCGACGCTGCTGAGACGCGCTGCCTTCGTCGAGCACCACCTCTGGGTCACCCGCCACGACGACGACGAGCGCTACCCGGCCGGCGAGTACCCCTACCAGCACCCGGGCGGCGACGGGCTTCCCATCTGGGTGCAACGCGACCGCGGGCTCGAGGGCGAGGACGTCGTGCTCTGGTACACGATGAACCACCATCACGTGCCGCGGCCGGAGGACTGGCCGGTCATGCCTGTCGCGCGGATCGGCTTCGAGCTGAAGCCGTGGGGCTTCTTCGACCGCAGCCCCGCGCTCGACGTGCCACCTTCCAAGCCGGGCGGCGGCGGCTCTTGCCATGCCGCGTGCGAGCGATGAGGATGCGCGCCAGCGCTCGTCTTTTCAGACGGTCTGACATTTGATCAAAGCATGGTAGGGTTCGCCGCGATGGGCGTGAGAGAGACGAATTCACCACCGTCCGCAGCGCTGTCGGCGCTTGCTGCGGACGCTCCGCGGCGGCGCGAGCCGGCGTCCCCGGCCGCGATCGTCGGTGCCGGGACCGCGGCCTACGAGCGCCACCCGGCAGTCGAGCGGCGCACCGAGACGTTCATCGCCGAGGCCGTCGTCGCAGCGCTCGCCGACGCCGGCATCCACAAGAACGAGGTCGACGGCTTCGGCGTCTCCTCGTTCTCGCTGGGCCCGGACCACGCGGTCGACCTCGCCTGGAAGCTCGGCCTGACCGTGCGCTGGGTGATGGAGGACACGAACGGCGGCGCCTCCGCGATCAACATGCTCCAGCACGCGATCCGCGCGATCGAGCACGGCGACGCCGAGACGATCGTGCTCGCCTCCGGCGACCGCATGGAGAAGCGCGAGTTCCATCTGATGACGGACCGCTACAACCGCGTCGCGCGCGACTACCTCGCGCCGCTGCCGCTGAACGGCCCGAACGCCCTCTTCGCCTTCCTGACCGAGCGCTACGGCCGCCTCCACGGCCTCGAGCGCGAGGACTACGGCTGCATCCCGATCGCGCAGCGCTGGTGGGCCGGCAAGAACGAGTGGGCGGCGTACCGCAGGCCGATGACGATGGAGGAGTACCTCGCGTCGGTCCCGATCGCCCCGCCGCTGACCCGCTACGACTGCGTGCCGATCGTCTCCGGCGGCGACGCGATCGTCGTCACGACGCCCGAGCGGGCAAAGAAGCTGAACAGGGGCCCGCACGCCGGCGTGCGCGCGATCCGCGCGCTGCACAACCACGACCAGCAGGAAGGCGACGGCATCCACTCCGGCTTCGCCGCCTTCCGCGACGACCTGTGGGCGGCCGCCGGCGCGCGGCCCGAGGACCTCGACAGCGCGCACATCTACGACGACTACCCCGTGATGGTGCTCGTGCAGGTCGGCGACCTCGGCTTGATCCCTGACATGGACGTGAAGCGCTACCTGCACGAGACCGTGCTCGAGCGCAAGTGGCCGCTCAACACGACCGGCGGCCAGCTGTCGGCTGGCCAGGCCGGCGCGTCGGGCGGTATGCACGGCCTCGCCGAGGCGGTCCGGCAGATGCGCGGGACGGCCGGCGAGCGCCAGGTCGAGAACGCCGAGCTGGCGCTTGTGACCGGTTACGGGATGGTCCTCTACACCCACGGCGCTTGCCACAACGCGGCCGTGCTGGAACGGCGGGAGAGCTGAGATGAGCGCGCCCTTCACCGTCCCGAAGTGCGGCATCTGCGGCCATCTCGCCTACCCGCCGCGGATCCTCTGCCCCGAGTGCGGCGGCAACGCGTGGACGCGCACGCTTGCCGACAGCGGCGTCGTCACCGAGGTGACAGTCCGCCGGCCGGTCTCCAAGCGGCGCCAGCTGCCGATGGGCAACTGGCTCGACCAGGAGGCGGTGCGGCTCGCCGCCGTCCACGTCGCCGTCGGCGAGCGCAGCGTGCGGGTGATCGCGCGCGTGCCCGACGGCGTCGAGGCCGGCGACCGTGTGACCCTGACGACCGAGGCGAGCACCGCGATCGCCGTGCCCGGTCATGTCGTCGAGGCGCACGCGACCCGAGGCGGGAACAGCGACGGCGCCACCGCCAAGCAGCCGGCCGCGGCCGGCGAGCGCGAGCAGGCAGCCGGGGCGCAGTAAGCGATGCTGCTGCCCGAGCTGGATTACGTGCGGCCGCTGACGCTGGCCGAGGCCGTCGAGCGGCTCGGCGCGACGCGCAACGCACGCGTGATCGCCGGCGGGCAGACGCTGCTCAACGCGCTGAAGCTGCGGATCACCCACCCCGACGTGCTCGTCGACGTCTCGCGGCTCGAGGAGCTGCGGCAGGTCTCGCTGGACGACGACGGCGCGCTGCGGCTCGGCGCCGCGCTGACCTACGACGAGCTGGCCGCGCACCCGCTCGTGCGAGAGCGCCATCCGGTCACGGCAGCGATGACGTCGCGGATCGTCGACCGCCAGGTGCGGGCGCGCGGGACGCTTGGCGGCAACGTCTGCCTCGCCGACCCGACCTCGAACTTCCCGCCGCTGCTCGTCGCGCTCGACGCGCGGCTCGTCGTGCGCGGCGCGTCGGGCCCGCGTGAGATCGCCGCGGAGGCGTTCTTCTTCGCGCCGTACATGACGGCGCTCGAGCCTGGCGAGCTGCTGCAGGAGGTCGTCCTGCCAGCGCTTGCGCCTGGCGAGGGCGTCGGCTACGAGTCGCTCCAAGTCGGGATCGACTCATGGGCGCTCGCGCGCGCGTGCGCGTGGATCCGGGTCGACGGCGATGGCGACGAAGATGGCGATCGCGATGGCGCCAGCGCCAGCGCTCTCGCCGGCCGCACGATCGCCGCCGCGCGCGTCGTGCTCGGCTGCGGCCCAGTCCCGGTCCGCCAGCCCGCGATGGAGGCAGCGCTCGTCGGCGGCCCCGCGAGCCGCGAGGCGATCGCCGCCGCGGCAAGGCTCGCGGGCGAACGCTTCGACCCGCCCGGCGACGTCCACGCGACCGCCGAGTACCGCACCGCGATGGCGCGCGTGATGGCTCGGAGAGCCGTCATCGCCGCGTCGAAGGAGGCTTGACGTGCCCGACAGCGCGCACCCAATCTCGGTCACCGTCAACGGCGAGCGCCACGAGCACGTCGTGCTCGGCCGGCAGCTGCTCGTCCACTACCTGCGCGAGGTGCTCGGGCTGAAGGGGACGCACATCGGCTGCGACTCGGGCAACTGCGGGGCGTGCACGGTGATCTGCGACGGCAAGGCGATCAAGAGCTGCATGCAGCTGGCCGTCCAGGCCGACGGCCGCGAGGTCGAGACGGTCGAGTCGCTGTCGGAGCCGCTGGGCCCGCCCAACGCGCTGCAGGCCTCGTTCAACCGCCACCACGCGCTCCAGTGCGGCTACTGCACGCCCGGGATGCTGATGTCGGCAACGGCCCTGTTGACGGAGCAGGAGGCGCCGGGCGAAGACGAGGTCCGGCGCGGCTTGAAGGGCAACATCTGCCGCTGCACCGGCTACGTCAACATCGTCCGCGCGGTGCAGGACGCCGCCGGCACGCTGCCGGAGCAGAGCGCATGAGCGCGACGAGAATCACGACGTGGCGGCCACCGCAGACGCGCCCGGCGAGCGTCGGGCGCAGCGTCCCGCGCAAGGAAGACGGGCGCCTGCTGAAGGGCCAGGGGACGTTCGCCGACGACGTCTGGATGCACCGGATGGGGCACGTCCACTTCGTCCGCTCGCCGTACGCGCATGCGCGGATCGTCGAGATCGACGTCAGCAAGGCGCTCGCGCTCGACGGCGTCTACGCGACCTTGACCGGCGAGGAGGCGCGTCAGCTGACCGATCGCTACACGCAGATCGCGCCCGAGCCGGGCGGCAGCGCGAAGGACTGGTGCATGGCTGTCGAGGAGGCCCGCTACCAAGGCGAGCCGGTCGCCGCGGTGCTGGCAGAGTCGCGTGAGCTGGCGCGCGACGCCGCCGCGCTCGTCGAGGTGGCCTACGAGCGGCTGCCGCACGTGCTCGACGCGGTGCAGGCGGCACAGGAGGGCCAGCCGCTGGTCCACACCGAGGTCGGCTCGAACGTCGGCTGGCACGGCGTCTACGACTTCGGCGACGTCGACTGGGCGCTCGAGCGCGCCGACCACGTCGTGCGGATCCCGCGCCTGCACTTTCATCGCTTCTCCTCGACGCCGCTGGAGTGCAACGCGGCGGTCGTCAACTGGGACGTTGGAACCGGTGAGGTCCATGTCGACTCCAACAACCAGATGCCGCAGTTCGCGGCGCTGTTCATGGCGCCGGCGCTCGGCGTGCGGACCGACCAGCTGCGCTTCTCCTCGCAGGACATCGGCGGCGCCTTCGGGCTGAAGCTGACGAGCTACACCTACCTGACCGCGCTGGCGCTGCTGTCGCGCAAGGCCGGGCGCCCGGCGAAGTGGACCGAGTACCGCGCCGAGCACCTCGTCGGCTCCTGCCACGGCAACGAGCGGACCTTCGAGGAGATCGAGGTCCCGGTGATGGCCGACGGGGAGATCCTCGGCTTCAAGGCGAAGGCGTACGACGACGTCGGCGCGTTCATGCGCTACGAGCCGCTCGGCGGCGTGATCTTCAGCCAGGTGCTGCCCGGCTGCTACCGCTTCAAGCACCTTCAGGTCGACTACCGCTCGGTCGTCACGAACAAGACGCCGGTCGGCCCCAACCGCGGCTACTCGCGGCTGCAGCACCTGTGGATGGTCGAGCGGATCGTCGACCTCGTCGCAAGCGAGCTCGGCTTCGACCCAGTCGAGCTGCGCAAGCGCAATTACATCCGCCGCGAGGAGTTCCCGTACACGACGCCGAACGGCTGCGTCTACGACTCGGGCGACTACCACGCGATGCTCGACCGCGCGCTCGAGCTCGTCGACGCGCCGAGATGGCGCGCGGCGCAGGCGTCGGCCGCCGCGGAGGGCAGCGGCAAGCGGATCGGGATCGGGATCGGCTCGACGCTCGACTCCGGCACCTCGAACTTCGGCCAGGCGCGGATCATCAACAAGAACCTGCCGTTCTCGGGCAACGGCGAGGCGGCGATCTGCAGGCTCGACCTGCAAGGCGAGGTGAGCGTCGCGCTCGGCACCGTCCCGCAGGGGCAGAGCCACGAGACGACGACGGCCCAGGTCGTCGCCGACGTGCTCGGGATCTCGCCCGACGAGGTGCTCGTCCGCCCGGGCGCCGACTCCGCGCGCAACGCCTACGTCGCCTTCTCGGGCACGTACGCATCGCAGTTCGCCGTGACCGGGATCGGCGCCGCGCTCGGCGCCGCGCAGCGAGTCCGCGACGACCTCTTCACGGTCGCCGCCGCGGTGCTGGAGGCGACGCCTGAGGAGCTCGTGCTGATCGACGGGACGATCTCGGTCGACGGTGACGAGGACCGCGCGCTGACGTTCGCGGAGATCGCCAACTACGTCTACGCCAACCAGGGCGCGCTGCCGCCCGAGGTCGCCGACGCGGTCACGCTCAACCACCGCCACGTCTACCGCGCGCCGTTCACCGTGCCCGACTGGAAGTCCAAGAGCGGGTCGCTGACGCTCACCTACGCCAGCCAGATCCACGTCTGCGTCGTCGAGGTCGACGACGAGACGGGGCAGACGACGATCCTCGACTACGCCGCGGTCGACGAGTGCGGCACGCCGATCAACCCGCAGGTCGTCGAGGGCCAGGTCCACGGCGCGGCCGCCCACGGCGTCGCCGCGGCGTTGCAGGAGACGCTCGAGTACGACGAGGACGGCCAGCTGCTGAACGGCACGTTCTGGGACTACCACGTCGTCTCGGCCCCGGACACGCCGATGTTCAAGACCGACAATCTGCCGTGCCCGTCGCCGTTCACGCCGACCGGCTCCAAGGGCATGGGCGAGGGCGGCGGCGCGCCGCTGCACGCCGTCTGCTCGGCGCTGCAGGACGCGCTGCGCGGGAGCGGTGCGGTCGTGACCGACTCGCACAACCCGACCGAGCGCGTCTGGCGCCTCGTCAACGAGCCCGTTGCCGACGGTGCGGCGCGCGGGGTGGAGGTGCGCAGCCGATGATCGTCGCCGGCTCGACGACGCTCGCGCTCACGCCAGCGCGCCTGCGCGCGCTGCTGGAGGACCCCGAGCAGCTCAGCGCGGCGCTGCCCGGCGTCGACGGGTTCACTTGGAGCGAGCGGCCGGGAGAAGGGCCGTTCGAGGCGACGATCCGCCCGGCGCTGGCGCTGGGGGAGATCCCTTTGCGAACGGTCTGGGAGCGGCAGTCGGGCGCCGAGGACGAGCTGCGCTACCGCGTCGAGGGCCGCACGGACGAGCATCGCGTCGCCTTCGACGTCGTGCTGCGGATCACGCCCGCGGCGAACGGCGCCGCCGGCGAGGCGGCAGCGACAGTCGCCTGGGAGCTCGACTGCCACGTCACCGGCACGCTGCGCAGCGCCGGCCAGCGCGTGATCGCCCCAATCGTCGACCGCCAGGTCCGCACGGTGCTGGCGGCAGCGGAGCGGGCAGGGGCGGCTTCGTAGAGCAGGGACCCGTCTGCCGACCGGCAGACCGCGCCCGGCGCTTCGGATACGTTGCGCTCAAGCGGTGGCGCACGGTTGAGGAGGACGGATGGACGAGGTGCTGGTGGAGCGGGCGGGGCGTGTCCTGGTGGTCACGGTCAACCGGCCGCAGGCGCGCAACGCGATCAACCTCGCGGTCTCGGAGGGGATCATGGGGGCGATGCGCGAGCTCGACGCGGACGATGCGCTCGCGGTCGGGGTGCTGACCGGCGCGGGCGGCTACTTCAGCGCCGGCATGGACCTGAAGGCGTTCGCGAGCGGCGGGCTCGCGCGCAGGCAGGGGGAGGGGCTGTCGGGCACGCTCGTCTACGAGCCGCCGGCCAAGCCGCTGATCGCCGCCGTCGAGGGGCTCGCGCTTGCCGGTGGGCTGGAGCTGGCGCTGGCGTGCGACATGATCGTCGCCGCGCGCGGCGCCAGACTCGGGCTGCCAGAGGTCAAGCGCGGGCTGACCGCGGCCGGCGGCGGCCTGACGCGGCTGCCGCAGCGGATCCCGCGCAACCTTGCGATGGAGATGGTCCTCACGGGGGACCCGATCACAGCCGAGCGCGCGGCCGAGCTGGGACTGGTCAACACCGTCGTTGACCCCGGCGATGCGCGTGCCGCCGCGCTCGCGCTCGCGACGCGTATCGCCGAGAACGCGCCGCTCGCGCTCGCCGCCTCCAAGCGCGTGGTCGACACGGCGCCCGGCTGGCCCGCCGACGAGGTGTGGGCCCGCCAGGACGCGATCACCGCCCCGGTCCGCGCCTCGCGCGACGCCCAGGAAGGCGCCCGCGCCTTCGCCGAGCGACGCGCGGCGCAGTGGGAGGGGCGCTGAGCGGCGGCGCTCTCCGGCCTCGCCCGCGCCGCCCGCCCGGCGCCCGGCGCCTCAGCTCAACCGCTCCACCACCAGCCCGCCCTTTGCCTCACGCCTCAGCTCAACCGCTCCACCACCATCGCCATTCCCTGCCCGCCAGCGACGCACAGGGTCTCCAGCCCGATCGTCTCGTCGCGCTCCCGCAGGTTGTTCAGCAGCGTGATCGCCATCCGCACGCCGGTCATGCCGAACGGGTGGCCGAGGGCGATCGCGCCGCCGCAGACGTTGACGCGGTCGAGGTCGAGGCCGAGCCGATCGCAGCTTGGCAGCACCTGCGCGGAGAACGCCTCGTTGATCTCCACCAGGTCGATGTCGCCGACCGTCATGCCCGCGAGCTTCAGCGCGCGCCGTGAGGACTCGACCGGCCCGAGGCCCATCAGCTCCGGGTCGAGCGCCGAGACGCCGGTCGAGACGATACGCGCGAGCGGCTTGATGCCGAGCTCCCTCGCGCGCACCGAGCTCATCACGACCATCGCCGCAGCGCCGTCGTTGAGCGGACAGGCGTTGCCGGCGGTCACCGTTCCACCCTCGCCGACAGCCGGCTTCAGCTCGGCCAGCTTCTCGGCCGTCGTCATCGGCCGCGGGCACTCGTCGTACTCGAGCACTCTGCCGTCGAGCAGCCTGATCGGCGTGATCTCGCGCGCCCAGCGGCCACGTCCCTCGGCCGCCGCCCAGCGCTTCTGCGACTCGAGCGCGAACGCGTCCTGCGCCTCGCGGCTGACGCCCTCGCGCGCTGCGACGTTCTCGGCCGTGCGCAGCATGTTGACGTAGACGTCGGGCAGCCCGCCGAGGTCGCGCGCGCTTGACCACGCGCCGTCGCCGACGCGCTCCTCGGCCGGCATGAAGCGGGGGTTCCTCGTGTCCGGCAGCCGGTCGCTGTTGCCTTTGCCGAAGCGGCTGACCATCTCGACGCCGGCCGCGACGACTGCCGTCGCCTCGCCGGAGCGGATCGCGTGCATCGCCATCCGCGTCGTCTGCAGCGAGGAGGAGCAGTAGCGCGCGACGGTCGTGCCGGGGACCTCGTCGAGGCCGAGCAGCACGGAGACGACGCGCGCGATGTTGAAGCCCTGCTCGCCGCCGGGCTGCGCGCAGCCGACCATCACGTCGTCAAGCTCGGCGGGGTCGAGCTGCGGGATCTCGTCGAGCGCGGCGCGCACGATCGTCGCCGTCAGGTCGTCCGCGCGAAGGTCGACCATCGACCCCTTAAAGGCGCGTCCGATCGGGCTGCGGGCCGTCGCGACGATCACGGCGTCGGGGGAAGTGGTCACTGTCGTCCTCCATCATCGCTACTTTTAGAATCAATGAGTTTGCATCGGACCTTCTGAACGGCGCCGCCATGAGCACGAGAGCCCCAACCCCACAACTGCAGCTGCACCAGCCGCGGCTGGCCGAGATGGTCGCCCAGCTGCTGCGCGACCGGATCCTCAGCGGCGAGCTGAAGGACGGCGACGCCCTCCCCAAGCAGGAGGAGCTCCTGACGGAGTTCCGCATCAGCAAGCCCTCGCTGCGCGAGGCGCTGCGCATCCTCGAGGCGGAGGGCCTCATCACGGTGCGGCGCGGCAACCAGGGAGGGGCGATCGTCCACGTCCCGCAGGCGAGCAACGCGGCCTACATGATCGACCTCGTGCTGCGGGCGCAGAACGTCCAGCTCGAGGACGTCGGCGCCGCGCTCGCGCTGCTGGAGCCGCTCTGCGCCTCGCTCTGCGCAATGCGCTCGGACCGCCGCAAGGCCGTCATGCCGCGCCTGCGCGCCGCGCACAGAGCCGCCGTCGAGGCGGTCGACGACGAGATCGAGTTCACCCAGCGCTCGCGCCGCTTCCACGAGGAGCTCGTCGAGCTGTGCGGCAACCAGACGCTGATCCTCGTCGTCGGCGCGCTGGAGACGCTGTGGTCCGGCCAAGAGCAGCGCTGGGCTGAGCGCGCCGCCAAGGCCGGCGGCTTCCCCGCCCGTGAGCAGCGGCTCGCCGGCATGCGAGCGCATGAGCGGCTGCTCAAGCTCGTCGAGGCCGGCGACCACGTCGCGCTCAACGAGGCCGCTCGCAAGCACCTCGACGCGACCCAGCGCTACGCGCTCTCCGACGAGCGGGACGACGTCGCCCCACACGCTGAGTAGGCCTGCGTCGCCGCGCACGCGGAGCGGCGACGCCGCCCCGCGCACGGCGCCGCGTGCGCCGGGTGCGCCGCGCGTCCGGCGCCGCCGTGACGCCGCCCCGCTCACGCCGCCGTCAGGACGGCACGAGCGACGCGCTCGCGGTGGAAGCGGGCGTCGCCGCTGGCGAGCGACAGCGCCTGCGCGCGCTTGAGCCAGATGCTCAGGTCGTGCTCCCACGTGTAGCCGGTCGCGCCGTGGATCTGGAGGGCCGCCTTGCCGGCCGCCGTCGCAGCGTCGGAGGCGAACGCCTTCGCCATCGACGCGTCGCGTGACGCGGTCGCCGCGCCGTCGGCGAGCGACGCCGCCGCGCGGTAGACGACGGGCCGCGCGAAGGCGAGGCCGACGAGCGCGTCGGCGAGCAGGTGCTTGATCGCCTGGAAGGCGCCGATCGGCTTGCCGAACTGCTGGCGCTCGCGCGCGTACGCCTCCGCCATGTCGAGCAGCTGCGCGGTGACGCCGAGCAGCTCGGCGGCAAGCGCCACAGCCGAGCGGTCTTGCGCGCGCTTCAGCGCGTCAACGACCCCGTTGCCAGCCGCAAGCAGCTCGCCGCCGGCGCCCGGCTGCCATGCGACGTCGAACAGCCGCCGCGTCGGGTCCAAAGAAAGCCGCCGCGTCAACACCACGTCGGTCGGGTCGACGGCGTACAGCTCAGAGCCAGCCCCGAGCAGCAGCACGTCCGCGACGTGCGCGTCAGCGACGCGCGGGCCCGCCCCGAAGCCGACGATCGGCATCGCCGTCCCGGCCGCGGCCCGCTCGACCCACTCGTCGCCGACAGCAAGCTCGCTCAGCAGCGGCACCGCGACGGCCGCGACCGCGCCGAGCGGCTCGGGCAGCGCGGCGCGGCCGGCCTCTTCCAACGGCAGCAGCAGCGCGACGTCGTCAAGCCCCATCCCGCCGAGAGCGGTAGGCGCCGCGAGGCCGATCGCGCCGAGCTCGGCGAGCTGCGCCCAGCGCTGCGGCGAGCGCCCGCGCTCGTCGTCCCACAGCGCGCGCAGCTCCGTCGTCGGGCAGTGCTGGGCGAGGTAGTCGCGCAGGACGCGCTGGTACTCGCGTTGGTCTTCGTCGAATGTGAAGCGCATCTCAGCTCCGGGGCAGTCGCAGGACGCGGTCGGCGATGATGTTCCGCTGGATCTGGTTGGTGCCGGCGTAGATCGGGCCGGCGAGCGAGAAGAGGTAGCCGTCGGTCCACGCGCTCACCAGCTCGGCGTCGTCGCCCAGCAGCTCGAGCGCCGTCTCGTGCAGGTCGATGTCGAGCTCGGACCAGAAGATCTTGTTGAGGCTCGCCTCAGCCCCGACCTTCTGTCCCTCCAGCACGTGCGAGACGGTCCATTGCGCGTAGAGGCGGTGAGCCTCGGCGTTCATCCACGCGCGCGTGACGCGGTCGCGGACGTAGCTGTCGCCGGGCCGCCCGCGCTCGTTCAGCAACGCGATCAGCCGTTGCGCGGCGGCGAGGAAGCGGCCCGGGCTGCGCAGCAGCAGCCCGCGCTCGAAGCCGGCGGTCGCCATCGCGATCGACCAGCCGGCGCCGGGCTCGCCGACGACCTGCCCAAGCGGCACGCGCACGTCGTCGAGGAAGACCTCGGCGAAGCCGCTGTGGCCGTCGAGCTGCCCGATCGGCCGCACGGTTACGCCGTCGGCGTCGAGCGGGATCAGCATGAACGTCAGCCCGCGGTGGCGCTCGGACTCGGGGTCGGTCCGCACGAGGCCGAACATCCAGTCGGCGTACGAGCCGCGCGAGACCCAGATCTTCGAGCCGGAGACGACCCAGTCGTCGCCGTCGCGGCGGGCGCGCGTGCGGATCGCGGCCATGTCGCTGCCGGCATTGGGCTCCGACCAGCCCTGCGCCCAGACCTCGTCGCCGGCCGCCATCGGCGGCAAGAAGCGGGCGCGCTGCGCGTCGCTGCCGTGCTCCAGCAGCGTCGGGCCCAGCAGGAAGATGCCGTTCTGGTTGAGGCGGCCGGGGGAGCCGGCGGCGTAGTACTCCTCCTCGAAGGCGAGCCAGGAGAGCAGGTCGACGCCGCGCCCGCCGTACGCCTGCGGCCACGCGACGACGGACAGCCCGCCGCGGTGGAGCGTGCGCTCCCACTCGCGGTGCTCGTCGAAGCCCTCCTTCGTGTCCATCGAGGCGAGCGCCCGCCCCGGCACGTGCTCGGCAAGCCAAGTCCGCACCTCGGCGCGGAAGGCCGTCTCCGCGTCGCTGGGCCGCAGGTCGATCGAGTCACGCGTCGCGGTCGTCATCGGCCGCGCTCCCAGCTTGCGTCGCGCCGCTCGACGAAGGCGTCGCGCGCCTCTTGCGAGTCGGAGCTGGTGTACAGCTCAAGCGTGAAGCCCTGCTCGAAGCGGTAGCTGCGCGGCACGTCGAGCAGCTCGATCCCGTTGAGCGACTCCTTCGCGAGGCGCACCGCGACGCGGCTCTTCGACGCGATCGTGCCAGCGAGCGCAAGCGCGGCGTCGCGCAGCTCAGCGGCCGGGACGAGCGGCTCGAGCGGGCCGAGCCGGTACGCCTCGGCGGCGCCGATCGGCTCGCCGGTCAAAAGCATCCGGCGCGCGGCGTGCATCCCGAACATCCGCATCGCGTGGGTCGCTGCGCCCATCGCGCCGCGGTCGATCTCGGGCAGGCCGAAGGTCGCGTCTTCGGCGGAGACGATCAGGTCGGCCGCGCCGACGAGGCCGATCCCGCCGCCGAGCACGAAGCCGTGCGCGGCGGCGATCACCGGCACCGGGCAGTTGTAGACGGCCGCGAAGGCGTCGTGGCAGGCGCGGTTGACCTCGACGATCAACCTCGGGTTGGCGGTCAGCTCCTTGATGTCGACGCCGGCGCAGAAGCCGCGCCCGTTGGCGCGCAGGACGGCGGCGCCGACGTCGTCGCGGCGGCCGACCGCTGTCAGCGCGTCGGCGAGCGCCCGCCACCCGGCCAGGTCGAGGGCGTTGACGGGGGGATGGTCGATCACGATCTCCGCGACGCGGTCCGCGATGGTGGTGTGGATCGGCATGAGGCTCCTAGGCGCCGAGCCGCGCGAGGCGTGCGGCGGCGCTCGTTGCGATGGAATCGATCAGGTCGGCGCAGCTCGGCAGGTCGTCGATCAGGCCGGCGACCTGCCCGGTCGGCAGCACGCCCTCCTCGGCCTTGCCCGCGACGAGCCCCTCGCGCACGAGCACGGGCGCGTTGGCGGCCATCAGCGTCTGCGCGCGCGTCAGCTTGCCGGCGCTGCGCAGCGTCGAGGCGGAGCGCAGCAGGTCGGGGACCGACTGGCCCGACAGCTGCCGGTAGGCGAGGCCGCTGCGCAGCGCGCGCGCCATCAGCGCGGCGCGGCCGCTGCGCTCCAGCGCGTCAACGAGCCTGTTGCGCAGCACCCGCTGCGGCAGGCCGTCGACGGCGCGGGTGCGGACGGTGTCGTCAACGCTCGCGTTGAGATAGCGCTGCTTGGCGGCGTCGGCGACGGGGCTGTCGGAGGTCAGCATGAAGCGCGTCCCCATCGCGATCCCGGCGGCGCCGTAGGCGAGCGCGG
>DASYEC010000143.1:0-51701 GCA_036499225.1 Conexibacter sp.
ATCAGACGCGCGTCGTCGGTGATGGCGTCATGAGCGCGCTCAAGAAGAACCGCAGCGACCACGCCGTCGCGGCCGAGAACGGCTTCAGCCGCGCCGGCTTCCTCAAGGCCGGCGGCGCGCTGCTCGTGAGCATCGCTCTGCCCGGCACGATCGCCACCGGCAAAGCGGTCGCCGAGGCGCCGCCGGGCGCGACGAGCTGGCCGCTCGTCGACGCTGGCCAGGTCGGCTCATGGCTGGCGATCCACGCGGACAGCACCGTCACCGCGTTCACCGGCAAGGTCGAGCTCGGCATGGGCAACGAGACCTCGCTCGCTCAGCTGATCGCCGAGCAGCTCGACGTCCCGTTCGAGAGCGTGAAGATGGTGATGGGCGACACCGCGCGCTGCGCGGACCAGGGGCCGACGTTCGGCAGCATGACGATCCGCGTCGGCGGCCCGCAGCTGACGCTCGCCGCCGCTGGCGCTCGCCAGGCGCTCGTCGAGCTCGCCGCCAGACATCTCGGCGTGCCGGTCGCGCAGCTCGAGGTAAACGACGGCCACGTCACCGACAGAGGCAACCCGTCGCACGGCGTCTATTACGGAGACCTCGTCAAGGACAGAGTCCTCGCGGCGACCTTCCCGGTGAGAAGAATGCCGCCGTCGGGCGGCTTCAGCCCAGCGCAGCTGATCACCGGCGGCGCGACGCCGAAGCCGGTCAGCGAGAACCGCGTCATCGGGCAGTCGATTCCGCGCGTCGACATCCCGCGCAAGGTGACGGCGGATTACGAGTACATCCACGACGTGAAGCTGCCCGGGATGCTGCACGGGCGGGTCATCCGGCCGCCAGCGCTTGGCGCCAAGCTCGTCAGCGTCGGCGAGCCCCCGCCCGGCGTGAGAGTGGTGCGCGAGAAGGACTTCCTCGGCGTCGTCGCCGAGCGCGAGTGGGACGCGATCCAGGCGGCGAGAAGCCTGGACGCGACGTGGACCTCGTGGAGGGGCCTCCCCGCGATGGACGACCTCTACGACCACCTGCGCGACGCGCCCAGCAGAGATCAGGTGATCGAGCACAGCGGCAACGTCGACAGAGGGCTGAGAGGCGCGGCAAGAAAGCTCGAGGCGACCTACCAGACGGCGATCGAGACGCATGGCTCGATCGGCCCGTCGTGCGCGGTCGCCGACGTGAGAGACGGGACCGTGACCGCCTACTCCGGGACGCAGGCTCCGAACCTCGTCCGCCAGACGCTCTCCTCGGCGCTCAAGCTGCCGCTGGAGAAGGTTCGCGTGATCGCGTACCCGGCCTCAGGCTGTTACGGGCGCAACGGCGCCGACCCGGTCACGCTCGACGCCGCGATCATGTCGAGCCTCGCCGGTGTTCCGGTCCGCACGCAGTGGATGCGGTGGGACGAGCACGGCTGGGACCCGAAGGGCCCGGCGACGCTGCACGACTTGCGTGGCGGCGTCGACGGCGACGGCAACGTCGTCGCGTTCGAGCATCAGGCGTGGCTGCCATCGGAGTCCGACACGACGATTATCGGCAGCGTGCTCGCGGGGCGGGCCGTCGCCGAGCCGGCCGCCGGCGGCTGGGCCGGCGTGCTCAACTACGACCTCGTCCCCAACAAGCGGCTGCTGGCGCACAACCAGACCAACCTCGCGGCCGCCCAGGACAACGGCGTCGGCATGGTCTCTTCGTGGCTGCGATCGCCGGCGCAGTTCCAGCTGACCTTCGCGATGGAGTCGTTCATCGACGAGCTCGCGCATGCCGCAGGGGCCGATCCCGTCGCCTTCCGCCTCAGACACCTCTCAGACAAGCGGATGGCCGCCGTCTTGAGAGGCGTCGCGGAGCTGGCGAGCTGGAAGCCCGGGCCGGCCGCGCGCAACATCACCGGTGGCGGGTCGGGGACAGCGACCGGACGCGGCGTCGCGATGTCGTTGCGCGACGGCACGTACGACGCCGAGGTCGCCGACATCGAGGTCGACCGCGCAACGGGCGAGATCACCGTCAAGCACGTCTACGTCGTCGAGGATCACGGCCTCACCGTCAACCCGAGAGCGTCGATGCTCGGGGTCGAGGCCGGCATCGTGCAGTCGGTCAGCCGCACGCTGATCGAGCAGGTCGACTTCGACCGCTCGAGAGTGACGAGCGTCGACTGGGCCGGCTACCCGATCCTCACGTTCTCCAGATCTCCGCAGGTGACCACGCAGTTCATCGACAACCCCGAGGTCCCCTCCACCGGCGTTGGAGAAGCTCACTGCTGCCCGCTTCCGGCGGCGGTCAGCAACGCGCTGTTCGACGCGACCGGCGTGCGGCTGCGGGCGTTGCCGCTGCGCCCGGACACGGTCAAGCGCGGGCTGGTCAGCGTCTGATCGATCGCTACCGCTGGTAGGCGCCGATGTCGACCGGCCCGCTCGCCGGGATCGGGGCGCCTGCCAGATCGGTCGCGAGGCCGAGGTTGTCGCCGACGCCGGCGCCGAGGTCGGCTGACGTCACGATGAGGCCGGCGGCGAACACGGGCGGGGCGGAGTCGACGCTGCGCCCGTCGGCTCTCGCGGCGGCGCGCCAGCCGTCGAGCGTCGTGCGAGAGCCGTTCCAGGCGAAGTCGCGTCCCTTCGCGTCGGTGCCGCAGAACCAGTTCGTGTCCGACGCGAGCGTGGAGAGGCGGCTCGCGTCGTTGACCCACAGCGCGACGCCGAGCGAGTCAGGGTTGGAGTAACAGATCAGGTTGTCGCGCAGCTCGAGCCAGGCGGCGGCGTTGACGAAGACCGCAGAGGCGTCGCCGCTGTCAGCGCTGCGCCCGGTCTGGTCGATCGTGTTGGACCACAGCCTCGCGCGGGCCGCGGTCGTCCCGGTCGTGAGGAAGACGAGGTGCTGCGCCGCCCCGCTGATCGCGTTGTGCTCGACGGTGACGACGGCCGGGTTGTCGCTCAGGACGATCCCGTAGCGGCCCGCCTCGATCCGGTTGAAGCGGACCTGCCCGGGCCCGCCCGCGGCCTTCACCCCAGCGGCGGCGTTGTCCGCGATCGTGTTGTCCTCGATCGTCCAGCCGCTCGAGCTGGCGCCGGTGTAGACGCCGTGCTCGTAGGGGCCGGGATCGCCGTTGCCGGTGATCGTGTCGCGCGCAACGAGGCTGTTGACGCCGCCGAGCTGGATGCCGTCCCCGTTGTACGGCAGGCCGTCGATGCCGTTGCCGCTGATCGTGTCATCGGTGTAGCGCCCGCCGCTCGTGCCCGCGAGCTCCATGATCCCCGCGCCGCCGTTGCCGCTGATCGTCGAGCCGTCGACGACGAGCTGCGACGAGGCCTTCACTGTGACGCCCGCGCCGGCGTTGCCGGTGACCGTCAGGCCGGCGAGGGTGACGCGCGCAGTCGCGTCGAGCCAAACGCCCTGGCCGCTGGCGCCGCGGACCTCGAGCCCGTCGAGCACGATGTCGTTGACGCCGATCATCTTGACGCCGTTCGCCGCGCCGTTTGCGTCGATCACGACTCCGGGCGCGGCGGCAGCGAAGGTGACCGGCGCGCTGGGCGTCCCGCTGGAGAGGGGGCGCAGCGTCTCGCGATAGACGCCCGCGCCGACATGCACCGTGTCGCCGCCGCGCGCCTGCGCCGCCGCGCGCGTGAGCGTGCACCACGGCGTGGCGGCGCTGCCCGCTTGCGCGGGCGTGCGCGCGTCCGAGCAGCCGGCCGACTGTCCGACCCACAGCTCAGCAGCGCCCGCCTGCGCCGTCGCCGCGAAGGCGAACGTGAGCAGGAAAACGGCGACGCCAAGCAGCAGCGCGTGCAGGACACGACCGACCATGCCCCAGTAATCGGACGCGCCCGCCGTTCATTGCCCCGCCGCTAGACGTTTGTTCGGCGCGACGCGGCCCGCGGCGTCGGCACCGCCAAGCGCAGAGCGAGCACGACGCCACCGCGGGCGCCGCGCGCGCTGCGCAGGTGGGTCAGCCAGCCGGGACCGTCACCGTCGCGTCGGCGGTGATCGGCGAGGGGAGGTTGTCCGCCGTCACCGTGAAGGAGAGCGAGTAGTCGCCCGCGGCAGCGGGGCCGAACAAGATCCCCGCCCCGGAGGTGAGATCGATCCCGTTTGGCAGCTCGCACGAGATCGTCCCGCCGTTCGCGTCGGTCCGCAGCGTTCCGCAGGCCGCAGCGATCTGACCGGCGTCCAAGTCGATGCCCTCGATCGAGATGCCGGTGACCGTCAGCCCAGCCGGCACCGTCGAGGTCAGCCGCGGATGACGCAGCTGAAGGTTTTCGGAGTGGCTGAGGAGGCCGACGGTCGGGGCGCCGCCTGTGCTGTCGGGGTCGGCCTCGAGCGTCGTGCCCTGGCCGTCGGCGAAGCCGTCCTCAGTCAGCTCGACCGAGTCCGTCTGCGTCAGGTCGCCGGCGTTCCACGTGGCGGTCTGCTCCGGGTAGCCGAAGAGCCACGAGGGGTACGCCCAACTGACTTGGGCCGTCGCCGTGTCGCCAGCCGCGACCGACGGGACGGAGCAGTCGACATGTCCTTCGGCGAGCAGGGTCGGGTCCTGTGCGACCTCGCAGCCGGCGTCGGCGTCGACGAGCTGGCTGCCGCGCGGCAGCGTCAGCGACGCGGTCCCCGCGCCGGACGGCGCCGTCGAGTCGACAGCAGTCGGCGTGTAGAGGTAGCTGTCCTCAGGCGCGACCGTGGCGTCGTCGGGGAGGATGTCGACGTTCGGCTGGCGGCCCTCGATGCCAGGCGAGAGGCCGATCACCGGTGAGACGTTGAGGCCGGAGAATGGCGGGCGCTGCAGGTAGTCGAAGCGGACGCGCCCGTCTCTGAACAGCACCACCTCAAAGGTCTGGAAGCCCTCGCTTGCGTCGCCGCCGTACGGGTAGGCCTCCCAGCGGATCGCGACGCTCTGACCATTCGACGGCTGCACAAGGACGATCCGCCCGACCGGGTCGGCCGCGGTCCCGTTGGAGAGCGAGGCCGGGTCGAGCGAGAGGTCATCCCAAAACGGGGCGATTGCCGCGAGATGGTCGCCGAGCGTCGCCTCCGCGCCGCGGTAGTCGTTACGCCAGGCAGTCGTGTCGTACGCGAACGCGGGTCCCGCCAGCCCGATCCAGCCGTTTGTCGAGACGTCGATCTCTGTCGTGCTGACCCCGGCGAACGGGAAGGCGAACGGGAGCGTGAGCGGGACGTTTCCGTCGTCGAGATCGACGCTGCTGGGGCCGCCTTCGCCGGCCAGGACCGTCTCTTGGCCGGTCACCGCCGCGGCGGCTGGCATCGTCGTGCGCTCGTACCCGGCCTCGCCGGCGACGTCGGTGCCGAGGCGCAGCTGCGAGGTGACGGTGTCGCCCTCCTGCGGATAATCGCCGTCAGGGAATTGGTTGCGGCTCCACTCGACGTCGCTGGCGACTTGGAGCGTCAGCGCCGGATCGCCCTGCGCCGGGAGGTCGGAGTCGCCGGGCCCGTCGGGATGGTCGCCGTCGGGCGGCGTCGACTTGTCGGGCGTGCCGGGCTGGTTGGGCGGCGTTGGCGCGGCCGGTCTTGCCGGCTGGGTCGTCGCCTTGACGACCAGCCTGCGCGCGGACTTCACGCAGGTCGGATGGTCGCTGCTCCCGGTGCACGCGAACAACGTCCAGCTGCCTCTCTTGACGGCGGACGGGAGCCTTGCGCTGAGCGTCACCCCGCCGCTCTTGCCGCGCTTGAGGCGGGTGCTGGTCACGCTGCCGAGCTTGACGTCCTTGCGGTCCCAGCGCGCGTTCGCTGAGGCGTAGAACGAGACCCGCACGCGCGCCGCGCCGGCCGCGCGGTTTCGCACGCGCGCCCGCAGCGTGACCTTCGCTCTCGGCGCGACCGTCGTCCTCGTGACAGTCACCCTGCTCACGGCGGCCGGCTTCGGCGTCGCCGCCTCGGCGCTTTCCGGCAGCGCGCCCGCCACGATTGCGAACGCTGCGACCAGCGCCAGCCGTCTTGATCCTGCGACCTTCACATGCGTCTCCCTGTCCCGGCGGTTGTCATTCTCGGGTGGTCGGCGTCGAGCTGACGCGCTTGAGCTCGTAGTCCGCGTGCTGACCGCGCGCGTCGGCGCTTGTCGCTGAGCGACGCCGGCGTGAGAGGGGCACGCCGTCGGTCGACGACGGCACGTCGCCATGCTGGCGGGGCGAGAGCCGTCCACCGCCTCACCCGTTACCGTCTCCTTCGTGCCAGTAGCGGACCGGCGACGCGGAAGGGATCCAGCTCAAGCACGTCGGCGGCTCGTTGCAGTGACCGCGATTGTGGTGCTCGCACTCGTCGCCATCGTCGCGCTCCGCGCCCTGACGGAGTCGACGCCGCTCGTCGCCGTCCGGCCGCTCGTCGCCCAGTCAGTGCGACTTCAAGGCCCGGCACCGAGGATCGCCTGGCCGACGGAGGGGCAGGCGGCTGTGGAGGTCGAGGGGCTTGGGAGCCTTGGGACCTCCGCGGGAGGAGCGCCCGCGCAGGCGCCAGCTCCGATCGCCAGCGTCGCGAAGGTGATGACCGCGTACCTGACGCTTCGCAACGACCCGCTGCCGACGGACGGCAGCGATGGGTTCGTGATGACGGTGACGAGAGCTGACGTCGCGGATTGGAGAGCGCGGCTTGCGCTTGGGCAGTCGACGGTCGCGGTCAGAGCGGGGGAGCGGATGACGGAGCGGCAGGCGCTGGAGGCGCTGATGCTGCCGTCGGCGAACAACATCGCGGCGATGCTGGCTGAGCGGTCGGCCAGCGGCACGGGCGGCTTCGTCGAGCAGATGAACGCGACGGCGAGACAGCTTGGGATGCGGTCGACGACCTACACCGACCCGAGCGGGTTCGACGAGACGACTGTTTCGACCGCCTCCGATCAGGTCCGGCTCGCGCGCGCCGCGCTGAGGGTCCCCGGCTTCACGCAGATCGCCTCCGAGCCCTCGGCGGTGCTGCCGGTCGCGGGCGAGGTGACGAACTTCAACGCGCTCGTCGGACACAACGGCTACATCGGAATCAAGACCGGCTCCGACAGCGCGGCCGGTGGCTGCCTCGTCTTCGCCAAGCGGTTCACTGTCGCCGGCCGTCACCTGACCGTCGTCGGCGCCGTGCTCGGGCAGCGCGACGGGTCGCTGATACCGGCCGCGTTGGAGAGCGCGCAGCGGCTCGGCGACTCTGCCGCCGCCGCGGTCCGGCAGCGGACCGTGGTCGCCAAGGGCCAGCGCGTGCTGCTCGCGACCGGCACCGACGACCGGCAGGTCGCGATCGTCGCCAAGCGGCCGCTGCGCGAGATCGGCTGGGGCGGGATGCGCGTGCCCGTCCGGATCACTCAAGCCCCGCCCACGCGCGAGCTGAGCGCCGGCCAGCAGGTCGCCGTCCTGAGCACACGCGGCCTGCTGTCACCGAGGGTCGGCGCGGCCGCTGAGAGAGAGCTCGGCAAGCCGTCGCTCGGCTGGCGGCTGCGGCACCTGCTCTGACCGTTCCCCGCCGTTCGGGGACCGATGCGACCCCTCGGCTGGATCGGGACACGCGGGCAGGCGCGCGTAAGCGCCGCAGAAGGTGAAGCCCAAGGCGACGCCGAAGCTCACCGGCGAGAGGAGCATCGGGCGCTGTCTCGGCAGCGCCCGACGTGGGTAACGGCATCACAGGACCGAAGACCAGGATTCGTGACCATGACCGGACGGAGAAAGGCGGAAGCGCGATGAGCGCCGTCAGCGACTACACGCGTCAAGCCGAGGCGCGAGCGCCTGCGCTGTTCGGCCGGGTGATGTTCCTCGTCGCCGTCACGGTCGGGTTCGCGACGCTCGGCGTCCTGATCGCGAAAGACTGGGGCGGGAGCAGCTGGTTCATCGCCTGGCTGCTCGCGCTCGGCTGCCTGATCGGGCTGAACGTCGCCAACGCCCGTGGCAACACAGGCCTTGCGCTCACGCTGCTGTTCGGGTTCGGGCTGCTGATCGGCGTGAGCATCGCCGCGACGGTCGACTTCTACGCGGCGACCGACCCGACCGCGGTGCGCCAGGCGTTCGGCGCGACCGCGCTGACCGTCGGCGGCCTCGGGTCGATCGGCTACGCGATCCGCAGAGACCTCTCGTACCTGTACCGGGCGATGTTCTGGCTGCTGCTCGCGTTCCTCGTCGCCGGCATCGTGCTGATCTTCACCCGCATCCCGGCCGCGAACACCGCCTGGGCGATCGGCGGGATCGTCATCTTCGGCGCCTACACGGTGCTCGACTTCAACCGTCTGCGCCACGCCGGCACCGAGTCCGCGATCCCGATCGCGGCCAGCATCTTCATCGACGTCCTCAACATCTTCCTGCTGTTCCTGCGGCTGTTCGGCGGGCGCGGGTAAGGAGCCCGTCTCCGGGCCGCATGCGAGCCCTGGCGGGCCGCCGCCGGCCGCGCGCCGGCCGCCCGCGTTCATCGACGCTGCCGGGCGACCCCGCGCAAAGCTCTCCCAAGCCAGCACCCAATCGCGGAGAGCGGCAGCGAAGGGATCGTGGTGAGCGCCAGCAGCGCGAGCCGCGGGTCGGGCAGGTCGACCTTCGGGTCCTCGGCCCCCGAGAGCGCGAACCCGGCGAGGATCGCCACCCCGAGCAGCAGCCCGCCGCTCACCCCGCGCAGGAGCGCGTCGCGATACCGCGTGTGCTGCGCCCCGGCGTTGATCCCGCCGACTGTGCTGATCACCGCGCACAGCAGATAGAGCCCGCCAGACGCGCCAAGCACGAGCCCGCACACCAACCCCCACCCCAACGGCGCCCCCAGCACCTCCCACGCCCGTCGCGCTGGCGACATCGCCTGCCACGTCGGCAGCAGCTGAGAACGGTCGGGAAGTCGGACCATCGGCGTCGGCGCGAGGCTAGCCCCTGGCACGCCCGCGCGCGCTGGTTCCGCGGCCGGGCGCGGATCACCAGCGACCGCGTAGCTCGGCGCGTCCGGCGCGACGGCCCGGACAGCACCGTCGTAGGTCGCTCGCATGTCGGCGATCTTCTAAGCGATGCGGTCGTGTGCCCACCCGCACCTTTGTCACCGGAGCGACGCTGTACGTCGACGGCGGCGAGCGGCGCGCCTGAGAGGCGCGCCTACTCCCCAAACAGCTGCGCGGCCTCGAGCAGCCCGTCGTGGTCGGCGCGGCAGCCCGCGCAGACCGTCAGGTGAATTGAGGTGCCTGGGAACTGCCTGCTCGGGTCGCCGCCGCTGAGCTCGATCTCGACGTACGTGTCGAGTATCGGCCGGCCGGCGTCGCAGCCCACGTCGCCTTCGCGGGCGTGCAACAGCTCGTCGAACGGTCGCTCGTCGGTCATTCGACCTCCTCCGCCGGGGTGAGGGGATGGCCTGCCGCTGCGAGGCAGTGGCGCAGCTTGCGTCGTGCGTCGAAGAGGTTCTTGTAGATCGCGTTGCGGCTCGATCTCAGCTGGCAGGCGAGCACGTCGATCGAGACCTCGTTGAGCGCGATCGCGAGGAACACCTCGCGCTGGCGCTCAGTCAGGTCGTCGGCGATCGCGCTGGTCAGCAGGTCGAGCTGCTCACGCCGCTCGGCCGCGTCCCCGGGCTTCGGCGCGAGCGAGTCCGGCAGCCGCTCCCAGCTCAGCTCTTCCGTCGAGGGCGGGTTGCGGCGCCAGGCGTGGCGGGCGACCTTGCCGGAGACCTCGAACATCGCGAACTTGTACGCCCACGTCGCGAAGCGGCTGGCGCCGCGGAAGTCGTCAAGCCTCGCAAGGATGTTCACGAGCGCGTCGTCGGCGGACTGGTGCGCGAGGTCGTCCAGCTCGGGCCCGCTCACGACGCCGAGCATCGTGCGGCGCCGGCCGAGCTCGTGGAACGCGACCCTCAACAGCATGGCGTGCAACGCGCCGACCGTCTGGTGGTACGGCTGGCCGTCCGCGCGCAGGCCGTCGACCCAGCGCCGCGAGGCGGCGTCGAGCAGATGCTCGCGGCGCTGCGGCGGCTCGCCGACGACGCGTCTGCTGGCCATTACCGCATGGTAGGTCGATGCATGCGTCAGGCTCAGTAAGACCGGCGTTGGGCGCGTCACCAACACCGTCATAAAGCTTCGATCACGAGATGAATGGAGCAGTGAACGTCAATGGGCCTTTCTTGGCAGCAAGGGCCGCTGGGGCGCAATCCCAACGGCCGGTTCATAACTGCCGACCCGTTGCCCGAGCGGCTGCTGTACACCGAGCCGCTTCGCCGGCGGATGCGCGTCGAGCTCGGCGGCGGCGTGATCGCCCAGAGCGACAACGTGCAAATCCTCTACGAGCCGGCGCGCTACCCCGTCGCCTACTTCCCGGTCGGCGACATCGCCGGCGGCGTGCTGAGACCGAGCGACCGCCGCACCGACCATCCCGACCTCGGCGAGACGGCCTGGCTTGACGTCGTCGGCGCCGACGGCGCCGTCTCCAGACGCGCCGCCTGGCAGCACGTCGACCCGCCGACGAGCGCCGGCACGCTGCGTGACACGGTCGCGTTCGCGTGGCGCGCGATGGACGGCTTCTTCGAGGAGGACGAGCGGATCCTCGGCCACGCCGCAGACCCGTACCACCGCATCGACATCCGCCGCAGCGCGCGCCATCTCAAGGTGATCGCGGACGGTCGCGCCGTCGCCGACACCCATGCCTCGCTCGTGCTCTACGAGTCAGGCTTCGCGCCGCGGTGGTACGTGCCGCGCAGCGACGTCGTCGGCAAGGAGCTGACGCCGGTCGACGGGATGACGTTCTGCCCCTACAAGGGCCTCGCCTCCTACTACGACGTCGCCGGGGTCGCCAGAGGCGCGTGGTCGTACCGCGCCCCGATCGACGAGATGCCGCGGATCGCCGACCACGTCTCCTTCGAGCCCGACAAGGTCGAGGTCTTGATCGACGGCGAGCGGCTGCTGCCGGCGGCGGGGCAGAACGTCGTCGCCCATGGCGTCGACCGCGACCTCAGCGTCGACGAGGCCGGTGGCATCGAGCTGACCGCCGAGCGCGAGAGCGCGTGGTGAAAGCGTCGCTCGTGTCACTTAACGGTGGGATACGCTGACCGTCGCCGACGTGGACTCGCTCGGTGAGCTTCTCCACCGAGCAAGCTCAGCCGAAGCGACCGCTCAGCCGAAGCGCTGCTCTTGGGCGCGACGTCTTTCCGGCCCCCGCGGCTTGAAGTCGTCGGGCAAGACCATGTTCAACAGCCCGTTGATGACGCTGACGATGATCGCCGCCAGCGCGCCCCACCAGAAGGTGCGGAGGTCGAAGTCGGGCACCACCCAGGCGGTGACATAGAGCATCAGCACGTTGAGCAGGAAGTAGAAGAGCCCGAGCGTGACGACGATGAACGGGATCGAGAGGATGGTCAGCACGGGCTTGATCACCGTGTTGACGAGCGTGAAGACGGCGGCCGCGATGAACAGCGTCCACCACTGGTCCCCGTAGGTGACGCCGCTCAGGAGCCACGCCGCGACGAACAGCGCGACGACGTTGCAGGCCCAGCGGATCGCAAGTCGGCGCGTCATGCCCCGATTGTAAGTGCGACAGCGGCGGGCGGGCGGGAAGTCGGCGCCCGCCGCACCGTCGTCACCCGCGCCCGTTTGGCGCGGCGAGCCCGTCGAGCGTCAGCGTCAGCACGCGGGCGGCGGCGGCCGCGCGCGCGACCGGCCCGTGCGTCTGCGCCATCGCGCCCTTCGTCATCTGCAGCAGCAAGAAGACGTCGTCGAGCGACGCGTCACGTCGCAGCGTGCCGGCGGTCTTCGCGTCGCACAGCGGGCGCTTCATCAGCTCTGCGAGGCGTCGCCTATCGTCGTCGAAGCGGGAGCCCGCCTCGGTCTCTTGACGCGCCAGGTCGCCGAGAGCGTGAATGTGCACCATCGACTCGATCAGGCTGCGCAGCAGCACGAAGAAGGCGTCGGGGTCGTCCGTGTGCTCGGCGGCGATCCGCTCGAGCCGGTCGACGTGGTCGCCGAGGATCTCGGCCGCGAGCGCGGAACGGTCCGGAAAGTTGCGGTACAGCGTTGCCTGCCCGACGCCCGCGCGCTTGGCGACCTGGCACATCGACACGTCGGCCGACTCGGCGAACAGCTCGCGAGCGGCGTCGACGATCGCCGCGCGGTTGCGCCGAGCATCCTTGCGCATCTCTCTGGGCACGGTGACGGCCATGCGCCCGAGTATACAAACGGACAGGCGCGTCCGAATGTCATATGACCCCGCGGAGGGTCACGACGACTCGCCCCACCTTCCCAGTCTGGTATCTATGAAAGAAGGGGTTCTTCCTGATGCGCCGGGGTGTGGCGCATTTGGGCCCCGGGGTGCCGACCGGTCGCCTGATGCGGACAGTGTTGTCCACTCTTCGACCGGCTCCCCTCAAGTCACCGATACCGCGAAATGCCGTTAAAGGGAGCCAGACCGTGAAGAGCCGCACCACGAGGCCTGAATCGTCAGTCACGATGGATGAGGGGCGGCGCTAATGCGGCAAGGACCCCTCGCTGGCCGGTACCCGGCCGTGGCGGCGATGGTCATGCTGGCGCTGATCCCGTACCTCGCGCTCTCCGCGGCGCTTGAGCCGATCACGCCGATCATCGCCAGACAGCTGCACACGAGCCTGCAGACGCTGAGCCTCGGCTCCGGGCTGGCGAACGCCGCCTACGCCGTCGGGACCGTGCTGGCCGTCCAGCTCGCGCAGCATCTTCCACAGCGGCGAATGCTGGTCGGCTACGCCGTGTTGCTGGTGATCGGCTCCGTGCTGACCGCCGCGGCGACGAGCGCGCCGGTGTTCATCATCGGGCACATCATCCAGGGCTTCTGCACCAGCCTCTTGCTGATCGCTGCAGTGCCGCCACTGGCGATCGGCTACCCGGCGAACAAGCTGCGCACGACGGCGATGATCTTGAACGTGTGCATCTTCGGCGCGGTCGCGCTCGGCCCGTTCGTCGGCGGCCTGCAGGCTGAGGCCGACGCCTGGCGGCCGCTCTTCTGGATCGTCGCGGGGATCGCGGCGACGGCGCTGGTGCTGGCCGTGCTGACGTTCGACGACGCGCCAGCCGCCAACCCCGACTCGCCAACCGACCTCCCGGCGATCGGCCTCGCGGCGGTCGGCTGCTTTGCCGCGTTCTTCGGCGCCTCGCAGCTGCTGACGCACCCCTTCGTCGACGTCTCGACGCTCCTGCCGCTGCTCGGCGGCCTTGCGGCGATCGTCGTCCTGGTCGTCTATCAGTACCGCGCCAAGCAGCCGCTGCTGACGGTCCGCGTGATGCTGACGAGCACGATGCCCGTCGCGGGCATCGCCGTGGCGCTGTTCGCCGCCGCGGCGTCGGTCTCGGCGACGGCCCTGACCGCGGCCGTGCTGGCCGGCCACTACAGCGCGCTGCACATCGGACTGCTCTACCTGCCTGAGGTCGGCGGCGCGGTGGTCACCGCGATAGCGCTCGGCATCGTCATCAACAAGCGCTCGATGCACTACCTCCCGTTGTTCGGGATGGTCATGCTGGCGGCCGGGATCGCGGTCTTCCTGATCGAGGTGCCGTCGAGCCAGGCGCTCACGCTCGTCGGCTCCGGGCTGACCGGCATCGGCCTTGGCGCGACGGTCGCGCCGGCGCTGTTCGTCGCCGGCTTCTCGCTGCCGTCCGCCAACCTCCAGCGGGTCTTCGCGATCGTCGAGCTGATGCGCGCGGTCGCGGCGTTCATGATCGCGCCGATCTTCGCGCACTTCGCCGCGACGACCGGTGGCAGCCTTGAGGCGGGCACGCGGGACGCGCTCTGGATCGGCCTCGCGCTCGCGATCATCGGCGCTCTCATCGGCGTCGGGCTGTACGTGGCCGGCGGCGCGCGTCCGCAGACGCCCGACATCCCCCGCTTCCTGGGAGGCTTGGAACCGGCGTGGTACTCGCCGCCGCTGCTGGCGAAGTTCCGTCGCAGCTTGACGACGGCGGGATCCGCGTCCAACAGTGGAGGCTGAGATGGCATCGATCGAGACGACAGACACGAAGAACGGCCCAGTGCTGCTCGCCTACGACGGCTGCGGGATGGCGAGGTTCGCGATCAAGCAGGCCGGCCAGCAGCTGGCGCCGGGGCGTGACGCGATCGTCCTCACCGTGTGGCAGCCGGCGGACGTCGGGTTCCTGCCGGTCACCGACCGCAGATTCGACGCTGCGGACGCGGCCGACGTCAAGGAGGCCGCTGAGGAGACCGCTGCGCACGGAGCGTCGCTGGCTGAACAGGCCGGCTTCCGGGCGCAGCCGCTCACGATCGAGGGCGCGCCGACGTGGAAGGGCATCGTGCACGTCGCCGAAGAGCACGGCGCGAGCCTGATCGTGCTCGGCTCCCACCGTCGCACCGGCATAAGAGGCCGGCTGCTCGGCAGCGTCGCCGGTGCCGTGGTCTCCCACGCGGATGACATATCCGTCCTGGTGGTGCACCGGCAACAGGAGGCGTAGCTCATTTTGGCGAGGCGGCCGAGGCCGCCTCGCCTTCTTGGAGGTCGCCGGCAGCCGCGTCCAGCCCCCGCGGCAGATACGCTGAGCCGGTGAACGAGAATCATCAAGTTGTGCGCGGCTGGATCATCGTCAACGGCACCCGCCAGGACGACGGCACGATCAAGCTCGGAACCGGCGGCGAGATGCGCATCAACCCCATCGAAGCCATCTCCCAGCGCGACGAAGCCCACATCACCTGGGCCCACATCCTCAAGGCATCGGCGCAGCGGCTGGTGTTCTGGCGGCGCTAGCTCGAACGAAAGCCCGCATGGCGCGGGCTTCTGTCGGATGGCGAGTCCCAGACTCGAATCCGGCAGAGGGGGTGATGCTCAGGCATTTCCGCTGTAAATGGGCGGTGTGAGGTGGTGCTGGATGCGTTGAAATCTGCGGGGTGTGGCACCTGCGGTGGCACCCCGGGGAGGCCGGTCTAGAACGCAGGAGCCAGAGCCTCCCGAGTAGCCACAAAGATGAGCGCTGTGTAGCATTTGCCTCACGACAGGGGTTCTTTCCTACAAGAGGTGTGTGCGTTGGACGAGTTCGCAGCTGGCAAGCACCGCCTCCAGGCGCTTGCGGACGCCGGCGTCGAAGATGGACGGAACGAGGCGACGACTCGGATTCATCTGATTGATCCGTTGCTGATCGATTGTCTCGGATGGTTGCCTGAGGACATCAGGACTGAGGTTCGCGTCGAGAGACAGCGAACCGACTACGAAGTAGGACGTCCGACGCCTCGCATAGTCGTTGAGGCCAAGCGGGAAGGCATTGGATTTGAGCTTCCGGTCGGCGTAACTAGTCGCATCGTCGAGATCCAGACTCTGCTGCAAACGGGGGCAGTAAGAGAAGCTCTCGTTCAAGTCCGCGACTATTGCCAGGATCGAAGCATCCCAATTGCCGTTGCGACCAACGGGCATCAGCTTATTGCGTTCTTAGCGTCTCGGCAGGACGGTGTGCGGGCTCTTGAAGGAAAGGCGCTCGTCTTTCGCTCGCTCGAAGACATGCTTGTTGACTTCAGAACCCTCTGGGAGTGTCTCTCGCCATCGGGACTTGCAGAGGCGACCCTGCAGCGTCGCTTGGGCGAGACGAGTCGGTTACCGCTGCCACCGGCCAAGCTCGCTACACGAGCAGCCAGCTATCCCGGATTTCGAACCCGGTCTGAGGAGGAGACGGACCTCAAGATCCTGGGTCAGTTGTTTGTCTTGGACATCGCCACTGAGGGCGAAGTCTCCGACGACTTCCTCCGGGAGTGTTACTGCCCGTCGGGGGCGTTGAGTCAGTACGCATTAGTCAGCAAAGAGATTCTTCGTGCGCGATATGCGCTCGTGGAGAGAGTGCTTCCGAATGTCGAGCCGGTGCAAAGAAAGAGGGGAGTCTCGCCAAAGCTGGGGCCAGATGTGCTTGCGGCGGCTCTGAGTAAACGGCCAGTATTGATCCTCGGTGACGTCGGCGTTGGTAAGACGATGTTCTTGCGTCATCTTCTTCGTGTCGACTCTAAGGACGTGCTCAGAGAAGCAATTACTCTCTATCTTGACTTCGGAAGTGAGCCAGCGGTCGCCAGCGAACTCGCTTCATACGTCGCCACGCGCTTGATTGATCAGCTCCGCGAGGACTACACGATTGACATCTTTGACGGCGCATTCGTGCGCGCGGTCTACAACGCCGAGATCAATCGGTTCGGTAGGGGCATCGCGGCTCCACTGAAAAAGTCAGACCCGGCGGCATTCGAAGCGCGGGAACTCCAGATGCTTGAGGACTTGCTGGCTGATCGAGGAAGACATGTTGGCCGATCTCTCGACCACATTCGGGGCACATCCGGGCGAACCGTCGTAGTCGTCCTGGATAACGTCGATCAGCGTCCGAAGTCTTTTCAAGAAGAGGTCTTCTTGATAGGAGGGGCTATCGCGAGTGGCTGGCCGGCGACTGTGTTCATCGCGTTACGGCCGAGAACCTTCTATGACTCATCTGTTCACGGTTCATTGAACGCCTATCATTCGCGAGCGTTTAGCGTCTCTCCGGCACGAACGGACGAGGTCATCCTGCGACGCCTGAAGTTTGCCCGCAAGCAACTCGTCGAGACTGGTCGACTCGACTCATTTCCACAAGGTCTTTCCATCAACTCGTCGAACCTCACGGCCTATGTTGATGTACTGATCCAGGCTTTTGAGCGCAACGAGGCTCTCAAAGAGATGTTGGACAACCTTAGTGGTGGGAACCTGCGAATGGCTCTCGATTTTTTAAACACTTTCGTCGGCAGTGGCTACGTAAGAACACGGCGCATCTTAGATATCGCATCGACAGGCGGGACCTATACGGTGCCGCTTCATGAATTTTTTCGCGCCATAACGTTTGGTGATGCGGAGCTGTACGATCCGACCCGGAGTCCGATTGCCAACATCTTTGACCTCTCGAGAGACGACCCGCGAGAGCACTTCCTGATGCCTTCTCTCGTCTTGGAGTCCCACCGCTTAGGAGAAGGGGGCCAACGGTCGGGTTATGTTGCAGCGGGAGACATCTTCGCGTATGGAACGTCCTGCGGGTTCAGCCAGGAACAGGTGGGCGCCCAGCTGTCGCGTGCGCTTCGGGGGCGACTCCTGGAAGGCAGTGATGAAGCTGATCTCGTGGGTTTCTATCGGACGACCAGTGTGGGCTTGTACACGGTGCGTAAGCTGGCAGGCATGTTCACCTATGTAGACGCCGTCGTCGTCGACACTCCCATTGTTGAAGTGCAGGCTCGTGTGGACATCGCTCTCGTGTCGTCAATCTATCCACGTATTGAGCGTGCTCGACGGTTCCGGCAGTACCTTGATCAACAATGGGAGTTGGTAGGTTCTGCGCCGTTAGCTTTCAACTGGCCCGCGACCAGTGCCTTGCTCGGAGCGGGTATTGATGCGGTGGCATCTGGCGCTGCCCGTAACGAGGCGCGCCGGTCGTTGTTCTAGGCTGCTCGGGATCTTGGGGCCAGTCACCCCTCCACCAGCCGCAACGGCACCTCTCCATCACCGCCGCGCCCCTCGCGCCCAAAGGCCGCCGCCACCATCTCTCCCTCATGAGGGCTCGGCGCATAGTCTGCGTAGCGCTGGGTCGTGGCGATGTCGCGGTGTCCCATCCATTCTTGGAGAGTGCGCATGGGGACGCCGGTGGCGGCCATGTGGGTGCCGAAGGTGTGGCGGAGGTCGTGGAAGCGGTGTCTGGTGTCGAGGCCGGCGGATCTGAGGCTCTGTTGCATGCGGCGGTAGACGCTGCATTTGGCGAGGACGCCGCCGGTGGCGGGGTGGGCGAAGACGAGGTCGTCGGGGTCGCGGCGGTGGGTGCGGCCGTAGACGGTTCTGAGTTCAGTGGCGAGTCTGTCGATCATGGGGGCGGCGCGGCTGGAGCGGCGGGATTTGGGTGTGCCGAATTCGCCGCGCGAGTAGTTGCGGCGGACGCGGATGCGGTTGGCGGTCCAGTCGACGTCGCGCCAGCGCAGGGCGATCAGCTCGCCTTGGCGCAGGCCGGTCATGACGGCGGTCATGTAGAACGCGTGGTCCAGCTCTTGGCAGTCGCCGCGTTGGGTGTGGGCGAGGAGGCGGTCGACCTCGGGGAGGGTGAGGTAGCGGATCTCTGCGGGCTCGGGGATCGCGGGCAGCTCGATGCAGTGGCAGGGGTTGGATCTGACCCAGCGGCGCTGGGGTGTCATCGCGAAGTTGAAGAGCGCGGAGATGGTGCTGATGACGCCGCGGATCGTTCGCGGGGCGAGGTCCTTGGCTTCGAGGACGCTCATCAGGTCGAGGATGTCCTCGGGGCAGTATTGGTGGACGGGGCGGTCGCCGAAGAACGGGACGATGTGATTGCGGAGGTTGCAGTCGATGTTCTCGCGGGACGCGCGTTTGCGGCCTCGGCGCTCTGAGTTCTTGATGTAGCGGGTGCCCAGCTCGGTGATGGTGAGCGGCTCGCCCATGACGGGCAGGTCGTCTTCGGTCTCGAAGATGAGGCGGCGCAGCTCGACCTCGGCTTGGGCTTCGCTGAGGCCGGTGCGCTCGCCGCGCTGGCGTTTGGGGCCGAGGTGGCGCTTGACGCGGCGGCCGGCGGTGTACCAGGAGCCGTACCACGCCTCGGTGCCGTCGGCGAGTCTGCGGACGAGGAGGCTGCCGGTGCCAGTAAGGCGTCTGCTCGTCCTCACGGTGCGCTCTCGGTTGGCGTCGAGAAGTCGGCCCGAACGGCGGACCCGCGGGGGCCGCGGCTTGCCGAGCCCGGTCGGTCGCCGTCGTCGTCCGAGCTTGGCGAGGGCGGCGACGAGAGAAACCGGCGAGCACGGACACGAGCGGGAGAGCGAGCGAGCGCGGCCCACAGCGGCCATGCAGAGCCAACACACCCTCTCTCTGGATAGATGCCAGCGGCCGGTGACCCGACGCTATCGCCGGTGACGACTGCGATCGCGTTCGTCTTGCCCGGAGGGGCGTGCGCGACCGGAAACGCGACCCGAACCGCGGCCGGGAACGCGACAGAAAACGCGACCGGAAACGCGACCGAGAACCGGGGCGGAAAGCCGTCCACTCGGGCCGAAGATCAAAGCGGCCCGAGCGCCTCTTGCACCAGCGCCCAGGTCGCCTCGGCGACCAGTTGCGGGTCGCCGACGTTCTGCTCGATGCGTCCGGCCATCGTGGGGATCAGGCCGGCTGGCTCGCGGGAGAGGTCGCGGAGCCACCGGAGCGCTTCGCTGGTGACGGCAGCGCTGATGCGGTCGGAGCGGAGGCGGTTCAGGCCGTCGGCGATCTCGTCGGTGTCGACGGCGCGCAGCAAGCGGTAGAGGTCGTGGGCGTCCTTGTCGAGGAGTCGGCCAGGGTCGCGGTCGTGGCGCTCGCCGATCTTGTGGACCTTCGCGACGACGAGCGCGGCCGGCGAGGCCACGTTGGCCTCGATGCGGCGATCGTCGGCGGGGTCCAGCGCGGCGATGGTGTGGATGCGGTGGTCGGCGGCCGCGGCCTCGAGGCCGGGGACGGTGCGGGCGGCGCGCTTGGAGTGCGGCGGGATGCGGGCGCCGCGCCGGCCGCCGCCTCTGTGCAGAGTCGCGGGCACGAGCAGCTCGACAGGGATTCCGTCGGGTGAGAGCCAGGCGCCGGGCTGGTGCTCGGTGACATCGTGCACGAAGCCGGCCGCGCGCATCGCGTCATCGAGCGTCGGCGCGTCGTGGAGGTCGGCAGGGATGACGACGAGGTCACTGTCCTTGGTCTGCGTGGCGATCGGGACGTCGGCTTCGCCGGTGTAGAGGTAGACGGCCTGGGCGCCGACGAGCACGAGGGCGTCGCGCTGTGCCTTCAACGCCTGAAGTGCGTCGAGCAGCGTCCGCCGTGCGAGGACGGTCGTCGCGGTGTAGGTCATTGCGCGCGCCAGTCGCGCTCGTTGGCGCGCATCCAGTCGAGCAGTGCCCGGCCCTCCTCGGGGTTGCGGCCAGGGCCGTTGAGCAGGTCGACGACGGTCTGCGACGGGGCGGTGTAGGCAACGCCTTCCTGTCGCTGGGTGCGGACGAACGGAAGGTCGTCGCGCGGTTCGATCAGGAGCACGTTCGCGCGCGTCTGGGCGGGCGTCAGTCTGAGCGCGCGTTGAAGTCTGTCGGCGTCGGGGGAATAGACGATCGCGGTCGTCGGCTCGGCGTAGGGGAGCTGCCAGCGCGCGGCGAGCGATCCCCCGACCGCATACGGCTGACGGACCTTCGCCAGAGCCCGCTCCACGGTCTCGAGGCCGCGCGGCGCGAGGAGTCGGACGACGCGGCGGCCGCGGGTGAGGTCGTAGTCGGCGGCCCAGCGCTCCAGCAGCTCGTCCCACTTGGCGGCTTTGATCGTGCCGCGTCTGTCTCGTTCGATCAGCGCCTCCCGGTCGAGCAGCTCGACCGTGCGCGCGGTCGAACCGAGCGATGTTCCGGCGGCGGCCGCCAGCTCGCGCATACGCCACGGCGCCGGCAGGTCGACCAGCGCGCGCACGACGCGCGCCGCCGGCAGACCCTGCAGGCTGCCGATCGGGCCCTCCGGTGTGCGCCACGGGTCACGATCGGCACCCACGGCGCGAAGCGCGACAGCCGGCTCGTCGACGCGGACGTCCACGTTGCCGGTCGCGTCCACATAGGACAGTCCCTCAGCGCGCAGCGCCTCGCGCGCACGCGGAGACAGGTACCGGGCCGCGACCAGGCCGTAGGAGGTTTCGATCTCACGCAGTTGCCGCGCGACCGACGGGACATCGCGCGCCTCTATCCGCTGCTTGGCCTCGACAGCGAGATCGGCTGAGCGTCCGTCAGGAGCGGTCAGGCGCAGCGTGGCGTCCACGTCGCGCCGGCGGGCCGTTCTGAACGCAACCTTCCAGGACGCCGGCAGCAGCGCGCGAACCGTGTCTGCTGCGACGGTTGGGAGCTGGCGGTCGGTGGGGGATGGAAGCCCGGGTTGTTCCATGTCGGCAGATGTTCCGCGGATATCGGAACAAGTGGTTCAGCGGAACAAGCGTAGCGCAAGCGAACATGGACTGTTCCGCATATTGATCTGTTCCGTTCTGTGCGGAACGCGGCTAGAGATGGAACGGGGAACGCTGACGTCATCCCGTCTCCCTGCGGCGGCGCTCGTAAAGGGCGACCAGCTCCGAGAGCGGGAGCGCGAGGCCATTGGCGAGTTTGAGGAGGATTCGCAGCGTAGGGTTGATCTCGCCGCGCTCGATCGCGCCAACGTAGTTTCGATGGAGTCCGCAGTTCAGACCGAGCTGCTCCTGCGAGAGGTCGCGTCGGGCGCGTGTCTCGCGCACGGCCCTGCCGAAGACGCGTTGCTCGGTGCTGTGCACACGGCGGCCCATGGGGTCGGTTGGTGTCGTGGGGTTCCGGTGCGTCATGGGGTCGCTGCGGTGCCGGGCCCGGGGTGCGCCAACACCGCCGGGCCGCTTTACGGGATAGACAGCAGCGGCGACGCTAGGAGGATGGGGCGCCGATGGCAAGGTCGGTTGCCAGCGGGCGCACCTCGACGCGTTGCGGCATGCCAGCAGTGCGACGCGCGATCACACCTCAGTGCGCCTCACGCGATCTGAGGCCACGAGAAGGCCGAGCTTGCGCTGCCTAGCACCCGAGCTGGCACCTCGTACCCTTCCCGGCAACGCGAAAACCCCGCCGGAACGGGGTTTTCAGAGGATGGCGAGTCCCAGACTCGAACTGGGGACACCACGATTTTCAGTCGTGTGCTCTACCAACTGAGCTAACTCGCCGCGACGCGAGATGGTACCGGAGATCGCGGTGAGGGGGACAGGCCATGGGGACCCGCTCAGCTCTCGTCGGCGCGAGGGCGGCGGGCGGCTGCTCGTTTGCCTCAATCCCCCTGAAAGCTCAACGCCGGGCTGACCCGCGACGCCGCGAACCCTGGGGCCGTGACGGCGAGCAGGGCGACGAGGGAGACGCCGGCGAAGGTGAGGCCGGCGAGGGCGAAGGCGGGGGAGAAGTGGGAGGGGAAGCCGGTCGTGAGCGTGACCCAGCGGGTCGCAAGGAGCTGGCCGGCGAGGCCGAACAGCGCGCCGAGGGCGGCGCCGACGGTCAGCACGAGCGCGCTCTGTAACAAAAGGACCCGCCACACCTGGCCGGGGTCGAAGCCGTGCATGCGCAGCACTGCCAGCCGCCGACGCTGCTGCCAGACGGCGGCGCTCATCGCGGCGGCCATTGCGATCGCTGCGGCGAGCAGAATCAGGCGGGAGATCTGGCTCAAGCGGTCGAGGCCTTGGCGGGAGAGGCGCTCGATTCGCGCGAGCCGCTGGGCCGAGGTCTCGACCGTCAACGCCGTCCCCGGGCCCAGCGCCGACTGCACGAGCCTGTGGCCGGCCGCCGGGCTCGTGCCGGGGTTGAGGTCGATCTCGACGGCGGTCACGTCGTCGCTTCTCCACAGCCGCCGGTAGTCGTCGCCGTTCAGCAGCAGCGTCCCGGGCGACCAGCCGAGGTTGGTGGTCGTCGCCGCCAGCTGCAGCGGGACCGTGCCCGACGGCGTCGGCAGGCGCAGGTTGCCGCCAACGCTCACCCCGAGGTGCGAAGCGAGACCGACCGATGCGATTGCCGCGCCGCCGTCCCGCAGCCGCAACGTGGCGCCCGCGAGGCTGCCGTCGACCAGCTCCGCTGAGGGGATCGGCGCCGGCTCGCTCGGGCCGCGGGCGATCACCCACACGCGTCGGCCCGCGACATCGACAAAGCCGCCGCGGTCCATCCGCGCCGAGGCAACCGCGTCGCTGCGGCCCAGCGCCTGCAACGACGGCGGGACCGCGAACGGCGCCGTCAGCAGCGCGTTCTCGTCGCCTCCGGAGCTGACCCAGATGTCCGCGGTCGCCACGTACGCGGCGCCAAAGCGGTCCAGCCCGCGCAGCAGGTCCTGATGCGCGCCCTCGATCGCGACGCTCCCAAACACGGCAAGCGCGCCCGTCGCGGCGAGCGCCGTCGCGCGCGTTGCGTTCGCGCGCAGCTCCGACGCCGCCACCGACAGCAGGCCCGCGCGCGTCGCGTACGACGCTCGGTCGGCGACGATCACGGCGCCCGTCAAGACGCTGGGCAGCACCAGGACCAGCGCGATCCCAAGCGCCGCGATCCCGGCGATCGTCCAGCTCGGCTGTACGACGAACACGGTCATCGCGAACGCCGTCAGCACCGCGGCGGCGAGCAGCAGCCACCGCCGCACCGTTCTCGGCACGCCCTCGCTCGGCTCCTCGGTCGCGCGGTAGTCAGTGTCGAGCGAGCGCCTTGAGAAGACGTCGGCGAGCGGCCGGCCGGTCGCCACCAGCGTCGCCCCGACCCCGCCCGCGAACGCGATCGCGATGTTGCTGAAGCTGACGATCCGCTCATGGCCGACGGGGAACGCGAACGCGAGGTAGCCGGGCGCGGCGTGGAAGACGTGGCGCGACAGCTGGTCGCCGAGCACCAGCCCGAGCAGCGACGCGACGGCGCCCAGCACGAGCGCGTCGAAGACGAGCATCATCGACAGCTGGCTGCGGCTGAAGCCCAGCAGCCGCAGCTCGGAGATAAACCGCCGCCGCTCGGGCACCGTCAGCAGCATCGCGTTGAACGCGAACAGCACGCCGATCACGAGGCTGATCGCGGCGAACAGCCCCGTCGACTGCTGCGTCGGACCGGCCGCCTGCCTGATCAGCTCCGCCTCGTTGTCGCTCGGCGTGACGTCGAAGCGGTCGTCGGCGATCCGTGCCAGCGCCGCGTGGACGGCGCTTTCCTCGCCCGCTCTCGGCGCCACGAGGATGTGCGTGACGCGGTCGCCTAGCCCAGTGATCGACTGCACGTACGGCAGCGACCCGACGATCACCGGGCTGTCGGCGAGCGGGCCGACCTGGTGACGGCCGACCGACGCCGCGACGCGCACGGGCACCGAGCGGCCGAAGACCTGCAGCGTCATTCTGTCGCCCGCTGCGACGCCGATTTGCGACGCGACCGGCTCGGGCATCACGAGCGCCTTCGCCCCGAACTGCAGCCCGTAGACGCCGCCGAAGCTGCGCAGCAGCCTCCCGTTCAGCTTGGCGAACTCGCTCGTCACGCCGACGAGCTCTACCGTCGCGGTCCCGTCCGGCCCCGCAACGCTCGCGCGCTCGATCACGACCGGCGCCGCCGCCTGCACGCCGTCGACCGCCTGCACGCGTCTCACGACGCTCTGCGAGAAGCCGGACGCCGCGCGCGCGGTCAGCGCGAACTGCGAGCTGCCGGTGATCCCGTCGATCGTCCGCTCGACCGACGTCGTCACGCTCGAGTTCGCCACCTGCACGGCGAACAGCAGCGCGACGCCGGTCGCGATCCCGATCCCAGCCAGCGCCTCCTGGACCGGCCACTTGCGCAGGCGCAGCCAGTAGAGCCAGGGGAGGACGCTCGGCCTCATCGCCCGCGTGCGCCGTCGGGCGCGGACGCGGGCGCAGCTGCGCCGGCGTGGGCTCCGTTGGTCTTGCTGAGCGCGTCCGCTGCCGCGTCCGCTGCCGCGCCTGCTGCCACGTCCGCTGCCAGCGGCTCGTCGCTGTCCCCGACGCGCCCGTCGAGCAGCTTGCCGTCGCGCAGCGTCAGGACACGGTCGGCGAACGCGGCCGCCTCGGGGTCATGCGTGACGAGCAGGACCCCGACGCCGTCGTTGTGGCTGATCTCCGCGAGCATCCCGAGGACCAGCTCGGCGCGGCTGCTGTCGAGGTTGCCGGTCGGCTCGTCGGCGAGCACGAGGCGCGGTCTGTTGACCAGTGCTCGGGCGATCGCGACCCGCTGGCGCTCGCCGGTGGACAGCCGCTCGGGCGGGTTGTCGCGGCGCTGCGCGAGGCCGACGCGCTCGATCCACTGCTCGGCTCGCTCGCGCGCGGCGCGTCGGCTGACGCCCTCGGCGAGCAGCTTGATGCCGACGTTGTCGATCGCGGCCATCCGCGGGATCAGATGGAACTGCTGCCAGACGAAGCCAAGCTCGGCGCGGCGGTAGCAGGTCGCGTCAGCGACGCTCAGCCGCGCGACGTCGCGGCCGTCGAAGCGGACCTCGCCTTCGTCAGGCGCGGTCATGCCCGCGGCGAGCAGCAGCAGCGTCGTCTTGCCCGAGCCGCTGGGCCCGTACAGCGCAACAACCTCACCCCGGTTCAGCGTGAGTGACACGCCGTCGACCGCGCGCACGAGCTCGTCGCCCGCGCGGTAATGCTTGACGATCTCGCGCAGCTCCAGCACCAGCGACGTCTCCCCTGTTCACCGGCCGCCAGACTGTGGGCCCGGTGCGCCGTACCCTAATGGACACGTCACCGTTCATGCGTCGCATTCGTTCGGAGGCCTACTGGCGAACGGCGCGCCGCACACGGTTACTGTCACCGATTCGTGCAACCGAACAGAGCAGCGACCCGCCGAGGGGATGTCGGCTGGTACGGCCCTGAGTCGGCGACGTGGCGCATCAACAGCGAGTCGGCGCTGATGCTTGGCGCTGGCCGCGCGTTGATCCTTCAGGTCGCCCACCCATTGGTCGGTGCCGGTGTCGCGCGTCACTCTCGCTACCTGACTGACCCCTGGGGGCGGCTCAGTCACACCTTGACGGCGATACGGCAGATCACCTTTGGCGACGTGCACGCCGCCGAGCGCGCCGCGGCGCGGATCCGCGCCGAGCACGCCCGCGTCCGCGGCGTCGTGCGCTCCGGCGCCGCCGCCGGGCGCCCCTACGACGCGACCGACCCCCTATTGGTGCTGTGGGTCTGGGCGACGCTTGTCGACACCTGGCTGGTCACCTACCAGCGCTACGTCGGCGAACTGCTCGGCGACGAGATCGAGCGCTTCTACAACGAGCAAAAGCGCTTCGCCTACGCGTGCGGCGTCGTCGACGGGCTGTGCCCGGAGACCTTCGCCGACTTCGCCGCGTACTTCGAGCAGATGGTCGCGCGCACGCTGGAGCCGACCGACGCTGCCCACCAGGTCGCGACGATGACGCTCAACCCGCTGGGGCTGCCGCGCGCCGTGACGCCGCTGCTCGAGCTGCTCGGCCTGTCAACGGTCGGGTTGCTTCCGCCCCACCTGCGCAGCGCGCTCGGCCTGCGCTGGTCGCCAACGCGCGAGCGCGCCTTCGACGCGACCGCCTGGGGCTGTCGTCAGACCGTTCGCTGCTTGCCGCCACGGGTGCGGCGGATCCGCGCGGCGCGGCGGGCGGCGCAGCGGGTGGTCGAGCCGGTGGCGGTGGGGTGAGGGGCGGGCGCGGCGCCCGTCGCGCTGAGGCGAGCACGGTTTGGTGGACGCCGCGGCAAGGCGCACGGATGACGCACCGTCGAGCTGGCGCGCCGCGGCGAAGCGCGGGTTACGATCGCTGGCATGGGTCCTCGCACACTCGTGGCCGGCATCGCGCTCGGCCGCCTCGCGCTCGGGACGGCACTGCTCGCCGCGCCGAAGCAGGTCGTCGGAACCGGCTGGGTCGGCGACGAAGCCAAGCGGCCGGCCGCTGCCGTGCTGCTGCGCGCCGTCGGCGCGCGTGACGTCGCGATCGCGCTCGGGACGCTCGTCGCATTGCGCAAGAGAACGCCGCTCACGCTCTGGATCGTCGGCGCGACGCTCTCCGACGGCACCGACTTCTTCGCCACGCTCGGCGCCGGCCAGGCCCTTCCCGCGAGCGCCCGCGCGGGCGTCGGCGCGATCGCTGGCAGCGCGCTCGGCGCGCAGCTCGGCCTGCTGCGCGCGCTGCGCGGCTAAGCGGCTGAGCGGCGGCAGCGGCGGCAGTGGCTGAGCGGCGGCGGCAGCGGCTGAACGGCGGCAGCGGCTGAACGGCGGCAGCGGCTGAGCGGCGGAGCGGCGGCTAGCTACCTCGCCGAGATCCTCCCCTCGGCCAACCGCGGGCGCTGGCTTGTCGGGGCCTTCAGCCTCCAGGCGGTCGGCATCCTGCTCGGCGCCGCGGTCGGCGTCGTGATCCTGCTGATCTCCCCCGAGGTCGGCTCGTGGCGGTGGATGCTCGGCTTCGGGATCGTGCCCGCGCTGGCGATCAGCTCGTCGTCGGCTTCGTCGCGGCGATTTTCTTCGTCGAGAAGCTCGGGCGGATGCGGCTGCAGCTGATCGGCTTCGCGGTGATGGCGATCGCGCTCGGGGTGGCCGCAATCGCCGACGGGCTGCTGGGCGGCGGCGACTCCCACCTCTGGCTCGTGCTGATCGGATTCGCGCTCTTCAACACGCGCTGGCGACTGCGTGCTCGGCTTCGTCGTGACTGCGGTCTTCCGGATCGAGACCGCCGGCCGCGCGCTCGACCAGATCGGCGGCGACGAGCTCGCCGAGATCGCCCCGCGCGTGACGCCGCCGTAGCGATCAGACGAACAGCGCGCCCGCGAACAGCACCACGAGCAGCACGGCGACGAGGCCGGCGGCGGCGCCGTCGCTGCGCAGCTGGGAGCGCTCGCCGATCAGCAGCCAGCCGGCGATCCCGCCGGCGATCAGGCCGCCGAAGTGCGCGGCTTGCGAGATGCCCGGGACGAACAGCGTGCTCGACAGCGTGTAGATCACCCACGCGGCGGCGAACAGCAGCAGCAGAGCTCTGCGGCGCGCGACCCCGAGCACGAGCGCCGCGCCGGCCAGCCCGAAGATCGCGCCGGAGGCGCCGACGGTCAGCGTGTCTGGCGCGAACAGGAGCACGGAGAAGGAGCTGCCGAGCATGCCCGCGGCGTAGACGAGCACCATCTTCAGCGGCCCCGCTGCAAGCGACAGCACGCCGCCGAGCACGACGAGCGCGACGAGGTTGCCGAACAGGTGCGCGCCGCTCGCGTGCAGGAAGCCGCTGGTGATGATCCGCCACCACTGCCCCTGGTCGACCTCGAAGCCGCTCAGCCCGCCATGCTGGACGAGGCTGCCGTTCAGCGTGTCGTTGAACGGGGAGCTGGCGAGCTCGATCAGGAAGACGACGACGTTGATCGCGACCAGCACGACAAGCGCGCCGAAGGTCGACTCGGCCGACCGCTGTGGCTGCGGCGGCTGCGGCGTTGGGCCGCCCGCCCCCGCCAGCGATGTGATCGGCGTGTGGCTCACGCGCCCATCATCGCGCACCGCCGTGAGCGCGAGCTGAAGATCGACGCAAGCGCACAGCTACGCGAGGCGCGTGCTCGGTGGGAGCACGGCGCCGCTCACGACCCCGCCCACCGCTCCAGCTGCGGCAGCGGGTCGATCGGCTCACCGCCCTCGGCCTGCCAGCCGCCGACCCAGATCTCGAAGTGGAGGTGGGGGCCGGTGGCGTCGCCGGTCGCGCCGACCTCGGCGAGCTGCTGGCCGGCGCTGACCGCGTCGCCGGGCGCGACGAGCACGGAGCCGCTCTTGAGGTGCATGAAGACGTAGTCGCGGTCGCTGCCCGGGTCGTGCATCACGACGTAGATCCCCGCGCCGCCCGGCTGGTTGGCCTTCCACGAGATCGTGCCCGCGGTCGGCGCGACGAGCGGCGTGCCGCTGTCGGCAGGGACGTCCTGCCCCGCGTGGATGTGGCCCGGTCGCCCGACGCCGAATCTCCCGTCCGGCCCGCCAAAGGTGAAGGGCCCGCGCACCGGGAAGACGCCGGCGGCGGTGCCCGTGTCGGAGGTCCCGTCGTCGGAGGAGGGCGGTGCGGGCGGGGTCTCCGGCGGCGTGCTCGTTCTTCTCGGCGCGCTCGTCCTTCTCGGCGTGCTCGTTCTTCTCGGCGGCGCGACCGGCTTGTGCGCTGCTCTTCTGCGCGCCTTCGGCGTCGGCTTGCGCGGCGCTCCCGGCGCTCTCGCCTGCCGCGGCTTGTGGCCGGGAACGGCCCCGCCGGTCTGCGCGCTCGACGCTCTCGTGTGCCCGGTCGTCGCACCCGGCGCCGCTCCGCCGCTCTGCGCGGTGACAGCAGTCGGAGCCGCGCCGCCGTTGCTCGCCAGCGCGGATGCAGGCGCGGCAAGCGCGGCTCCGAAGGCCGTCATGAGGAGGAAGGCACGAAGGGATCGAGCCATCGTCCAGACGTTCGACCGATCCGACGCACCGTCGAGCCGGCCACACAGCGCTGCACAACTTCAGGGCCCGGAACCTCCACGACGCACGCCGTCCACACGCGCGTTGCAAGCGATCGCCCACGCCGCGAGCCCGCCGTCGCGGCCGCCCGCGGCCCGACGCCCCCGACCGCCTACGCCTCGCTCAACAGCCGTCTCATCATCGCCACCGCCCCGCCCTTCGACAGCGGCTCGTTCAGGTTGCCGCACTTCGGCGACTGCACGCATGAGGGGCAGCCGTGCTTGCATCTGCACTCCGACACGAGCCGGTGGGCGTCGGCGACCAGTCTTTCGAAGCGCAGATAGCCCTGGCGCGTGATCCCGACGCCGCCGGGGTGGCCGTCGTAGATGAAGATCGTCGGGCGGCCGGTCTGCGGGTGGGCGTTGGTGGAGAGGCCGCCGATGTCCCAGCGGTCGCACATCGCCAGCAGCGGCAGCACCGCGATCTGCGAGTGCTCGGCGGCGTGCAGCGCACCGAGCAGGCGATCGGAGTAGGCGTCGGGCCCGAGCACGGCGTCGTCGAGCTCGTACCACAGCGCCTGCGTCGAGAACGAGGTCTCGGGCAGGTCGAGCGAGTGGAAGTCGATCGTCTCGTGGTCGGCGAGCGACTTTCTCTGGTAGCCGACGACGAGATCCGTGACGATCACGTTGCCGAACGACAGCTGCACGCCCATCGCGTCGCGCCGCTCGATGAGCCTCTCGATCGCCGTCATCGTCTCGCGCCGCGGCTGCGTGAACCAGTCGCCGTCGAACGGCTCCAGCAGCGCGCGGCGGTCGCGCAGGTCGAGCTGCACGACCTCGTAGGCGCGGCCGAGGTGGAGGTAGACGGCGCCGTCGTGCGCAGTCGAGAAGGCGCGCGCCGCCTCCATCGTCCCGATCATCTCGCCGGAGGTGACGTCGATCAGCGCGAACGTGTCGGTCGACGCGGAGCGCAGCGGCACGCGCGCGGCAGGGAACTCCTCGGGTCTGCGCAGTTGCAGCCGTCCGCGCCGCTCGATCAGCAGCCCGGCCGTCACGAGCCGCTCGGCATGCTCGCGCCACGAGGCGCCGAGCACCTCTGCGTCGCCCGGCCCGAGCGGCCCTTCGTGCGCCGCGCACAGCAGGTGCGCGGCGTGGATCTGCTCGCTCTCGTGGTCGAGGATCGCCGCCTCGACCGGGCGCTCGAGGAACTCGTCGGGATGGCGGCAGAAGAACTGGTCCAGTGCGTCCTCGCCGGCGATGTAGACGGCCAGGCCTCTGCCGCGCCGCCCAGCGCGGCCCCACATCTGTCTCAGCGAGGCGACCGTGCCGGGGTAGGTGACGCAGATCGCCGCGTCGAGCTCGCCGATGTCGATCCCCAGCTCGAGCGCGTCGGTCGCGACGACCCCGCGCAGCTTGCCCTGCGTCAGCCGCTCCTCCAGCTCGCGCCGCTGGTAAGCGGTGTAGCCGGCGCGGTAGGGGGCGATCTTGTCGACGAGGTCGTCGTGGCCGCTCTGGCGCAGTCGTGCGCTCGCGCTGCGCATGATCACCTCGACGCCTTTGCGCGACTTCATGAAGCAGATCGTGCGCGCGCCGGAGGCGACGAGGTCGGCGAACAGGTCGGCCGCCTCGCTCAGCGCGGAGGCGCGCGTGCCGAGGCCCTCGTCCAGCAGCGGCGGGTTCCACATCGCGATCCGCCGCTGGGCCGACGGCGCGCCGTCTTCGTCGATCAGCGCGATCTCGTCAAGGCCGGTCAGCCGCTGCGCCAGCTCAAGCGGGTTGGCGATCGTCGCGCTCGCGAGCAGGAAGCGCGGCTCGGTCCCGTACGCGGCGGCGAGCCGGCGGAGCCGTCGCAGCACGTTGCCGACGTGAGACCCGAAGACGCCGCGGTAGACGTGCGCCTCGTCGACGACGACGACCGCGAGGTTCGCGAGGAAGTCGCCCCAGACGCGGTGGTTGGGCAGGATCCCGACGTGCAGCATGTCGGGGTTCGTCAACACGATGTTGGCCGATCTGCGGATCGCCGAGCGGTCGCCCTGCGGCGTGTCGCCGTCGTAGATCGCGGGGCGCAGGCGGGGGAGTCTCAGCGCCGCGAGCGCGCGCGCCTGGTCCTGCGCGAGCGCCTTCGTCGGGTACAGATACAAAGCCCGCGCGCGTGGCTCGACGTGCAGCATCTGCAGCGTCGGCAGGTTGAAGCAGAGCGACTTCCCTGAGGCGGTCCCGGTCGTGACGATCGTCGGCCCGTCCATCGCGGCGAACAGCGCCTGCTCTTGGTGCGTATGGAGCGCTCCGATGCCGACACGTCTGAGCGCGTCGCGGACCTCGTGATGGAGCTCCGGCGGGATCGGCGCCGCCCTGCCGGCCTTCGGCGGCACAACCGACTCATGCACAAGCCGCTCGTCCGCGCGCCCCCGCGCAAGCAGCCCCTCCCACGGCTCAACGATCTCGTCAGTGGCGGCCACCCGTCGATTCTAGGTCGCTGCGGGCCGCGGGCCAGTCAGCGCGTCGGCGGGCGGGATCGGCGGGCCCCGCGCTTCACCGCCGGCTACCGCCTGCGCCCAGTCAGCGCGCGAACGTCGCTTGCGCGCGCTCCGGCGCACAACGATCTGCCGCCCTACCCCGCTATCCCGTTCGATTGTTGCGCGCCGACGCAGCATCGGCCTCTCGTGACGCTGAACATGCCGCCCTAGGCTGAAATGAAGTCCGGCCCGTTGGCCGTTCCCAACACGTCCGTGACGAAGGAGGCGCGCCATGCACGACCGTCCAACCACAGCTCGGATCCTGTTCGACGAGGCGCACGGCGAGGCCTGGACGGTTCGCCCCGACGTCGCCGCAGCGATGCAGCCCTCGCACCCGGCCGACTCCTCCTACGAGCGTGCCGCCGCGCTCCTGCGCGCGCACGACTTCGCCGCCGACGCCCACGTCAGCGGCCCGCTCGACGCTGCTGCCCTCCAGACTGCGGGCGTGCTTGTGATCGCCCATCCCTCCGAGCCTGCGTGGGAGCGGGTCGTCCCCGGCGGGACCCCGCGCTTCACGGGCGCGGAGCTCGACGCGATCGCGCGCTTCGTCCGCGACGGCGGCGGCCTGATCGTGCTCGGGGAGGAGGAGCAGGCGAAGTACGGCAACAACGTCAACGAGCTGCTCGCCCGCTTCGGCGTCGCACTCGACAACGACATCGTCTCCGACTACGAGCGCCACCACGACGGCGCCCCGCACTGGGTCCTCGCCGACCTCGACCATCCCGTCGCTGGCGTCGACCTGCTCGCGCGCGTCGCGCAGGCCTGCTTCTATCGCGCGACGACGATCAGCGCGCTTGACGAGCACGAGCCGCCGCGGGTCCTCGCCCGCAGCTCCCCAACTGCCTCGACCCCCAACGCCGCGCTGCTTGCGACGCTCCAGCACGGCGCCGGCCGCGTCGTCGTGCTCGCGGACTCCGACCTCTTCGGCGACGACTGCATCGACCAGCTCGACCACGCGCAGCTGTGGCTCAACCTCGTCCACTGGGCGGCCGGCCGCGCGATGAGCGCGCCGATCGAGCCCGACCGGGCCGCACTCGACATCAGCGAGGACCCGCATTGGCTCGCGCTCAAGCGCGAGGTCGACGCGCTGCGCTTGCAACAACGACCGGACGGCTCGGTCGACACCGACGAGCACGACCCCGCTCGCCTGCGTGCCCGCATCGGCCAGATCGAGACCGCCCTGCGCGGCCTCGCGCCCCGCTTCCCGCACCAGGCCGACTACCTCAGAGCCCTGCGGGCCGACCTCGACCGCTGGGCGTCCGGCGGCTTCGGCAGACCGGACTTCGGCAACGCGCTGGAGCAGTTCCGCCCCGACCTTCACCGGATCGACGGCAGCAAGCATCTCGTGCTGTTCCCGATGGCGAAGCAGAACGGCTCGCCCGACCGCGTCTTCGAGGCGCTGATCGTCGCCGTCCCGTGGCCGCAGTGGCTCGCCGAGCTGGAGCGCGAGCAGTACGACAACGCGAAGTTCGTGCCGGTCACGCTCGTCGACAACACCGCCGGGTACGACTCCGAGTGCGCCGTCCTCTTCCCCGAGACGGTCGCGGCGGCCGGCCCGGCCCCCAACCACTTCGGCGCGATCTTCTGCGACCGCGAGGCCGAGCGGCTGCGCCGCACCTCGTCGCACGCCGCCGACGTCCTGGGGCTCAACCTGCCGCCCGACGCCGCCGCGCTGCTCTCGAGCGAGCGCCTGTCGCGCGACGCCTACGAGCTGTGGGACCTGATCCACGACCGCGCGCACAGCCACGGCGACCTGCCGTTCGACCCGTTCATGATCCGCCAGCGGATGCCGTATTGGATGTACGCGCTGGAAGAGCTGCGCTGCGACCTGACCGCCTTCTCCGAGGCGGTCGAGCTGGAGCGCGGCGGCTTCGCCTTCGCCCGCCACGTCCAGTACGCGATCCTCTTCGACCGCCTCTTCCGCTTCCCCGTCACTGGGCCGCGCAGACGCAACTACGACGGCCTCGGCGGGCAGCTGCTGTTCGGCTTCCTGCACGCGACGCGCCGGCTCCACTGGACCGACAACCGCCTGGCGATCGAGTGGGACAACGTCGCCGACGGCGTGCTCGAGCTGCGCGGCGAGGTCGAGGCGCTCTACCGCGCCGGGATCCAGCGCACGAAGCTGCAGCACTGGGAGGCGGCGCACGACCTCGTCGCACAGTACGTCCCGCCGGCCATGGGCTCCCGCTGGGCGGCGGGCGTGCGCGACTTCGCCGAGACGCCGGAGCCGAGACCGTACGTCGACGAGGTGCTCGACGACGAGTTCCCGCTGTCGCTCTTTTACGTTTCGTTAGCGCGCCGCGGCCTGGCTACCGTGGACGCATGACGACGACGACGTTCGCGAGCGACAACTACGCCGGTGCCCACCCGGCGGTGATCGAGGCCGTCGCGGCGGCCAACGACGGCCACGCTCCCGCCTATGGCAACGATCCCTGGACGCAGCGGGCCGAGCAGGTCGTCCGCGACCACCTCGGCGAGCAGGCGCGCGCGTTCTTCGTCTTCAACGGGACCGGCGCCAACGTGCTCGCGCTGCGCGCCGCGTGCACCTCGTGGGGCGCGGTCATATGCAGCGAGACCGCCCACCTGCAGGTCGACGAGGGCGGCGCGCCCGAGCGGGTCGGCGGCGTCAAGCTGCTGACCGCGCCGACGCCCGACGGCAAGCTGACGCCGGCCGCGATAGAGCGGCTGTGCGCGCGCCTGGGCGACGAGCACCAGGCCCAGCCGCAGGTTGTCTCGATAGCGAACGCGACCGAGCTCGGCACGGTCTACACGCCCGCGGAGATCCGCGCGCTCGCCGACGCCGCGCACGCGCGCGGCCTCTCGCTCCACGTCGACGGCTCGCGAATCGCGCAAGCCGCCGTGTCGCTCGGCCTCCCGGTGCGCGCGTTCACGACCGACGCCGGGGTCGACCTGCTGTCGTTCGGCGCGACGAAGCTCGGCGCGATCGGCGTCGAGGCGGTCGTCGTGCTCAACGGCGAGGCGCGCTTCGCCGACGGCCTGCCGTTCCTGCGCAAGCAGTCGTTGCAGCTCGCCTCCAAGGGCCGCTTCCTCGCCGCGCAGTTCACCGCCCTGTTCGGCGGCGAGCTGTGGCAGGAGCTCGCCAGCCACGGCAACGCAATGGCGGCGCGGCTCGCCGCAGGCGTCCAGGGCGCGCCGGGGCTGGAGATCACGCAGGCGGTCGAGGCGAACGCGGTCTTCGCCCAGCTCCCGCGCGAGGCGATCGCCAGCCTGCGCGAGACGTGGCACTTCTACGACTGGACGACCCCCGGCCGCGCCGTCCCGGCCGGTCACGGCGAGGTCCGCTGGATGTGCGCCTGGGACGTCAGCGAAGCCGACGTCGACCGCTTCGCCGCAGAGGTCCGCGAAACGTTGGGGGCCTTGGCCCCGGCCTGACCCGCGCATGCCGCCGGAGCATTGGCTCGTTCGTGTCGTTCAACGACATCGGAAAGCCAATGCTCGCCGCGCGAGCGCCGGGCACGCGGCAGAATCACGCTCATGCGCTGCCTTTACGTCGACCTCGACGGCACTCTCCTCGGCCCCGGCGCCTCGCTGCTGCGCGCCGCTGACGGCACGTTCTCGCACGCCAGCGTGCGCGCGCTCGAGGCGTGCCATCGTGCGGGGGCGGAGGTCGTGATCTACACCGGCCGCCGCGAGACGCAGGTGAGAGAGGACGCGCGCCTGATCGGCCAGACGGCCTACATCTTCGAGGCCGGCTCGGGCCTCGTCGTCGACGGCGAGCTGGAGTGGCTGACCGGCGGCCTGGAGCCGCGCGAGGGCAGGACGATCCACCAGCAGATCGAGGAGTGCGGGGCGCCCGCGCTGCTGCTGGAGCGGTATCCGAGAGCGCTCGAGTACCACGCCCCGTGGCACGTCAACCGCGAGGTCTCGCACCTGTTCCGCGGACTGGTCGACGCCGAGGAGGCGGGCGCGCTGCTCGCTGAGCACGGCCACGACCACCTGCGGCTGGTCGACAACGGCACCGTCCACTCGCGCAGCGACGCGCTTGCCGGGCTGCCGCAGGTGCGCGCGTATCACTTGGTTCCGAGAGCGGCCTCGAAGGCCGGCGCCGTCGCCCGCCACATGCAGATCCGCGGCTACCTGCCGGAGGAGTGCATCGCCGTCGGCGACTCGCGCGAAGACCTCGGCGCGGCGGCTGCCGTCGGCACCTTTTGGTTCGTCGCCAACGCCTTGGAGAAGGACCCAACCTTGCGCGAAGCGATCGCCGGCCGCCAAAACGTCCGCATCGCCGAGGCCAGCAACGGCGAGGGCGTCTACGAGGCGGTCATGACGACGCTGGCGGAGGAGCGGTAGCCGCAGCCCGAGTCGCGCGCCGCAGCGGCGTCGCGTCGCGCGCGCCGCGCCGGGCGCCGCGCGCCCCGGCTACTCTGGCGACTCGCGCAAGCTCTCGCCGCGTCCGAACCGCTCGCGCAGACGCGTTGCGGCACGGCCGAGGGCGCCTCTTGGGACGGCTCTCACTGGCCGCCAGCGCGCGGGCGGCGGGACGGTCGCGCGGACGAGCGCGACCCACTCCGCCAAGGGCAGCTCGCCGCCGATCAGCCGGCTGAGCGCGCTCGTCACCGGCGCCTCGATGCCGGCCTCGGCAAGCGCGCGCGCCAACAGCGGGACCGACTCCAGCGCCTCGACCGCCTGCCCGATCTGCGCCGGGATCTCGCCAGCCGGCACGCCCACCGCGAGCAGCTCGCCGGCGCGGCGGTTGCGGCTCTGCGGAGCGAGCGCAGTCGCGACGAGGTCGCCGGTTCCCGCGAGGCCGATCATCGACTCGGGCCTTGCTCCCTGCCGCTCGGCGTACCGCCAGACCTCGGCAAAGATGTGGCCCGAGGCTGCGCCAGCGGCGTTCAGCCCCTGCGCCTCGGTCGCGCCGGCAGCAAGCGCGGCGGCGTTCTTCGCGGCGCCCGCCAGCTCGACCCCGACCGGGTCATCGGAGCGCTCGCAGACGACCCCGGCACGGATGAAGACGCTCGCGATCAGGCTGGCGAGCGCTTCCTCGCTCGCGGCGGCGACCAGCCCGGCCCCCTCGCGCACCATCTCCTGCGCATGCGCCGGCCCGCCGACGCAGGCGACGCGCGCCGCGCCGAAGCGCTCGCGCAGCAGCACCGTCGGCGCCGCCCCGGCCGGCGGAACGAGCCCCTTCGAGAGCGAGACAAGCGACGCCCGACGGCTCAGCCCGGCCGGCTCCAGCCCCGCGATTACCTCAAGCATCCGCGCGGAGGGGACGGCGAGGAAGACGAGCTCGGCGCGCCCGAGGCCGTTCGCCGCCGGCTCGATCCGCAGCTCCTTCGGCAGCTCGACGCCGGGCAGGTAGATGTGGTTCTCGCGCCGCTCGTTCAGCTCGGCCGCCTGCTCGGGTGTGCGCGTCTGCAACGTCGTGCGCAGCCCGCCGCGCGCCAGCAGCACGGCGACCGCCGTCCCGAACGACCCAGCGCCGATCACGACCGCGCGTCGCAGCGCAGGCGGGACCGGGATCTGGGGACGCGGCAGCGGCGGCACGGTGAGCTGGCGAGCGTAGCGCTCGCGCGCACTGCGCGGCCGCTCCGCCTCCCCGTCGTCGATCGTGCTCAGCGCCGTGCTCCTATGAGGCGTCGAGGCCCTGCGCCTCGACGACGACGATCTCGCCATCCCGCACAGCGGTGCGGTAGCGAGCGTGGCCGTTGACCACGAGCGCCTGCGGGTCGTCGCGGTCGTAGAAGACGCGCGCCGGCTCGCCTGGCGCGAGGCCCGCGAGCGTGTAGCGGTTCATGAACTGCTTGTGGACAACCCGCGCCGGCGGGCCCCCGGGCAGCTCGACGTCGAGCGTGAACTCGACTTCTCTCGCGCTCTTCTCGCGTGTCGCCCCGGTCTCCCGCATCGCGACGACCGTCGCTCGTCCCCCGACCCCGCGCTGGGCGAGCGCGGCAGCCAGCGCCCGATCTGGGCTCGGCTTGCGGCGAAAGATCCCCATCGCTTTGAGCGTAACGCTCCCCGCGCACGCCGATCAGGGCCCCGGGCCGATCACCGCGCCCGCGCCACCGCACGCCACACCCGTCGCGCCCGCCGCTCACGCCAGCCTGGCAAGCTCGCGGCCGGCCTGCTCGAGCGCGTCGAGGTCGCCGGCTTCGAGGACCGCCTGCAGGTCGAGGATGCGGCCGCCGAACGGCTCGAGCGTGCGCGCGCCGACAACCGCGAAGCACGGCACGCCGCTCTGCCGCGCGCGGGTCGCCAGCTCGCCCGGCGCCTTGCCGGAGAGCGTGCTGAGGTCAAGGAGCCCTTCGCCGACGATCACCGCCCGCGCCGCAAGCATCCGCTGCTCTACGCCGAGCTGTTCGAGCACGAACGCCGCCCCGGGCTCAAGCTGCGCGCCGCAGTCCCGCGCGAGCGCGCCCGCGATCCCGCCGCCGCTGCCGCCCCACGCGCGGCCGGCCCCTGCCGTTCGCACGTCGCACAGCACGTCAAGCTTCGCGGCGATCCCGCCCGCCGCCGCGATCGCGGCAACCGCCCCAGCCCCGCCGTCTCCGAAGCGCACGTCCCCGGCCCCGACGAGGATCACCTCAGCGCCGGTCTCCGCGGCCGCAAGGATCAACTCCCCGGCCGCCGAGCTTGACCCGGCCGCGCCCGCGGCGCCCGAGCCGCCGCCAACCACCGAGCAAAGCTCGACAACCGCGGTCCCGCCGCCCTCGATCAGCCCGATCCCCACCTCACGCCCGCCAACCGACACCGCGCCCGTCTCCCCGGCCAAGGCGGGCAGCAGCACCTCCAACGTGCCAGCGCCCCCGTCGGCGATCGGGCAGAGGTCGACCTCCCAGCCGCCCGCTTCCAGCCCGCGGCCGAGCGCGGCAGCGACCTGTGGCGCGCGCAGCGTGCCCTTGAACGGGGCGGGGGCGACGAGCAACGGGGCGGGCATCGCCGCAGGATCCTACGGTTGCGCAGGCGCGGCCGTCACGGCGTGGAGCAGCCGACGATCCCCAGCAGGCGCGTGAGATGGTGAGCGCGACCCGAAGCAATCGGCAGGTGCGGTGCGAGTTCGGTCCAGAGCTGGCGCAAAGGCGCCCAGGCTGGCAGTCGTCATCGCGGCCTGTCACGCTGCGAGTGATGGCCAAGGACTCCACGACGGTCGAGGTCGCCGGGCAGGATGTGCGCGTCTCCAGCCCGGGCAAGGTCTATTTCCCGCAGACCGGGGAGACGAAGCTCGACCTCGTCGAGTACTACCTCGCGGTCGCCGACGCTGCGTTGATTCACCTGTTCGAGCGTCCGACCGTGCTGAAGCGGTTCGTCGACGGCGCCGCCGGCGAGCCGTTCTTCCAGAAGCGCGTGCCCGACAGAGCGCCGCTGTGGCTGCAGACCGCGACTGTCACCTTCCCGAGCGGACGCGAGGCGCGCGAGCTGTGCCCCGTCGACGCCGCCCATCTCACCTGGGCGAACAACCTCGGCGTGATCGACTTCAACCCGTGGCCGGTGCGCCGCGACGACCTCGACTATCCCGACGAGCTGCGCGTCGACCTCGACCCGACGCCGGAGGCGAGCTGGGACGACGTGCGCAGAGTCGCGCTGTGCGTCGGCGAGGTGCTGCGCGACCATGACCTCGTCGGCTTCCCGAAGACGTCGGGCTCACGCGGGATCCACATCAACGTGCGCGTCAGACCGGAGCACGACTTCATCGGCGTGCGCCGCGCTGCGCTCGCGCTCGCGCGCGAGGTCGAGCGCCGTGTCCCGGAGCTGGCGACGAGCAAGTGGTGGAAGGAAGAGCGCCACGGCGTCTTCGTCGACTACAACCAGAACGCCCGCGACCGCACCGTTGCCTCGGCCTGGTCGGTCCGTCCTGTCCCCGACGCGCGCGTCTCGATGCCGCTGCGCTGGGACCAGGTCGCCGATGTCGAGCCGGCCGACTTCACGCTCGCGACCGTCCCTGCCCTGCTCGCCCGCGACGGCGACCCGCACGCGGAGATCGACGCCTGCGCGCGCTCCCTCGACCCCCTTCTCGAGCTCTCCCGCCGCGACGAGGAAGAGGGCCTCGGCGACGCCCCCTGGCCCCCGAACTTCCCCAAGCAGAGAGGCGAGCCCAGGCGCGTCCAGCCCAGCCGCGCGCGCAGAGCCGAGTAGCTCGGTAGGCCGAGTAGCCGGCGTAGCGGTTGACGTCGGCGAGGATCGTCTTGTGGACGAGGCGGTGCTTGCCTTAGAAGTCTTGAGCGCCCAGCCCGCTCAGCTGTACAGCTGCTCGAACGTGCAGTCGCGCGGGGGCTTGTCGTCGCGCCAGCGTCTGAGCTTCGCGCCGTGGCGTATACGGCGGCCGCTGACATGGTCGAAGCCGACCTCGACGACGAGCTCGGGGCGCAGGCCGATCCACTCGAGCTCCTTGTCGCTGCGCCAGCGGCTGGGATCGGCAGAGCCGCGCTCGCCGCTTTCAAACGGCGCCAGTCTGCCGACCAGCTCGCGTCTCTCGGTCGCTCTCAGCGACGAGGTGTGCCCGACGACGCACAGCTCGTCGCCGTCGTAGAGGCCGAGGATCAAAGAGCCGACGGTCTCGGGCTCCTTGCCTGGGCGCCAGCCGACGAGCACGGCGTCGATCGTGCGCACGCGCTTGATCTTCGCCATCCCAGCGCGCTCGCCGGGGCGGTAGGGCGCGTCGAGCTCTTTCGCGACGACGCCCTCCGAGGTGCCTTGAAGCCATCTCTCGGCGTCCTCGGCGCGCAGCACCAAAGGCGTCAGCTCAAGGCCGTCCGCGTCGAGCGCCTCCAGCCCCTCGCGCCGCTGCGCGAACGCCTGCTCGAGCAGGACGTCGTCGCCGTGGGCGAGCAGGTCGAAGGCGATGAAGCGCGCCGGCGTCTCGACCGACAGCCGCTCGATCCGCGACGCCGCAGGGTGGATCCGCTGCGAGAGGACGTCGAACTCCTGCACGCCCGCCTCGCTCTCGATCACGATCTCGCCGTCGACGACGTACCGGCCCGGCGCGAATCTGAGCTCCGGGAAGTAGCGCTCCAGCGGTCTGCCGCCGCGCGACTGGATCCGCACGTCGTCGCCGTCAACGAAGACGATCGCGCGGAAGCCGTCGAACTTCGGCTCGAAGGCCCAGCTATCTCCGCTCGGCAGTGACGAGCGCGAGCGAGCCAGCTGAGGGCTGAGCGGAGGGTTGAGCGGGAGGGCCAAAGTCATCCGAGCCTACCTGCTCCCACGGCGCGTTTGGTGGCGCGCAAACGATCCGGGAGCGCCGACGCGTCAGCGTGCCGGCCGGCATCTGCAGCACGAGCACTGCCGCGATCACCGCGAAGCCGCCGAGCATCTGGATCGGCCCCAGCGACTCGCCGAAGACGGCCGCGCCCGTGACGACCGCGACGATCGGGTCGAACGCCGACATAATCGACGCCCTCCCGGCCCCGAGCCGCTCGACGCCGGCAACGAAGGCGCTCATCGCGAACGTCGTCGAGGCGACCGCGATCACGGCGATCCACAGCCATGCCTGCGGGTGCAGCGCCCCGAGCTGCAACGAGCCCGACGACGCGCCGGCGGACGTGAACGAGATCGCCGCGCCGGTGCAGATCAGCGCCGCGAACGTCAGCGGGTGCAGCTGCCCGGCGATCGCGTCGGCGCTCAGCACGTAGCCGGCGTAGATCAGCGCCGCGGCAAGCGTCAGCCCGACGCCGACCGGGTCGATCTGGCCGGTCGAGCCGCCGATCAGCACGAGCGCGACGCCGCTCGTCGCTATCCCGACGGCGAGCAGGCGCCGCGAGGAGCTCGGCTCGCGGCCGAGCAGGATGCCGGCGATCACGACGACCGCCGGGTAGCTGAACATCAGCAGCTCAGCGAGCGAGGCGTCGATATGCGTCAGCGCCGTCGCGTAAAGGCCGGACTCAGCGCTGTAGAGCAGCAGGCCCATCGTCAGCGCCGTGATCGCAGCCGTGCGCGAGCTCAGTCTCGCGACGCCGCGGTAGGCGGCGACCGCCCACAGCAGCGCGGCGCCGATCGTGAAGCGGACCGACAGGAGCGTTAACACGTCGGCTCCGGCGGCATACGCAAGCTTTGCCAGCACGGCCATCGAGCCGAAGCCGGCAGCGGCGAGCACGCAGAGGATGACTCCCTCGCGCTCGCTGGCACGGCTCACGCCGCGCGTCTCGGTGTCGGTCCCCTGAGTCATGTCATTCAACCTAGGCGCTGAATGCCGGTGGCGATACCCTTGATCAACTTCATGACCAGAAGGTTTTGCCTTTGACGCTGCAGCAGCTCGAGTACTTCCTCGCCGCGATCGAGCACGGCACCTTCAGCGCGGCGGCTGACGCCCTCTACATGGCGCAGCCGTCGCTCTCAGAGCAGGTACGCCGGCTCGAGTCTGAGCTCGGCGTCGCGCTGTTCGTGCGCGCCGGTCGCAGACTCGTGCTGACCGAGGCCGGCCGCGCGCTGCGCCCCGAAGCCGAGCGGACGCTTGACGCCGCCGCGCGCGCGAGCGCGTCGGTCGCCGAGGTGCGCGACCTCGCCGGCGGCACCGCCACCTTCGGGACGTTCGGCGACGCGCCGAGCTGGCTGATCGGCCACGTGATCGCGGCTTTCCGCCGCAGACATCCCGACGTGCGCACGCGCGTGATCGGCCTCAACTCCAGCGAGGTCGCCGAAGAGGTCCGCGAGGGACGGCTGGAGGCCGCGCTCGTCGTGCTGCCGATCGACGACGCCGGCCTCGACGTTCGCCCGGCGGGGGACGACGAGCTGATCTACGTCAGCGCCGACCCCAGACGCACGCGCAGACCGATCGCCGTCGAGCGCCTCGCGGACGTCCCGCTGATCCTCTACGACGCTCGCTGGGGACTCCAGGACCCGACGCGCCGCGCGCTGTTCGAGCGCGCCCAGCGCGCTGGCGTCCGGCTGGAGGCGGCGATCGAGGTCGAGGACGTCGGCAACGCGCTCGACCTCGCAGCGCGCGGCCTCGGCGACACGGTCGTCTCGCAGCTGATCTCGCGCACGCTCACGCCGCGCGGCGGGGCGCTGCCGAGCAGGCTGAGAGCGGTCTCCTTCAGCCCGAGGCTGTACGAGACCTTCGCCTTCATCTCCCGCCGCGACGCGACGCTCTCGCCGGCGACGCGTGAGCTGGTCGCGCTCGCCGAGCGCCAGCTCGCCGAGATGCAGGCGCGCGGCCGCTGACCCGGCCGCGGCAGAGGGACTACGATCCGGCGCAGGGCCGACCCGCCGCCGGGGCCGGCGGGTTCGAGATGAAAGGGGCAGCACCGTGTCACACGAGCATGTGACGGTCGCGGAGGAGGAGTACCTCCAGATGCTGTTCTGGCTCTATGAGGCCGGGCTGCCGATGACCGGCGCCAACCTCGCGCGCGCGATGCAGCTGTCGGCCCCGACCGTGCACGAGATGCTCGGCCGCCTGGAGCGCGACGGCTACGTGACGCGCGCGAAGGACCGCTCCGTCTCGTTCACCGACGCCGGCCGCAGAGAGGCGGAGGAGGTCACCAGCCGCCACCGCCTGATCGAGCGCTTCCTGACCGACGTCGTCGGCGTCCCATGGGACGAGGTCCACGAGGAGGCCGAGCGGCTCGAGCACGCGATGACGCCCCGCTTCGAGGCGTACGTCCGCGCATCGGTCGGCGACGCCGCGACCTGCCCCCACGGCCACCCGATCAGAGTCGGCGAGCGCGCCGCGGGCGTGCCGCTGGCCGACTGCGTGGTCGGCGCGACGGTCCACGTGATGCGGCTGGAGAACGAGGCTGAGGACGTCCTGCACTACCTGATGGACGCCGGCGTCGGCCCCGGCCTCAAGGGCACGGTCACCGCCTCCGACGACGAGCACGTGACGATCACCGCCGCCGACGACAGCGAGCACACCCTGACCCGCTCGGTTGCGGAGACCGTCACCGTCAGAGCCGATCCCTCGCCGCCGCCGCGCACCGCGATCCCGGCCGAGCAGCTCGTGCTCGGGTCGCACCGCTACGGGCGCTAGGGAACGATTCGGGCCGCGCAGCGCGCGGCCCGAAACACCGCCTTCTGCTTACGCCGCGACGCCGCCGAGCGACTGGACGGCTTCGGCGAGGCGGCCGACGCCCTCTTCGATCTCTGGCACGGTGACGCCGGAGTAGGCGAGGCGGAAGGCGTTCTCGCCGCCTTCGATCAGGAAGTCGGTTCCCCTGACGATCGCAACGCCGCGGTCGGCGGCCGCCTTGAACAGCTGGTCGGCGTCGAAGCCCTCGGGCATCTCGACCCACATGAAGTAGCCCCCCTCGGGCGCGACGAAGCGGGCTTCGGGGAGCTTGGCGGCGAGCGCGTTGCCGAGCGCCTCGGCGCGCTGCTTCAGCGCGACCTTGACCGTCTCTATCGAACGGTCGTACGCACCGTTGCGGCAGAACTCGTTGACGATCGACTGGGCGACCATGTTCGGCGAGATGTACGTGTTGGTCGCCAGCTTCGCGATCCGCGCGATCAGCTTCTCCGGGCCGACGAGGTAGCCGACGCGGATGCCGGGGCAGACCGTCTTTGAGAACGACGAGGCGTAGACGACCTGGTCGTCGCTGGCGAGCGACAGCATCGTCGGCAGCGTCTCGCCGCTGAAGCGCAGCTCGACGTACGGGTCGTCCTCGAAGATCAGGAAGCCGTGCTCCTTCGCGAGCGCCACCAGCTCGCGGCGCTTCGCGAGCGAGAGCGTGTAGCCCGCGGGGTTCTGGAAGTTCGGGATCAGGTGCGCGATCCGCGGCGAGACGCCGGAGGCGATCAGCGCCTTGACGCCCTCGACGTCGATCCCGTCAGGCTGCAGCTCGACCGGCCGCACGTCGCCGCCGCGCGAGCGCAGCGAGAGCAATGTACGGTCGTACGTCGGGCGCTCCACGACGACGACGTCGTCGGGCTCCACGAGCGCCTCAAAGAGGAAGGCGTCGGCCTGCATCGACCCGTTCGTGACGATCACGTTCTCCGGCGCTAGGCCGTGCTTCTCCGCGATCCACGCTCGGAGCGGTCTGTAGCCGATCGACGTGCCGTAGGAGAAGGTGCCGGCGGGGTCGGCCGCGAAGGCGCGGTCGGCCGCTGCGCGCAGGCCCTCGACGTCGATGATGTCGAGCGAGGGCGCACCGCGCGCGAAGGAGATCGGAGCGGGTTCGGAGGCCATGCCGCCCAGGGTACGCAAACCTGCCTCAGCGCGCAGTGCAGTTAACGACGCAGCGCCCCCGAAACGCTGTTCGGAGGCGCCACAAGCCTGCGACTCCAACGTGCGCCGCGCAGCTTCGCGGCAGTCCGACGGAGTCGCAGTTGATTACGGGTCGGGCCCGGCTTACTTGCCGGCGAGCAGCTCCATGGCAATCGACGCCGTCTCGGTCGGCGTTCTGCCGACGCGGACGCCCTTCGCCTCGAGCGCCTCGGCCTTCGCTCTCGCGGTGCCGGCCGTGCCGGAGACGATCGCGCCGGCGTGGCCCATCGTCTTGCCCTCAGGCGCTGTGAAGCCGGCGATGTAGGCGACGACCGGCTTGGTCACGTGGGCCGCGATGTACTCAGCGGCCTCCTCCTCGGCCGAGCCGCCGATCTCGCCCGACATCACGATCAGCTCGGTCTCGGGGTCAGCCTCGAACAGCTCGATGATGTCGATGAACGACGAGCCCGGGACGGGGTCGCCGCCGATGCCGACGATCGACGAGTTGCCGAAGCCGCGCTGGGCCAGCTCGTTGCCGATCTGGTAGGTCAGCGTGCCCGAGCGCGAGACGACGCCGACGTTCCCCTGCTTGAAGAACGACGCCGGGATGATGCCGACGCTCGCCTTGCCCGGCGACAAGATGCCGGGGCAGTTGGGCCCGACGAGGCGGACGTCCGGGTTGCGTCTGAGCTGCGTGTAGACGCGCAGCTCGTCGTGCGCCGGGATCCCCTCGGTGATCGCGATGATCAGCCTCACGCCAGCGTCGGCCGCTTCGAGGATCGAGTCGGCGGCGAAGCGCGGCGGGACGAAGATCATCGCCGTGTTGGCGCCGGCCTTGTCGACCGACTCCGCGACGGTGTTGAAGACCGGGATCCCTTCGACGTCCTGACCGCCCTTGCCGGGCGTCACGCCGGCGACGACCTGCGTGCCGTAGCGCTTGTTGTTGGTCGCGTGGAAGGTGCCCTCGCGGCCGGTGATGCCGGTGACGACCAGGCGGGTGTCGTTGTCGACGAGGACGCTCATGCGGCAACTCCGGTCTTGGCGAGCTCGACGACCTTCTCGGCCGCCTCGTTCATCGTCGTCGCGGTCGCGACGTTCGGCAGGTTCGCGTCGGCGAGCAGCTTGCGGCCCTCGACGTCGTTCGTGCCGTCGAGGCGCACGACGAACGGCACCGTCGGCTTGATGACCCCGTACGCCTCGATCAGGCCCTTCGCGACCTCGTCGCAGCGGGTGATGCCGCCGAAGATGTTGAAGAGGACGGCTCTGACTTTCGGGTCGGAGAGGATCACCTCGACCGCGCTGACGACCGCGTCGGCCTTCGATCCGCCGCCGGCGTCGAGGAAGTTGGCCGCCGAGCCGCCGGCGAGACCGACGACGTCGAGCGTCGACATGACGAGCCCGGCGCCGTTGCCGAGGATGCCGATGTCGCCGTCGAGCTTCACGTAGGTGAGGCCGCGCTCACGCGCCATCTGCTCCTGCGGGTCCTCGGCGGAGGGGTCGCGCAGCGCCGCGTTGTCAGCGTGGCGGAACAGCGAGTTGTCGTCGAGCGTGACCTTCGCGTCCAGCGCGCGCACGTCGCGCTCCGGCGTGATGATCAGCGGGTTGACCTCGATCAGCAGCGCCTCTTCGGCGACGAAGGTGGCGTAGAGCTTCGCGAGCATCGCGCCGACGGGGCGGATCAGGTCGGCCGGGATGCCGGCGGCGAACGCCAGCTTGCGGCCGTGGAAGTCTTGAAAGCCGAGCAGCGGGTCGACGTGCAGCCTCGCGAGCGCGTCGGGGTCCTCCTCCGCGACGGCCTCGATGTCCATGCCGCCCTTGGTCGACAGCATGACCAGCGGCGCCTTCGCCGAGCGGTCGAAGACGATCGAGGCGTAGTACTCCTCGGAGATCTCCGAGGCGCCCTCGATCCAGACCTCATGGACCGTGAAGCCCTTGATGTCCATGCCGAGGATCGCGGTGGCGTGTTCAAGCGCCTCCGCCCTGTCCTTGGCGATCTTGACGCCGCCGGCCTTGCCGCGGCCGCCAATCAATACCTGTGCCTTGACGACGCAGGGGTAACCGATTTCATCAGCTGCTGCCACGGCCTCCTCGACCGTCGCAGCAGGTCTCCCCGAGGGGACTGGAATTCCATGTCGGGCGAAAAGCTGCTTGCCCTGATATTCGAGCAGGTCCATAGCGCTCGCTGACTCTACTGAGCCTTAGCAGAAACCGCCCCCACAACGCGCGACCATACTCCGAGCAGGCATAATCCCCGGCCAATGGCCATTCCCAGAACAGTCAACTTCGTCACGTTCGACGTCTACGGCACCCTCATCGACTGGGATGCCGGGGCCTACGACGCGTTCGTCCGAGAGGCCAGACGTGACGGTTTCACGATCGAGCGCGACGCGCTGATCCCGCTCTTTCACTCGATTCAAGAGGAGATCCAGAGCGGCTCCTACGAGCTGTACGCCGAGGTCCTGCGCCGCACTGCCGTGCGGACCGCGGAGGAGCTCGGCTGGGGCCTTGAGCCGTCGCGCTCAGGCTTCCTGCCGGACTCCGTGCAGCGCTGGACGGCGTTCAGAGAGGCCAACCCGGTGCTGGCGAGACTCGCCAAGCAGTTCAGAACCGGCCTCATCTCGAACATCGACGACAAGCTGCTCGGCCAGACGCGCCGGCACATCCCGCTTGACTTCGACCTCGTCGTGACCGCCCAGCAGGTCCGCTCCTACAAGCCCGACCCGGCGCACTTCAAGGAGTGCGAGCGGCGCGTCGGCACCAAGAGAGGCTGGGTCCACGTCTCCGCCTCTTATCGCACGGACGTCGAGCCGCTGCTGAGACTGAGAGTCCCGGTCATCTGGGTCAACCGCGACAGAGTCGCGCTCGAGAGCGGTCAGAAGAGACCTGACGCCGAGGTCTCCAGCCTGCGCGAAGCGGCGAGACTGCTCGGCATCGGCTAACGCCGACGCTGCGCAAGGGACGCTGACGATGCGCGCGATCAGCGTCCACACCGACGTCATCGTCGTCACCAGCCGCATCTGGAAGACGACGGCGACGGCGGTCCGCAACGGCGGCGAGGCGTTCCTGATCGACTCGCCGGTGCTGCCCGACGAGCTCGAGATCCTGCCCGCGCTGATGCAGCAGGCCGAGTTCCCGATCACGGGGCTGTTGGCGACGCATGCCGACTGGGACCACCTGCTTGGCACGTACGCCTTCCCAGAAGCCGCGATCGGCTGCGGTGAGACGACCGCGGCGCGGCTGACCGCCGAGCCCGGCGTCGCCGCGCGCGAGCTGCGCGATTTCGACGAGGAGTACTACGTCGACCGCCCGCGGCCGCTGTCGCTGCCGGGCGTTCAGGCGCTGCCGGTGCCCGGCTACTGCGCCGTCGGCGACCAGGAGCTGGAGCTGCACCCGGCAGACGGTCACACCGCCGACGGGACCGCCGTCTGGATCCCGTGGGCGCGGGTGCTGGTCGTCGGCGACTACCTCTCCTCGCACGCGATCCCGGAGCTCTCGCCGGGCGCCTCGATCGACAAGTACCTGGCGACCTTGAGACGGTTCGCGCCACTGCTGACGAAGGCCGACGTCGTCGTCCCCGGCCATGGCGAGACGCTCGACAGCGCTCGCGCCGCGGCGATCCTGCGCGAGGACGTCGCCTACCTGCAAGCGCTGCGCGGCGACGACCCCGAGCACGCACCCCTGCCGCTCGCCCGTCGCAGCGGCGCGCAGCGCAAGCTGCACGCGTACAACCTCTCGCTGCTGCGCGACGGCAAGGCCGTCTGAGCGCTTTAGTCGAGCGAGCGGGCGAGCACGACGTCACGGTGGCCGCCGGAGCGGCCGATGTGGAAGCCGTGCCGTCGGTACAGCGCGATCGCCGGCTCGTTGTGCTCGTGCGTGTCGAGCTCGATCCAACGCGCGCCGCGCTCGCGAGCGCGTGCGATCGCCGCCTCCACGAGCGCTGAGCCATAGCCGTCGCGACGCGCGTCGGGATCGACCCACAGGTCTTCGAGCACGCACTCGCTGCCGGCGCGCCAGAGGTTGAACGCGTACCGCAGCTGGCAGACCGCGACCGGCGCTGAGCCCTCGACGGGTGCGGCGAGAAGGAAGTCCGCTTCGCCCCGCTCGATCATCCGCTCGACGCCGGCGTGGAAGGCGTTGTCCGAGGGCCAGTCGCGGCCGAGGTGGTCACGGAACGCGACAAGCAGCTCCGCCACCGTCTCGGCGTCGCGCGCGTCTGCGAGCCAGATATGTGGCCGATCGCTCACTCAGCGGCGGCCGGCGACTTGATGACCGCGATCGTGTCGCCGGCGGCGATTGCCGCGCCCTCGACGATCGGGACCTCGACGATCACGCCCGCCTTGTGAGCGGTGATCTCGTTCTCCATCTTCATCGCCTCGATGATGCAGAGCAGCTGGCCCTCCTTCACCGTGTCGCCCGCTCTCACCTTGACTCTCCACATGTTGCCCTGCATCGGCGAGGGGAGCGTGTCGGCGCCGCCTCCGGCACCGCCGCTCTTGCGCTCACGGCGCGGTCTTCTCGCCGCGCCGTTGCCGTTCATCGAGACCGCGGTGCCGCCGCCGGCGAACGGCGCGCCGATCACTCTGACGTCGAAGCGACGGCCGGAGACCTCGACGGTGTAGGTCTGCTCGACCTTCGGGTCGTCCTCGTCATCTGAAACAGGCCCGCCCACCGGCGGGAAAGCAAGCGCTCTGAGCCATTTGCGGTCCTCGACGAGGTCGCGGCAGGTCTCGGCGTTGGCCCACTGCTCGGTCGCGAGCAGCGCAGTGTGGAACGGGATCAGCGTTTTGAGCTCGGTGATCTCGTACTCGGCGAGCGCGCGCAGCATCCGTCTCGTCGCGGCCTCGCGGTCGCTGTCCCAGACGATCAGCTTGGCGACCATCGGGTCGTACATCGGCGAGACCTCGCCGCCCGGGCCGACGCCCGAGTCGACGCGGACGCCGGGGCCGGAGGGCTCCTTGTACGCGCCGATCTTGCCCGGCGCCGGCGCGAAGTTGCGCGAGGCGTCCTCGGCGTTGATGCGGCACTCGATCGCGTGGCCGCGCAGGACGACGTCCTCCTGCGCGATCGACAGCGGCTCGCCCGCGGCGGCGCGGATGCCCTCCTTGACGATGTCGACGCCGGTCGTCATCTCGGTCACGCAATGCTCGACCTGGACGCGCGTGTTCATCTCGAGGAAGAAGTACTCGCCGTCCTGCAGCAGCCCCTCGATCGTGCCGGCGCCGACGTAGTGGACGGCGGCGGCCGCGTCGGTCGCGATCTTGCCGATCTTCGCGCGCAGCTCGGCGTCGACGGCCGGGGCGGGCGACTCCTCGATCAGCTTCTGGTGTCGCCGCTGGACCGAGCAGTCGCGCTCGCCGAGGTGGATCACGTTGCCGTGACGGTCGGCCAGCACCTGCACCTCGACGTGGCGCGGGTCGGGCAGGTAGCGCTCGAGGTAGACGGTCGGGTCCGAGAAGAACTTCTCGCCCTCGCGCGAGGCGCCCTCGAAGGCGCCCTCAAGCTCGTCGTCGGTCAGCGCGACGCGGAAGCCCTTGCCGCCACCACCGCCAGCGGCCTTGACCGCGACGGGGTAGCCGATCGTGCTCTCGATCACCTTGCGCGCCGATCTCACATCGGGAACCGGCTCGGTCGTGCCGGGCACGATCGGGACGCCGGCCTTCTTCATCAGGTCGCGCGCGGCGGTCTTGGAGCCCATCGCGTCGATCGCGCTGGCGGGCGGGCCGATGAAGGTGATGCCGGCCTCTTCGCAGGCGGCGGCGAAGGCGGCGTTCTCGGCCAGGAAGCCGTAGCCGGGGTGGATCGCCTCGGCCCCCGAGCGCTTGGCGACCTCGAGGATCTTGTCGACTCTCAGGTAGGACTCGGCGGCCGGGCCGGGGCCGATCAGATACGCCTCGTCGGCTCGCTTGACGTGAAGGGCGTCACGGTCGAGCTCCGAGTACACCGCGACGGAGGCGATCCCCATCTCCTCACAGGCGCGAATCACGCGCACCGCGATCTCGCCGCGGTTGGCGATCAAAATTTTCGAGAACACGCGGCGGAAGGTTAGAGGCTGCTGGGCGGGAACGACGCCGATGTGAGGGCGGGCTCAGCGCGTCTGCGGGCCTGCCAGCGCCGGAAGGCAGCGCGCACGCCGAAGAAGCAGATCAGCGCGTAGAGCCAGCCGAGCAGGATGTCGGAGACGTAGTGCTCGCCGCTGTAGACGAGGCCGAAGGCCATCGTGAGGGGATAGGCGACGAGCAGCACGCGGGCGGCGAGCCGCGGGAGGCTGCGGTGGCCGGGCGGGAGCGGGCCGCGTGGGAAAAGCTCAAGGGCGACGAGCAGCGAGAAGGCCGCATGCAGCGACGGCACGGCCGCGACGTCGTTGGCGTACTCGTAGCCCGTCCCCAGGACGCCGAATCTCGCATCAACGCCGAGCAGGCCCCAGATCTCTGGGACGACCCGCGCGACCGGCCCGATCAGCCCTCTCTCCGACGCCATCCACGGCGGTGCGGCGGGGTACAGCGCGTAGGTCGCGAAGCCGATCAGCGACAGTGCCCCGACGGTCACGGCGTAGCGGCGGAAGCGGGGGCGGTCGAGCTTCCACAGCACCATCGCGAGCAGCGGGGTCGCGAAGAAGTGCGACATGTAGACCGCCCACGCGATGATCCCGTACCACGGCAGCGTGCCCGGGGTGTAGAGGTGCTCTTGCAGCCAGACGGTCGGGACGGTGCCGAAGAAGAGGAACTGGTCGACGTCGATCTGCGGCAGGTAGAAGGCGTGGAAGACGAGCCCGTCGGCGACACCGCGCAGCAGGTCGTAGAGCGCCAGCAGCGCGAAGAACGGCAGCCACTCGAAGATCACGCCATGCAGCCAGCCTCGTATGTCGGAAAGCGAGACGGCGAGCAGGCCGAGCACGACCCACGCGGCGATGAAGTCGCGCGTCAGCGGCAGCCCCTCGAAGGCGACGAACCAGATCGTCGTCAGCAGCCACGCGGCCGGCGCGGCGATGCTGAGGACGCGCAGCCACGGCGGCTGCAGGCGGGCGGCGACCCAGCGCGCGCGGACCGCGTTTCGCGCGGACGCGACCGCGGGAACTGAGTTCCACTCCATCGCGGCACGATACCGCTGTCCGCGCGGCCGCAGACGAACAATCCGCGCGAATGGGGTTCCCGCGAGTTCCCGCGACGGCGCCGAATCTCAGGGCGCCGCCGTGGAACTCGCAATGATCGGCGTCAGCCGATCACACGATGAGGCCGGCGCCGACGGTGTCGTTGCTCGACTCGTCGATCAGGATGAAGCTGCCGGTGTCACGGTTGCGCTCGTAGGAGTCGAACGTCAGCGGCGCGCTGAGGCGCAGCTT